>CAVPBR010000016.1:0-127146 GCA_963701885.1 uncultured beta proteobacterium
AGACGGTTATTGTCGTCGGCACCGGCGCAAGCGGCGCCGTGCTGTACACGGCAAGCGCCGCGGCGATGCTCGGCTTCAAGGTCATCGTTCCGGTCGACGGGATGTCGGGGGAGATCCCCTATGTCGATCAGTACGTCGCGTGGCACCTCGCAAACGCGCCGCTCGTCAGCAAGGCAGTCACCCTGACCGCGATCGATGACATGACGTTCTGACCCGGCACGTCTGGCGCCGGCGGCGCGGGGGCGGGCCCGCGCGCCGCCGCGGGCTAAACTTCGTGTCGTGAGCGCCCGCCTGCCCGCTTTCGTTGTCCGGACGTTCGAGGGGTCGCCGCTCCAGAACGCGGTGTTCCGCGCTTTTTACGTCGGCTCGATCGGCGCGGCGCTGGGCTACACGATGCAGGCGACGATCGCGGCGTGGTTGATGGCCACGCTGACGACGTCGGCGCTGATGGTGGCGCTCGTGCAGACCGCAAGCACGGCGCCGACACTCGCGTTCGGGCTGATCTCCGGCACGCTCGCGGACATCATCGACCGGCGCCGGGTGATCCAGGTCACGCAGGTGGTCCTGTTCGGCGCGAGCCTCTTGCTGGGCCTCGCCGCGCTCACCGGGCATCGTCGGGCCGGGCGCGCTGTTGTTTCTGACCTTCCTCGTCGGCACCGGCTTCACGTTCTACCTGCCGGCGCAGCAGGCGAGCATCAACGAACTGGTGTCGCGCGACGAGCTCGCGCGCGCAGTGGCGCTTGGGTTCGGTCGCGTTCAACGTCGCCCGCGCGGTGGGGCCCGCACTCGCAGGCGTGATCGCGGCGAGCGTGAGCTCGGGCAGTGCGCTCGTGATCGGCGCGTTCTGCTTCGTGCCGATGTTCGTCGCCATGCGCCGCGCGCCCGCGCGCCAGATCGCGCTGCCGGGCGTGCCCGAGCGGCTTCTGTCCGGCGTAATGAGCGGCGTGCGCTTCGTCCGCTACTCGGCGCCGATGCGCGCGCTGATCGTCCGCAATCTCGCCTTCAGCGCCTGCGCGAGCGCGTTCTGGGCGCTGCTGCCGGTGATCGCGCGTGACCAGTTGGGGCTCGGCGCCGGCGGTTTCGGCCTGCTGTCTGCGAGCTTCGGCGCGGGCGCGATCCTCGGCGCGACGTCGATCCCGGGCGCACTGCACCGGCAATCGATGAACAGCGTCGTTACCTCGGGCGTGCTGCTGTGGGCGCTGGCGATCGTAATCGTCGCGCTGACCGGGACGACGGTGCTGGCGCTGGTCGGTGCGGGCTGCGCCGGCATGGCCTGGGTGTATGTCTTCACCAGCCTGTCGGCGGGAACGCAGAGCAGCGCGCCGGCGTGGGTGCGCGCGCGCGCGTTGTCGATGAATATCGTCGCGACGCAGGGCTGCCTCGCGATCGGCAGCGCGTTCTGGGGGGCGATCGCATCGGCAGCGGGAACGCGCTGGGCACTCGGAGCATCGGCGACCGCGGTGATGCTGCTGCAGTGGGCGTACCGGCGCGTTCGCGTCGAGATGGGACGGGAAGCGGACATCGTGCCCGGCACGCGGTTGCCCGACCTCGCGGTCGCCGACGAGCCCCTGCCCGACGACGGCCCGGTGCTGATCCAGCTCGAATACCGGATCGACCCTGAGAAGCGCGACGCCTTCTTCAGCGCAATCCAGAAGGCGGGCCCGACCCGGCGGCGCAATGGTGCGACGAGCTGGCGGGTCTTCCGCGACCTGGAGGACGAAGGACGCTTCGTCGAGCGCTACGTCATCGCATCGTGGGCCGAGTACGTGCGCCTGCGCTCGCGGATGACCATGGCCGACAGTCTGCTGCAGCAGCGCGTGGCCGGCATGCAGTGCGCCGATGTTCCGATCCGCGTCTCGAGGCTGATCGGCGTCACCGCGGATGCCCGGCCGGGCTGATTCGATGGGCCCACGCGCACCAGCCAGCGCCAGCCTGCACGACGCGCAGCGCAAGGCCATCCTCAACAACATTCCGGACCAGGCTTGGCTCAAGGACGCGAGCTGCCGCTATATCGCGGTGAATGATGCCTACGTCGCGGCCTGCGGCGTGCCCGAGCGCAAGATCCTCGGGCGGCTGCCTTCCGACATCTGGCCCCCTGAGCTCGCCGACAAATACCTGCGCACGGACCGCGCGGTGCTCGAGACCGGGCGGCGCAAGCGCTACGAGGAGCAGCGCCGCGACCGGCGGGGCCAATTACGCTGGTACGAGACGATCAAAATGCCGGTGCGCAATGCACGCGGCAGGCTGATCGGCACCGTCGGCATCTCGCGCGACATCACCGACCGCAAGCGCGCCGAGCGCGAATTGATCGAATCGCGCGCGCAGCTTCGCAAGCTGTCAGCCTATCTCCAGTCGGTGCGCGAGGCCGAGCGCTCGCGCATCTCGCGCGAGCTCCACGACGAGCTGGGACAGAATCTCACTGCGCTGCGGCTGGGCCTCGACTGGGTGCAGCGGCAACTCGCACCCGGGCAGGACCGGCTCGTCGCGAGGCTTGTCAAGCTACGCGAGCTGGCGGAGAGTACCGTCGAGACCGTGCAGACGATCGCGGCCGAATTGCGTCCGGTGATCCTCGACGACCTCGGTCTCGCGGCCGCAGTCGAATGGCTGGTCGAGAGCGTCGTCGAGCGCACCGGAGTGGCCGCGAGGGTGACGGTTGCGATCGACGATGCGGCGTATGGCCGGGACGTACGCACCGCGATCTTCCGGATTCTCCAGGAATCGCTTACGAATGCCTGCCGCCACGCGAACGCAACGTCGATCGCGATCGACCTATCGGAGACCCACGAGTCGGTCGTTCTAGTCGTGGCCGACAACGGCGGCGGGATCGCCGCGCACGCGACCGGCCATTCCAAGCGCAGTCTTGGGCTACTCGGCATGCACGAGCGCGCCATCATGGTCGGGGGCTCGCTCGGGATTGCCAGTGAAACCCAGCGCGGCACGGTCGTCACCCTGCGAATCCCTCGCGAGCGCGCCAACGTCACCGCGGCCGTTGATGATTGAGATCCTGATCGCCGACGACCACACGATCTTCCGCGACGGGTTGAAGCAGATCCTGTCCGACGAGCCCGACATCGTCGTTACTGCGGAAGCCGTCGACGGCGACGACACGCTCGACAAGCTGCGCAGTCGCCGCTTCGACGTCGTGGTCCTCGACCTGTCGATGCCTGGGAAGAGCGGCATCGCGCTGATCGGGCAGCTTCGCCGCGCTTGCCCCAAGCTTCCGATCCTCGTGCTCAGCATGCACGCGCAGCGCCAGTACGCGGTGCAGGCGATCAAGGCTGGCGCCTCAGGCTACGTCACCAAGACGAGCCCGTCGGCGCAGCTCGTCGACGGCATCCGCAAGCTCGCGCGCGGCGGCGTCTTCGTGAGCAGCGAAGTGGCCGAAAAGCTCGCGCAGGAACTGCGGCAACCCGAGCGCCCGGTGGCCCATGCGTCGCTTACCGGACGCGAATTCCAGGTCTTCCACTTGCTCGTCGCCGGGCACAAGGTCTCCGAGATCGCCCGCTCGCTGTCGCTCAGCGTCAAGACGGTCAGCACCCACAAGACCAAGGTCATGGAAAAGCTGGGGGTCTCGTCCACCGCGGGTCTCGTCTACTACGCGATGAAGCATCGTCTGGTCGACGAATCCGAGGACCCCGACGCTGACGCCTGATCGAAGCCGGGAGACCGCCGCGCCTGACTAGGAATGATCCTAGGGCAAAACCAGCCGTGTCCGATTTTCAGCGCGCGCGGCCGCGGCTAACGTTCGTCATGGGTCATCGGACTTCGGAACCCGCATGAGACTCACTCGCCCGGTTGTCTGCGCGGAGCGCGCGATGGCGGCAACGCCGCACTATCTCGCATCGCTCGCGAGCGTGGAGGTCCTGCGCGAGGGCGGCACGGCCGTCGACGCCGCGATCTGTGCCGCGGCGACGCTGGGCGTCGTGCTGCCGCACATGACCGGGATCGGAGGCGACGCGTTCTGGATGATCCACGCGGCGGGCGCGTCTGCGCCTATAGCGATCAACGGCAGCGGCTGCTGCGGCCGCTCGATCTCGCTCTCAAGCTACGCTGGCTGCGACGCGATTCCCGCGCGGGGTCCGCGCTCCGCGATCACGGTTCCCGGCGCGGTCGATAGCTGGCGCGTCGCGCACGAACGCTGCGGGCGCCTGCCACTTTCGCGCCTGCTCGAGCCGGCAATCCGCTACGCGCGCGACGGCATTGCGGTCAGCGCCGATCTCGAATTCTGGATCCGCGAGAGCGCTCAAGCGCTCGCCGCCGACCCCGGCGCGGGCGCGCTGTTCCTGCGCGGTGGGCGGCCGCTGCGGGCCGGGGAGCGGCTCATGCAAGCCCCGCTCGCGCAGACGCTCGCCGCGATTGCCACGCAGGGCCCCAGGACCTTCTACGATCGCACTGCGGCCTCGATCGTCCGGTATCTGCGCAGCGGCGACGGCTTGCTGACCGACGAGGATTTCACGAGCTACCGGGCGATGGAAGTCGAACCTATTGCGCTCGCGTACCGCGGCTACCAGGCCTTCCAGCTACCGCCTCCGTCGCAGGGCATTGCCGGCTTGTTGATCCTCGCGTTCCTGAACGGCGTCGATCTCGCTCGCCTGGAGGACGGCTCCGCCGGCTATTACCATGCGCTGATCCAGGCGATCAAATGGGCCTTCGAAAAGCGTGACGCGTCGCTCGCCGACCCGCGCTTCGTCCCCGTCCCCGTCGCTGCGCTGCTCGATCCCGCACTCGCCGATGCCGAGCGCGCCGAATGGCTCGCCGCGCCGCAGCCCGCGCGACAGCTTCGACGCACCGGCAGTGACACGGTGTTCATCGCCACCGCCGATGGCGCGGGCAACGCCGTCGGGCTGGTGCAGAGCCTGTACTTCGATTTCGGTGCGGCGGTGCTCGATCCGGAGACGGGTGTCCTGCTGCAGAATCGCGGCAGCTTCTTTTCGCTCGATCCTGCGCATCCGAACGTCCTCGCCGCAGGCAAGCAGCCGGCGTCGACACTGATGTCCGGAATACTCTATCGCAATGGCGCGCCGTACCTCGTCCACGGAACGCAGGGCGGCGAAGTGCAGCCTCAGACCAACGCATCGATCGTGACGCGCGTCGTCGACTTCGGGCTGAACGTGCAGCAGGCGATCGAAGCGCCGCGCGTGCTGCACGGGCGCTCGTGGGGCGATTCCGCCAACAAGCTGCTGCTGGAGTCAAACGCGCCCGAAGCGGTGTTCGAAGCGCTGCGCGCGCGCGGGCACCCGGTCGAGCCGGCGACCTGGCCGCATTTGCGCATGGGGGCCGCCCAGGCGATCCGCCTGAAGGGCGAAGGGCATGAGTTCCTCGAAGGCGGCGCCGATCCGCGCGGGGAAGGCCTGGCGCTGGGATTTTAGTTGAAGGAGGAGTGGGCACATGGATCTGCTGATCAGCAATGTCCGCATCCAGGACGACGAGCCGCCGACCAACATCGCGATCCGGGACGGCAGGATCGTCGCGATCGACCGGAGCGTCGCGATGGATGCGAACGAGCGCATCGATGCCGGCGGACGCGCTGCGATCCCCGGCCTGCTCGAACCGCATCTCCATCTCGAGAAAGCCTTCTTGCACCGGCGCATGCCCGCGCGCTCGGGAACGCTCGAGGAAGCGATTCGCATTACCGGCATCCTCAAAGGCAAGCAGGTGCGCGAGGACGTGCTCGACCGGTCGCGCCAGGTGCTGGACATGGCGGTGAAGAACGGCACCGTCGCCATTCGCGCGCATCCCGACGTCGACGTGATTCAGGGCTTGATCGGGGTCGAGACCGCGCTGCAGTTGAAGCAGGAATACAAGGACCTCGTCGACTTGCAGATCGTGGCGTTCCCGCAGGAAGGCATCCTGAAGTCGCCCGGCACGATCGAGCTGATGGAGGAAGCGATGAAGCTGGGGGCCGACGTCGTCGGCGGCTGCCCCTACAACGAGATCAACTGGGAAGACACCCAGCGGCACATCGACATGGTGTTCGATCTCGCGCTGAAGTATGGCGCCCCGGTCGACATGCACGCCGATTTTGCCGACGACACGTCGGATCCACGCTTTGCGTCCGCGTCGTACACGGCGAAGAAGGCGATCGCCACCGGCTACCGGGGCCGCGTTTCCCTCGGCCACGTGACGAGCCTGGGGGCGCTCGCGCCCGACGAGGCGAAGCCGGTGCTCGAGTTGCTGCACGAGGCCGACATCCACATCGTGACCCTGCCCGCAACCGACGTCTACCTCGGTGGGCGCAAGGACCTCAAGGCACAACGCCGCGGCCTGACGCCGGTGCGCGCGCTGCGCGATGCCGGAGTCAACGTCACCTACGCCTCGAACAACATCCGCAACGCTTTCACGCCATTCGGCAAAGCCGATCCGCTGCTGATCGGCAACTTTCTCGCCCACCTCATCCAGTTCGGCACACCCGATCATCAGGCGCAGGTCCTGCGGATGGGCACCCACGACGCCGCGCGGGCCATGGGCATTGATCGCGATTACGGCATCGCCGTGGGCAAGCGCGCCGACCTCGTGATCCTCGACACCCAGCTCGTTGCCGATGCGCTGCTCGATATCCCGTCGCGCTCGTGGGTGATCAAGAACGGAAAGATCACGGTGGTCACGCAACACCACTGCGAAATCCATCGCCACTGACGCACTACCATCTCATCGAACCAGCACGTACCAGGAGGACGACCCATGAGGAAGCCACCCGTCGAGATCGTCGCGTCGCTGCTCGCCGTCACGACCATCTTTATTTCCCTGCCACCCTACAACCTGCCGCCGTGGGCGATCTTCATCAGTTGGGCCGGAACTTTCGCCGCCGGCGGGCCGAAGCCCGAAGTCCTGAAGAAGATCTGGCCGGTAATGCCGATCGGGTCGATCACCGCATTCCTGATCGTGCTCGGCTTCGATTGGGCGTCACACGTCTACTCCGGCACGTCGTTCCTGATTGCGCAGTGCGTGATCCTGTTCTGCCTCAACGCTGGGCAGATGCTGCTTGCGCGGGTCCCGGGTCTCGGTCTCGGCTTCATTCCGGGAATGTTCTTCGGTTTCGCGTCGTTCTTCGCCACCTTCTATGGCGGCTTCGGTCCGAATCCGCACAGCCCGGTGGCGGCGCTCTGGGCAGTGATCGCGATGAACGCGCTCGGGCCACTGTACGCATGGCTGACGGTCAGGTTCTCCGCGCCGCACGGGCATGAGGCTACGCCGAGCGAGGGAGCAGTTCCGGTAAGACGCTGAGATCCCCGGCAGCAAAATCTGCGGTCACACACCGGGATCGGTGCTGACGGCAGAGGACAGCGCCAAGCGCCGCTACGCCGATGCCCCGCGCGACGACGACCGCGAGCGCCGAAGCCGCGCATCGAGGCTCCACGCTCCGCCGCCCGCGAAAGCAAGATAGAGGAAGACGAAGCAGTACAGCACCGCGGTCTCGCCCTGGTTCTCCAGCGGCAGGAACGCGCGTGGCGCATGCGCCATGAAATAGGCCACGGCCATCTCGCCCGACAGGATGAACGCCACCGGCCGGGTGAAAAGACCCAGCAGCACCAGTGCACCACCCACCAGTTCCAGGATTCCGGCGAGGCCGATCAGTGACAAGAGTTGGACGTGATCGAGGCCGTGGACGTCGGGAACCTGCAGGAGCTTGGCCGAGCCGTGCCACATGAACAGAAAGCCGGTGACCATGCGCAGGATGCCGAGGATGCGAGGCGCCCAGACGGCGCTCGGCGCGGAAAGTGCGTTCATGGCAATTCTCCCCATCCAACGAAGTTTGCGGGCTTCCCGCTCCCTGTAGCTCGTACAGACCCTCGGACGGCGGCGCGGTTCCCCAGGCGCAGAGGCAGGGCCTGCGGGCCCGGTCGTGAATTCACGCCAGCGAAACCGGCGTGGCGCGATGGGCCTGGCGATTGAGGTAATCTTCGCGTCTTTGCCGCCATGCTCCGCTCGGAGCGTAGATCGCGAGGCGTTCGATGATCATCACGCTGGTCGGCTCGCGCTATTTCGGCGCGAGCCTATTCGATGCACTCGCGAAGGACGGCGTCGACATCGCGCGCGTCGTCGCGCCCGATCCCGACGACCGGCTCGCAGTGGCGGCAAAGACTGCGGGGGTGCCCGTTCACATCCTCGCGGATCCGAGGGTCGTCCCCGGCGAGGCAATCGCGGATTCGACCGGCCTGATCGTCGCTGCGCACACCCACGCCCGCGTCAGCGACGAAGCGCTGGCGCGCTCGCGGCTGCGTGGAGTCGGCTATCACCCATCGCTCTTGCCGCGGCATCGCGGCATCGCCGCGGTCGAATGGACGATTCTCGAAGGGGACGCGATCGCCGGAGGCTCGGTCTATCACCTCGCCGACGGCTGGGACGCGGGCGCGATCGCCGCGCAGGACTGGTGCTTCGTGAAGAAGGGCGAGACGGCTCGCGAACTGTGGGAACGCGCCCTCGCGCCGATAGGGCTCGCGCTGCTGACCCAGGTCGTCCGCCACGCACGCGAACACGGAGAACTGCCTGCGCAGGCGCAAGACGAGCGCTTCGCCACCCGGGCTCCGATGATTCGCCGGTCGATATCTCTGACCGAGGATACGAAGCCAGCCGACACGTCGCTGATCGTCACGGCGATCGGCACGGACCGTCCCGGCATCGTCAGTTTGCTCTCGGAGCGCGCGCAGGGCTTCGGCGCCAACTGGGCCGGCAGCCGCATGACGAACATCGCCGGGCAGTTCGCCGGCATGGTTCATCTCCAGGTCGCCAACAAGAACGCGAACGCGCTTACCGCCGCGCTGCGCGGGCTGGAATCCGAAGGCCTGCGCATCGTCATCGCGAGAAGCGAGATGGCAGCGGCACCTCCAGGAAGGCGAATCGTCGGGCTGGAACTGGTCGCGCCCGACCGGCCGGGAATCATCCGCGACCTGTCGAAGAATCTCGTCGAACGCGGCGTGAGCATCGAGGACCTCCACACCGAGATCGTCGGTGCCGCAGCCCCGGGGCAGCACCTGTTCAAGGTGAAGGCGCTGCTGGTTGTTGCCGACGAGCTGTCCAACGAGGCACTGCGCGACGCGCTGCAGGCGCTTGCCAACGAGATGATGGTCGACATCGCGCTCGACGAACGCACGAATGGACCTTGAGGCCCTCGAGGCGCTTACGGTGGTCGGGCGCGCGGATTCCGGAGGATCGCTCAGCGCTTGAGGTGCAGGTCGAGAAAGGCGATTGTCCGTGACCAGGCGAGCGTTGCCGCGGCTTCGTCGTAGCGCGGCGTCGAGTCGTTGTGAAAGGCGTGCTCGGCGCCCGCGTAGCTGTACTCCCGGTAGCGAATGTGATTCGCGTCGAGGGCGGCCTTCCACGCAGGCCATCCGGCGGCAGTGGGCAGGTCGCGCCCCGCGTAATGGATGAGCAGCGCCGCCTTGATCTTCGCGGTGTCCGCGGCGCTCGGTTGCGCGCCGTAGAACGGCACGGCGGCGGCGAGGTCGGGGAAGCGCACCGCCATCAGATTCACGATGCCACCGCCATAGCAGAAGCCGACCGCGCCGATCCTGCCGTTGCACTCCGGCCGTGACTGCAGGAACGGCACCGCGGCGAGCAGATCCGCGGTGCGCTTTGCGGGATCGAGCTTCGCGAAGAGTTGCGCCGCCTTCTCGTCGTCCCCGGGATACCCGCCGACCGGCGTCAGCGCATCGGGGGCGAAGGCAACATAGCCGTCGACGGCGAGCCTCCGCGCAACGTCCTCGATATACGGATTCACCCCACGGTTCTCGTGCACGACGACCACGCCCGGCCAGGGCCCCGCGCCGCGCGCAGGGTGGACGAGATAGCCGCGCATCTTCCCCGAGCCCTGCGGTGATGGATAGGTCACCATTTCGGCGCGGATGCGCGGATCATCCTTCTTCACCTGCTCGGCGAGCGCATAGTTCGGCCTGAGGCTCTCCAGCATCGCCGCAGCGCTGATACCTCCCGCCGCGTATCTCGCCGCCCGGTCCAGGAACTCGCGCCGGCTGAGCCGACCGTGGATGTAACCGTCGAACAGCGCCAGCACTTCAGGCGGGAAATCGCGCGCAGTTTTGCGTGTCATGAACGACTCCAGTCGGGTTGCGGGACAGTGCGTGCGAGCAGCGCACCGGCTGTACCGATGTTAACCTTTTCAAACAGGAGGTCGACATGCTGTCCGTGTGGAAAAATGCGTTGGGATTTATCGTCGCCGGCGCGGTGAGCGCAGTAGCTTTCGCGCAGTTACCTGTTGCCGCGCAATCACCGGCGTGCCAAGTGCAGCATCAGCCATTCATGCAGGGCGGAGTCGCGCACGGGACGATGCGCGTCGTCAACCATGGCGAGAGCTGCGGATTCACGTTCCGCTTCGCGGGCCAGTTCGACCCCAGTAGCTGGAAGGTCGAACAGGCACCCGCACACGGGCGGGTCGAAGCCGGAGGCAGCCGGGTCGAGTACGTACCGGAGCCCGGCTATGCCGGGCCCGATGCGTTTACTGTCGCGGTCTTCGGGATCAATCCAATGCGCAAGCTCGCGTCGCGCTCACGCGACGGCCGCTTCGCGATCGAGGTCGACGTTCAGCCCGCACGCTGACGCTCAAGCTACACACTGACGCCTGCGCTAATTGCATAGCGTTCCCGGCGCTACGAAGATCTCGCGGGTGATCGCCCTGGTCTGCGCGAGCCCGTTCACTGTGTAGGCGAAGCTTGCGTTCGCCCCGTCGCTGAACGTGAACGCCGCAGTCCCCACCGCGGCACGCGTCACTTTGGTCGGGTCGAACGGAACCGCATCGAACGCCGGTCCCGTAGTCCGGTACAGCGTCCCGGTAAACAGTGCTCCCGTGGCCGGAGGCGTCGGGTCAGGAGGAGGCACCATCGGCGGGGGCGGTCCGTAGGAGTACATCGGTGCCACCATCCCCGCCTTCACGGCCGTGCTCGCGGTCGCGGTCACCGAGAGCCACAGCGGGGTCCCGTCCACGTCGTAGGTGAACCAGGTGCCGAAGATCACGCCCCCCTCCTCCGTCAGGTTGATCCCCCATCCCGATTCGCTCCCCGCCGGCGATGCCCACCACAGGTCCTGGTAGTTGGTCGCCGCCGCCAGGTTCGCCGTCCCCCCGAACACGCAACCGGCACCGGCGACGCATACACCTCCCGCGTCAGCGCCTTCACCTGCGACACCCCGTTCACCGTGTAGGCGAACTGCGCATCGTTGGCGTCGGTGAAGGTCAAGGTTGCGCTGCCCACCGCGCTGCGGGTCACCAGCGCCGGGTTGAACGGCTTGGCCGAGAACGCCGGACCGTGGGTCGCGTACAGCGTCCCGCCATACACCCCCGTCGCGCTCTTGGTCGCGGTCATCGACAGCCACCACGCCTTGCCCGTGGTGTCGTAGGTGAACCAGGTGGCGAAGATGATGTCCCCCTGGTGCGCAAAGTTGATCCCCCACCCCGACTCACTGCCCGCCGGCGACGCCCACCACAGGCCCTCGTAATTCGCCGCAACCGGCGGTGCCGACTGCACCGATCCCGTCTGCCCGGCGAAGTTGGTCGCCGAGTTGACCATCACGTTGCCATTGCGGTCGATCGAATGCATGCCATCGGTGGGCAGCGCCTGGTAGGACACGATGTCCACGCCCGCGTAATTGATCGTCCCGGAAGGCGCGTAGAGGAAACCGTTGGGAACGACGTAGTCGGGCGTCACCACGCCGAGCGCAGCGAAACCCTGCGTCGCGATCAGGAAATGGCGGACCGTCGCTGGCGGGACGGGGCTCGTGTCGCCGGGCAGATCCGTCGGGAAGATGAAGGTGTTGACCGGATTGGTGCCCGAGCTGGAGGTGATCGCGTGTCCTGCGAGGAACTGCTGGCTGCCGTCCCCAGTGCTATTGCCCGCCGTCGTGCTCATCTCGATGAACTGCACCGTGCCGCCGGCATCGGAATAGATCTGGTCGATCCGCCACAGGTGGAAACTCGCCTGCGCCTGCGCCGAGAACAGGGCGAACGCGACGAACGACAGGACACCCGCGATGCCGCGGGTCGAATACGTCAGCATGATTCCCTCCGTGGATCATCGCGACCCGGTGAACGGAGGGGCGAACAACTCCCGGCGCCGCGCTATTCCGCGGGTGTCGCCCGGTACCAGGCCGGATAGTCCTTCTTCAGGTGCGCGAGCTTCGGCAGGTCGTTGTAGACGATGTACGGCTGGTCGGGATGGAGCTCGAGATAGTTCTGGTGATATTCCTCGGCCGGATAGAAGCGGTCGAGCGGTACCACCTGGGTGACGATCGGCTGCGGGAACGCCTTGGCGTGGTCGAGCTCGGCGATATAGTGCTGGGCGACCTCCTTCTGCGCGTCATTCGCGTAGAAAATCACCGAGCGGTACTGCGTACCGACGTCGGGCCCCTGCCGATTGCGCTCGGTCGGATCGTGCGCGACGTCGAAGAAGACCTTCAGCAGCTCGGCATACGACACTTTCGACGGGTCGAAGCTGACTTTCACCGATTCGGCATGACCGGTCACGCCGGTGCCGACGATCAGGTATTTCGCGGTGGCTGCGCCGCCTCCGGAATAACCGGACACGACGCTCGTCACGCCCTTCACGTGCTTGAAAACGGCGTCTACACCCCAGAAGCAGCCGCCGGCGAACACCGCAGTCGCGTCTGCCTCCGCCGCAGCCTTGGGCTGCGGACCCGCGTAGTCGGGAATCGCCGCCTGGGCGGCGGCACTTGCCAAGGCGATGGCGATGAATCCGATTCGAGATAGCCGCATGATCAACTCCATTGGAATTCGATAATGACTGGGTCGCAGGGGGTGGTGCCCGCCTTACACGCGGGCGCGCATCCTTCGATCCACCCAGCCGCCGCAGTCAGCGGCCGCGCGACGACGGATGCAGCCTGCTGCTTCGCGGGACGCCCGCCAGCAGGTACTCCATCTGGTCGGCGAGGATCCGGCGATTGCGCAGGATGAAGTGCTCGTGGCGGTTCGGCACGTAAGGTACATAGAGCAGCGGCATGCCCGCGAGTTCCGGCGCGCGGTTGCCCTTGCGCGTGTTGCAGCTCCGGCAGGCGGTGACCGAGTTCATCCACGTGTCACGGCCGCCGCGCGATGCCGGGACAATGTGGTCGCGCGACAGATCCCGGTACGGGTGGCGGCCGCCACAGTACGCGCAGACCTGCCGATCGCGCGCGAACAGCATCGGGTTGGTCAGGCTCGGGGTATGCGCAAGCGGACGCCCGGCACTGCCCTTGATGGCGAGGATCGACTTGGTCGCGATGCGTGAGCGCGTGCCGTCGCGCTGCCATCCGCCGCGGAACTCCCTGACGATCGCCCCGAGCGACCACGCGACGACCTGCCGCGCATGGTAGGTGATCGCCTCCTCGAGCTCGACCCACGCCTGGGGCAGCCCGGCCATGTCGACGGTGAGAACCAGCGGATCCATCATCCAATTCTAATAGGGTACGGCACGGAGCGCATCCGCCCGCTACACTTCGTACCCGGGCGCCCGCATCCGCCTCCCGGCATCCGCCGGACCGTCGCTCGCGCCCCCCGGGAGAATGCATGTCCTCGCCCTTCGCGAACCGCAGTTTGCGCGCGGCATGGCGCAGCGGGATCCACTGCGTGATGCGGCGAATCGTCGCTGCCGCGCTCGCCGCCGGACTCGCCGCTTTGGCACTGCCCGCCTGCGCGTATACCGTCATCGAGTATTACGACGCCACGCTCGACCACTACTTCATGACTCCACTGGCCAACGAGATCGAGGAGCTCGATTCCGGGCAGATCGCAGGCTGGAGCCGGACCGGAAGGGTGTTCGACGCCTATCCGTCCTCCGCGGCGGCAACGGCGCCGCGGTGAATCCGGTCTGCCGCTTCTACATTCCGCCGCAGCACGGCGACTCGCATTTCTTCTCGGCCTCTCCCGACGAATGCGCGGCGGTGCTCGCGAAGATTGCGACCGATCCCAACTTCAGCGGCTACATTGAGGAAACGCCCGCCGAGTTCTACATCGCGTTGCCCGACACGGCCACCGGCGCATGCCCGGCGGGAACTGTTCCGGTGTATCGGCTGTGGAACCATCGCGCGGATTCCAATCATCGCTACACGGCGGACTTCGCTACCCGTAACGCGATGGTCGCGCTGGGCTACATTCCCGAGGGCTACGGGCCGCTGGGCGTGGCGATGTGCACACCGGGCGCGGGGATTTCGGATTCGCAGGTTCGCGTGACGGGAATCTCGCCGTTCGCGCCCAATTGCGATGGAGGCCCGGTCACCGGCGTCGCCTACCTTGGCGCCGAAGTCGAGCCAATGATCGCGATCGATCCGCAAAATCCGTCGCAGATGATCGGCGTGTTCCAGCAGGATCGCTGGTCGGATGGCGGCGCACGCGGGCTCCGCACCGGTTACTCGTTCGACGGCGGGCTCACCTGGGCGCTCACGCAGGCGGCCTTTTCCCACTGCACCGGCGGTAGCGCCGTCAACGGCGCCGATTACGCGCGCGCCAGCGACCCGTGGGTGAGCATCGGTCCCGATGGCATCGCCTATCAGGCCGGAATTGCGTTCAACGGCGCGACGTTCGCAACTGGCTCGTCAGGCGCGGTGCTTGCGAGCCGGTCGTTGGACGGGGGCCGCAGTTGGGCCGCACCGATCGCGCTGATCGCCGATGGCGCAGCGGCCTTCGACGACAAGGACTCCATCACCGCCGACCCGCAAGCGTCCGGATACGCGTACGCGGTCTGGGATCGTCTGACCCCGGACGGCCACGGTCCGACCTATCTCGCCCGGACGACCGATGGCGGGCAGCACTGGGAGACGGCGCGGCCGATCTACGATCCCGGTCCCCGCAACCAGACGCTCAACAACCAGGTCGTCGGCACCGGGGCCAGGGGCCTGCTCGATTTCTTCACCGAGTTCGACGTCGCCGCAAACAACACCACGACGACGCACCTCGCATTCGTCCGCTCGACCGACAACGGCGCCACCTGGAGCGGCGCGATGCCGATTGCCGACATCCACGCACTGGGAACGCACGATCCGCAGAATCCGGCACGCGTGCTGCGCGATGGCGCGAACCTGGGCTCGGTCGCAGCGGGGCCTGGAGGGGAGCTCGTTGCCGTCTGGCAGGATTCACGCTTCTCGCTCGGGGCCATCGACGGCATCGCGCTTTCGCGTTCGCTCGACGGCGGCGCTACGTGGAGCGCTCCGGTGCAGGTGAATCGCGTGCCCGGCGTGCAGGCGCTGCTTCCGGCGGTCAGCGTCCGCGCGGACGGGACGATCGCGGTCTTCTATTACGACATGCGCAACGACACCTCCGATCCGGCCACGTTGCTGGTCGACGCGTGGCTGGCGACGTCGACCGACGGCATCACCTGGGCCGAGGTCCACGTCGCAGGGCCCTTCGATTTCGACCAGGCACCCTTTGTCGAAGGCGGCCTCTTTATCGGTGACTACCAGGGGCTCGCCGCCGCCACCGGCGATTTCACCGCCTTCTACGCGCAGACGCATCCCGATCCGGTGAATCCCACCGACATCTACGCCTCCGGATTCCGCTCGATCGGATCGGTGACCAAGGCTGAAGTTACTCCGAAAGCTATTTACCGCACCCGCAGTGCCGCGTTCCCGGCGCTGACCGACGGACTGGATGGCGCGCCTCGAACAAAGTGTCGCGCGGACGCTCGCCGCGCGGCGCCATGGAGCGCAAGCTCCGGCGAACGGGGCTCCGGCAAACGGGATGCGCTGACGGCAAAACGCGAAAACGTGGTCCGACCCCGGTTTCGAGAAAACGTGGTCCGTCCCTGGTTTATTGGTCAGAGGGCGAGGGCGACGCAGGTTCCCTGCTCGATGGCGCGCTTGGCGTCGAGCTCGACCGCGACGTCGGCGCCGCCGATCAGCGTGAACGCGATGCCGGCCGCAGTGAGCGCGCCAGCGAGCTCGCGCCGCGGCTCCTGGCCTGCGCAGACAACGATCGTATCGACCGCGAGCACCTGCGGCTTCGCGTCGACCACCAGGTGCAGGCCGGCATCGTCGATCCTCTCGTAGGTGACGCCCGCGATCATCGCGACGCCGCGCTTCTTGAGTAGCGTCCGGCGAATCCAGCCCGTCGTCCTGGCGAGACCCTCGCCGACTTTCGACGCCTTGCGCTGCAGCAGCCATACGCGGCGTGGCGGCGAAGGCTCGGTCGCAGGCTTGATGCCTCCCCGGTTCGCGTAGGCCGCGTCGATGCCCCATTCGTCGCAAAACGCGCCGATCGAGGCGTCGTCGCGCGCGCCGGCGCTCGCATGCCCGTCGTCGTGGCCCGCATGGGTCAGGAATTCGGCGACGTCGAAACCGATTCCGCCCGCGCCGATGATTGCGACGCTTCGTCCGGCAATCCGACGGCCTTCGACGATCTCGGCATAACCTGCGACACTCGGATGTGCGAGCCCTTCGATCGCGGGCACCCGCGGAACGACGCCGGTGGCAAGGATCACCGCGTCGAAGCCGCGGAGATCGTCGACAGTGGCGGCACGCCCGAGGCGCAGGTCGGCGCCCAGCGCCGCAAGCCGGTTCGCGTAATAGCGCAGCGTTTCGGCGAATTCCTCCTTGCCGGGAATGCGCCGCGCGAGATTGAACTGGCCGCCGATCTCGGCCGCGGCGTCGAAGAGCGTCACGGCGTGACCGCGCTCGGCCGCGGTCGTCGCGCAGGCGAGTCCTGCCGGGCCGGCGCCGACGACCGCGATGCGCCGCTGCGTGCTGGCCTTCACGATCCGGATTTCGGTCTCGCGGCACGCAACCGGATTCACCAGGCACGACGCAACCTGGCGCTCGAAAATCTGGTCGAGGCAGGCCTGGTTGCAGGCGATGCAGGTGTTGATCGACGCCGCTTCGCCGCGCGCCGCCTTGGCGACAAAATCGGCATCGGCCAGGAACGGGCGCGCCATCGAGACCATGTCGGCGTCGCCGCGCGCGAGGATCGCCTCCGCGACGGCGGGGTCGTTGATGCGATTGGTCGTGATCAGCGGGAGCCGGACCGCAGCGCGCAGGCGCGCGGTGATCCAGGTGAATGCCGCACGCGGGACCATCGTCGCGATGGTGGGGATCCGCGCCTCGTGCCAGCCGATGCCGGTGTTGATGAGCGTTGCGCCCGCGGACTCGATGCGGCGCGCGAGCTCGACCACCTCGTCCCAGGTGCTGCCGCCGTCCACCAGGTCGAGCATCGACAGCCGGTAGATGATGATGAACTGCGCGCCGGTCGCCTCGCGCGTCCTGCGCACGATCTCGGTCGCGAAGCGGACCCGGTTGTCGAAGCTCCCGCCCCATTCATCGTCGCGCAGGTTCGTCTTCGGCGCGATGAACTGGTTGATCAGGTAACCCTCGGAGCCCATGATTTCGACCCCGTCGTAGCCAGCACGCTGCGCGAGCCGGGCACAGCGCACGTAGGCAGCAATCGTGCGACGCACGCCCCAGCGTGTGAGCGCGCGCGGCTTGAATGGCGTGATCGGCGAGCGCAGCGCCGACGGCGCGACCGACATCGGGTGATAGGCATAGCGCCCCGCATGCAGGACCTGCAGCGCGATGCGCCCTCCCGCGGCGTGAACGGCATCGGTCACGCGCCGATGCCTTGCGGCCTGCCATCCATACGAGAGCTGCGAGGCCTTGGGCTCGAGGCGTCCCGCAAAATTGGGCGCGATGCCCCCGGTGACGATCAGCGCAACGCCACCACGCGCACGCGCCGCGTAGAAAGCTGCGAGTTTGTCGTAGCCCGCAGGCGCCTCCTCAAGCCCCGTGTGCATCGATCCCATCAGCACCCGGTTCGGAAGCGTCGCGAAGCCCAGGTCGAGCGGCGCGAGCAGGTGCGGGTACGGGCTCATCGGCGGCGATTCTACGTGAGCCGCGCGGCGGATCCGACGCCGTTTCGGCCACTCCGGTACCATTCGCATCCTACGGGAACGCTCCGGGAGTCGTTGACCATGGCAACGCTGATCGCAGGCCTCGTGCTCCTGCTGGGCACGCATTCGCTGCGCTTCTTCCCCGGCGACTTGCGCAGCGCGGGCATTGCGCGGCTCGGCAACCGCGGCTGGCGAGCGCTGTATTCGCTGGTTTCGCTTGCCGGTCTCGTGCTGATCGTGATCGGCTTCGGATCCGCGCGCGCGCATCCCGTCATCGTCTGGAATCCTCCGGCGTGGACGATTCACCTCACCGCGCTGCTTGCGGTCGTGGGTTTCGTCCTCGTGGCCGCGGCTTACGTTCCCGGAACCAAGCTCAAGGCGGCAGTCGGGCACCCGATGGTCGCGGGCGTCAAGTCCTGGGCGCTCGGCCATCTCATCGGCAACGGCACGCTCGCCGGCATCGTCCTGTTCGGTGCGATCCTCGTCTGGGCGGTGTACGCGTTCAGCGCCTTGCGCCGGCGCGACCGCGCCGCCGGGGTCGTCCGTCCTGCCGGGCGGCTCGCGCGCGACGGCGTCGCGGTCGTCGTCGGGATTGTCGCGGCGCTGGTGTTCGCGCTGCTGCTCCACGGCCCGCTGATCGGGCTGCGGCCGTTCGGATGACGTGTCGGATCCGAGACACTGCAGATACCTTCGATCGCGGCGTCGTGCCGGTAGGCGGCGGTCCCGCGCGCGACACGATCGGCAAGGAACACGCTCGCGCGCGACGTCGCGCGCAGGCGCACGTTCGCGATCATCTCCCACCCCGATGCGGGCAAGACGACGCTGACCGAGAAGCTGCTGCTCTACGGTGGCGCGATCCAGCTCGCGGGAACGGTCAAGGCCCGCAAGAGCGCGCGTCACGCGACCTCCGACTGGATGGAGGTCGAGAAGCAGCGCGGCATTTCGGTCACGAGCTCCGTGATGCAGTTCGATTACGCCGGTCACGTGATCAACCTGCTGGACACCCCGGGCCACGAGGATTTCTCCGAAGACACCTACCGGGTGCTGACCGCGGTCGACGCTGCGGTGATGGTGATCGACGCCGCCAAGGGGGTCGAGGCGCAAACGATCAAGCTGCTCGACGTGTGCCGCCTGCGCGCGACGCCGATCATCACCTTCGTCAACAAACTCGACCGCGAGGTACGCGAGCCCCTTGCGCTGCTGGAGGAGATCGAATCGGTGCTCGCGATCGACTGCGCTCCGGTTACCTGGCCGCTGGGAATGGGCAAGCGCTTCCGCGGGGTGTTCCACCTGCTGCGTGACCGGCTGCTGCGCTTCGCTCCCGGCGAGGAGCGCGTCTCGGCCGATACCGAGGTGATCGAAGGTATCGACAACCCGCGCCTCGACCGCCTGTTCCCCGACGAGACCGCGGCGCTGCGCAACGACGTCGAACTGATCCGCAGCGCGAGCCATCCGTTCGACCTTGCCGCGTTTCTCGCGGGCAGGCAATCGCCGGTGTTCTTCGGCTCCGGAATCAACAACTTCGGTGTGCAGGAGATCCTGCAGGCACTGATCGACTGGGCGCCGCCGCCGCAGCGGCGCGACGCGACGTTGCGCGCTGTCGGTCCCGCCGAGGAGCCCTTCACCGGCTTCGTGTTCAAGATCCAGGCGAACATGGACCCGCGCCATCGCGACCGCATCGCCTTCTTCCGCGTCTGCTCGGGCCGCTACACCCCGGCCATGAAAGTCAGGCATCTGCGCCTCGGCCGCGAGATGAAGCTTGCCAATGCGCTGACGTTCATGGCCAACGAGCGGGTCGCGAGCGAGGACGCGGTCGCGGGCGACATCATCGGCATCCACAACCACGGCCAGCTCCAGATCGGCGACACGCTGACCGAGGGCGAGGCGCTCGCGTTCAAGGGTATTCCCTATTTCGCGCCGGAGCTCTTCCGCACCGCACGGCCGCGCGACCCGTTCAGAGCCAAGCCGCTCGCCAAAGGCCTGCAGGAGCTCGGCGAGGAGGGCGCGATCCAGGTGTTCGCTTCGTCGCACACCCACACGCTGCTGCTGGGTGCAGTCGGCCCGCTGCAGTTCGAGATCGTCGCCCAGCGGCTCGCGAGCGAGTACAACGTCGACGCGATCTACGAAAGTGCCAATATCGCGACTGCGCGCTGGCTCACCTTCCCGGACGAGGTAACGCAGCGCAAGTTCGAGCGCGAACAGGCTGCGGCGCTGGCAACCGATGTCGACGGCAACGCGGTATTCCTCGCGACCAACAAGTACAACCTGCAGGTGACGATGGAACGCTGGCCCGGAATCGGCTTCCATTCGACCCGGGAGCACGGCCGCAGGCTCGCCCACCGCTGACCCGTTGTTCGCCGCCCGTCGGTTTTTCTGCACAATTCGTACTTTCGCGCAAACGGTTCTTCCGCAGCCTGGTCCGCGCGAACCGATGGATTCGACGCGGGTCGAAGCTCGTAGTCGCAGCGCGCAGCGCGGTTTCGGCGGACGCAAACGCCTGCCTCGTCACTCGAAGGGAGAGCATGGAACGAATCGAGCCGTCGCTCGGCAAGCCGGGGCGCAACCTGCCGATCGGTTCCGCAGGAACACGGGCCGGATCACCCCGGCCCCTCCTCTGGCCGCTGGTCCTGCTCGTCGCGATCATCATCGCGGCAGTGCTGGTGTGGAAGCAATTGCATCCTCGGGCACCCCAGGTCACATCACCTGCGCCCGCGCAGTCGGCAGCCGCGCCGCCGCCCATCGCGCCGCCTTCCACCGGGCCCGAGCACCCGATCGAGGCGGCAGGTGAGTCGACACCCGCATCGGCGCTCCCCGCACTGGCCGACAGCGACGCGGCCCTGCAGGATGCGCTCGCGGCACTGTTCGGGAACGCGCCGCTCGACCGCATCTTCCACCTGCAGCAGATCGCCCAGCGCTTCGCGGCGACCATCGACAATCTGCCGCGCCCGAGCGCATCGGCGCAGCGCATGCCGGTGCTACCCGCTGCGGGAACGCTCGCAACAACTCAGGACCACGGGCAGACCGTGCTGTCCGCCGGCAACGGGGCACGCTATACGCCCTATGTCGAGGCGCTGGAGGCGGTCGATACCGGTCGTCTCGTCGCCACCTACGTGCATTTCTACCCGCTGTTCCAGCGGGCCTACGAGGACCTCGGCTATCCGGGCAAGTACTTCAACGACCGCCTGGTCTACGTGATCGATCACCTGCTGGCCGCGCCCGAGCCCGAGGGAACGGTCGCGCTGATCCAGCCGAAGATCGCCTACCGCTTCGCCGATCCCGAGCTCGAGTCCTTGTCCGCGGGGCAGAAGATCATGGTGCGCATCGGCCACGACAACGAAATGCGCGTCAAGGCGAAGCTTCGCGCGATCCGTCAGTCGCTGACCGGTCATCCGCCGCCGCGCTGATAGCGGTTACGCAAAGCCGCCTTCGCTGCGGGTCCCCACTGCCGCCGCACCTGTCAACGCAGCGACGAACCCGCGTGCGAGCCCTGCGTCTCGCGCATTGCGCGTGACTGCCGCCGCATAGAGGGTCGTCAGCACGAATTCCGCCGGTAGCGGCCCGGCCAGCGCGACGCCCGTCGTGTACAGGATTTCGGGGATCTGCGTGCACCCGACGGCACCCGAGCGGCCTCGAGGCTCGGCACGGGCGAGCTCAGCCATTGCCGTCGCTCCGTTGGGCCAGGCACGCAACCTCTGGCGCACGCGCTCGTAGATTTCGAGCCTGCGCAGCACCGCGGCAAAGTGGATGCCTGCCGTGGCTCGCTCGAGGTCGGGACAATGGAGCGCCGAGGCCGCCGACAGCACGTTGCGCAGCGCGCCGGCATCCGCGATCGACGGGACAGCCTCGCCCGCGGGAACCGCGATGCCGGTGGCCGCACTGCCGAGCGGCGCGATCGAATCACGCTCGACCGCGCCCTGAACTGCGAGGCTGCCCAGCATCGGCGCGGGAAGTATCACCACGTCGCAGGAAGCCCCACCGAGAAATCGCTCGCGAATCGCGCCCGCCGCGTCGAAAGTCGCCGCCAGCGCTGCCCCTGTCTCGCGCTCGAACGCGACCGCAAGCGAGCGCACGACTGCCCTGGCGGCGCCCGCCGCCAGAACATTCAGCGTGGCCGCAGCGGCCGGCGACGGCGTCATTGGTCGGGCCGCGCGCCCGAGAACTTGACCACGCGTGCCCACTTGACGATGTCGCCGTTGAGGAACTTCCCGAACTCGGCCGGCGTCATCGTCATCGGCGTTGCGCCTTGCTTCTCCCATGCCGCCTTGACTTCCGGCTCCGACTCGATCGCCGTGATTTGCGCATTCAGCCGGTCGACGATCGCTTCTGGCGTCCCTTTCGCCGCCACCAGGCCCAGCCAGATCGTTGCCTCGTAGCCGGGAACGCCCGCCTCGGATACCGTTGGGATGTCGGGCATCACGGCCGAACGGCGGGTGCCGGTGGTGGCGAGCGCCCGCACCCGGCCGGCCTTGACCTGCTCGTTCATCACGGTCACCGCGTCAAACATCATCTCGACCTGGCCGGCGATCACGCCGGTGCGCGCGCCCGAGCTTCCCTTGTACGGGACGTGGACGATGTTGACGTGAGCCATCGCGTTGAACAGCTCGCCCGCCATGTGATAGGGAGTGCCGGGTCCCGACGACGCGAAGTTGAGCTTGCCGGGCTCCTTCTTCGCGAGCGCGATCAGGTCAGCGACCGTCTTCACCGGTACCTTGGGGTTCACGACCAGCACCAGGTCCGAGTAATTGATGGGCGCCACCGGAACGAAGTCGCGCATCAGCTTGAACGGCTTCCTCGGCATCAGCGATTCGTTGACCGTGTGGGTATTCGACATCAGCAACAGCGTGTAGCCGTCGGGCGCGCTCTGGTGGACGATCTCGGTACCGACCACCGAACCGCCGCCGGGCCGGTCCTCGATGACGAACGACTCGCCAAGCGCCTTTTCCAGGCGCGCGCCGAGATAGCGTGCGTAAACGTCGGCCGGGCCGCCGGCAGCGAACGGCACCACGATCTTCACCGGATGCGACGGCCAAGTGTCCGCCGCGGCGGCAGGGAGCACGAAGGCCGCGACTGCGGCGGCCGCCAGAATTCGCAGGAAGCGCATGATGATCTCCGTGCCGATGGCGGGCCCGTCCCGCGTCGATGCTAGGCCCTAGGTCCGGAATGCGTCAATCGAAAACGAGCCGCGGGCGCGATCGCCCCCCGGTTGCGGCAACATCCCGACATCCATTAGGCTTGACGTCGAACACGACCGGCCGTGAATCGGGGCCGGCCTCGACGACGACTCTTCAAGGATATCAACATGGCTCTCGACCCCGGCGCTCGCGCTGCCGAAGCAGTGATGGATGCGGCCTCGCTCTATCGCGAGGAGATCTACACCGATCGCAAGGTCGGCACGCTGCGCGTGCTGAGCCCGGTCAGAAGCGACGGCTCTCCCGACCCCGCGCGGCCCACGCTGTTCCAGGGAGAGGCACAGTTGATGACTAACATGGGTCCGCTGCCGATCAGTTTCGACATCGACGCGCGCACGCTCGCCGAGGCCGTCGCGGGCTATGCGGAGGCCACGCGATCCGGCATCGAGCGCGCGATGCGCGAGGTGCAGGAGATGCGCCGCCAGGCGTCATCGTCGATCGTGCTGCCGCCGGCGGGCGCGAGCCTGCCTCCGATCGGCTCGCTGGGCGGAGGCGGCAAGATTCAGTTGCCGTAACGCTCCAGTTGCCGTAACGCGCGGCCCCGCAGGATGGGCGCCGCGCTCGCGCGATGCTAATCTTGTTGAATCGTTCGACGCAACCTCCAGGAAGACCGAATGAAACTCTAGTACTCAACCGGCGCTTGCTCGCTCGCTGCTCACATCACCCTGCGCGAAGCGGGATCGAAGTTCGATCTCGTCCGCGTCGACCTCGGCAAGCACGTCGTCGGTCATGACACCGACTATTACGAGATCAACCCCAAAGGCTATGTCCCGCTGCTCGAGCTCGACGACGGCGAGAGGCTCTCTGAAGTGGCGGTCATCCTTCAGTACATCGCCGACCGCAAGCCCGGCACCTTGGCGCCTGCATTCGGGACCATGGCGCGTTACCGCGTGATACCGGTTCCTGAAATTCGACCTGGACCGCTGGCCGGCGCTCATCGAGTTCCAGGCGCGAGTCGCGGCCCGCCCGGCGGTCTCCGAGGCGCTGAAGGTCGAACACCTGATCCGGTGATACCCGCTACGCCAACCCCGGCCTGACACTGCCGGCAGCGCCTCGCGCTGTTGGCGAAGCACTTTGATGCGTGTCCGGCTCGGTCCGACAACGGGATGGGCGACTGGCCGATTGTCACGACCGCCAGTGGCCGCTATCGTCCCAGTTGGCCCCGGCTCGATCGCGCTGACAATTCTTGTTGCGATTTCGGCCGCACCGGGCGCTCATCCGGCTGTCGAAGCACTGACAGGCGCCATCGCGATTCCAGGGAGCCACGCCAGCGAATTGCCACGGCGGGCCGGAACGGGCGGCGCATCCATAACCTGCTGGAGACATCGATGAAGAACACACTACTACGCATCGGGGGGCTCGCGCTCGTCGCCGTCGGCATCGTCGCCGGCGGCTGCGCCTACTACGAACCCTATCCGCAATACGCGCCGCGGCCGGTCGTCACGCAGCGCACTGAATACGGGGTCGTCGAGTCGATCCAGGTCTATCACCCGGGCTCGAACGCGCCGGTCGGCGTCGGCGCGATCATCGGCGGTATCGCCGGCGGCGTACTCGGCCACCAGATCGGCGGCGGCACGGGCCAGACCGCGGCGACCATCGCCGGTGCGATCGGCGGGGCCGCCGTAGGCAACCAGGTCGAGAAGGCCAATACCCGCGACCGCTACCGCGTGAACGTGCGGCTCGATTCGGGCGGGAGCGTCGCCGTCGGCGAGGTCGCCGATGGCCAACTGCGGGTGGGCGACCGCGTCAGAATCGTCGACAACCGCGTCTACCGCGACTGATCCGCGGTCAGTGCAGGCGCTGCCGCGACTTGCGCGCCGAGTCGGGCATTTCGCGCCTCGGGCCACCGCTGCGCGAGACCTGGCTGCGGTGCTGGTCCTGCCAGAAGCGGAAGATCAGCACCGACGCGACAGGCAATTCGTCGACGAGACTCGCGCGCTTTTCCTTGTCGTCGATCCATTCGGCGAACTCGGGGTCGTGGTCGCCGAAAGCGAGCGCTTCGATGGGAAACGCCCAATCGCGCGCGTCCGGTGAATCGTAGAGGGGCTTCCAATCGTCCTCGCGCAGGCGGACCCCGGCCATGTAACCCTCGCACCAGGCCGCAGCCTCGGGAGGTGCTCGTTCGCTCTTCGCCGCCTCGTCCGCGAGATAGAGCATCGGCTGAAAGCGCGTCGGCGATTCCCCGAGCGTGCGCTGGATGCCGACCATGTGCCTCAGCACGAATCCCATGATCCGCTGCGCCTGCTCGTTGTCGGCGAACGCCGGGCCCGTCGTGCGCCCGCCGTCGCTCCAGACCTGCGGCAGCCATTCGGAAGGCTGGATCGAATCCGGGCCGCTGACGATCGCAGTCAGGAAGCCGTCGAGCATCTCGAGGTCCATGCAGTCCTTGGGCACGGCTTCCGACGCGAGGAACCCCTCGAGCTCGTCGAGCTCGGTGTCGGTCAGCGATTCATCAATTTCGCGCAACTCAGTCATGCGACTCCTGCTTTCCCGAATGAATGCTGCCGGATGATCAGCGCAGCGCGTGCGCGAGGTTGAGCGCGAGAGTGAACACGACGAGCGCCCCCGCCTGATGCATCGACGCGAGCGGCACCGGCACGACGTTGACCAGCGTGGCGATGCCGAGCGATATCTGCAGCACCAGCGCGATGAGCAGGAGGTCCGCGCCACGCTGTGCCCGCCGCGGCGCCTGCGAGCTCCGCACCCGCCACCAGGTGAACGGGATCGAGATTGCGAGCAGCCACGCGATCGCACGATGGTCGAACTGCACGGTGGCGAGGTTCCAGAAGAAGTTCTTCCACCATGGCGCCAGCAGCATGATCTCGGCCGGCACCCAGCGGCCGTGCATCAGCGGAAACGTGTTGTAGGCGAAGCCTGCGCGGGTCCCGGCGACCAAACCTCCCGACAGCACCATCGCGCACACCAGTGCGGCGGCTCCGAACGCGAGCCGCCGCGCGGCACGGACACCGCGCGCCCTGCGGGTCGGCGCGTGCGGCGGCAGCAGCAGCGACCACGCGATCCACAGCATCGCCGCGTAGATCAGGAATGCGAGGCCGAGATGCGCAGTGAGGCGGAATTGCGAGACCCGCGGATCGGCAACAAGCCCGCTCGCCACCATGTACCAGCCGAGCGCCCCTTGCAGCCCACCGAGGACGAAGATGCCCAGGAGCGGCCCTGCGTAGCCCGCCGGGATGCGCCGGTGCAGCGCGAACCACAGGAAGGGGATGAGGAAAACGAAGCCGATCGCGCGCCCGAGGAGCCGGTGGAAGTATTCCAGCCAGTAGATGCCCTTGAACGCGGCCAGCGTCATGCCGCGATTGACGTCGCGGTATTCGGGCGTTGCCTGGTAGCGGGCGAATGCGTCGTTCCAGTCCGCCGCTGACAGCGGCGGCACTGCACCGGCGACGGGCTGCCACTCGGTGATCGAGAGCCCCGAATGCGTGAGCCGCGTCACTCCGCCGACGACGACCATCGCGAATACCAGCGCGCAACACGCAACGAGCCACCACGCGACGGCCCGACGCGAATCGACGCTCGAATGCAATGGCGCCATCGCCGCGGACGGCGACGCGGCTGAAATGAGCGCATCCATGCGCGAATTTTACTATGGGAGCGCAACCCTCGACGCGAAGACGAGCGGAGACCACTGCGACCGCGGCTGCTCTGCTGCAGGTGTCGATATCCCCAGCCGGCCCACGATCATCACAATGCCGAGGCCGAGCGCGAGTTCGACTGACGGCACTGCGCGCGAGCGAGCGCAATGCGCGTGCGTCGTGGCGTTCGACGCGCGCGGCGACGCGCAGCCGGTTGTCGGCGGCCAGCGCGAGCATCGCCGCGAACAGACCAAGCTTCGCGAGGAGCATCCGGCCATATCCCGTTCCGACGAGCGCGGGTACGCTTCCGACCAGATGCCAGGCGTTGACCGCTCCCGAGACTACCAGGACCGCCACGCAGGCGCCGCCGAGGACGGAGAATCTGCGCGTCGCGCGCGCGGCGGCGTCGATCAGCGCTTCGCTGCCCGCACGGCGCGCGATGCCGAGGAGCCACGCGAGGCCCGGCAGCGCGCCGAGCCACGCGCCTGCCGCAAGCAGGTGCGCCGAGTCGGCGCCGATGTCGATCCAGCGCGCCGCGCCGACGCCGCCGACCGCATGCCCAACCAGCGACAGGCTGGCGAGATACGCGGCCGCCGGCACCAGGATCACGCGCCGATGCGCGCTCGGCCCGCACCGAAGATCCGCCGGCGGAAGACGAGCATCGACACTCCGATGGCGAGGCCCGCGACGACCCGCACGACCCAGACGCGGCCGAACAGCGTTTGCGTCGCGACAACGCCCAGCGCGCCGGAACCCGCGGCGTCCGGGAAAGGCAGGCCACTCATGCGCTCGGCTTCGAGCGCGAACCAGACCAGTGCAGTGACGAGGCTCACGACGAGGCTCGCGCCGGCCAGCGCGCCGATCCGGCGCGCCAGCGCGCGAGCCGCTGCGGCTGATTCCGGATCTCTGCGCTGCCGCGGTGCTGCCCTCGCCGTTACCTGCCGGACGCGCGACGACGGCAACGAAGACCAGCGCACCGAAGAGCAGCAACGTCGCGCCTTCGTGCAGTGCGCGGGTGATGACCAGACCGTCGCCGGGCATCGCTAAGGCCGGCAGCGGGCTCGGCGGAGGGCGCAGCGCGCAGGGTCCGGGACCTAGCGCCGGACCTCGAATGCGAACTGGCCCTGCGTGATGTGAGTGTCGATCGATACGACGCGCCAGGTCACGCGATAGTGTCCGGGCCCGAGCGGCGGAACCGACACTTCCAGGATCCGCGCATCCTTCGCGTCGACGTGCGCGTCGTCGCGGTCCACGCGATGGCCAGCGGCATCGGTGACACGAACCCGGCAAAACGCCGGCTCGAGTTCTTCGCTGAACCAGAGTCTGACCTCCGGTGGCGAAGCGCGGACCGCGCTGCCGACGGGGGGCGCCGCGCGGTCGAGCATCGCGTGCGCGAGCGCATTCGGCGCGCCTGCGGCGCAGAGCGCCGCGAAAATCGCAATCGACAGCAGACGCAGCATTGGCCGCTCGTTACCGGGCCGGGTGCGGGGCAGGCATGATCATGTCCGCGGTCGGGCTCGCGGACGGCGCGTCCAGCGCCATGACGCTCACCATCACTTCGATCGTCCCGGACTTCTCGAAGGTCAGCGCAAGCGGGAACGCGTCGCCGACGATCAGGGGCCGCGTCAAGCCGACCAGCATCACGTGATAGCCGCCCGGAGCAAGCGTCATCACCGAGCCGGCGGGGATGCCGACCGAGGTGACGTCACGCATGCGCATCATCCCGCCTTCGACACGCATCATGTGCAGTTGCGCGCTGTCAGCGACGGGAGATGCCACACGGACGAGCCGTTCATTGTCCT
Source organism: uncultured beta proteobacterium (assembly GCA_963701885.1). Taxonomy (GTDB): domain Bacteria; phylum Pseudomonadota; class Gammaproteobacteria; order Burkholderiales; family Casimicrobiaceae; genus VBCG01. The sequence goes on from CAVPBR010000016.1 coordinate 28,395, forward strand.
TCCCGCGGTTCTCGATCGTCAGGTAGGCACCTCCGGTCCGCGCGCCTGGCGGGGTCGCGCGCGCGGTCGGATTGATGATCCGAAGATTCTTGAGCACGTAATCGTGGGCAAGTGCCGGCGCGCTGATGCCAAGCGCGGCAGTGAAGACGAGGACGAGCCACGGCGAATGCAGAGCTTGCATCGGGGACCTCCGGGCGGTGACGGCGTTGCGAGGCTCCGCGCGCACCTCCCGGATTTTACCCGTGCCGAGGTTACATTCCCATGTCCTGCATTTCCTTCCTGGAGACGAGGCGCGACTTGAAGAACAGGAAGAAGTTCGACCCGACTTCGGCCGCACGTCCCGCCGCTTCAGCCGCATCCATCGCGCGTGCCGACGTGATGCCGCTCGAGCCGTCCGCTGCCGGCCAGTCGCTCGGATTGAAAATCAGCTACCGGCCGCACTTCCGCACCAGATCGCGGGGTCGTCGACGTCGGAATTGTCGACGACGTGACTGTGGTTGGGTGTGGGCAGGAACACGTTACCGCCGGGTGGACTCGGAATCTTCCCCAGCGCCGCAATGCAAGTCGACGCCGTCGCGCGCAGGGCCCGGCGCGAAATGTCCGCGCCGGACACGGGGAGATGTACGCGGGAACGCAAAGGCTGGATGCGCCCGCTCAGCCGGCCTTAAGCTCGGCGCCTTAGAATCGATCGCCTGGAAACGGGCCGCGAAGTCGCGGCGGAGGGCGAGCGGAAACGATGCGCATCCTGCTGGTGGAGGATGACCCAATGATCGCGAGGACGCTGCAGCAGGCCCTCGTGCAGGACGGTTACGCCGTCGACCGTGTCGGCGACGGGGAAGCTGCGCGCCTTGCACTCGATACGGCGGGCGACGCCTATGCGCTTGTCCTGCTCGACCTCGGCCTTCCACGCAGGAGCGGGCTGGATCTCCTGCGGGGGCTGCGCAGCGCCGGCAACCGCGTCCGCGTCCTGGTCGTCACCGCGCGCGACGCAGTCGCCGATCGCGTGGCAGGACTCGACGCCGGTGCCGACGATTACCTGACCAAGCCCTTCAGCCTCGACGAGCTTACTGCGCGCATGCGTGCGCTGCTGCGCCGCGACGTCGCCCGCGAGGACAACCTGCTGCGCCATGGCGACCTCGCACTGGACACCGCGACTCGCGTCGTCACGCAGGCGGGCAGAACCGTCGAGGTGTCGGCGCGCGAATTCGCAGTGCTCGCGGCGCTTCTCGAGCGACCCGGCGCGGCGCTGTCGAAGGCCCAGCTCGAGGAGCGCATCTACGGCTGGGGTGAGGAAGTGGAGAGCAACGCGGTCGAAGTCCATGTTCACAACCTGCGCCGGAAGCTCGGCGTCGACGCGATCCGCACGCTGCGCGGCGTCGGCTATGCGATCGCCTGAACTGTGGACACGATCAGCCCGGCCACGTCACCACCTGAGGCACGGCTTACGTGACCTCGATTCGCCGCACGCTGCTCGTCTGGCTGCTTGCGGGCCTCGCGGTGATCGCGCTCGCCGCGAGCGCAGCGACTTATGTGGCGGCACGCCGCGAGATCGGGGCGGTGCTCGACCTGCAGTTGAAGCAGCTCGCCTACTCGACCCGCATGGACGACCTGCTGCGTGGACAGCGTCCGGGCTTCGACACCCCCGACATGCCGCTGGGGACTGGAATCACCGAGCTCGTCACCCAGATCTGGGACCACGACGGCGTTCTCGTCTACTGGACGCAACCCGGCATGGGGCTGCCCGTGCCCGCACGCGAGGGGTATTCGACGATCAGCCACAACGGCCGCGAATGGCGCGTCTATACGATGGTGCACGGAACCCACGCGCTGCAGATCGCGCAGCCGCAGGACGAGCGCGACAGGATCGCGACGCAGACGGCATTGCGCACGCTGGTGCCTTTCGCGGTGCTGATGCCGATCTTCGGGGTGCTGGTATGGCTCGGCGTCGGGCATGGATTGCGCCCGCTGGAAGCGATGTCGCGCGCGGTCGGGAAGCGGCGTCCTGACGCCATGGCGCCGATTGCCGAGTCCGGGCTCCCCGAAGAGCTGCGGCCGCTGTCCGCGAGCCTCAACGGGCTCCTCGTTCGCCTGTCCGAAGCGCTGTCGGCGCAGCGCCGCTTCACCGCTGACGCCGCGCACGAGCTGCGCACGCCGCTCGCGGCGCTCAAGCTGCAACTCGACCTCGCACGGCGATCGGGCTCGACGCAGGCGGCGGTGGCAGCGCTCGACGATCTCGACGCCGCGGTCGCACGCGCCTCCCACGTCGTCGAGCAGTTGATGACGCTCGCGCGGGTCGAGCCTGAAGCCCTCGCGCTGCAGCGCGGCCCCTGCGACCTCGTGGCGATCGCCAAGGATGCGATCGTCGCCCGCGCGGGCCTCGCGGCACAGAAGGAGATCGACCTGGGCCTCACGCACGCCACGCCGGCAAGCGTCGAGGGCGATGCAGCGAGCCTCGCGATCCTGCTGTCGAACCTCGTCGACAACGCGCTCCGGTACACCCCTGCCGGCGGTCGCATCGATGTCGCCGTCGATGACGCGGACGGGGCTCCCACGTTGACGGTCGCGGACACGGGTCCGGGGATTCCTGTCGACGAGCGCGAACACGTCTTCGACCGCTTCCATCGCGGCGTCGGCAACGACGAACCGGGGAGCGGACTGGGATTGTCCATTGTCAAGCGCATCGCGGACGCCCATGGCGCGAGCGTCGCACTGGATGCGCCTGCCGCCGGCAGCGGGCTGGTGGTGACGGTTCGATTCGCGTCCAACCCGGTCCACGTGACGCGATGTTAAGGTGGCGTTAAGCCGCTGCGCCTAGAGTCGATGCTGCAAGCCCCGCAATGCGCCGGGCCCCACTTTCTGCAAGGAGACGCACGATGAAGATGAAACAACTGACGGTCGCCCTGATCGCCGCAGGCTTCGGCCTTGCGCTGGGCGCCGGATTCAATCGACTCGACACGCACGTGCTCGGAACTGCCAATGCCGCGGTCACCCCGCCGGCGGTCGTCGCGCCGGTCGCAGCGAACGCCGCTGCGCGCCTGCCGGATTTCACCGCGCTGGTCGACCGCGTCGGACCTGCCGTCGTCAACATCAGCACGGTCGGAACGACCAAGACCACGGGACTGGGCGATGAGCTCGGCCCCGACAATCCGCTGAACGAATTCTTCAAGCGCTTCGGCGGTCCCGGCTTCCAGTTCCAGCCACGCGTCGTGCCGATGCGCGGCGAGGGCTCGGGCTTCATCGTGAGCCCCGACGGTTACATCGTCACCAACGCCCACGTCGTCGACGGCGCGAGCCAGGTCACGGTCAAGCTCACCGATCGGCGCGAGTTCACCGCCAAGGTCATCGGCGCCGACAAGCGCACTGACATCGCGCTGCTCAAGATCGCCGCGAAGGACCTGCCCGCAGTCGACCTGTCGAATCCGCCGAACGTGAAGCCCGGCCAATGGGTAATCGCGATCGGCTCGCCGTTCGGCTTCGAGAACAGCGTGTCGGCCGGCATTGTCAGCGGTATCCACCGCGCGCTCCCCGGCGGGCAGATGACGCCGTTCATTCAAACCGACGTCGCGGTCAATCCCGGGAATTCGGGCGGCCCGCTGGTCAACGCCGCGGGTCAGGTCGTCGGCGTGAATTCGCAGATCTACAGCCGCTCCGGCGGATTCATGGGTCTTTCGTTCGCCATTCCCGCGCGGGTCGCCGAAAACGTCGCGCAGCAACTGAAGGCGCACGGCAAGGTGACTCACGGCCGGCTCGGCATCGGTATCCAGGCGCTCGACCAATCACTCGCACAGAGCTTCGGTCTCCCGGACTCGAACGGCGCGCTGGTCGGCAATGTCGAGAAGGGCAGCCCCGCCGACAGGGCCGGTTTCCAGACCGGTGACGTGATTCGCAAGATCGACGAGGCTGCTGTCACCGACAGCACCGACGTGACGAGCCGCATCGGCAACATGACGCCGGGGACCAAGATCAACGTGGAGATCTGGCGCGACCGGAAACCGATGACGCTCACTGCGACCGTCGGATCCTGGGGCGACAACAACCAGGTCGCGAGCGCCGACCAGGGCAGCGCCAGCCAGGGCAACCGGATCGGCGTCGTCGTCCGGCCCCTCACCCCGGAAGAAAAGCAGGAAGTGGGTCACGACGGACTCGTCGTCGAAAACTCGACCGGGCCGGCGGCCGACGCCGGCATCCAGCCGGGTGACGTCATCGTCAGGGTGGGGTCGGCCAAGGTAACGACGGTCGAGGGCCTGCGCAATCAGCTTGAGAAGGCGGGCAAGCACGTCGCACTCCTGATCGAGCGCAACGGGCAGCAGATCTTCGTCCCCGTCAACGTCGGCTGATCGCAAAAGCAGCACGGGACGCACCACGTTTTCCCGGCCAGGAGAAAACGTGGTGCGTCCCTGTTTTAATTCGGGAGGTAACGCATGGATTTCGACAAGGATCTCGATGCCCGCGGACTCAACTGCCCGCTTCCGATCCTGCGCACCAAGAAGGCCCTCGGGGAAATGTCCACCGGACAGGTGCTGCGCATCGTCGCGACCGATCCCGGCTCGGTCCGGGATTTCGAGGCCTTTTCCAGGCAGACGGGGAATGCATTGCTCGAGCAGTCGGCGGCAACCCGGGAATTCACGTTCTTCCTCAGGAAGAAATAAACCCGGGACGGACCACGTTTTCAGCGCGGCCGGTCGAGCGAGAAGCGCAACTGCGCCTTCACTGCGGGCCACTCGCCGTCGAGGATGCTGAAAACCACGGTGTCGCGACGACTGCCGTCCGGCATCAACTGGTGGTTGCGGAGCACCCCGTCCTGCTTCGCCCCCAGTCGCGCGATTGCCGCCCGCGATGCATGGTTGAACCAGTGCGTGCGGAATTCGACGGCGATGCACGACAGCGACTCGAACGCGTGCGTCAGCAACAGCAGCTTGCATTCAGTGTTGATCGCAGTGCGCTGCGCGCGCTTCGCATACCACGTGTGGCCGATCTCCAGCCGGTGATTCGGGGCATCGACGTTGAAATAGCGCGTGCTCCCGACGATATCTCCGCTCGCACAATCGAACACCGCGAACGGCATTGCGCCCAGACGCTCACGCATGTCGAGCGCGTCATCCAGCCATGCCTGCGTTCGCTCCGGCGCAGGAACCGACGTGTACCAGAGCCTCCACAGCTCACCGTCGGCCGCGGCATCGCGGATGCCCTCGAGATGCGCGGCCGCGAGCGGTTCGAGACGCGCCACTCTCCCGCTCAGGATCACCGGCTCGACGAAGCGTTCGATCATCGGAAGGCGATGGTGCGCGGGCACCGCGGCCCGCACCGGAGGCTCGGCCGGATGCGCTACTTCTGCGGCAGGACGAACTGCCAGTACGGAGGCTTGGCCTCCTTGTCGGGAGGGACGAAGTCGGGGGCGGCGTGACCGCCCGGTCCCAGCGAGCGTATATAGCGATAGACCGCGCGCAAGTCTCCCGTAGCCATGCGGTTCAGCGCCCAGAATGGCATCGGCGGACGCGCTTTCAGCGTCCGCGCAGTCTTGATCCATTCCTTCTCGGTCATTTTTTCCGTGAAGATGCGGAGGTTCACCGGATAAGTCGTACCCCATGGACCACGAAAGCCTTCGCCGTTGCCGGTCAGCAGCACGCTCGCATCGGCTTTCCCCCCGCTCTCGCCCCATCCGGGCGTGTGACAATCGTTGCAGCCGCCGATGGTGACGACATAATGTCCGCGCTCGACCCAAGGGTCCGGCTTCTGGCGCTCCGGCGACGCGGCTGCGGCCAGCGACGGCATCGCCAGGCCCGCCGCGAGCGCGGACGCGAGCAACGTACTGACGGCAACCGATTGGCATGATGTGATCTCCCCGAGTGGTCATTTCGAACGTTTATCCGCGCTGCCCGCGCATCGCACCCACGCCCCGGGGCAGCGCTGCGCGCATCTTAGCGCGCGCTCGCATCGCGGGCGAGCCCCGATTCTTGTACGATGGACGTCGCCTCTCCTGCCTTTCGCGCAGCGCCCATCCGCGCTCCGACACCGCGAAGCAGCATGGATCCCGAATCGTCCGACTACCTGCGCCTCGACATCATCCAGAGCCTCGGCCCTACCACGGCCGGAGCTTCTTTCGCAACCTCGAGCGGCGACATCGTCGACGCGCAATCCTTCGGCGCAGGCGTGTTCCGTCTGCGCGCCGGTCCCGGTGGCCGGCCCGATTACGGCATCGTCACCGGCCGGCCGGACCATTGCGACCTTGAACAATCGCGACCCGGAACCTGGCGCCTGACGACAGGCGATTCGGCACTCGAGATCACCGGAGGACCGCTCGCGCTGCGGCTGCTCTGGAAAGGCCAGCCGGTGCTGGCGACGATTACCGACCTGCACATCCGCGGCGCGACCCGGCTGCCCGCCCTTGGAAGGCTGCGCCATGGAGGACTATGGACCGCCGCTTTCGCCCTCGCATCGGGCGAATCGGTCTATGGCCTCGGCGAGAAATCCGGTCCGCTCGACAAGCGCGGACAACTCGTTCACTCGCGCGTGACCGATGCCGCGGGCGCCAACGCCGCCATCGCGAGCAACGACGTGCCTCTGGCGTGGAGCCCCGGCCAGGGGGCCGGTGCGTGGGGATTGTTCGTCAATACCCCGGGGCGGGTCACGCATGGCGTCGGGCATCCCGATTGGTCGCATCGCAGCCATGCGGTCGTGATCGAAGACGAAGCGCTGGACCTGTTTCTGTTCGCCGCCGACACACCGGCGCAGATCCTCGAGCAGTATGTTCGGCTTACCGGCCCTGCGGCATGCGTTCCGCGCTGGAGCCTCGGGCTGTGGATATCCCGTGCTCATTACGACTCGCCGGAGGATGCGATTGGCGTTGCGGCGCGGATGCGTGAGCGCCGCATTCCCTGCGACGTGCTGGCCCTCGACGCTGGCTCGACGTGGAGCTCGAGAACGCGCTTCGACTTCGCATGGGACCCCGAGCGCGTTCCGGATGCGACTGCCCTGACCGCTGCGATCAAGGCCCATGGGCTGCGCGTCTGTGTCACTGAGAGCCCGTATGTCTCGGTCGATTCGCCGCTGTTCGACGAACTCGAATCGCAGCAGTACCTGCTGGTCACGCAATCGGGCGAGCCCTGCGTGTTCGAATCGAACCCGGTGCCGGGCGCGCACCCGACCGAGACGCCGCTCGCGAGCGGCATCGTGGACTTCACCAATCCCGACGCTTATGCGTGGTGGCGCGACGCGCACAAGCTGCTGTTCGAGAGCGGCGTCGACGTCATCGAGACCGGCGGAGGAGAGCACGTCCCCGATGACGCGATCGCGTTCAACGGGGATTCCGGCGCGCGGCTGCACAACGTCTACCCACTGCTCTACAACCGCTGCGTACACGAGGCAACGGCCCGCTTCCCGGTCCCCGGCAACGGTCCGCCGATCGTCTGGAGCCGCGCCGGATGGGCCGGCAGCCAGCGCTATCCGCTTGGCAGCGGCAGCGATCCGCAGGGCGACTGGGAGGGACTGGCGGCGTCGATCCGCGGCGCGCTGTCGTCGGGAATGAGCGGCAATCCTTTCCGGGGCCTTGACGCCGGCGGCGTCTACGGCTCGAGTGAAGTTGACGCCGAGCTCTTCCTGCGCTGGCTGCAGGCGGCGGTGTTCGCATCGCATCTCCGGCTGCGCGGCGCCGGCGAGCGCGAACCCTGGACCTGGGGCGCCGAATCCGAAGCCATCGTGCGCAAGTGGCTTGCGTTGCGATATCGGCTGATCCCGTATCTCGAGCGCGTTGGCGACCAGGCGATTAGTACCGGGATGCCGGTGATGCGCGCGATGCCGCTCGCCTTTCCGGGAAGCCGGCTCGTCCGGCATTTCGAAACGCAGTTCATGTGCGGGGATGCGCTGCTCATCGCGCCGATCCTCTGCGCCGGCGGCGGAGTCGACGTCGCGTTGCCTCCCGGCGCATGGTACGACCTCAACACCCGCACGCGCTATCCGGGATCACGCGTGTTGCACTATCGCGCTGGCCTCGATCAGTTTCCGGTGTTCGGCCGCGAAGGGTACGCACTGCCGCTCGGCCGATCGGTCCAGCACACCGGCGCGATCGACGCTACGCGTCCGCTCGATTGGCTGTGGGTATTCGGCGCTCCGCTGCACGCGCTCACCGGCTTCGAGCAGGCGCAGATCGGACGCGACGCGTCGGGCGCCTGGGTCGTGCGGGCCACATCCGAGATCGACGTGCAGATATTCGGGGAGCCGTCGGCGGTGACAGTGGAGCCGCTTTAGATGTCGCGCATGGCCTCCCCCATCACGATCGCGTTGACTGCCGGCGAGCCCGCAGGCATCGGCCCCGAGCTGGTCGCCATGATTGCGGCGCGCCATGCGCAGACACCCTTCGCCGCAAGACTCGTCGTCATAGGCAATCAGGGGCTGCTCGAGGAACGGGCGGCCCGGATTGGTCTCGCGCCGCGCTTTGCGACGTACGACCCACTCGCCTTGGCGCCGGGCCGCGGCACGCTCGAGGTCTGGGATCACCCGCTCGCCGCCCCGGTCGTCCCCGGCCACCCCGATCCGACGAATGCCCGCAGCGTGTTGTTGACGCTGGAATCCGGATGCGATGGCTGCGCCACCGGGGCGTTCGTCGCACTGGTTACCGGGCCGGTGCACAAGCAAACGATGCAGGATGCCGGCCTGCCCTTCACCGGCCACACCGAGTTCTTCGCCGCACGCACGCACACGCCGCGTGTGGTGATGATGCTGGTCGGCGGGACTGTCGAGAATCCGCTGCGGGTGGCGCTGGTCACGACGCATCTGCCACTGCGCGATGTGCCGGCAGCGATCACCTACGCGGCGGTGACCCAAACCGTCGCGATCGTCGGGCGCGAGCTCGCGCGCCGCTTCGCGATCGCCTCTCCGCGCATCGCCGTTTGCGGCTTGAATCCGCATGCGGGCGAAGGCGGCTATCTCGGCCACGAGGAATCCGACGTGATCTCCCCCGCCCTCGCCGAGATCCGCGCGCAGGGCGTCGACGTCGCCGGACCGCTCCCCGCCGATACCGCGTTCGTCCCCGACATCGCGAAGCGCTACGACGCGATCGTCGCGATGTATCACGACCAGGGATTGCCGGTTCTGAAAGCCGCGAGCTTCGGCCGCGGAGTCAACGTGACGCTGGGTCTGCCGTTCATCCGCACCTCGGTCGATCACGGCACCGCGCTCGACCTCGCCGCCGATGGTGCGCGCGCGAGGACCGCGGACCCGGGAAGCTTCGTGGCCGCGATCTACCTCGCGATCGACCTCGCGGCGAAAATGGGGTCAGCGCTGTAATCGACCGCCGTCATTCGGCATTTCCAACGCACCCTCGGCGCAATCATTACGGCTCTGGCCCCATTTTCGGTTCACCGGCCGCGCAAGCGTTTCGGGCAAAACTTCCTCGCCGATGCGCACTATGTCAACCGGATCATCGATGCCATTGCTCCCGCGCCGGGCGACAACCTGGTCGAGATCGGTCCCGGGCTCGGCGCGCTGACCGGAGCGTTGGTCGACCGTGCGGGACGTGTCGGCGCAATCGAGATCGACCGCGATCTCGCCGCGCGCCTGCGCGAGCGCTTCGCGCCCGAGCGCCTCGTGCTGCACGACGGGGACGCGCTGGTGTTCGATTTCGGGCCGCTCGGCGCCGCCCTGCGCGTGGTCGGCAATCTGCCGTACAACATCAGCTCGCCGCTGTTGTTTCACCTCGCGTCGTACGAAGGGCAGTTGCGCGACATCCACGTGATGCTCCAGCGCGAGGTCGTCGCGCGGATGACTGCGCAGCCGGCAACGCCCGACTACGGGCGGCTCACGGTGATGCTTCAATCGCGCTTCGCCGTGACGCGGCTTTTCACCGTCCCCGCGGGTGCATTTCGGCCCGCGCCGAAGGTGGAATCCGCGTTGGCGCGCCTCGTTCCCCTCGGCGCGAAGCGGCCGCTGATCGCCGACGACGCATCGTTCGCGCGCGTTGTCGCAGCGGCGTTCGGCCAGCGCCGCAAGACACTGCGCAACGCGCTTGCGTCGCTCGCAGCCGATTCGACGCTGCGCGACGCAGGCATCGATCCCGGCGCGCGGGGCGAGACCCTGTCGGTGGCAGACTTCGTACGGCTCGCGAACCATCTCGCCGTCAAGTGATGGCAGGCCGCGCGATGGCGCCGACGAACAATGGACATCCACAAATGATCACTGGGTCCGTCAAGAACCAAATCGACAGCATCTGGAATGCCTTCTGGTCAGGCGGCATCAGCAATCCGCTCGAGGTGATCGAGCAGATCACCTACCTGCTCTTTCTGAAACGTCTCGACGAGCTCCAGACGCTGGCGGAGAACAAGGTCTCGCCAGCTCGAGAAACCCATCGAGCGGCCGGCGTCTTCCCGAAAGGCGAGGACCCGAAGGGTCGCCCTTTCGACGGACATGCGCTGGTCGAATTTCAAGAATTTCGCGCCGGCGGAGATGTACGACGTCGTCGAGCGAGCACGTCTTCCCGTTCCTTCGCACGCTCGGCGGCGACGATTCGACCTACGCGCATCACATGAAGGAGCGCGGTTCACGATCCCGACGCCCGCGCTGCTCGGCGAAGGTCGTCGACCTGATCGACCAGGTCCCGATGGAGGACCGCGACACCAAGGGCGATCTGTACGAATACATGCTCGGCAAGATCGCGACCGCCGGGCAGAACGGGCAGTTCCGCACGCCGCGCCACATCATCGGGCTGATGGTCGGAGATCGACGGCACCGCAACCGAAGGACGTCATCTGCGATCCCGCGTGCGGAACGGCCGGATTCCTGGTGGCGGCAGGCGAGTATCTGCGCAAGCGGCATCCGGAAATGCTGCGCGCGAAGTTCGCGCGAAGGCGCACTTTCACGACCGGATGTTTCACGGCTTCGACTTCGACAACACGATGCTGCGCATCGGCAGCATGAACATGCTGCTGCACGGCGTCGAGAATCCCGACATCCGCTACCGCGATTCGCTGGCGCAGGACCACGCTGGCGAGGAGGAGAAGTACACGCTCGTCCTCGCCAATCCACCGTTCGCCGGTTCGCTCGACTACGAGAACGTGCGCCAAGGACCTCCTGCAGATCGTCAAGACGAAGAAGACCGAGCTGCTCTTCCTCGCGCTGTTCCTGCGGCTTCTGAAGCCGGGCGGCCGCGCCGCAGTGATCGTGCCCGAAGGCGTGCTGTTCGGCTCGTCGAACGCGCACAAGGCGCTGCGGCGAATCCTCGTCGAGGACCAGAAGCTCGACGCCGTCATCTCGCTGCCGAGCGGCGTGTTCAAGCCGTACGCGGGCGTGTCGACCGCGATCCTCGTCTTCACGAAGACGAATTCCGGCGGCACCGATTTCGTGTGGTTCTACGACGTCGACGCCGACGGTTGGAGCCTCGACGACAAGCGCACGCCGCTTCTGCCCGAAGACAAGCTCGGCCCCGTCCCGCGCGTCGCGCTCAACGCCGACGAGCACGCGAAGAACAACCTCCCCGACGTGCTGGCGCGCTGGCAGGCGCGCGACAAGGACGAGCGCAAGAACCCACGCACGGCGCAGAGCTTCTGCGTGCCGAAGGCCGACATCGCCGCGCAGGGCTACGACCTGTCACTCAATCGGTACAAGGAAGTGGTGCATGACGATGTCGAACACCGGCCACCGAAGGAGATCCTCGCCGACCTCGCGAAGCTCGAGGCGGAAATTCAGAAGCGGAATGAAGGAATTGGAGGGGATGTTGAGAGTGAGCACGTCGGCCAGACGAGTCGCAGCTCTCTGACGTCGCCGATATCAATCCGCCACTCTCTAAAGTTCTGTCGGGCGGATCGAAATGATTTCATTCGTGCCGATGTACTGCGATATCTGCTAGAGATGGGGTCGATCACGAGCGAACGAGCTCGCCATTACGCAGAGGTAGCGAAGGGCTTACACGACCGTTTGTTGACGGCGACAGTTGCTCGTAGCGAAAATCACGCCTTGCTTTGAAAACGGGAAGATCGCGCACGTAAAGTTGTCGCGCCACGGTTTCGGATCAACAGAGCTTCCATGTCGGTGCGGCCGCGATCGCGAAAGGTAGACGCCCGCTATCGTTCTGGCACTACCATCCGTCAGGACGCTCACATTCGCCTCGCAGGAGAACGACGAATGAACCGGAAGTGCCGGACAGCGGCGCGTGCCGGATGCAGTTTCAAGTCAGCTAACTATCCCTATCCCACCATTGCCAGAGCAGCGGCGGATCGCGGCGATCCTGGACAAAGCGGACGCGTTGCGGGCCACGCGCCGCGCCGCTCTCGCCCGACTCGATACGCTCACGCAATCTATCTTCCTCGAGATGTTCGGCGACCTGGCGGACAATACTGAAACGGTGGGCCGAACGGTCCACTGTGCGCTGACTATCGTGGAGGCGTTCCAAGAGCGGCAAGAGCGTCGACGCGGAGGCGGAGAGAATGCAGTGACAAAAAATCGCGTCCTGAAGGTCAGCGCTCGTCACGAGTATGAATTTTCGTTGCCGAAGAAAGTAAGCCAATATCCGAACACCTACGATCCACCGATGGCGAGCATTTCGTCAGAACCTGGCGATCTGCTGCTTCAGCCGAGCCAATACTCCAGAACTTGACGGAGCGGTTGCGTTCGTGGACCGCGTGCTCCGCTGAAGCTTTTCCGGCACCGATCAAGACTCTGGCATTCTGTAGGGCGAGCCTCAACGATCGTTGAGCCGTTGTTCGTGTGGGCACTTGTTTCAGACGCCTACGGATATAGATACGAAATCGGTCGACGCGCAACGGGACGACGCGAGCGGTTCGATGAAGAAAATTTGCCAACTCGAAAAATTGCTACGGATCAAGACCGTTGTTCCGCCCCTTGACGCTACAACGAGAGTTTTGCGCAGCGCCTGAATGGGGCAAGAAAGCTGAAAGTGTGACGCAGATCGTCGCGCGTCGGCTCGCACTAGATGTACTGCACTCTTCGCCTCCCTCCAGCACCGCGCCTTCCGGGGCGAGCTGTAGACCCCGCGTTATTTTAGGATCGACGTTGATCCTAAAATAACGCCGTGCACTATTTGAGGCGCGTTTTTGGCGGCAGTTATGCGCACGCCGGCCAGAGTGGCATGCCGCCTGCTCGCGGGTTGGTGTCTGTTGCGAATTCACATTAGTTATTGACAATTGATGTGACTTAGCAACACACTGCTGGCCATGAAGATGGACTCCACCGCGCCGCATGAGCGCGCCATCCTGCGACTCGCCCGGCGCCGCGGGCTGCTCCGCTCGCGCGACCTCGTCGCACTAGGAATACCTACGGTCGTCCTGACCCGCCTGGCACGCGCGGGGAAGATCGAGCGAACCGGTCGCGGCATCTATGCGCTGGCTGGTCGACCCAGCAGTGCCAATCGCTCATTGGCCGAAGTTTCGCTGCGAGCGCCACGCGGAGTCATCTGTCTGCTCTCCGCCCTGCGCGTTCACGAGATCGGTACGCAGGCACCGTTCGAGGTTTGGCTGGCGCTGCCGGCCGGCGTTTTGCCACCGCGGCTCGCCACCCCCGAAATCCGCGTGGTCCGCATGTCGCCAACGTCGCTGACCGCTGGGGTCGACACCATCGAGGTCGACGGCGTCAGCGTTCCTGTCTTCAACGCGGCCAAGACCATTGCCGACTGCTTCAAGTTTCGCAACAAGATCGGGCTCGATGTGGCGCTGGAGGCGCTGCGCGAGGCGAGGCGTGAGCGCAAGGTCGCCATCGATGACCTGTGGGAATATGCCCGCCTGAATCGCGTGGCGAAAGTCATGCGCCCCTACCTGGAATCGCTCACATGAGCGCCGTGCGCGTGTCGCGCAATCTCGGCTGCTTCGATCCGTCAGCGACTGCTCGATCGCGCCCGTGCCCGCGGTGAAGATTTCCAGCTGCTGCTCGATCGCTACGCTGTCGAGCGGCTCCTCTACCGACTGTCCGTCTCGGAGGTCCGCGACGAATTCCTGTTAAAGGGTGCGCTGCTGTTCACGCTGTGGTTCAACGCCAAACACCGGCCAACGCGCGATGCGGACTTTCTGGGTTATGGATCGCGTGATGCTCGAGCTCTGGCCGAAACGATACGAAGAATCTGTGAGATCGAGTGTGAAGACGGCATTGCGTACGATCCGGATTCGATCAAGGTGGTCGAGATTCGCGAGCACGCGACCTACCAGGGATTGCGCGTCACCTTGCGCGCGGAGCTCGACAAGGCCCGCTGTATCGTGCAGTTGGACGTGGGGTACGGCGACGCGGTCACGCCTGGCCCGGTCGATATCAGGTTCCCGGGATTGCTCGATGACCTTCCGGCAGCTGCCTTGCACGCATACCCGCGAGAAACAGTCTTCGCCGAGAAACTCGAAGCGATCGCGCAGCTCGGAATCACCAACAGCCGTATGAAGGACTATTTCGACCTGTGGGCCTTGGCAGGCGAAGGAGCGATGGACATCCATGAGCTTGGTCGGGCTATCGCTGCGACGTTCGCGCGTCGCGACACTCCGCTCCCGGCGCCGATGCCTGCCGGGCTCACGGCGGCGTTCTCTGGCAACGCGCAAAAACAGCGGCAGTGGAACGCCTTCGTCGCCAGGAATCGCCTCGATGCGCCCGCGCTCGACGCGGTGGTCGAAATATTGGCAACCTTTGTCCGGGAGCCCCTGACGCACGCCCGGCAGCGAGCGCGAACCGCGTGAGTAACTTCGCATTCCTTGCGACCGAGTTTCTCCCGCAGTACGAGGCAGCGGTCAAGGCGGAAAGCGCCGCGCACTCCGACCCGCGCACCGCATGCTTCTACGCGCGACGAGCGCTCGAGCTCGCGATGAACTGGGCTCTTCAAGCACGACCCGGCGCTCAAGCTCCCGTACCAGGACAACCTGTCGGCGCTGATCCACGAGCCGACATTCAAGCAGGCAGCCGGCGAGGCGGTATTCAACAAGGCGCGGGTGATCATCACGCTCGGCAACCGGCCGTGCACAGCCATCGCGCCGATCCCGGACGACGACGCGCTCGTCGCCGTGCGCGAGCTGTTCCACGTCTGCTACTGGCTCGCCCGCACCTACGCCCGCGCGGCGCGGCCGGCGCCCGGCCTCGCATTCGATGCCGCCGCGCTGCCGAAGCCGACGCGCCATCCCGCAGCAGCAGACGGCCGAGCAGCTGCAGCAGCTCGAAGCGAGACTGCGCGAGCGGGACGAGAAGCTCGCGGCGCTTGCTCGCCGACAAGAGCGCGCTCGACGAGGAGCTGAAGCGCCTGCGCGCCGAGGTCGCCGAAGGCGAAGAAGGCGACCGCCGCGCAGCCGGACACGCACGACTACTCCGAGGCCGAGACCCGCGACTACTTCATCGACCTGCTGCTCAAGGAAGCCGGCTGGCCGCTCGATCAGCCGCGCGACCGCGAGTTCGAAGTCACCGGCATGCCGAACAACCAGGGCAAGGGCTTCGTCGACTACGTGCTGTGGGGCGACGACGGCAAGCCGCTCGGCCTCGTCGAGGCCAAGCGCACCAGCGCGACCCGCGCGTCGGCCAGCAGCAGGCCAAGCTCTACGCCGACTGCCTGGAGCAGCAGTTCGGCCAGCGCCCGGTGATCTTCTACTCCAACGGCTACGAGCACTGGATCTGGGACGACGCGCAGCTATCCGCCGCGCGCAGGTCCAGGGCTTCTACACGAAGGACGAGCTGGAACTGCTCGATCCAGCGCCGGCCGACGCGCAGGTCGCTCGCCGACGCGACGATCAACCGGCGATCGTCGAGCGCTACTACCAGACCCGCGCGCATCCGCCGCATCGCCGAGGCCTTCGAGCACGACCACGACCGCAAGGCGCTGCTGGTGATGGCCACCGGCGCCGGCAAGACCCGCACGGTCATCGCGCTGTGCGACCTGCTGATGCGCTGCAACTGGGTCAAGCGCGTGCTGTTCCTCGCCGACCGCGTGGCGCTGGTGAACCAGGCGGTCAACGCCTTCAAGCGCACCTGCCCGATGCCTCGCCGGTGAACCTGGTCACCGAGAAGGACACCGAAGGCCGGGTCTACGTCTCGACCTATCCGACGATGATGGGCCTGATCGACGAGACGCGCGACGGCCAGCGGCGCTTCGGCGTCGGCCACTTCGATCTGGTCGTCATCGACGAGGCGCACCGCTCGGTCTACCAGAAGTACCGGGCGATCTTCGACTACTTCGACTCGCTGCTGGTCGGCCTGACGGCCACGCCCAAGGACGAGGTCGACCGCAACACCTACGGCCTGTTCGACCTCGAGAACGGCGTGCCGACCGACGCCTACTCGCTCGACGAGGCGGTGCGCGACGGCTTCCTGGTGCCGCCGAAGGCGGTGTCGGTGCCGCTCAAGTTCCAGCGCGAGGGCATCACGTACGACGACCTGTCCGAAGACGAGAAGGACCAGTGGGACGCGCTGGAATGGGACGACGACGGCGACGTGCCCGACCGCGTCGAGGCCGAGGCGGTCAACAAGTGGCTGTTCAACGCGGACACCGTCGACAAGGTGCTCGCGCACCTGATGACCGCGGGCATCAAGGTCGCCGGCGGCGACCGGCTCGGCAAGACGATCATCTTCGCCAAGAACCAGGCCCACGCCGAGTTCATCGCCGAGCGCTTCGACGCCAACTACCCGCACTACAAGGGCGAGTTCGCGCGCGTCATCACCTTCAAGACCGAGTACGCCCAGAGCCTGATCGACGACTTCTCGAACAAGGACAAGGCGCCGCACATCGCCATCTCGGTCGACATGCTCGACACCGGCATCGACGTGCCGGAAGTCGTGAACCTGGTGTTCTTCAAGCTGGTGCGCTCGAAGACCAAGTTCTGGCAGATGCTCGGCCGCGGCACGCGCCTGTGCCCGGACCTGTTCGGGCCGGGACAGCACAAGGAGTTCTTCTACATCTTCGACTACTGCCAGAACCTCGAGTACTTCAGCCAGAACCCGCCGACCACCGAGGGCGTCGTCGGCGAATCGCTGGGCAAGCGCCTGTTCAAGGCGCGGCTGGAACTGATCGGCGCGCTGGATCAGCGAGGTCGCGGCGAGCCGGCGACACGTTGTCGGCGAACGCGCGGCTCACCTATGGCGACCCGACAGCGAACGCGACGTGCGCGCGCGATACGCGCGCGACTGCTGCACCGCGAGGTCGCGGCGATGAACCTCGACAATTTCGTCGTGCGCCCGAAGCGGCGCACTGGTGGAGAAGTACGCCAAGCCGGAGGCCTGGACGACGCTGTCGCGCAGAAGCACTGGCTGAGCTGTCGCACGAGGTCGCAGGGCTGCCCTCGGAGCTGGACCGCCGAGGACGAGGAGGCAAAGCGATTCGACCTGCTGCGTGCTCGAACCTGCAACTGGCCGCTGCTGCGGTCACGAGCCCGGCTTCGAGCGCCTGCGCGATCAGGTGAAAGCGATCGCCGGGCTGCTGGAAGAGAAATCGGCCATTCCGATGGTGCAGCGAGCAGATGGCCCTGATCCAGGAAGTGCAGACCGACGAGTGGTGGCAGGACGTCACCGTGCCGATGCTGGAGCGCGTGCGCCGCCGCCTGCGCGACCTGGTGAAGTTGATCGACAAGCAGCAGCGGAAGCTCGTCTACACGGATTTCGAGGACGAGATCGGCGCCGAGACGACTGTCGAATTGCCGGGCTTCGCGCATCGGCACCGACTTCGGAACGTTCCGCGCGAAGGCGCAGCGCTTTCCTGCGCGCGCATCAGGACCACATCGCGATCCACAAGCTGCGGATGAACAAGGCCGCTGACGCGCGGCCGACCTGGACGAACTCGAGCGCATGTTGGCCGAGAGCGGCATCGGCGGCCGCGACGACATCGAGCGCGCGCAGGAGGAATCGCACGGGCTCGGCCTCTTCGTACGCTCGCTGGTCGGCATGGACCGCGAGGCGGCCAAGGAGGCGTTCGCCGATTTTCTTGCCGATCGGACGCTTGGCGCGAACCAGATCGAGTTCGTCAACCTGATCGTCGACCACCTGACCGAGCACGGCGTCCTCCTCCCGGCGGCGCTCTACGAATCGCCGTTCACCGACTTATCGCCCACTGGACCTGACGCAATCTTCGCATTCGAAGCGGTCGGAAAGCTGATCGGCGCGCTGGAGGCCGTCGCGACGTCGGCCGCCGCCGCATAATCAAACGAACAGCCGCATGGCGCTGCTCTCGAGCCAGGGGACAAGCGTCATCAGCACGAGCTGCGCGATGACGATCACGACCAGCGGCGACAGGTCGAGGCTGCCGCCGAGCGGCGGCACGAACCTTCGCACTGGGCGCAGGAACGGGAATGCCAATGCGTTCAGCAGCCCGGCGAGGGGTCCGTCGGGTGCTGTCCACGAGAGCACTGCCTGGACCAGGACGACGACGATCACCAGCCACAGCGTAGCCTTGATCAGCGCTATCACGCCTGCAATCAGCAGGTAGGCGAGCCCCGCACCTGCGAGTGTGAATCCCGCGCCGAACGCGAGGTAGTAGGCGAGCAGCCACAGGAGCTGGGACAGGTAGGTAGCGGCGAGCGACGCCCAGTCGACACCGCGGTAACCCGGCAGCAGCTTGCGCAGCGGCTTGACAATCCAGTCGGTGAGGGCGATCACGGCTTGTCCCAGCGGATTCCTGAACGGTGCGCGCAGAACCTGCATGACGAAGCGCAGCAGCAGCGCGTAGGTGAACAGGCCGAAGACCACGTCGATCAGGTATGTGAGCACGGAGCCAAACATCATCAATCCTTGCCGAACTCGTCGCCCAGCTCGGTCGCGCGAGCCGCAGCCGCTTTGACCGCGGCCACAAAATGGCCGGCGACATCGGCGGCGTCGAGCGCCTCGATCGCACGCGCGGTGGTTCCGCCCTTCGAGGTGACGCTGGCGCGCAGCGTTGCCGGCGCCTGGTCACTTTGCTGGGCAAGGCGCAGGCTGCCGTCGAACGTCGCATAGGCAAGCCGGCGCGCATCCGCCGGCGGGAAGCCCAATTCGACCGCCGCCCGCTCGAGCGCTTCGAGGAAATAGAACACGTACGCGGGACCGCTCCCCGAGACGCCGGTCACGGCATCGAGATCGGCCTCGCGCTTCACCCAGATCACCTGGCCGCAGGCGCCGAGGATCTCGTCCGCGATCGCCGATTGCTCGCGCGCCTGTGGCGTCGCCCAGGCACCGCTGATTCCCGCTCCGACCAGCGCTGGAGTATTGGGCATCGCGCGTACGATCCGCGCGTAGCCGCCAAGCCAGCGCGACAGATCGGCGCAACGTACGCCTGCTGCAATCGTGAGCAACAACGGCACCGTCGCAGCGAAGGGCGCCAGCGTCTGGGCCGCGGAGCGGATCTGCTGCGGCTTCACCGCCAGCACGACCACGTCGACGCCCGCGATCGCGGCCTGGGTGCAATCCTCGTGCAGCGCCACCGCCGGAAAGCGCGCGGCGAGGCGCTCGCGCTGCGCGGGCAGCGGCTCGACCACACGCAGCCCCGCCGGATCCGCGCCCTTCGCGACCAGACCGCCCGCGATCGCGCAGGCCATGTTGCCGCCTCCGATGAAGGCAATCCGCGTCACGTGGGCCGCGCGCCGAAGATGGCGGTGCCGACCCTCACCTCGGTCGCGCCTGCTTCGATCGCGAGCTCGAGGTCGCCCGACATTCCCATCGACAGCGTGTCGACGGCAAGCCCTGCGCCAAGGCAGGCGTCGTAGCAGCGCCGAAGCTCGCGAAACTGGGCCCGCAGCGCACCGGAGTCCTCCGTCGGCGCCGGAATCCCCATGATCCCTCGCAGGCGCAAGCCGGGCAGCGAGGCGACGTAATGCGCCAATCCGGACGCTCCCGAAGGCGCCACTCCACTCTTGGTCGCCTCGCCGCTGACATTGACCTGGACCAGCACGTCGAGCGGGGATCCCGCGGTGCTTCGCGCCGCGGCGAGGCGATCTGCAATGCTCTCCCGGTCGACGGTCTCGACCCAGTCGAATGCCGCCGCCGCAAGGCCGGTCTTGTTGCTCTGCAGGGGCCCGATGAGGTGCCATTCCAGGCCAGGAAGATTGGCCAGCGCGGCGCGCTTGGCGGCGCATTCCCGGACATAATTCTCCCCGAACGCGCGCTGGCCGAGCGCATGGACCGCGCGGATGGCCTCCGCCGGGAAGGTCTTGGATACGACGACAAGGCGCACCTCGCCAGCCTTCCTGCCGGCAGCGCACTCGGCCGCAGCAATGCGGCCCCGCGTGGCTTGCCAGCCGCTTTCATAGCGGCCGATAATGACATCGGCATCGTCGCAACCAAGCTGGCACATGTATTGCATACTACAGCGCGTTTGGCAAAGAATCCACGGTCGGCAGGCACCTCTTGCACGCTGAAAACTGCCGGATATGACGTCAATCGCGCCGCGTTCGATGCTGCGCGTGGAGAACCCTCGGCGAACACCTGTCGGCCCAGCAGCGACCTGCCGCCGAAGACGCTGATCGACGGACCCAAACCCGGTCGGGAGGCCGGTTCCTGACATGGATATCACCGAGCTGCTCGCTTTCGCGGTCAAGAACAAGGCTTCCGACCTGCATTTGTCGGCCGGGCTTCCCCCGCTGATCCGCGTTCACGGCGACATCCGGCGGATCAACCTGCCGCCGATGGAGCACGAGGACGTCCACGCCATGGTGTACGACATCATGAGCGACTCGCAACGAAAGATGTACGAGGAATTCCTCGAATGCGACTTCAGCTTCGCGGTGCCGAACCTCGCGCGTTTCCGCGTCAACGCCTTCAATCAGCAGCGGGGTGCCGCGGCGGCGTTCCGGACGATCCCCTCCAAGGTGCTCTCCCTCGAGGAGCTGAATGCGCCCAAGGTCTTCGCCGAGCTCACCAACCGGCCGCGCGGCCTGATCCTCGTCACCGGGCCGACCGGCTCTGGCAAATCGACAACGCTCGCCGCGATGTGCAACCACGTCAACGAGAACGAGTTCGGTCACATCCTCACGATCGAGGATCCGATCGAATTCCTGCATGAATCAAAGAAATGCCTGATCAACCAACGCGAGCTCGGGCCGCACACGCTGTCGTTTCCCAACGCGCTGCGCGCGGCGCTGCGCGAGGATCCGGATTACATTCTCGTCGGTGAAATGCGCGACCTCGATACGATCCGGCTGGCGCTGACCGCCGCCGAGACTGGCCACCTGGTGTTTGCCACGCTGCACACGAGCTCGGCGGCCAAGACGATCGACCGGGTCATCGACGTATTTCCCGCAGCCGAGAAGGACATGGTGAGGTCGATGCTGTCGGAGTCCATCGTTGCGGTCGTCTCCCAGACGCTGCTGAAGACCAAGGATGGCCAGGGCCGCGTCGCCGCGCATGAGATCATGATCGGCACACCCGCCATCCGCAACCTGATCCGCGAGAACAAGGTCGCGCAGATGTACTCGACGATCCAGACCGGACTCGCACTGGGCATGCAGACGCTCGACCAGTGCCTGATCGAGCTCGTGCGCCGCAACGTGGTCGCCGCACCCGAGGCGCGCAATCGTGCGGTCAACAAGGAAATGTTCGGCGTCGCCTGAGTCGCAGGTCGCGGCGCGGAAACCGGAGGTTGCCCATGGAACGGGAAAACGCCACCAAATTCATCCACGATCTGCTCGGCTTGCTGGTCAAGCAGAACGGCTCCGACCTGTTCGTGACCGCGGGCTTTCCGCCAGCCATCAAGGTCGACGGCAAGATCACGCCGGTGTCCAAGTCCGCGCTCTCCCCGCAGCACACCATCGAGCTCGTGCGCAGCGTGATGAACGACAAGCAGGCGGCCGAGTTCGAGTCGTCGAAGGAGTGCAATTTCGCAATCAGCCCGCCAGGGGTCGGCCGCTTCCGCGTCAACGCATTCGTGCAGCAGAGCCGGATCGGCATGGTGATGCGCACGATTGTCACCGACATACCCAAGTTCGACGAACTCGGCTTGCCGCCAGTGCTGAAGGACATGATCATGTCCAAGCGCGGCATCATACTGTTCATCGGCGCGACCGGTGCCGGCAAGTCGACCTCGATGGCCTCGCTGCTCGGCTACCGCAACGAGAACAGCTACGGACACATCATCACGATCGAGGATCCGATCGAGTTCGTGCACGAACACAGGAACTGCATCATCACGCAGCGCGAGGTCGGCGTCGATACCGACAACTGGGAGATTGCGCTGAAGAACTCGCTGCGCGCCGCGCCCGATGTCATCCTGATCGGTGAAATCCGCGACCGGCAGACGATGGACTACGCAGTCGCGTTCGCCGAGACCGGCCACCTCTGCCTCGCAACGCTGCACGCGAACAGCACCAACCAGGCGCTCGACCGGATCATCAATTTCTTCCCCGAGGAGCGCCGTGCGCAGCTTCTGATGGACCTGTCGCTCAACGTGCGCGCTTTCGTCGCGCAGCGCCTGATCCCGCGCCGCGATGGACGCGGCCGCGTGCCCGCGGTCGAAATCATGCTCAATTCGCCGCTGGTCTCCGACCTGATCTTCAAGGGCGACATCGGCGGCATCAAGGAGCTGATGAAGCGCTCGCGCGAGCTCGGCATGCAGACCTTCGACCAGTCGCTGTTCGATCTCTACGAGGCGGGGCTCATCACTTACGAGGACGCCCTGCGCAACGCCGACTCGCTGAACGACCTGCGCCTCGACATCAAGCTGAAGGGCAAGGACGCGAGAAACCGCAACATGTTCTCCGGCATCGCCAACCTCGACATCGTCCCCGAGACGAACCAGTAGCCCGGCAGTGGTGCTGTGCTAGGCTCGCCATATGGCTGGCCTCGACGCGCAGACTCCACTCCCCACCGAGATCAAGCTGCACCAAGCCTCGCGCGTTCTCGAAGTCGTCTTCGCGAACGGACGAAGCTTTCGCCTGCCCTACGAATTCCTGCGCGTGCACTCGCCGTCGGCAGAAGTTCGCGGGCACGGTCCGGGGCAGGAGACGCTGCAGGCCGGGAAGCGCGGCGTCACCATCGCAAGCGTCGAGCCGATCGGCCACTATGCGCTGCGCCCGACTTTTTCCGACGGCCACACCACGGGGATTTACTCCTGGGATTACCTCTACGAGCTGGGTGAGCGGCAGGATGAGCTGTGGCACCGCTACCTCGGGCGCCTTGCCGCCGCCGGGGCGAGCCGCGATCCGGATCCGCCGGCCCCCGGCCAATATGAACGCCCGCACGAACTTCGGCTACGAAGAAGTCGCGCCCGACGAGAAGACGCGTCGCGTGCGCGGCGTGTTCGATTCGGTCGCGGGCAAGTACGACCTGATGAACGACCTGATGTCGGCCGGCATGCATCGCGGCTGGAAGCGTTTTGCCGTCGAGGTCTCGGGGGTGCGCGCGGGCTGGCGCGTGCTTGACCTTGCCGGCGGCACCGGTGATCTCGCGCGGCTGTTCGCGCGAAGGGTGGGCGCCACCGGTGGCGTCGTGCATACCGACATCAACGGTGCGATGCTTGCGGCGGGCCGCGACAGGCTGCTCGATAGGGGCATCGTGCTGCCCACGCTCCAGTGCAACGCAGAGATGCTGCCGTTTCGTGACCGCAGCTTCGACTGCGTCTCGATCGGCTTCGGCCTGCGCAATGTCACGCTCAAGGAGAGCGCGCTTTCCGAGATGCGTCGCGTGCTCGTCCCCGGCGGCGTCGCGCTGGTGCTCGAGTTCTCGCGCGTCGCAGCGCCGCTTTCCGGCGTCTACGACTGGTACAGCTTCAACGTGCTGCCGCGGCTGGGACGGCTGATTGCGAAGGACGAGGCAAGCTATCGCTATCTCGCCGAATCGATCCGCGTCCATCCCGACCAGCAACAGTTGCAGTCGATGATGGAGCAATGCGGCTTCGATCGCGTCGACTATCATAATCTCGCTGCGGGGATCGTCGCGCTGCACGTGGGCCGCGTCTGGTGACCGTCGAGACACTGACCGACCCGCATTGCGCAGGATCCTCGCCGGCGAGCCCTGGGCGCGCGAGCGTCTCGCCGAATTTGCCGGCCGGAGCTTCATCGTTCGCGTGGGACTGCTCGTTCACGGCTTCAGCAATCGGCCAGGACGGCATCCCCGAGACCATGCCCGCGCCGGCGTCGGCCGCGGACGTGACGCTCACGCTCTCGCCGCTGGGCGTCCCGTCGCTACTCGCCGCTCCAGGCCGCTGGAACGAATTCGTCACCGAAGAGGGTGACGCACCGTTGGCAACGACACTCCGCGAACTCGCCGCAACGCTCCCCTGGTTCGTCGAAAGGATTCTTGCGCGGGGTTTCGGAGCGATCGCCGGTCAGCGCCTTGCCGATGCCGGGCGCAGGATGCTGGCGCTGCCGGAGTACGTGACCACGAAGCTGGCCACGAGCCTCGGAAGCTACGCGCGCGACGAAGCCGGGGTGCTGGCGGGGCCTGCGGACGTCGAGCGCATGGCGGAGGGTGAGCAGGTGCTTGCCGCACGCGCCGAAGCTCTTGAAGCGCGCATCGCGGCGCTCGAACGGTGATCCTGCCCCGTTAGAATAGGCGATGCGGCTTGGTCGCCTCGCCTGGATTGTCGTCGTCGCGCTCAAGCACGGTCTCGACGACTTCGCGCTCGACCACCCGCGGCTGCGCCTGCTCCGGCCGGTCGTCCGCGGGACGCTCTTCTGGCGTGACCTCAGCGCGCCGCGCGCGGTGCGCCTTCGACGCGCGCTCGAGGACCTGGGCCCAATCTTCATCAAGTTCGGCCAGATGCTGTCGACGCGGCGCGATCTGTTGCCTGCCGACATCGCCGACGAGCTCGCGCTCCTGCAGGACCGGGTGCCGCCGTTTGCGTCGGCGGAAGTCGAAGCCACGATCACCCGGGTCTTCCGGAAACCGCTTGCAGAACTGTTCAAGACTTTCGACCTGACGCCAGTTGCGAGCGCGTCGGTCGCGCAGGTCCATTTTGCCGAGCTTCCCGACGGGACGCCGGTCGCGGTCAAGGTGCTGCGTCCGCGCGTGACCGAGGTGATCGAGCACGACCTCGCGCTGATGCGCACTGCGGCAGCGCTGGTCGAACGCCTTTGGAGCGAGGGCAGGCGGCTGCGGCCCGCGCGATGTCGTCGCCGAATTCGACAAGACGATCCACGGCGAGCTCGATCTCACCCGCGAGGCGGCGAACTGCTCGCAGTTGCGCCGAAACTTCCTGCGCTCGACGCTTCTCCGCGCACCCGAGGTGCACTGGGACTGGACGACGACCGAAGTCCTGGTGATGGAGCGGATGGCCGGCGTGCCCATCGGGCGCGTTTCTGAGCTCGTCGCCTCCGGCGTCGACCTGAAACGCCTGGCGCGCGCAGGGGTCGAGATCTTCTTCACACAGGTGTTCCGCGACGGCTTCTTCCACGCCGACATGCATCCCGGGAACATCTTCGTGGCCGTCGATCCCACCAACCATGGCAAGTATGTCGCGCTCGACTTCGGCATCATGGGCACGCTGTCGGAGCGCGACAAGAGCTATCTCGCGCAGAACTTCATCGCGTTCTTCCGGCGCGATTATCATCGGGTGGCGACCGCGCACCTCGAGTCGGGATGGGTGCCGCCGGATACCCGCGTCGACGAACTTGAAAGCGAGATCCGGATGGTCTGCGAACCGATCTTCGACCGTCCGCTGAAGGAGATTTCGCTGGGAAGGGTGCTCGTCCAGTTGTTTCGCGCGTCGCGCCGCTTCAACGTCGAGATCCAGCCGCAACTCGTGCTGCTGCAGAAAACGCTGCTCAATGTCGAAGGGCTCGGGCGCCAGCTCGATCCCGACCTCGACCTGTGGGTCACTGCGAAGCCTTTCCTCGAGCGCTGGATGGAGGACCAGATCGGCCTGCGCGCCCTGCAGCGCCGGCTGGAAGCTGAAGCACCCTACCTCGCTGCGGCACTGCCCGAACTGCCGCGCCTGCTGCACCAACGACTCGTCGCCCCGCCGACCTGCGGCGGACGTTGCGTTGAGGGAGCTCGCGGCGGCCCAGCAATCGCGCAATCGCTGGCTCGCCGCCATCGCCATTCTCCTCGTCTGCGTCATCGCGCTCCTGCTACGGCAGGCGACACGGTGAGAATCCGCAAATAATCCTCGCATGGATCTCGCGAGCGCGCCCGGCCGTACACGCCTGCCGCAGGCACTGGCCCTGCTCTATGGCGTCGCGATCGTCTACGTGTCTCTCGAGCCTTTCACTCCCTGGCTCGCGCCACCGCCCGGGACGCGCTTCTTCCTGTTCGCGGGCTGGCCCGCGCACTGGACGCGATATGACGCGGCCCTGAACGTCGCCGCGTACGCCCCGTTCGGATTCTTCGTGGCACTCTGGCCGCGCGGGACAGCGCCATGGGTGCGCATCGTCACCGGAGCGGTCGTCGGCGCCGCCGTGTCGTTCGCGATGGAAACGCTGCAGGCTTACATCCCCCCGCGCGACTCGAGCCTCTCCGACTTCGCAATGAACAGCGCGGGTGCACTGATTGGCGGCGCGTTCGCCGCCTGGCTCGCAGGGAGCCCGGCAGTGCGCGAAGCGCTCTATCGCTACCGGGCGCGGGTGTTCCTTCCGGGACACCTGGGCGACGTCGGGATTGCGCTCCTCGCGCTGTGGCTGGTCGCGCAGATGAACCCGGGCATGGCGCTGTTCGCCGTCACGTTCGAAACCGACGCGGTTCCAGGCTTCCCGGCGACTGCTCCGGCGCAAGATGGCGTGAGCCTGCTGATCCAGGCTGCCGCGAGCGCCTTCCATTTGCTGGGCATCGGCCTTTTTGTCGCGCTGCTGCTGCGCAGGCGCGCCAGCGCGGGCACCGCCGTGCTGCTGCTGGTCGGCGCAGCCCTGGTGCTCAAGGGATGCGCCGGCGTCTGGCTGTTGAAATCCGGGGTCTGGCAAACCTGGCTCAAGCCCGGCGTGCTGATCGGCACCGCTGCCGGCGCGCTGCTGCTTTCGGCGGCGATGGGGATACGCCGCGCGGCGCAGGTCGCCGCCTGCGCGATCGCGCTGTTGTCCTCGTTGCTCGCGCCGCTGCTGGTTCCCGATACCCTGTCCGCGCGCGCGCCGCTCGCGCTGTTCGATTGGCATTACGGCCAGTTGCTGAACTACAACGGCGTGACTCGCAGCGTGCTGCTGACCTGGCCGCTACTTGCGGCGGCGTGGCTGTTCGCGCTCGCAGGGCGACCGGGGTGGGGGATGCCGGTCGACGCGCGATAATGCGCCGGTGACCCCGCGAAATACGGAGCGGCTGCGCTTAGCGGCCCCGCCGGCACGATCGACACAGCCCTCGCGGTGCCCGTCGCGCCGCCGCGCGGCGTCGCGCTGGTCGCGCATCCGCATCCGCTGCAGGGCGGGACGATGGACAACAAGGTCGTGCAGACGCTCGCCAAGGCGCTCTTCGCCATGGGTTACGTCGCAGCACGGTTCAATTTCAGGGGCGTCGGCGAGTCGGCAGGGACATTCGACGACGGCAATGGCGAGACCGAGGACGCGCTGGCCGTGTTGGCGCAGGTCCGTGCGCAATTCGGGATACAGCTACCGGTTGCGCTGGCAGGATTCTCGTTCGGATCGTTCGTGCAGATGCGCGTTGCGCAGCAGGTGGTCCCCGAGGGCATCATCCTCGTCGGCGCCGCGGCGCGGCGCTTCTCCCGGTCCCCGGTTCCTGCGCCCACGATCGTCGTGCACGGCGAGCAGGACGAGATCGTGCCGCTCTCCGACGTGCTCGACTGGGCGCGCCCGCTGCAATTGCCGGTCGTCGTGTTCCCTGGCTGCGGTCATTTCTTCCACGGCCGCCTGACGCAGCTCGCACAGATCGTGACGTCACTGTGGCCGCAGGGAGCTCCTTCCGAGCACGGCAAGGTGAATACCGCCGCAGCCACCGCGGCGGCGCCGGCAGCTCAGCGAGGGGTTCGCCGCCTCGAGCAGCGCCTCGGCGCGCGCGCCGGTCGCGAGTACGCGCCAGTCCTCGCCGCGCCTCCCGGCGATCTGCAGGCCGATCGGGATGCCGGCGTCACCCGGCGCGCAGGGAAGGCTCAATGCCGGCATGCCCGCAAGGTTGAACGGCAGCGTGAGCGCCAGTCAGCGCCGGATGCAGCGCCAGGCGCGCCCGCCGAGCATCACTTCCCGCGCGCCCGCAAGCGGCGCGGCGACGCGCAAGGTCGGGAGTGACGAGCACATCGACGTCGCGCATCGTGCGCTCAAATGCAGAGGCGAGCTCGGCTCGCCCGCGCTGGGCGCGCAGGTACCAGAGCGCCGGCATGAACTGTCCGATCTCGATCCGCACGCGGACGTCGGCGCCGAGCATGTCGCCTTGGTCGAGCAGGTGCCGCCACAGCGCGTCGGTGGCCTCGCTGCACAGCGTCGCGAACTGCAGCGCTGCAGCATTCTCGATCCCGGGTATGTCGACGTCGACGAGGCTCGCGCCGTCGGCGCGCATCACTTCGAGCGCCGCAGCCACGCTGCAACGCGACGTCAGGCGCCAGCGGGTCGTAGAAATGCCTGCGGGGCACCCCGACGCGCAGGCCCGACAGCGGCGCCGCATCGGGAACGCGCGGTGGCTGGCCCGCCATGACCGCATAGGCGAGCGCGGCGTCGGCAACGCGCGCTGCGATCGGTCCGACATGATCGAGGCTCGCGCCCAGCGCCTGCACGCCGGTACGCGGGATGGCGTCGAACGAAGGCTTGAATCCGACCACGCCACAGCAGGCCGCAGGAATTCTGACCGATCCCGCAGTGTCGGTGCCAATCGCGAGCGGCACGATGCCTGCCGCGACCGCAACCGCCGAACCTCCACTCGATCCTCCCGGCGTGCGTTCGCGTGCGCGCGGATTCGCGACAAATCCGAAATGGGGATTCTCGCAGGTGACGCCGTAGGCGAATTCGTGGAGGTTGGTCGTTCCGACAACCAGCGCGCCGGCCGCACGCAGGCGCGCCACTGCCGCGGCATCGCTCGTTGCCGGCGCGGGCTTCAGGGCCGCCGGTACCATTGGTTTGCGGAAAGCCCGCGACCTGCATCAGATCCTTGACCGCGATCGGGACCCCGAACAACGGCATCGGCTCGCCGCCCGCAATGCGGCTGGCGGCCGCGGCCGCGGCTTGCCGCAAGCGACGCCACATCGGCGAGCGTGATGAAGGCATTGAGGGCTTCCTGGCTGCGCGCCGCGGTGAGCGAGGCGATGGCATCGGCCGCTGCATCCCCGGGCGCCGCGCGATTTCGGCGGGCCCGCGCGGCGATCCCATCGCAAGCGTGAGGAATGGGAACGCCGCCTGCGATCGACTGCGGCGCCGGTAGCGCCCGATAACCGGTATCGATTGCCGGAGACAGCGCCTCGATCGCGGCGAGCTCGGGCAGGTTCACCCGCAGGCGATCGAGCCACGCCTGCCTGCGCTCGATCAGCGGATAGCCCTCGAGGCGCGCCATTGCGCCGACGGCATCCGCAAGGCGGTAGGTAGAGGTCGTTCATGCCGATGCGGGTGGATTTGATGGGAGAATGCTACGGCAGCGACCAATCTGCAATCCGATGGAGACGCATCCATGAACGAAGAAACGCTGAACCTCAGCATCCGCAAATTCCTGAAGATGGTGGGCATCCGTTCGCAGCGCGACATCGAGCAAGCGATCGCCAGGGCCATCGCCGACGGCACGATCACGGGCCGGGAGGCGTTCCCTGCCCGGATGACGCTCGAAGTCGCGGGCCTCAAGATCAACGTGAAATTCGACGGCGACATCCGGCTCGAATGATCGGCGCCGCACCGGAGATACCCCGTTGACCATCGTCAAGACGCTTCATATCGTGTTCATGGTCTCGTGGTTCGCGGGGCTCTTCTATCTTCCGCGGCTGTTCGTCTACCACACACTGGCCGCGCCCGGCGACAGCGTCGGCGTCGAGCGATTCAAGACGATGGAGCGCAAGCTCTACGCCAGCATCATGACGCCGGCGGCCGTGCTGACCATCGTTTTCGGCGGGTGGCTGTGGCTGGGATACGGCATCGACGGGGGATGGCTGCACGTCAAGCTCATCCTGGTCCTCCTGCTGGTCGCATTCCACGTCTACCTCGGGACGCTGCTGCGCGACCTCGCTCGCGGCCGGAATCGGCACGGACACGTCTTCTATCGCTGGATCAACGAGATTCCGGCGCTACCGCTGCTCGTCGCGATCGTCTGGCTGGCCGTCGCGAAGCCGTTCTGATCATCCGCGCTCGGGTGCAGGCGTGAGCGAGCGATTCTTCGCTCCCTGCCCGCGCGGCCTCGAAGCCGCGCTTGCGGTGGAACTGACGCGCGCTGTCCGCAACCGGCGTCGCGCCGGTCGGCGGGGGTGTGGGTTTCGCCGGCGACCTCATGCTCGCCTGTCGCGCCAATCTGGAATCGCGCATCGCGAGCCGGATCCTGTGGCAGGTGGGCACCGCAGCGTATCGGGACGAGCGCGACGTGTACGCAGTGGTGAACGCGATCGACTGGACGCGTCACTTCCGGTCCGACCGGACGCTGCGCGTCGACGTCACCGCGACGCGTTCGCGGTTGACCAGTCTCGAATTCGCGACGCTCAGGGTGAAGGATGCCGTCTGCGACCGCTTTCGCGCCGAACGTGGCACGCGTCCGTCGATCGACAAGCGCGACCCCGACGTGCGCGTCCATGTCCACCTGAGCCGAGCGCGAGCGGCGATCTATCTCGACACGTCAGGTGAACCACTGTTCAAGCGCGGTTGGCGCGCCGAAAGCGAGGAAGCTCCGCTGCGCGAGAACCTGGCCGCGGGATTGCTCGCACTGACGGGATGGACGCCCGATCGCGCGCTGCTCGATCCGATGTGCGGCAGCGGAACGATCGCGATCGAAGCCGCAATGCTCGCCGCCGACCGCGCCCCGGGACTCGCGCGCAGCTTCGGCTTCCAGAAGCTCGCCTGGTACGACGGGCCGGCGTGGCAGCGCCTGAAGCAAGCCGCACGCGACCGCATCCGGAGCTCGCCTGCGGTCCCTTCCATTTACGCCAGCGACATCACGGCCGGGGCCGTCGCCATTGCAGCCGCGAATGCCGAGCGGGCGCAGGTCGGGAGCCTGGTGCGATTCGAGCAGGCCGACGTGCTCGCGCGCAGCGCGCCTGCGAATGCCGGCTTGCTGCTCACGAATCCGCCGTACGGCGTGCGGCAGGACGATGCGCGCGGGCTGGCCAGCTTTTACCCGCAGTTGGGCAACGCCCTGAAGCAGCGCTACGCGGGATGGACTGCGTGCATCTTCACTGGCGACCTACGCCTTCCGGGCCTGATCGGACTGAAGCCCGAAAGGCGCACCCCTCTGTGGAACGGCGCACTCGAGTGCAGGCTCTACGCCTTTCGCATCGTCGCCGGTTCGATGCGCGCACAACCCGTCCCGGCGCCCCGTACCGACGCGGGCGCGGGAGCATGACTTCGCGACGCGGTGCCGATGCTAGAATCAGGCTTCGATCCGTCCTCATCGCCGCCCGCCATGCCGATGCTTCCCGCGCGCCACTACGTGTCCGAGCACACGCAGTTCATCCGCGACCTTCTCGCGAACAAGCCCCAGCTCGAGCGTGAGCAGCGGATCGGACGCGCGATCTGGTGGGACAAGGTCCCCTCCGAGCTCGAGCTGCGCCGCGAGATGGACGAGGGGAGCGTCGCGCAGCCGGCCTACGTATATTTCAGCGCCGAAGATTAAGGCAGTTCCGCGGGCCGCTGCGCCTTCAGTCGCGGCGCTCGCGCAGCTCGCCGTGAATGAAGTACCTCGGCGTACGCGTGATGCACGAATTGAATCCCGCTCGTGCGAGGCGGGCGTTGAGTGCGTCCGGCTCGTGGAACAGCTTGACGATCCTGAACTCGCGGCCGTCGTCGAGCCGCCGCGTGACGACGCCGGCATGCGCATCGGGAAGCGGGTGGTTCGACGCGGTCGAAGTGGGCTCGTGCGCCGAATCGACGACCCAGGCACAGCCCCCTGGCGCCAGCGCACGCCGTACCATCGACCAGAACGAATCAAAGCGCGCTTCGGGGACATGCGAGAGCCAGAAGCTCATGAACACGCAGTCGTAGCGCGCGGGTGGCTCGAAATCGAACAAGTCGGCCTCGATGTACCGGACCGATGGCAACGCCACGCGCGCGCGATTCAACGCAATTACCTCAGGCGACGCGTCGACCGCGGTCAGTGCAACGACGCGCGGAGCCAGGTGGCGGGTGAAGAGCCCGGTGCCGCAGGCGAGCTCCAGCGCCGTCGCCGGAGCGTCGCGCGCGAGCATCCGCAGCACCGCGTCCTCGACTTCGGCCGCTTCGGCGCGCCATGCGGCGTTGTTCGCCTCCCCGCGATCGTAGCGTCCGGTGCGGAACCACCACGCGTCGTACTCGGCGGCGCGCGCCCGGTAATAGGCGATCTGCTCGTCGACAATCCCTCGGCGTTCCGGGATGCCGGAGTCTCTTCCGCCGCTCATCGCTTGCGCAGCAGCACGAGATCGTGATGCAGAATGTAGCCGGGGAGGATGTGGGTGACGTCGAACCAGCGGCTCCAGACACTGCGCAGGTATTCGGTACCATTCAGTACGTTCACGTACTCGCCTCCGTGATCGGCGTAGCCGTCGAGTTGTGAATTCGTCCCGGTCTCGACGACGCCGTCGCGCTCGAGCGCCGCGATCTGCCGCTGATACTCGGCAGGCGCCAGGCGCGAGAAATCGATGGCCGAGCGGCCGTGGACGCTCACCGCGACGATCGCCCCCGGCGCAGCAATGCGCGCCAGCTCGGCAAGCCAGCGCCATTGCAGCGCCTCGCGCAGATGCGTGAACACCGACACGCCATAGATCACGTCGAAGCTGTGGTCAGCGAACGGCAGCGGGGGCTCGATCGTGCAGCCGAGGTAGCGACCTGGCAAGTGCGCAGCGCACCACCCGACGTTGTCGGAGTCGATGTCGCAACCGGTCAGTGCGAAAGCACCGGAGCGCGGGAAATGGCGTGCCAGGCGGCCGCAGCCAACGCCCCAATCGAGGACGCGCCCCGATTCGGCCAGATGCCGTCCCGCAACCGCCAGGATCGCGCGATCAATCCGCTGGAAATCGGTCGCGCCCGAGACGAGGAAGCCGTCGGCATCACGATCGCCGATGACCCGAAAGCGTTGCGCCGCCTCGGGCAGGTCCCGGTGCAGTGCAGGATCAGGTCTGAACCACGAATCACGGGCGCGCTCGACCTGCGGCGTGCCGGCGACGATGCGACAGATCTCGAGATAGCCGCCAGGGTACGGATCGTCGACACCCTCGACAACCGCAGCGAAGCCGCAGGAAGCCGCGCTCTCCCGCATCCAGAAGACTTCACCGACATCGACGCGCAGCAGCGGATAGCGGATCGAGTCGAAGCTGCGTCCGTTGACGGTGAACCAGCCTTCGGGTGGCTCGGTGGCCCCGGGCACGGGCATCGACCAGCCTTCCGCGGCCAGCCGTGAACCGGCAATCGAGATCCGATCGACATACCAGGGCTCGGCAACGAGCCGCGGCAGTGACTGCGTGATGCCGCGCGCAGGGTTTCCGCGCATGGTATTCGGCCTCTGGAAGAGAGCCCGGATGCGGCGCCAGACGTGGCTGGGCCCAAACGGGGCGCTGCGGCTCGATTCTACGTCAGCGCCCGGAACGACCGCGCCGCGGGCCGCCCCGCGGTCCCTGGGTTGGGTCGACCTGCCTGCGGCCGAGGCGATCGTCGGAGTGCAGGTCGGCATTCGCGGCTGGGCGCTCGACCGCACCGGCATCGGCTCAGTCGAAATCCGCTACCGCGGCAGGCGCTATCGCGCGCGTTACGGTTTGAGGCGCGACGATGTTGCGGCCGTCCATCCCGGCTATCCCGACGGCGCTTCCTGCGGATTCGAATTCGAAGACAGTCTCGA
Organism: uncultured beta proteobacterium; assembly: GCA_963701885.1. GTDB lineage: Bacteria > Pseudomonadota > Gammaproteobacteria > Burkholderiales > Casimicrobiaceae > VBCG01. The sequence continues at coordinate 62,109 of CAVPBR010000016.1, forward strand.
CCCTGGCGCTGCAACGCCTGGCGTGACGCGCGAGCAGCTCGAAATCGTGACGATCGCGCGCGACGGCCGCGAGACGCTCCTGGGCAGGCGTAGCGTGATCGCATCAGGGGTGCCGCAGACGTGGCGCGATTTCGCCGCAGCGGAGATGCGCAGCACGCAAGCGTTCTTTCTCCTGCCTGCACTGTCGCGCGCCCACGCGGGGGGCGCCGAGGGACTCGACACGCGCTACACCCCGTACCTGTCACCGACGACTTGCATCGGCATGCGAGTTCCTGTCCTGTACCTGCGCACGACCTTCGGTGCCGCAGGCGACTATGCTTTCGACCCGGATTTCGACGTGAGCCGTACGCACGGTGCGCGTGCAATCGCCGATGATTCGCTCTCAGCGGTGCTCGCCGATGCGGCGAGACGCGAGCTTGCGGTCCTCGTCACGCTGAACGGCGGGATCTGGGCCGACGCATCGGGCAGCGCTCCCGAGTGGGACGTCAACGACCATCTCGAGGAGGATCCGGCGAACTGCCAGTGGAACGAGCGTGACGAGGTGATGCCCGACGACTGGCTCAAGCACCTGCCGGGCTCGCAGGAGGCGCCCGAGCTCGCCCGCGCGCTGACCCTCAACGTCTATGCCGGCGAAGCGCGCCGTTACAAGAAGCGCAATCTGCAGCAGGCGGGCGGTTACCTCGTCGCGTTCATGCGCGAGCATCCCGAGCTCTTCGTCGGGGTCAATCTCGATCCGGACGTGTACATCAATCCGTTCTTCTCCGAGGCGCAGTGGTACGACTACAACCCCGGCACGCTGCGACAGTTCCGGCACTGGCTCGCCGGAACGGGGCCGTATGCGGGCGCGCCCGAGCCCGGCATTCCCGATCTGTCCCGCTACTGCCGCGAATGTCTGCTCACGCTCGGCGAAGTGGCCGCGCTCGCGCGGCGCGATTTCCCGCACTGGGAGGACGTCGATCCGCCGCGGCGCTTCCCGCGCGACGCTGCGTCTCCGTACTGGGAGGATCCGTGGGTCCACGAGTGGGAGAGGTTCCGCCGCCACCTCGTGAGCCTCCACTACGACGAGCTCGCGCAATGGTTGATCGAAGCCGGCATTCCCGGCGAGCGCATCTGGTCATCGCAGGGGTTCATGCCGCCCTCCGCAGGCTACATGCCGCTCGCATTGCGTGAATCGAGCCCGACCCGCAACTACGACTCGGGAGGGGTTTCGATCGAGGGCAGCAAGCCGCGCGGCGCGCATCTGGGCGCAATCGTCTACGGGCAAGCGGCGAGCAACGAGATGCCGATGGAGAACGGCCGGCCGTTCTATTCGACGCTTGCGGGCATCGACCCGGATTTCGGGATCGTCGAATTCAATACCGCCGATCTGCGCAAGCTCGACACGCAACCCGATTACGCGGCAGCGTATCGCGCGCTACGCGACCTCTGGAACAGCGGAGCGCGCTTCGTCTCTCCGATGGCATGGAATGGCGCGAACGGCATGGCACGCAGCGATCCGGGTTATGCGCCCCACACTGCCTGGCGCAATACACCGCTCGAGGACGCGACGCTCGATTTCCTACTCGAACGTGCGGGGCTGCCGCGCGGATCGCGGCTGTGGACCTTCGGAGCGGGAGGCTACGCCGACGACGACGGCTGGACCGCGGAAGCGGGCGTGCTCGAGGCCCGGCCGGGAGGACCTGCGCTATTCGCCGACGCCGGCGGAACGGTCGCACTCGTATCGCCGGCCAACCTGCAGATCGATCCGCACCGCGCGGCGACCATTGTCGCGGGCCTGCGGCACGATGCGGCAGTGAAGGGAATTCGCGTGTTTGCGCGCGACGCTTCGAACGCCGACTGGGTACCGATCGGTCTCGGAGAGGGCGCTGCACTCAGGCGCTGCAGCGCCGGGATCGCGCTCGCCACGCGCATCGAATCGCACCTGGTGACGATCGACCGGCTGCGGGTCGAGGTCGTCTTCGCGGTTCCGCCCTCGACGCATCCGCCGCGCCTTGCGCGCATCGCGGTGCTCGCCACTGGCGCGCGCTGAGTCGCCCGCGCAAGTCGCTCAGGGCTCGTTGTTCCGGTGCGAGCCACCGTACCGCGTCAGGGCTCGTTGTTCTTGTACTCGACGTACGTGCGGTCACGCAACTGGCGTACGAATTCTTCCCACTGCTCGTCGCTGTTCCGCTGCCGTATCGCCTGGCGCGCCTGCTCGCGCTTGCGCTCCTGGGTAATGTCCTGCTTGCGTCGCCCGAGGACCTCGATCAGGTGCCAGCCAAACGGAGAACGCACCGGCTCCGAGATCTTGTCGATCTTGAGCTTGTCCATCGCGTGCTCGAAATCGGGCACCGTGTCTCCCGGCGAGAGCCAGCCGAGATCGCCACCCTTGGCCGCCGACCCGGCGTCCTCAGAATTGGCCCGTGCGATGGCGTCGAACTTGGCGCCCTCGAGCAGTCGCTCGCGCAACCGCTCGATCCGGAGCTTGGCGTCGGTCTCCGACACGGTCTCATTCACCTTGATCAGGATATGCCGCGCGTGCGTCTGCTCGACGATCGTCGGCTGATTCCGGCTGCGGACGTCGACGAGCTTGACGATATGGAAGCCGGCGGGGCTGCGCAGAATCCCGGAGACCTCGCCCGGCTTCATCGTGCGGACGACATCGGAGAATACCGTCGGCAGCCGCGCGCTGCTGCGCCAGCCGAGGTCTCCCCCCGACGCTGCGTCGGGCGCTGCGGAAAAAGTCGCTGCGACCTCGCCGAAGCTCTTGCCCGCCTTGATTTCCAGGAGCGCTTGCTCCGCACGCTTGCGGCTCACCTCGACTGCGACGGGAGTGGCCTGCTCGGGGACGCTGACGTAGATGTGGGCCAACCGGTATTCGCTGTCGCTGCCCGCCTGCGACGCGACGGTGGCGAGGTAGTTGTCGACCTCCGCGTCGGTCACCAGGACCTTGCTGTCGACCTCACGCTCGCGCACCCGCTGGATGATGATCTGCCGCCGCAGGTCCTCGCGGTAGTTCACATAGGGAATCTTCTCCTCCTCGAGTACTTTGCGGAACGCCTCGGGCGAGAGCTTGTTCTCCTCGCCCATGCGCAGGATCGTCCGCTCGACCGTCGTATCGTCGACGCGAATGCCGTTGGACTTCGCGTACTGCAATAACGCGCGCTGGGCGATCAGCCGCTCGAGCACCTGCTTGTCCAGGACGTCTTCAGGCGGCGGCGTGATATTCGACGCCTTGAGCTGCTGCAGGAAGATCCGGCGTTCCTCGCTCAGATCCCATTGGGTCAGCGCCTCGTCGTTGACGACCGCAATGACGCGATCCAGCGGCACGATCCCCGCGGCCGCGCCCGGCTCCGCGGGAGCCTGGGCTCGCGCGGAAGCTGCGCCAAGCGCGAGCACCGCGGCGAAGAGTGCGATCCACGGTCGACAACGGACATGGTGTGAACAGGCCCTAGTATTCGGGAAGCGGCTCGGGGCTGCCTTCGCGCGGCGAAACCTGGTTTGTCGGGGTGTAGCCCGGGACACTGCGGCGCAGCACCTCGAGCGGACTGGTGCCGACGCGAGCAAGGCCGTTCAACTCGAGCTGAACGAACACCGACGTCGTTGCCTGCTGCGTCGTCGTCGTCAGCCGCTGGCCGACGACCCGAAGCGCCCAGCAGTCGCGATTATACTCGATGCCCGCAATCCCCTCCAGGGTCTTGCGGTCGGTGAGCGAGTAGTTCCAGCGTCCGATCAGCGTCCAGTTGGCGGAGACCGGCCACTGCCCGGACAGGTCGACCTGCTTGATCTGCTCCAGCGCGCCGGTCGGATCGACAATCGAGCGCGTGAAGCGCCACGTGGCATTGAACACGCGGCCGGGCGACGGCGTATAGCGGAAGCCCGCGTTGAGCGCTTCAACCTGGTGGGCGTCGAGGTTGTATTGCAGCAGGCTGGCGAGCGACCATGCATCGGAGAGTCTTCCTTCCGCCGACGCGAGGAAATCCGAAGTCGACGCCGAGCGCGGCGGCTCGCTCAGGCTGACTCGCTGATCCTCGAAATAGAACCGTTGGCCAACGTCGAGCCGCAGGCGTTCGCCACCGGTGTCGCTATCGAGAAAGCGCGAGGTCAGCGCCGCCGTCAGTTGATCCGCGTCGCCGATGCGGTCGTTGCCGATGTAGCGATTGTCCGAGAAAAGCTGGGAGAAATTGAAATCGTCGATCGCGGTATCGAATACCGGCGCCTGTTGCTGATTCCGATACGGCACATACACATAGTAGGCACGCGGCTCGAGTGTTTGCGTGACCTGCGTATTGGCAATGTTCAGCTCACGCTCGAAGTTGAGGCCCGCATCGACACTGGTGATCGGGATCGCGTAGCTCAGGTGACGTTCGGGCTGCGCCGCAGTCGGGCTGTCGAGCAAATAATCGCGCAGGTGCAGCCCGGTCCGCGCGGTGAAGAACCAGGCCGAACCCTGGCGGCTCCACGCGAGCGTCGGATAGAAAACGAACCGATCGCCGGTAGGTGCGAGCGCCGGCTGGGCGAAGCGCGCGTACTCGGCGCTTCCGCTCCAGGTGAGTCCAAGCCAGTTGGTATCGGCTAGCGTCGCCAGGATCTGCGGCACACGGTTGTACGGTGGGACGACCGGCGCATTGGGATCCTGCAGCGTCTGGAAGCTCTGGACTCGCGCCAGCAGCGTCCAGGGACCGCTGGTTGCCTGCAGCCCTGCATCGCGCGGCAGCGATTTTTGCGAGGTGAGCGCGACGCGGTCGGCGAAATCGGCGTAGTAGGTGTCGTCCGAGACTTTGTTCAGATTCAAGAATCCGGTGAGCCACGGCGTGAATTCCTCGCTGTGCACCCAGGAGAGCGCATAGCGGTTGTCTCCGGTCACGTGGTCGTGCGGCAGGTATTCAGCGTCGATCTCGCCGCTTGCCTGCGCCGGCGCGACACTGGAATCCCCAAAGAGGTAACGGAACTGCGCGCCCAGCATCAGGCCGCGCTTGCTCATCAGGCGCGGGGTCAGGGTCGCATCGTAGTTCGGCGCGAGATTCAGGTAATAGGGGGTCGTGACCTCGAGCCCCCGCACACCGGTCGAGCCCAGGGTTGGCGTCAGGAATCCTGACTTGCGGGCGTTCGAGAGCGGGAAATCGAGCCATGGCGCGTAGAGAACCGGGACCCCGAGGAAGTGCACCGACGCCCCGTGCGCAGTCCCAACCTTGCGCAGGTTGTCGACCTCGATCTCCTTGCCCTGGAGATACCAGTCGGGATCCGATGCGTAGCAGCTCGTGTAGCTCGCGTCGGAGGCCTCGTAACGGCCAGGACCGAGGAACCGGATTTCGTCGGCGTTGCCGCGGCCATCGGCCTCGGATACGAAATAGCTCGGGGACCTGAAGAATCCCGTTTCCGCATCGCGCTTGTACTGCAACTCGGGGCCGCTGATCCAGTCGAGTCCGCGCCGCAACAGAACGTCACCCTTGCCGTGCACAGTCTGATTGTCGGTCGGAGTACGACAGTTGGTCAGCGAGGACGGTTTCGTCGCGCGTTCGCAATTCGACGTGCCCGCTCGCAGTCAGTTCGTGATTGTCACCTTCAAGCCGGTCAGCGCGCAGGAACAGCGCCCCCTGCGGCGCCTCCGCCGTCCCGCTGCGCGTGGTTGCCGCCTCGTGCCGCTGCGGCGCCGGTCGCGAGTTGGCGGGCGCCACGATCTCAGGCGCGAGCTTGAGATCGAGTTCCTGCGCGGCCAGAGACCATGACGCGGCCGATGCCGCGAGCAACACGATCCGGGCGGCGATCGGGCCGGCGGGAAGCGTCATCGAAGGAAACGGAGGTACGGCGGTTTGCTAGAATTCCCGCATTCTAGCCCGGCGTTGCGTCCACCGCCCGTTCTGCAAGCGCCGCGCGCGCCGTGACTCGCGCCGCACACCGTCGCTACGCCTCCGATGTCTTCCGATTCGCCCGCGGACTTGCGCCAGGATGCGCTTCGACGTTGGCTGATGACGGTACTCGGTCCATGCCAATTCGCGCTCGAGCCGGCATCGTCCGACGCGAGCTTTCGCCGCTACTTTCGTGCAAGGCTCTTCGCGCGCGCCGATCTCGCGCCGGGCGCGACGACGTTGATCGCCATGGATGCGCCGCCGCCGCGGGAAGATTGCCGTCCATTCGTCAAGATCGCGAAGCTGCTCGAGGGCGCGGGGGTTCACGCGCCGCATGTATTCGCCGCTGACTTCGACCGCGGCTTCCTGCTCCTTTCCGACCTCGGCACAACGACTTACGCTGCGGCACTGACCGATGCCAACGCCGCGACGCTGTATCTCGACGCTATCGGCGCACTGGTCCACTGGCAGCGCGCGACCCGGGCGGGCGAGCTCCCCCCGTACGACGAGGCGCTGCTGCGCCGTGAGCTCGACCTCTTTCCGGAGTGGTACATGGCGCGACACCTCGAGCATCCGCCGACGGCGGTCGAGCATGCGGCGCTGGCAGGGGTCTTTGCCGCATTGATCGCGAACAACCTCGCTCAGCCCCGCGTCTACGTGCACCGCGACTATCACTGCCGTAACCTGATGGTTTGCGCACCCAATCCCGGCGTCCTCGATTTCCAGGACGCCGTTTGCGGCCCGGTCACCTACGATCTCGTGTCGCTACTGCGCGATGCCTACGTCGAATGGGACGAGGAGCCGCGAGCTGGACTGGGCAATCCGCTACTGGGAGCGCGCGCGCGATGCGCGTGTGCCTGTCGCGGCCGGGTTTGCGGATTTCTGGCGCGATTATGAATGGATGGGAGTGCAGCGCCAACTCAAGGTCCTCGGCATCTTCGCGCGGCTCAACTACCGCGACGGCAAGAGCCGCTACGTCAGGGACATGCCGCGCGTCATGCGCTACCTGCGACGGGCGAGCGCACGCTACCGCGAGCTCGATCGCCTGACCTCGATTCTCGATGCGCTCGATATGACATGACGAGCGCGATGATCCTGGCGGCGGGCCGCGGTGAGCGCATGCGGCCGCTGAGCGACACCACGCCCAAGCCGCTGCTGCTCGCAGGAGGCAAGCCGCTGATCGCCTGGCAGATCGAGGCGCTCGCCCGCGGAGGATTCACCGACATCGTCATCAACGTCGCGCATCATGCGGAAATGCTGATGTCTGCGCTCCGCGACGCTGCGGCGCCCGGAGTGGAACTGCGCTTCTCGCGCGAAGCCGAGCCGCTCGAAGCCGCCGGCGGGATCGCGTACGCACTGCCCTTGCTCGAGGCAGGTCCGGCGCTGATCGTCTCCGGCGACATCTGGACCCGCTTCGACTATGCGTCGCTTCGGCCCCCGCATCGCCGCGATGGCGAGCGATCCCGCGGCACCGCGTGCCCATCTGGTGATGGTTCCGAATCCGCCGTACCACCCGGAAGGCGACTTCGCGCTCGACAGCGGCCGGCTCAGCCTCGCCGAACACCGCCGGCTGACCTACGGCAACATCGGCGTCTACGACACGGCGCTCTTCGCGGGACTGGTGCGCGGCGAGAGGCACAGGATGCTGCCGCTCTTCAACGACTGGATCGCGCGCGGGATCGCATCCGGTGAGCGCTACGACGGACCCTGGGCCAATGTCGGTACGCCGGAGGACCTGCGCGCACTCGACCTCGCGCTCGCGAATTCTCCACCGCCCGGATCGATTCGTGCTCCTGCGCCATAATGGCCGCGTCGCAGCTGGAATGATGCATCTTCGGGAGGACCTGCCATGAACCAGACTCTCGCCGCCGGACTCGCGCTAGGCGCGGCACTGGCTTTCGCCGCAGCTTGCGGTGGGACAGACGATGTACCGCTACCTCGATCCCAGCGGGCACGTCGTCTATTCCGACCAGCCTCCTCCGCCCGACGCCAGGGGCGCGCAGGCGAAGCAACTGCAGGGCAATGTCATCGACACCGATACGACGCCGTTCGCAACGCGACAGGCGACGCAGCGCTTCCCCGTCACGCTCTACACGTTCGACTGCAACGTCTGCCGCGACGCGCAGGCGCTGCTCGACCAGCGTGGCGTTCCCCATGCCACGGTGATCGTGACCGAAGAAAAAGGCGCGGCGAAGCTCAAGGCGTTGACCGGCGGCCAATCTGCGCCCGTGCTGCAGGTGGGCGACAAGGAGGTTGCGGTAGGCTTCAACGCGCAGCGCTGGGAAGCGATGCTCGACAATGCCGGGTATCCTGCGGATGCGCCGCCACTGCGCACGCAGCGAACCTCGTCTGCGGGCGCCACCGCCGGGCCCGCGGCGGGCGCCGCGAGCGCCTCCGGCGCACCGCCGCCGAAGGGAGCGAACGCTCCGCCCGCGAATCCGCCCGGACGCCCCATTTCCTCCGCGGCACCCACGCCACCCGTGCCACCCGCCGTCGGGACTGGATATCCGCAGTAGCCGCGTGCGCGTGGCGACGATGAAGCTCGTCACCTGGAACGTCAATTCGCTGAATGTCCGTTTGCCGCGGCTCCTCGGTTGGCTTGGCGCAAACGCGCCCGATGTCGTGTGCCTGCAGGAAACCAAGCTCGAGGACGCGAAGTTCCCCGTCGACGCGTTGCGGGAGGCCGGCTACGCGTCGGCTTTCTCCGGGCAGAAGACCTACAACGGCGTCGCGATCCTGACCCGCGAGAATCTTGCGGTTTCCGACATCGCAACGGGCATCGATGGCCTCGACGATGCGCAGAAACGCATCATCGCCGCGACGGTCGAAGGCATCCGCGTCGTCTGCGTTTACGTGCCGAACGGCCAGTCCGTCGACTCCGACAAGTACGCCTATAAGCTCCGCTGGTGCCGCGCCGCGGCCGGCTATCTTCGCGACGCGCTGGCGCAGCATCCGCGGCTCGCAATGGCCGGCGATTTCAACGTCGCGCCCGATGATCGCGACGTCCACGATCCGGTGCTGTGGGAGGGCCAGGTGCTGTGCTCCGAGCCCGAGCGCGCCGCGTTCCGCGCCTTCCTCGACGCGGGAATGAAGGACAGCTTCCGGCTGTTCGACCAGCCGCCCAAAGTATTTAGTTGGTGGGATTACCGGCAGCTCGCATTCCCGAAGAATCTCGGCGTGCGGATCGACCACATCCTGCTGTCGGCGCCCCTCGCGGAAGAGTGCGCGTCGTCGCGCATCGATCGCAATGCCCGCAAGGGCGAGAAGCCCTCCGATCACGCGCCCGCGATCGTCGACCTGGACCTCGTCCACGGATTTCCGGTTTTCGATGTCCCCGCGGACGCAAAGCCGTTTTCGGTGGAGGATGTCAAACGCGTAGACGGGGAGTCATAGGCGGAACCCGCCTGCTCGCAGATCCGCAGGCTGCCGGTCTGTAGCTGCTTGGCTTGACAAGACATCGTTGCGCGCGCCGGGCGACGTTCAAGCGTGATATCCCGCCGATGCCTTCAGAAGCGAATTGCCGGAGATCGGTGGATCTGCTCGGTCGTACGGTCGTAACCGGGATCCGATCTGGTGGCCGGTGTCAGATCGTCGTTGCCTTCGATCGACCGAGTTCGGCCATCAGCCGTCCCAAGCGAGCTTGCCCGAAAGCAGTCGCAGCGCTCATCAACCCGCGGGCACCGCGATTACAGATTAGCTACGCTCGTCCTAGCCGAAAATTCGCAACGTGGCCGCGCACGGCATTGCCCCGCCGATGGGGGCCCCTTTGCGCGCGGGGAGCGAATGAGGTCGACGTGCTAGGCGCGTCCGTGCGCGTAGAAATTGTACATGCCAAGAAAAGTGTTCGGATTTTCCACTTCGAATTGCGTCCAGCAGTTCAGGTCGGTCCGCGCGAGCTCGCCCGGAAACCGCAGCGCGTACCGCTGCTGCACGGCCAAATCCACGTTGAACTTCAAGAAGTCGAGTCCAAGCTCCGCAAGGGATTCCTTGATCTGACGCATTGTGAAGCGGTGCTCCTTGGCATGGAACAACAGATCACGGCAGCCGCTCGTGTCGTAGAAATCCTCGAGTGCTGTCAGCCATCTGTACGGCCGCCATCGGTCGATCAATTGCAGATCAAGCCGGAACTGCCGAATCCCTTCCGTCGTCGACGGATAGCCTTGAGCGACGATTTGGCCTTGGGCGGCAGCGATGTCCTGACGGGCAAGCGCGCTATAGAGGCCGACGTGCATGACGCCGCCGGGGCGCAATAGGGATCGAAGGACACGCCAACCGGCCATCGGATCCTCAAGATGGTGCAGGACGCCGACGCATTCGATGAAATCGAAGGTCTTGCCGATGGAGTCCAGCCGCAGAATGTCAGCCTGTGCGTATTTGATGTTCACAATGCGCAGTTCTCGCGTCTTTCGCTTCGCGTATGTGAGGCTCGCGGCGCTGAGGTCGACCGCCAGGATCTTCGCCGCTGGAAATCGCTGCGCCGTCTGGATCGATTGCTGTCCGGTGCCGCAGCCCGCGATGAGCACGTCGGCGTTGTCGATCTGACGCGCAGGGCGAGGGGACTTGACGTCAAGTTCGGACGCCAGGAAGGCACTGAACGGGACGGCCCCGTCAATCGAGGGTGATCGGACCCATCGCGGATACGGATGCTCCTCGTATTGGCTGCGAACCAGTCTGGATGTCGCGTCGTCGATCGGGGTCAACTGTTGCAGGTCGCCGCGATGACCCAGTTCCCGGAGGATTTCCCCCACCTGTTGCGAGAACAGGCCGGCCAGCGGGGGCTCCACCATGACAGCCGCCAGACGTTGGCAGTCGGGCAGCGAGGACAATGGGGAATAGCACGCGAATGCGGCGACCCATGCGCCGGGCACGGGCTTCGCTTCGGTGAGGTGCTTGGAGATGGCGTCGCGGAGCGAGGCGACGCCATCGTTTTCCTCGGCCGTACAGTCATAGACGTATTCGTTGATGTAGCACTGGCGCGCAATGGCGCAGCAGAAGCGCAACGCCGATGAATCAGCTTTGTCAGGCGATTGTGGCGCCAAGGCATCAAGAAGGAGCGCTCGCCTGGCCAACGCCAGGAAGTGCTCAAGATCGAGATCGGCCGCCGGCGTGTTCTCCAGTACGGCGCGAAAGAGGTCGTCGGTGGTCAATGCAGCAAGGCACTCAGCTCCGAACAATTCCTCCTTCGACAGCGCCGTTGGCCACGATGCAACGGCTCGTTCAATGCATTGCCTGGCCACGCGGTTGGACCTGACCAGTGCGAGGCTTGCAGGAACAAGCTGACCGGTACGACACCACGGATCAGAGAGCGCACGAATCAGGAATTGCCTTACTAGCCCATTGTTGTAACTCGTGCCTGTCTTGACCAAGCGAATGAACAGCGCCTTCGCTGCGGGCGTTTCTTCGGCTTGCAAGGAACGGATGCACGCGTCCATTGCGTCCGCAAACATCCCATCAGCGGTGAGTGCTGATGCGAGATCGTTGAGCGCATCGATCTTGCGTCTGGCCCGTTGCCGAGTTGCCAAAATGGAGTTCCTTACCGTCCCGGGACCAATTAGCCTACCCGCTCTGCAGCCGATACGTAAGAGCTCTACGTGTGTCTGCTTCAGGCATTGCCGTGTGACTGCTGAGGGTCGCTTCCTGTCATTGGAGTTGGTAAAATGCTCGCTCCAAAGCGGTCGTTTATGTGCTCCTATGGATTTTGTGCTCATGGTTACGTGCGAAGGCACGGCGACGGGTGGGTGGGCATTGACTGGAACGGCATTCTCGTCAATTGAGACTCTTGGGAGGACTCGACATGACAATGCGAGCGATTCGGATGGTGTTGGTCTTTATGGCCGCGATCGGGCTGAGTCCCGCGCTCGCGCAAGCGGCCGCGGAGACAGTGGCCGCGCCCGTGGCGAGGGACGATCTCGGCAAGGTGCACTTTGCCACCTCATGCCAACCCGCGGTCGAGAAGCAGTTCGACCAGGCGATGGTCTTTCTGTATGCATTCTGGGCCAAGGACGCGATCGCCGGCTTCAAGACGGTGCTGCAACAGGACCCTGACTGCGTGATGGCGTACTGGGGCATCGCCATGGCGCTGCAGCAGAATCCGTTGACGGCCCAGCAGCCGGGTCCCGAAGCCGTGCGTGAAGCGCTTGCCGGGCTCGATACGGCGAAGCGCATCGGCGCCAAGACGCAACGCGAGACGGACTATTTGGCCGCGGTCGACCTGATCTACCGCGATGCCGACAAGGTGGATTTCCCGACCCGCCGGCGTGCTTACGAAAAGGCGATGGAGGCGCTGGCGCAGCGCTACCCGGATGATTCGGAAGCGCAGGTCTTTTACGCGCTGTCGCTCGACATGACGGCCTCGCTCACCGACAAAACCTACGCCAACCAGCTCAAGGCCGCCGCCATCCTCGAGCGAATTCTTGCCCAGCAACCCCACCACCCTGGAGTCGCGCATTACCTTATCCACAGTTATGACTACCCGCCCATTGCCGAGCGTGGTGTAGCGGCCGCCCACCTCTATGCGCAGCTGGCGCCCAATCACCCGCATGCGCTGCACATGCCTTCGCACATTTTTACCCGGCTTGGCATGTGGCAGGATTCCATCGACTCCAACGTTCGCTCGGCGGCAGCCGCCAAGGCGGAAGGCAACGGTCAGGAACAGGCGCACGCCATGGACTACCTGGTCTACGCGTACCTGCAGCTCGGACAGGATGCGCAGGCGCAGCGGGTCGTGGCGGAAAGCATGTCGCTCGCGGTCAATCCGGCGGTCTTCATCGGACCCTACGCGCTCGCCGCGATGCCGGCGCGCTACGCCGTGGAGCGCGGCGCATGGGACGAAGCGGTGGCGTTGCAGGTGCGGACAACGAAGTTTTCGTTCCCGGATGCCATCACGCACTACGCGCGCGGCCTGGGATTCGTTCATCTCAATGATCTTGCGTCGGCGGCGCAGGAATCGACCCAGCTGGCAGGGCTGCGCGACGCGCTTGCCGAAAGGAAGGATACGTATTGGTCCAATCAGGTCGAAGTGCAAAGGCTGGGCGTCGACGCATGGATTGCCTTCGCGCGCGGCAATCGCGACGAGGCTCTCAAGTCCATGCGCGCGGCAGCCGACCTCGAGGACTCGATGGAGAAGCACATCGTCACGCCCGGTGCCATCGTGCCGGCGCGCGAGCTACTGGGCGACATGCTGCGGGAAGCCGGACGCCCCGCCGAGGCGCTCGCCGCGTATGACGCATCGGCCAAACGCGAACCGCTGCGCCTGCGAGGGCTCTACGGCAGCGCGAAGGCCGCGGCGGCGGCCGGTGACCGGGAGCGCGCACGAGCCAATTACGAAAAACTGGCAAGTCTCGCCAACGGCACGACCGCGACGAGATCCGAGTTCCTCGAGGCGAAGGCGTACCTGGCGCAGCAGTAAGCAGCAGGGATGCGTCCTAGTTCAGGCAAGAACTGCGGCGCGAAGATCGACGTGGCGCCTAGAGAGCATCGGAGCCTCACTGGCTTGCCAGATAGCGGTCAGTCGCGAGGTCTGCTGAGGGTCGAACTGCGACCCTCGATGATCGGGCTGCTCGCGGCCCAAGACGCGACGGACGCGCGTGATCCTGATTCGACAAGCCTCACCAAGTGATACGCATACGCGACAACGGATTGTCCGCCGCTTCGGACAAGCAGGGGCGGCGCGATTCAACGCAATAAGCCGCCGCGGTTACGGGTCGAGAAGGCTAGGACGCGCCCTTTTGCCCGGCGCCCGCACTGCTCTTCTTCGCGTCTTGACTACCAAGCTCCTCCTTGGTCAGCTTGACCTTTTTCACCTTTTCCTTCTTCACGGCCGGTCCCGCCAATGCCTGCTTCGCCAGCCGTTTGGCCTGCTTGGCTGCGACATCGAGAAGTTTTTTTGTTTTTTGGTGTTGCCGTCTGGCTTTCAGCATTGACGCGTGACTCATTTTGACCTCCGATGGACTTCGACTTTAGTTTGATACGACTGTGCGTTCTTGGCTAAATGGCCGCATCAAGCCCTTGGCGGCATGCGGCCATGACCGTCGTTGCTGGTCGCGGCTGTCGGATATGACGGTCGCAGACCGGCCCGGAGCGGAACGTCAGCGTCGCCGCCCAATTTGCTCCGAAGCGGACATCTGACTTCGTTCCGTTGGTGGTCCATAGAACACAGGCTGCATTCGGCCAGAAGCCTACGCTTGCTCCGTGCGCATGGCTGGCCGAGCAGCAGACAGTTCCGAGGTTCGGCACTGCGCGTAGCAATCGTCGACCGGAGAGCGCCATGAGCTGGTGGCGGCCGCTCGCGCCGCGCGGTGGATAATGCCCGCCCGATGCCCACGATCGATGAAGCCTTTGGTCCCCGGCCGCCGCTGACCACGGAAGCGGCCTGCAAGATGGTTGTGCGCAGCGGTGCAATCGTGGCGATCCTCGTGGAGGGCTGGAGCGATCAAGCGGCCCTTGAGGCACTCGCACATCGGCGTGGCTTGAACCTCGCGGCCGAGCGGATCGTCATCCTTCCCGTCGGCGGCGCGACGAACATCGGCAAGTTCCTGGATGCATTGGGCCCGCCAGGGCTAGGAGTGCGGCTTGCTGGACTCGTCGACGCAAACGAGGAACAGCACCTTTGGCGCGGTCTCGAGCGCGTGGGGCTTGGAACGAACCTCAGTCGCGCGGGCGCGGAGGCGCTTGGATTTTTAGTGTGCGACTTGGACCTCGAAGACGAACTGATCCGCGCACTTGGCGCCCCCGCGGTCGAGCGGCTGCTTGCCGTTCAAGGCGAACTCGAGTCTTTCCGCCTCTTTCAGGACCAACCCGCTCAGCGTGCAAGGGAGGGTCATGCCCAGCTGCGGCGGTTCATGGGCACGCGGGCCCGGCGCAAGATTCGCTTCGGCGCATTGCTGACAAACGCACTTGACCTGCGTTGCGTCCCGCGCGCGCTCGACGCTGTGCTCGCACACGCACGGGGCTATTGAACTGGCCAATTGCTGCTCCTACGCGCGGATGGGTGATTCAGCGCTGCCGGAATCGCCTGTCGACCTGACTCGTTGAACGTCCGCATTGGAGAAAACCGAACGGCTGTTTCGGGTCGAACTCGGTCATTGAATGGAATGCATTTCAATTTCATCGGACACGGTTTGTCAGATCCACTCCGGATCGGGACAGCTAAACCCTGTGCCGACTCTACCGCTCGCGGTCGGACCGATTCCGATCAACGTCCATCTGCACCCTGTCGCCCTACTTCTGCACGCCCTTCCCCAATTCGGCGTCGAGCCCGAGCTCCTGGATTTTGCGGGTCAGCGTGTTGCGGCCCCATCCGAGCCACGCCGCGGCCTCCATTCGATGGCCGCCGGTATGGGCGAGCGCGCGGCGAATCAGGGTCTTCTCGAATTCGCGTTCGAGCCGCTCGCCGGCGTTGCGTTCGCCGCGGTCGAGCGCGCAGGCGAGTTCACGGTCGAGCACCTGCTGCCAACTGCCTTCCCCCGGGGCAGGCGGAATTCGGCCACCACGGCAGCTCGGGCGGCAGGTCGGCGACTTCGACGCGGTGGCCGGGTGCCATGACGGTGATCCAGTGGCAGATGTTCTCGAGCTGGCGCACGTTGCCGGGGAAGGTGAACCCGGCCAGAGCTTCGAGCGCAGCTTCCGAGAACAGCTTCGGCTCGACCGCAAGATCACGCGCGCTCTTTTGCAGGAAATGCCGCGCGAGCGGCGCGATGTCCTCGGGTCGCTCGCGCAGTGCCGGCAGGCGCAGGCGCACGACGTCGAGCCGGTGCATCAGGTCTTCGCGGAACATACCCTGGCGCACGCGCTCTTCGAGGTTCTGGTGCGTTGCGGCGATGATGCGCACGCTGGACTTCAGCGGCGCATGGCCGCCGACGCGGTAGTACTCGCCGTCGGCGAGCACGCGCAGCAGGCGTACCTGCAGGTCGGCCGGCATGTCGCCGATCTCGTCCAGGAACAGCGTGCCGCCTTCGGCCTGTTCGAAGCGTCCGCGCCGCGCGGCCTGGGCACCGGTGAATGCGCCGCGCTCGTGGCCGAAGAGCTCGGACTCGAGCAGGTCCTTCGGGATCGCCGCGGTGTTGATCGCGATGAACGGGCCCGCGGCGCGCGGGCTGTGCCGGTGCAGCGCGCGCGCGACGAGCTCCTTGCCCGTTCCCGACTCGCCGGTGATCAGCACGGTCGCTGCCGACTGCGAGAGCCTGCCAATCGCGCGAAACACCTCCTGCATCGCAGGGGCCTGGCCGAGGATCTCCGGCGCCTGCTGGACGGAGGCCCGTACACCCGGCAGCTTGCGGGTTTCGCTCGCCGCCCGCCGGACGAGCGCAAGCGCATGGTCGACGTCGAAAGGCTTGGGAAGGTACTCGAATGCACCCCCCTGGAACGCCGCAACCGCGCTATCCAGGTCCGAGTAGGCGGTCATGATGATGACCGGAATATGCGGGTGGCTCGCCCGAATCTGCTGGAGCAGCGTCAGACCCGATTCGCCCGGCATGCGGACGTCCGAAACCAGGACTTCCGGCTCGTTCACTGCCAGTGCCTGCAGCACCTCGTAGGCCGACGCGAACGACCGGTGCGCAATGCCTTCGCGCGCCAGCGCCTTCTCCAGTACCCAGCGTATCGAGCGGTCGTCGTCGACGATCCATACTGCACGGCGACGCTCGCCGGCTGCCGCGGGCTCGTTCACGTGCGACCGTCTCCGTTTTCACCTGGAACCACCTGCCCTCAGGCCCGGCTCGTCGTGAGCGGCAGCAGCACGGTGAACGTCGTGCGGCCGGGAATACTTTCGCAGTCGATCGTCCCGCCGTGCTGCGAGACGAAGGTCTGTGCGATGGTGAGCCCGAGGCCGCTTCCGCCGTCGCGTCCCGACACCAGCGGGAAGAAGATCCGCTCGCGCAGGCTTTCGGGAATTCCGGGACCGTTGTCCTCGATCGCGATCGACAGCGCGGTGCGATGGTGGCGCTTGGCGAGCGTCACCCCGCGTGCTACCCGCGTCATCAGGCGGATCGCGGGCGCGGCAACCGCGCTGCCCGAGAGCGCTTGCGCGGCGTTGCGAACCATGTTGAGCAACGCCTGCATCATCTGCTCGGCATCCGCGTCGAAGTCGGGCAGGCTGGTGTCGAAATCGCACGTGATCGGGATCGCCGGGAACTCGACCTGGACCAGGCCCTTGACGCGCACCAGGACTTCATGAATGTTGATCGGGCGGCAGGCCGGCGCGCGATGGGGTGACAGCAGGCGATTGACCAGCGCGCGCAGGCGGTCGGCCTCGGCGATGATGACCTGCGTGTATTCGATCAACTGCGGCGCTTCCAGCTCACGCTCCAGCAACTGCGCCGCCCCGCGAATCCCACCCAGCGGATTCTTGATCTCGTGGGCGAGATTGCGGATCAGCTCGCGGTTCGCCTGCTGTTGCTCGCGCTGGCGTTCCTCGCGCGCGATCTTCAACTGCTGGTCGATGTGCCGGAATTCAAGCAGCAGGGCAGCATCGGGCGCATCGGCCGGCGAGACTGTGCAAGCGAGGTGGAGCCTCGGCTTGCCCGGCAACCCGAGCTCCAGTTCCTGCTCGGTGTACGACGCGCCGGTGCGCAGCGCCTTGTCGATCGCCGACCGCAGCGCAGCGGCTTCGCCGAACAGATCCTCGAGCGCAGGTCCTTCGAACCTGGCGCGCGACAGCTCGAACAGGTTCTCGGCGGCAGGATTCGCATGGACGACCCGGAGCTCGGCGTCGAGCACCAGCACCGCGGTGGCGAGAAGCTCCAGGCCGCGGCGCGGCGCGGAAATGGGCCCCGGCGCCCGAGCGGAGACGAGCCGCAGCTTCATCGCCGCCCGCGGTCGAGACCGTCAGCGCGTAGTGGCGATCTCCTTGCGGAGCGCGTCGACATTACGCGTGTGGACCGTGACCGCCTCACGCAGCTTCGCGATCCGCTGCCGGTATTTCTCTGGGTCGCTCTTCTCGTCGGGTAACGGCGCCGGCACCCCGTTGGCGTATGCATCGCGCGCCGAAGCGAGCAGTTTCTCCTCGTTGGCGAGCTCGTCGTCGAGGATCTTGCGCCGCGTCTCGTCGCGGCTATGCTGGATGTCGGCCGAGACCCGGGGGAAGCCCGGCGGAGTCGGGGTGGATCTGGCGCCTTCGCGTCCCGTTGCGCGCTGCGGCGCCTCCTCGACGATGTCGCAGGAAAGCTTGCGCAGCCCTTTTGCGGGCGTGACGTTCGAATAGACGACGGTTCCGTCGGCATCGAGGTACTTGCAGATCGCTGCCGCCTGGGCCGGCGGCAACGCAAGCGCCGCGAGCGCAGAGGCGCCAAGCAGGACGGTGCGTCGAAGCGCGACGAAACGGGAGTCACGTCGAGTCATTGCGCCGCAGTTTAACCAACGCGCGCGCGAATCAAAAGGGGGCGGCCGGCCCGAACGGCGCCCGCCCCAGGTGATCGCGACGCGCGGCGGATAGCGGCGCCTAGAGGCTGTAGTACATGTCGAATTCGACCGGATGGGTCGTCATGCGGAAGCGCGTGACCTCCTCCATCTTGAGCGCGATGTAAGCGTCGAGCATATCGTCGGTGAACACGCCGCCGCGCGTCAGGAACTCGCGGTCGCGCGCCAGATTGTCCAGCGCCTCGTCGAGCGAAGCGCAGGGATGCGGCACCTTCTCCGCCTCCTCGGGCTCGAGGTCGTAGAGGTTCTTGTCCATCGGATCGCCCGGATGAATCTTGTTCTGCACGCCGTCGAGGCCTGCCATCAGCATCGCGGAGAATGCGAGATACGGATTCGCCGTCGGATCGGGAAAGCGCACCTCGACGCGGCGGCCCTTGGGATTGCTGACATAGGGGATCCGGCATGCCGCCGAGCGGTTGCGCGCCGAGTACGCGAGATTGATCGGGGCCTCGAAGCCAGGGACCAATCGCTTGTATGAATTGGTACCGGGATTGGTGATGGCGTTGAGCGCCTTGGCGTGCTTGATGATGCCGCCGATGTAGTAGAGCGCGAAATCGGAAAGGCCCGCATAGCCGTCGCCTGCGAACAGGTTCTTGCCGCCCTTCCACACCGACTGGTGGACATGCATTCCGGAGCCGTTGTCGCCGACGATCGGCTTGGGCATGAACGTCGCCGTCTTGCCGTAGGCGTGCGCAGTGTTATGCACGCAGTACTTGAGGATCTGCAGCCAGTCCGCGCGCTTGACCAGCGGCGCGAACTTGGTGCCGATCTCGTTCTGCCCGGCGGTGGCGACCTCGTGGTGATGCACCTCGACCTCGACGCCCATCTGCTCGAGCGCAAGGCAGATCGCCGAACGGATGTCCTGCAGCGAATCGACCGGCGGCACGGGGAAATACCCGCCCTTGACTGCCGGGCGATGGCCCATGTTGCCGCCTTCGAATTTCTCGGCGGTCGACCACGCGGCTTCGGACGAGAAGACCTTGCAGTAGCTGCCCGACATGTCGGTCGACCATTCGACCGCATCGAAGATGAAGAACTCCGGCTCCGGTCCAAAGTAGGCGACATCGCCCAGCCCGGTCGATTTGAGATAGGCCTCGGCACGCTTGGCCAGCGAACGCGGATCGCGCTCGTAGCCCTTGCCGTCGGAAGGCTCGATGACGTCGCAGGTGAGCAACAGCGTCGTCTCGTCCATGAACGGATCGATGTTGGCCGTCGCAGGATCGGGCATCAACAGCATGTCGGAAGCCTGGATGCCCTTCCAGCCGGCGATCGACGAGCCGTCGAAGGCGTGGCCCGATTCGAACTTGTCGGCGTCAAAGGCCTTCGTCGGCACCGTCACGTGCTGTTCCTTGCCGCGGGTATCCGTGAAGCGCAGGTCGACGAATTTGACGTCCTTGTCCTTGATCATCTTCAGCACTTCGGCTGGGGTGCTCATGCAGAGGTCTCCTGAAAGGCGAGTGCGGAAGCGCGGCCGAATGACCGATCTCCGTATGCGTGGCAATTTAGCCAGTTCCATGCCATCCGGGGATTGCTCGCAAGTCTTTGTTCAGGCTACAGTTTCAGCCACGCCCACGGTCCAGCTAACTTTCGTTGCACCTGATCGGGGCAGACATCCTAGCGCTTGACCCGAAGTGGTGCAATGGATGCGATCGCCGCAGGGTTCCGGGCGCTCGGCGGCGCGAGTGCTACGGATAAAACAGATAGACGCGATAACCCGCCTGGGTCGTGGCGCTCGCATCGATCAACAGTCTCAGCGATTGCTCATGGTTGCCTGCAAGGCCGGCGTCGCGTCGCACACCCGCGTCCAGGTAATCGGACGGCGCGAAGGCGCGCCGGACGACGACCTGGTCGCTGGCATCGGTGAGCGTCAGCTCGAAATATGGAAAGGCGATCGCCCATGTGGAGCGGTTGCGAATGGTCGCCGTCAGGATAAGCAGACCTCGATGGGCGGGATCGGCCTGCAGGTCCGAGCCTTCGATCGACAGCGCCGACGCGTCGCGTGGCGGAGCGATCGTGCAGGCGAGCCACCGACACCCGTAGGCGAGCGCAGGAGCGAGCGATGGGACTCTCGCCGCGAGCACATCGTGGAACTGCAATAACGCCTGCGCCGCGAGGCCGGCGACCAGGAACGCGATCGCGAAAACGTAGAACGCGTTCCCGCTGCGGGCCCGCCTCGTGCGCCGCCTGAGCGCCGCGCGCGCGGCTTCCAGCTCCGCAGGATCGAGCGGCGGAGCGGGAGGGTCGGCGGCCTGCCGGACCGGCGCCGGCAATTCATCCGGCGCCTGCGATCCACCCAGTCCCTCCGATGCAGCCAACTCCTTCGGTTCGATCGGCGCCGACGACTCCATCGACTCCCTCGGTTCGATCGGCGCCACCGGCTCCATCGACTCCTTCGGTCCGACGGGCACCTCCGGGGTAAATCCGACGCAGGCGGGTGCGCCTTCGGCGTCATCGACCGACGCGTGGCGATCTCCGGCATCTTCGATCGACGCTCGGCGGTCTTCGGCCTGAGCTGTCGTTGGCACTGCGGGCGCCACTCCGCCGACCTCGACCGCGTGCGAATGTGCGTCGAAGACTGCGCGGCAATTCCCGCAGCGCACTTGTCCTTCGCGCAACGCGAGCTGTTCGCGGGTTACGCGAAAAACGGTTGCGCAACCTGGGCAGCGGGTGAATTTCGGTTCGATCATGGTTGCGCAGCAACGCGGTGGCGCAATTCGGCAGCGCTTCAGCGCAATCCGCGATTGCGCGCGCCAGCGAGCAGCACCCAGCCGTCGCGCTCGCGCCAGCGGCCGATCGTAAACCACGGCGCATAGGTGGCGATCACGTCGGCGCACTGCGCGTCGAGGATTCCGGCGAGCGCGATGCGCCCTCCAGCCCGGCAGTGCCCGGCAAGAAGCGGCGCAAGCACGCGCAGCGGATTGGCGAGAATGTTGGCCACGACCACGTCGAATTCGCGCGCGCCGAGCCCCTCGGGGAGCGCGAATTCGGCGTCGACGCCATTCGCCTTCGCGTTCGCATTGCCAGCGCGCACAGCCTGGGGATCGATATCGATGCCGGCGGCGCGCGCCGAACCGAGCTTCGCCGCGGCGATCGCGAGGATTCCAGAGCCGCAACCATAGTCGAGCACGGCGTCCCCACGGGTGATCACCTCGTGCAGCCAGGCGAGGCACAGCGAGGTCGTCGGATGCGTGCCGGTACCGAATGCAAGTCCCGGATCGAGGATGACATTGACGGCGTCGGGACGCGGCGGATCGCACCAGGTCGGAACCACCCACAGCCCGTCGACCACCCGGATCGGCGCGAACTGCGCGCGCGTCGCGGCGACCCAGTCGCGATCCGCAATGCGGTCCACGCGATGGGCCGGCGCTCGCACCCCGAGCGCGCGCGCGGCGCAATCCAGCGCAGCTTCCGGTTCCCCTGCTGGATCGAACAACGCAGTGAGCCTTGAGATGGGCCACCACGCCGGCGCCGCTGCCTCGCCGTCCGCGAACAACGCCGTTTCGCGGGCCGTTCCGGCGTCGGGATCGGCGGCATCGACGGACATGGCACCCGCCTCAAGGAGCGCGTCGGACCAGACGTCGGCCGAAGCAGCGTCGACGTCGAGACACAGCGCAATGAAATTCACCTATGCCGCCTGCTTGCGCCGCGCGAGCCGCTCCTCGAGATAGTGGATCGACGTTCCGCCGCGCAGGAACTTGTCGTCGACCAGCAGCTCCTGGTGCAGCGCAACGTTGGTCTTGATGCCGCCGACGACCATTTCCGACAGCGCAACGCGCATGCGCGCGATCGCCTGTTCGCGGGTCTCGCCGTAGGCGATGACCTTGCCGATCAACGAGTCGTAGTTCGGCGGGACCACGTAGTTCTGGTACGCATGCGAGTCGACGCGGATGCCCGGTCCGCCCGGGGCATGCCACGCGGTGATGCGCCCCGGCGACGGAACGAACGTCCAGGGATCCTCGGCGTTGATCCGGCATTCGATGGCATGGCCGCGGCGAGCGATCTCGCGCTGGCGCCACCTGAGCTTTTGCCCGGCGGCGACGCGAATCTGCTCCTGGACGATGTCGACGCCGGTGATCATCTCGGTCACCGGATGCTCAACTTGGACGCGCGTGTTCATCTCGATGAAGAAGAACTCGTCGCCCTGGTAGAGGAACTCGAACGTGCCTGCGCCGCGATAGCCGAGCTTGCGGCAGGCTTCCACTGCGCGCTCGGCGACGCGCGCGAGCGACTTGGGATTGATTCCCGGCGCGGGAGCTTCCTCGATGATCTTCTGGTGGCGGCGCTGCATCGAGCAATCGCGCTCGAACAGGTGAACGACATTGCGGTGGCCGTCGGCGAGCAACTGGATCTCGATATGGCGCGGGTTGGCGAGAAAACGCTCCATGTATACCAGCGGATTGCCAAAGGCCGCCTGCGCCTCGGTCCGGGTCAACGCCACCGCCGGCAGCAGTGCCGCCTCGGTATGCACGACGCGCATGCCCCGCCCGCCGCCGCCGCCCGCAGACTTGATGATGACCGGATACCCGACGACCCGCGCGATTCTGACTGTTTCCTTGGGATCCTCGGGCAGCGTACCCTCGGATCCCGGAACGCAGGGGACGCCGGCCTTGGCCATCGTGACCTTGGCGCTGACCTTGTCGCCCATCAGGCGGATCGTCTCGGGCTTGGGACCGACGAACACGAATCCCGAGCGCTCGACCTTTTCGGCGAAATCCGCGTTCTCCGACAGGAAGCCGTATCCCGGATGGATCGCCTGCGCGTCGGTGACTTCGGCGGCGGCAATGATCGCCGGAATATTGAGGTAGCTCTGCAACGACGGCGGTGGCCCGATGCACACGGATTCGTCGGCGAGCGCGACGTACTTGGCGTCGCGGTCGGCCTCGGAATGGACGACCACGGTCTTGATCCCCAGCTCGCGGCAGGCGCGCTGGATGCGGAGCGCGATCTCGCCGCGGTTGGCGATCAGGACCTTGTCGAACAGCTTCCCGCGCTCGGACGACGCCATGCCTATTCGAGCACGAACAGCGGTTGGCCGAATTCGACCGGCTGCCCGCTCTCTGCGAGAATCGCCTTGACGGTCCCGCCCGCGTCGGCCTCGATCTCGTTCATCAGCTTCATCGCCTCGACGATGCACAGCGTATCGCCCTGAGCGACACTGTCGCCCACCTCGACGAAGGGCTTGGCCCCCGGGGAAGCGGAACGGTAGAACGTCCCGACCATCGGGCTCTTGACGACGTGTCCCTCGGGCTCGACCCGCGGGAGAGCGGGGGCTGGCCCCACGGCGGGAGCAATGGCCGCAGGGGCGCTGGGCGCCGGTGCGGCGTGCAGCGTCAGCATTTGCGGCGCGGCTGCGACCGTACGCGTGATCCTGACCCTCTCCTCGCCCTCCTGGATTTCGAGCTCGGCGATGCCCGACGTCTCGACGAGTTCGATCAGCGTCTTGAGCTTGCGCAGGTCCATTGCGGTCGCCGTGATGGCGCGTCAATGAAGGAAGCGCGAAGTTTCGCGCAGATAGCCGCGGATTGTCCAGCAAATCGACGCGATTGCAACGCATCGCCGTCAAAAGCGGCGGGCAGGCTGCGCCGCCGATCACGCGCGCTTCAGCAGCGCGTCGAGGACATGGTCGAGCTGGGGCTGCAGCAAGGGTCCGAGCTGTCGATGCGCGACCTCGCCCTGTCGGTCGAGCACTACCGTGTAGGGAAGCGCCGACAGGCTATTGCCGAGCGCCTTCGAGAGCTCGATGGCCCCGAAACCGCCGATCAGCGTCGGATAATTCAGCCCGATGTTCTTGGCGAATTCCTGCACTTTAGTGAGCTGATCAACGGCGATACCTACGAATTGAACGCTTTTAGTGCCTCGGACCGCTTGGGCGGCCACGAACTGCGGCATCTCTTCCCGACACGGCGCGCACCACGTCGCCCAGAAGTTGACCACCATAACCTTGCCTCGCCACTGGGCGAGCGCCTGGTCCTTGCCACGAAGGTCCGGCAGCACCACCGCCAGCAGCGCGGCTCCATCGCGGCGGGAGGTTGTTTCGGTCGAGCGGTACGACGCAAAGCCCGCTGCAAGCGCGGCAGTGCCGGCTGCAACGCCCCCGATAAGCAGCGCTCGCCGCTTCACGAGCAAATCAAGTCATTACGCATTGGACGTGGTTGCCACCGCGTTGCTATTGCGTCGCCATTCAGTCGAACCAGCCCTTCGGCTTGGACGCCTCGACGTAGTCGCCGGGTCGTGCTCCCGAGACGGGGACGACCATCTGCAACTGCTGCGGATTGGGCGGATAGCAGACGCCCGCGTCGGCGCAACCCTGCGAATCCACGTGCAGCGTCAGCGTCGTTCCCGCGCGAGCCCCTGTCGCGAGTGGCACGCGAAGAACAACGATGCCGCGATAGGTCTGCACGTCGCCGAAGAACGCATCGTGCTTGACCTTGCCCGCTGGCAGGTCGACCTTGCCGGCGCCTACGGGATCGACGCGGAAAGCGAAGCGGTCCCGGTACAGGTAATAGCCGTCGGCGATGTCGAAACGTGCCTCGACCATCGACGCGTCAAGCGCGCGGGCGGACAGCCGAAACGCCTGATTCGGAGGCAGCAGCCGCGGCGCGCCCGCAGCGAGCTGGACATTGCCGGGCACCGCGGCGAGCTGGGCAGCGGCGGGCACCGCAGCAACGCAGGTCAACAGCGCGACCCACCCGAGCGCAGCCGCGCGTCCTGCAACGGTCAGTTCACTCCCGCCGGGTTTGCGCATCGATCCACTCGAGGAATCGGCGATTTCCTTCGATGATGGGAATGGCGACGATCTCCGGAGTGTCATAAGGATGGTGGCCGCGAATTGTGGTCTCCACATCGGCATAAAGGGCCGCGCGGGTCTTGATCGTCATCGGCAGCTCGCGGGCGGTTTCGATTCGGCCCTGCCAGTGGTAGATTGACTCGGCCGGAGCGCCAATGTTCACGCAGGCGGCAAGCCTCTTCTCGATCAGGGCCCGCGCAATGCGGGTCGCGATCTGCGCGTCCGGAACCTGGGTCAGGACGATGATCGGCGAATCCGCCAAGGAGCTTCCATGCGTTTCGTAGTGCTGGCCATTGTACTGATTTTCCCACTGATCGATCTTCTAGTGACCGCGCGCCTCGCGCGGTGGACCGGCGTGCCGCTCTGGATGTGGCTCACCGGTTCCGGGATTGCCGGAATGTGGGTGCTCGCTAACGAGCGCAGCCAGTTCCGGCTGCGCACGATCGCGGCGTTTCGGGGCGACTACTCGCTGCTGCGCGGCTTGCTCGACAGCGGAAGGCGGGTCATGGCGGGAATCCTGTTGATCGCGCCGGGCGTGCTCTCCGACATTCTGGCGTTGCTCCTTCTTGCGCTCCCGATCAACCAGCGCGGCAGGTTCGACCCGCAACCCGTTGCCGCCGGCCGGACGACCTACCTCGGTCAGCGCACGAGTCTCGACGCCGACTACCGCAGGATCGACTGAAGCCGCTTCGGCGCCGGTTCTGCAGGGGCGGCGGTGGGGCAGGGTGCGGCGCGCGACACCGAGCGAACGCGCGCAAGCGATGAACGGTGCGCTAGCGACAAAGCCGCGCGCTGGAGGCCGCGGATTGCGCTGATGTGCCTATTTCTTCCGATCCATCAGCGTCGGTTCAGCCTTGGCGGCGCGCCGATAAGACCAGAGAAGCATGGCGATGCCGATCACGATCATCGGCAGCGACAGCCACTGCCCCATCGTCAGGCCCAGCGCGAGAAAGCCGAGGAAGCTATCCGGTGCGCGCGCGAACTCGGCGATGAAGCGGAAAATCCCGTAGCCCACCAGGAACGCCCCGGATACGGCGCCTGTCGGGCGGCGCCGGGCAGCGTACAGCCAGAGAATCACGAACAGCGCCACGCCCTCGAGCCCGAATTCATAGAGCTGCGACGGATGCCGGGGCAGCATGTCCACCTGGGGGAACACCATTCCCCACGGCAGATCGGTGGGGCGTCCCACGAGCTCGCCGTTGATGAAGTTGCCGAGCCTTCCCGCCGCGAGCCCCAGCGGAATCAGCGGCGCGACGAAATCCGTCACGTCGAGCCAGCGCTTGCCGCGCTGGCGCGCGAAGAACCACAGCGCGATCATCACGCCGATGAAGCCGCCGTGGAAGCTCATTCCGCCGTGCCAGACCTCGAAGATCTCGAGCGGATGCGCGAAGTAATAGAACGGCTTGTAGAACAGCACGTACCCGAGCCGGCCGCCGAGGATCACGCCGAACACGCCGTAGAACAGCATGTCGTCGACGTCGGTTGCGCGCCAACCGGTGAAGATGCTCTTCTGTGCGCGGCGCCTGCCGAGGATGACGAAGAGGACGAACCCGACGAGGTACATGAGGCCGTACCAGCGCACGGCGAGCGGGCCGATCCGGAAGGCGACCGGATCGAACTGGGGGTAGATCAGCATGGGCGTGGATATACCACAGCGCCAGCGACGGCGGCGCTGCGCCGGCGACGGGCGCGGCTGCGCCGCTGAAGCGAGCGTGGTTGTCGGCGGCAGGTCGCGATGCTATCGTCGATTTTCGCCCCGACGCCGAGCAAAGTAACTTCGGCTTCGCGTGCCGTCCAGGAGATTTCCTTTGCCGTCCAACCGCCGCTCGCAACTGATCACCCAGGGCGTCGCCCGTTCGCCCAATCGCGCCATGCTGCGCGCAGTGGGCTTCGGCGACGACGATTTCGACAAGCCGATCGTGGGCGTCGCCAACGGCCACAGCACGATGAATCCATGCAACGCGGGCATTCAGCCGCTGGTCGACCGCGCGATGGCGGCGCTGGCGAAGGCGGGAGCGATGCCCCAGGTCTTCGGCATTCCCACGGTCACTGACGGCATCGGCATGGGCACCGAGGGAATGAAGTATTCGCTGGTATCGCGCGAGGTGATCGCCGATGCGATCGAAACCTCCGTCAACGGCCAGTGCATGGACGGCGTCCTCGTCGTCGGCGGCTGCGACAAGAACATGCCTGCGGCGATCATGGCGATGGCGCGAATCAACGTCCCGGGGATTTTCGTCTACGCCGGAACGATCAAGCCGGGTCACTGGAAGGGCCAGGCACTCACCATCATTTCGCCGTTCGAGGCGGTGGGTGCGTACACGGCGGGCAAGATGACGAAGGAGGACTACGAAGGCATCGAGCGCAACGCCTGCCCGGGAGTAGGCGCCTGCGGCGGCATGTATACGGCAAACACGATGTCGTCGTCGTTCGAGGCGCTCGGCATGAGCCTCCTCGGCAGCTCCCAACTCGCTTCGCCGGATCCCGAGAAGGCCGACTCGTCGGCGGTCTCGGCGGCGGTGCTCGTCGACGCAGTGCGCAAGGACTTGAAGCCGCGCGACATCATCACCCGCAAGGCGATCGAGAATGCGATCGCGCTGGTGATGGCGACCGGCGGCTCGACCAACGCCGTGCTGCACTATCTTGCGATCGCCGCCGCGGCGGAAGTCGAGTGGACGATCGACGATTTCGAGCGGGTGCGAAAGCGCATCCCGGTGCTGTGCGACCTGAAGCCGTCGGGACGCTACGTCGCCGTCGATTTCAATGCCGCCGGCGGGGTGCCGCAAGTGCTCAGGATGCTGCTCGATCAAGGCCTCATCCACGGCGAATGCATGACCATCACCGGGCGCAGCCTCGCCGATGAGCTTGCGGCGGTGCCCGCGCGCCCGCGCGTCGGCCAGGATGTCATTCGTCCGATCGAGCGCCCGCTCTACGCGCAGGGACACCTCGCGATCCTGCACGGCAACCTGGCGCCCGAGGGCTGCGTCGCCAAGGTCACCGGCCTGAAGAAGCTTGCGATCACGGGGCCGGCGCGGGTCTTCGATTCCGAGCCGCAATGCATGCAGGCGATCCTCGCGAAGACCATCCGCCCCGGAGACGTGATCGTCATCCGTTACGAAGGGCCCAAGGGCGGCCCCGGCATGCAGGAGATGCTGGCGCCGACCGCGGCACTGGTCGGCCAGGGTCTGGGGGAATCGGTGGGTCTCATCACCGACGGGCGCTTCTCCGGCGGCACCTGGGGCATGGTCGTCGGCCACGTTGCACCGGAAGCGTACGTTGGCGGGACCATCGCGCTGATCGAGGAGGGCGATTCGATCACCATCGACTCCGAGCGCCTGCTGATCCAGTTGAACGTCGACGAAGCGACCCTTGCGGCGCGCCGCGCGCGCTGGCGCGCCCCGCCGCCCCGCTACACGCGCGGATTGCTCGCGAAGTACATGCGCCTCGTGTCGACCGCGAGCAGGGGCGCAATCACCGACGCGCTGGATTAGCGCGGCGCCTGTGGATTCGGCCAGGATCCTCTCCCCGAGCGCGCAGCGCGTCCAGGATGCGCTCGATGCGGCGGGGATCGCGACGACGATCGTCGAATACGACTCCCCGGCACGCACGTCGGCGCAGGCCGCGGAAGTCCTGGGCTGCAAGGTGGCCCAGATCGCCAAGTCGCTGGTCTTTCGCGCCGCCTCGGGCCGCGCCGTCCTGGTGATCGCGAGCGGGACGAACCGCGTCGACGAGGCGAAGGTCGCGAAGCTCGTCGGCGAGCCGATCGGCAAGGCCGACGCGGCATTCGTCAGGGAAGCGACCGGATACGCGATCGGCGGGATTCCACCGCTCGGCCACCCGAGGCCCCTTGCGCCGCTGGTCGACCGGGATCTGCTGCGCCACGAAGTCGTCTATGCGGCGGGCGGAACCCCGCACGCGATGTTCCCCGTCGCTGCGGACGCACTCCTGCGAGTTTCGGGCGGAATAGCGGCTGACGTCGCACTGTTTGCTGCTTGATCGTCACGACAATCGCATCCGCATGAACCTCCTCAAGCGCCCGGGCCGGGGAAGTCCGCTCGGCCCATTCATCGCGCTGGCGGACGCCGGCATTCGCGTCGTTTTCGCCTTGCTTCCGGCGCTGCTCGCCGCGGGTTGCGCGTCCTCCGGCGATCTGCGCGGTCCCGTCGCCGCCGCGCCGGTTTACCACGCCGGCGAGCGCTGGGTGTATCGGGGACGCGAAGGATTCCGCGTCGGACAGAACTGGAACGAGACGCAGGAGATCGCTTCGATCGACGCCGGCGGCATCACGCTGCGGGTGAGCTACGGCGGCGATCTCCAGTGGCGAGCGTACGGAGCAGTGGTCCGCGCCGGGGATGGTGAAGACGGGAACGCTGACCGGCAGCGAAACACGGCACTTCACGCCGCCGCTCGAGCGCTACCGCTTTCCACTCGCGCCGGGGCAGGCATGGAATCAGTGGGTCGACAGCAACGACGAGACGGCGCACCACGACGGCAGCATCAATCACTACGTGCGCGTCTCCGGCTGGGAGAAGGTTGAGACTCCGGCCGGCACGTTCGACGCGATCAAGCTGCGCGTCCTGATGCGTCTGGACGACGAGACCTTCTGGCGTCATTCGACCGAGTGCAACTACGTCGTCTGGTACGCCCCCGCCGTCGGCGCACCCGTGCGCATCGAGCGGGACGCACAGTATCTCGAAAAAGGCGGCGAGAGCGACAGCAACAGCGTCGTGCGTACGCAGCACACCGTGCTCGAGCTCACTGCCTGGTCGTCTGGCTAAACCGCATAAAACAGGGACGGACCACGTTTTCCAGGTGCCCGGGCGTAACGACGCACGTGTCTGGAAAACGTGGTCCGTCCCTGTTTTACGTTTTACGCAGGTGGCAGGCCGAGCCTGCGCCAGATCGTCGCTGTCAGAACCGCCTGGTTCAGCGTGTAGAAGTGGAGCCCTGGGGCGCCCCGTTGCAACAGCGTCGCACACATCTGCGTCACGACGTCGAGGCCGAAAGCGCGAATCGAAACAGTGTCATCGCCGTAGCCTTCAAGACTGGCGCCGGATCCAGCGCGGGATTTCGGCACCGCAGGCATCAGAGAAGCGCGCAAGCTTGGTGAAGCTCGATATCGGCATGATCCCCGGCACGATCGGCACGGCGATGCCACGCGCAGCACAGACGTCGACGAAGCTCCAGTAGCCGTCGGGATTGAAGAAATACTGGGTGATCGCCGAGTTCGCGCCTGCGGCTATCTTCCGCTCGAAGCTCGCGAGATCATCGTGCGGGCTGCGCGCCTGCGGGTGGTATTCGGGATACGCAGCGACATCGATGTGGAACCAGTCACCGGTCTCGTCGCGGATGAACTGCACGAGCTCGCTCGCATAGCGGAACTCCCCCGCGTCCGCACTACCCGACGGAAGATCGCCGCGCAGCGCGATCACGTGCCGGATGCCGTGCGACCGGTAGGTGGCGAGGACCTCGCGGATTCCCTCGCGCGTCGAGCCGATGCATGACAGGTGCGGTGTGCCGTTCACGCCCTGGTCGCGGATCTCGAGCACCGTCGCGAGCGTGCCCTCGCGAGTCGACCCCCCGGCGCCAAAGGTGACGGAACAGAACGCAGGCTTGAGCCGCGCAAGCTCGGCCCGCGCCGTGCGGAGCTTCGCGACGCCTTCAGGGGTGCGCGGCGGGAAGAACTCGAGGCTGTAGAGCGACTCGCCTGGCGTCTTCATTCCGCTTCACCCAACTGCGCGAAGTACGCCTTCGCCGCAGCCGCCAGACGTGCATCGAAGGTCGCGATCGGCGCGCGAAGATGGCCCGCGGCTCGCGCGAAGCCGTGCGGCGATCGCGTCCGGAACACGTTTGATCGAAAAGCTGACTGGCATGGCGCGCCTCCAGAACGGAACCATCGGCTGCATCATGGAGCCACTCCCATTCTGCCTGAGCACGGCGCTGTGGGCTTCGTTCCCGCGAGAAATTCATGTGCCCGCAAGACCGTCACGCCGGCTTCGGCCGAAACAGCGACGCAAGCGCCCACGAGATCACGCTGTAGACAATCGCGCCGAACACCGCTGCCCAGAAACCGTCGACACGGAAGCCATGGACGAACGAGCCGACGAACCAGAACAGGAGGCCGTTGATCACGAAGATGAACAAGCCCAGGGTGAACAGCGTGGCCGGCAGTGTCAGCAGGATGAGGATCGGCCGGATCAGCGTGTTGACGAGACCCAGCACGAGCGCGGCGACGAGCGCAGTCATGAACCCATCGACGTGGATCGACCTGAAGAGCCAGGGCAGCGCGAGCAGTGCCAGTGCGTTGAGTATCCAGGTAAGGAGGAGTCGCATGCAGGACCTCGGGTCGCGGTGGGGGGACAACAGTTCGAAGTCGGTGGCGAAATGGAAATTCCCGCGTCAACGCGGCCTTCCCATCAGGTACGGCTTGAGCCCGGCGTAGAGGGTTGCGTTGACCGGAGTCGCGCGTCCCGCTTGCGCTGCGAGCTCGGCGACGCGCCCGCAGAGCCATGGCGCCTCGAGGCGATGGCCCCCCTCGAGGTCGATCTGCATCGACGTACGCATCTCCGCCGGCAAGGCATCGAGGACGCGCATCTGCCCGTCGACATAGCCGTCGCCCAGCTCGACGCCCTGCACCCGCGCGATCGCGTGCACTTCTCGCATCGAAGCCTCGAAGGTCCTCCGCAAATCGGGATCGGAGCGCACGAATCCGACCGGAGACCGGGCAATGCTGGTGACGCCGGAAAGCGCAGCGAGGAACGCGAATTTCTCCCACAGCGCGCGCCGGATGTCGGCCGACAACTCGGCGTCGATTCCCGCCAACTTCGCCATCTCGACGAAGGCGCGCGCGCGGTCGACCGGGCCACCCTCGAATGCGCCGATGCGAAGTCGCGCCATCGATCCCACGTGGACGATGACGCCCGGGGCGCCGATCGACGCCGCGATGTAGGCCACGCCACCGATCACGCGACTCTCGCCAAGCGACCGTGCGAGGATCGCCGGTGCGTCGATGCCGTTCTGGAACGGGATCACGACACCACCCCGATCGACCAGCGGCGCAATCTGTCGCGCCGCGGCCTCGACGTCCCACAGCTTGACGCAGAACATCACCGCGTCGACCGGTCCGATCGTCGCGGGATCGTCGGTCGCGTCGACGCGATCCAGCACGATGTCGCCGCCTGCGCTTTCGACGGACAGGCCTCGTGCTCGAAGTGCGGCGAGCTGCGCACCGCGCGCGACGAACACGACATCATTGCCCGCGGCCGCAAGCTTCGCGCCGAAGTAGCCGCCAACCCCACCTGTCCCCATCACTGCAATGCGCATGATTGCGCCTCTCACGCAAGCCCTCTTCCCGCCAAGCGGGCCATCGGGCGCCGAAGAACGCCGATCAATACCTGTAGGCGTCGGGCTTGTAGGGTCCGCCCGAGGTCGACGCCGATGTATCGCGCCTGCCGGTCGGACAGCCTGGTCAGCTTCACGCCGAGCTTCGACAATTGGAGCCGCGCGACTTTCTCGTCCAGGTGCTTCGGCAGCACATGGACACCGACCGGATACCGGTTCGTCCTTTGCACCGAGTCAGTCCACAGCTCGATCTGCGCCATCACCTGGTTGGTGAACGACGAGCTCATCACGTACGACGGGTGCCCGGTGGCGCAACCGAGGTTCACCAGCCGCCCCTCGGCGAGCAGGATGATCCGCTTGCCGTCGGGAAAGATGATGTGGTCGACCTGGGGCTTGATGTTCTCCCAGCGGTAGCCTTTGAGCGCCGCGACGTCGATCTCGTTGTCGAAGTGGCCGATGTTGCACACGATCGCATTGTTCTTCATCCGCAGCATGTGCGCATGCGTGATGACATCGACATTGCCGGTCGCGGTGACGAAGATGTCGGCCTTGTCGCAAGCATCGTCCATCGTCACCACGCGATAGCCTTCCATCGCGGCCTGCAGCGCGCAGATCGGGTCGATCTCGGTGATCCACACCTGCGCCGATAGCGCGCGCAGCGCCTGGGCTGAACCCTTGCCGACGTCACCGTAGCCGTTCACGACCGCGATCTTGCCCGCGATCATCACGTCGGTTGCGCGCTTGATGCCGTCGACCAGCGATTCGCGGCAACCATAGAGGTTGTCGAATTTGCTCTTGGTGACCGAGTCGTTGACGTTGATCGCCGGGAAAGCCGAGCCGGCCTTCCCGGTGCATCTGGTAGAGCCGCTTGACGCCCGTCGTCGTTTCCTCGGTGACGCCCTTGATGCCGAACTTGAGGCCCGAGTAGAACGCCGGGCTCCGCGCGAGTCGCTCGGCGATGGCCGCGAACAGCGCGAACTCCTCCTCGTTGCCCGGCTTCGAGATCACCGAGCGATCCTTCTCCGCCTGCGCGCCGAGATGCACGAGCAGCGTCGCGTCGCCACCGTCGTCGAGGATCATGTTGGGCCCCTGCGACCCGCCCCACTCGAAGATGCGGTGGGTGAAGTCCCAGTACTCCTTCAGCGTCTCGCCCTTGTAGGCGAACACCGGCGTGCCGCGGACAGCGATCGCCGCCGCAGCGTGGTCCTGGGTCGAATAGATGTTGCACGACGCCCAGCGCAGCTCGGCGCCCAGCGCCTGCAGGGTCTCGATCAACACCGCGGTCTGAATCGTCATGTGCAAGCTGCCGGCGATGCGCGCACCGGAGAGCGGCCGGGTCGCGGCAAACTCCTCGCGGATCGCCATCAGCCCAGGCATCTCGGTCTCGGCGATTGCGATCTCCTTGCGCCCCCACTCAGCCAGTGCGAGATCGGCGACGCGGAAATCGCTGAAGGACCCGGATTCGTTCGGTGCATTCATCGGTCACTCCGTTGGCAACGGGCGCCTGGATGCGGGGAAGGGGCCGGAAGACCGCCCGTTGGCCGCAGACAGGTCGCGGTTCAACGAGCGCGGTTGCAAGGGGCATCGCTGCCCCACCCCGAGCCTGGCCCGGCCAGTGCCGGGGTCGCAACGCTCCTCGGGGCGACGAGGGATGTTGATTATACCGCAGGACCGCCGATCAGCGCAGTTCGCGCCGTTCGCCGCAGCATGAAAGTCACTGCGGCGAGCGCCAGCGCGCAGACGGCCATCGGCGCAAACGTAAGCCACGCGAGCCCGGTCGCGTCCCACAGGGCCCCGCTGACGAGCGCGATGCCGACCGCACCTCCGTAGCTCAAGGTGAACACGCCGGCCGAGGTGCGGGCGACATCGTTGGGAGCGCACAACAGCGGTGGCAGCGTGAGGCCGAGGATCAGCGCAGCGGCATCGGAGAAACCTAGAAGCCCAGCCCACAGTGGCGTCGCGGGGCCGACCGCGAACACCAGTCCCGCGATCGCGACGAGCGACACCAACCCCGAGGCGACGTAAGTCCACGCGCGCCGCTCGAGCCTGCGCGCCACTGTGAGCAGCAGCAATGACGCAGGGATCTGTCCGAAGTTGAGCGACGTCAGCGTTGCGCTGATCAGGTCGGGCCGGCCCTGGTCGGCGAGGTAGATCGGGATGAAAGCATTGACGCCGAAATAGATGGCATTGATACAGCAGAACAGCAGCCCCAGCCGCCACACAATGCCGCTGCTCCAATCCGGCAGCCACCGGCGCGGGGCCCGTCTCAGTTCGGCGAAGGGATCGGCAAAGCGGGGTGCGCGCAAGTGGACGAAGATGGCGGTCAGTGCCACCGGGATTGCCCAGATCGCAAGCGCGCCGCGCCAGCTTCCGCCCACCATCGGCACCACGACCGGCAGCATCAACAGCACCGGAATCACTTCGCCGACCAGGAGCCCGTTGGTATAGGTCGCGGTGCCGAGGCCGATGTGCGCGGAGGGCATCCAGTGACGCACCGTGGTCGGCATCACCGGCTGCATGATTGCGACGCCCGCCGCCATGACGATGCTGGCGGCGACCAGCCACGAAAAGCTGACGGCCAGACCCCGCAGCGCAGTCCCGGCAGCGACGATCACGAGTCCGCCGACCAGCGCGGCGCGAATCCCGATCCGTGCCACCAGCAGCGCGCCGCCCATTGCGGCACCGGCGAAGAGCGCCGGCGCGATGCTTCCGAGCAGGCCGACCTCGGTCGCGTTCAGATGGAATTCGCTGCGGATCGCCGGGATCACCGGGGGCACCGCGAGTATGGTCAGCCGCAGCGCGATGCCCGACAGCCATAGGAGCGCGAGTGGCAGCCACAGCGAGTTGCCCTCGCGCCCGTCGCCGTCGCGCCCGTCCCCTTCGCGCTCATCCGTCAAGGTCCGCTGCTCCGGTCGGCCAACGGCACGTCCTGCGCCAGCAGCGCATTGGCGAGGCTCGATTCGCGCTTGTAGAAGCCGTCGGTATGGAATGTCTCTGCGAGCGCGAACAGCTCGTAGTCGAGGTGATGGCAGATCTCGTGGCACAGCGTGCGCACGAAGGTCCTGAAGGCAACTACCTGCTCGCGCTGCGCGGTGCGCATCCAGACGCTGATCTTCGCTGGGGTCCCGCCCTCTTCGGGCTCGTAGAGTCCGTGCAGCTCGCCGTCACCGTCCGCCGGCCGCCGAGCGAGCACGCGGATCGCAAGCGGCGCAATGCGATAGCCGCGGGTCAGCGCGTTGGCCAGGTCCTGGCAGGCATGGTGCAGTGTTCCGCGATCACCCGCGGCAAGCGCAGTGCGAATCGCTGCAACCTGCGCCGCCGGGGCGATTCCGGGGGGCAGCCCCAGCGTGTCGATCGCGTCGCTCGCGCGGTAGATGCGCTTGCGCGCCGCTGACAGGCGGGCGTAGTAGGCGAAAGGCATTGGGCCGCTACCCGCGTGCGCACCAAACGACCAGGGCCGCGACGGCGGCCCCGGACGGCGCTGCGCTCGTGCGGCGCGTCACGCCTTCTTGATCTTCTCCAGCATCTTGAAAATGCCCTTCGGGGCGCCGACGAACATGCGCTTGAAGGTCTTGGGCAGGCAACGACGCTCGAGCGTGTTGCGGCGGGTACGGCTGCGTTCGGCCATCGGGAGTCTCCAGTCGATCGGGGTCCGCAGCGTTCCACCGCGGAAAACATTTGATTATACCGGCGAGCCTGCGCGGTGCGGCGCCCGTTCGGCCGCCGTGGCAGAATTCGAGCTCACCCGGAAGGGCCGGCTCGTCTAACAGGAGGAACCGATGTATCGCAACCTGAAGAGGCTCACCACTGCCTGCGCGGCGCTCGCGCTCGGCGCGGCCATGTTCGCCCAACCGGCCGTCGCCGAAGATACGATCGTGCTCGGCGCGGCGGTGTCGCTGACCGGCAAGTATTCGACCAACGGCAAGAACACCCAGGACGGCTACGACCTGGCGGTCAAGGTCATCAACGACCACGGCGGAATCAAGATCGGAGGCAAGCCCTACCAGCTCAAGGTCGTCTATTACGACGACGAGTCAACCTCGGCGCGCGGTGCGCAGCTCGTCGAGCGCCTGATCAGCCAGGATCACGTCAACTTCGTGCTCGGGCC
Organism: uncultured beta proteobacterium; assembly: GCA_963701885.1. Classification (GTDB taxonomy): domain Bacteria; phylum Pseudomonadota; class Gammaproteobacteria; order Burkholderiales; family Casimicrobiaceae; genus VBCG01. The sequence goes on from CAVPBR010000016.1 coordinate 98,587, forward strand.
CTACAGCTCGGCGCTCACCAAGGCAATCGCGCCGATCACCGAGAAATACGCAATCCCGATGGTCGAAGGCAACGGCGCCGACCGCGCCCTGTTCACGCAGGGCTACAAGTACCTGTTTGCCGTGCTGAACACGTCGGATTACTACCTCCGCTCGGCCGTGACCATCCTCGCCGACGAAGCCAAGCGTGAGGGCCACGATCCCAAGTCGCTGAGAATCGCGATCGCGATCGAGAACGACGACTTCTCGCAGGACGTGCGCGACGGCGTCGAGGAGGACGCGAAGAAATACGGCATGAAGGTGGTGATCGACGACAAGCTGCCTGCCGACCTCAACGACATGAGCGCGACGCTGACCAAGGTCAAGGCGCTCAAGCCGGATGGGCTCTTCATCTCGGGGCACGAGAAAGGCGCAGTGCTTGGCGTGCGCCAGGTCGCGGCGGAGAGGGTCTACGTGCCGATGCTCGCGCTCACGCACTGCGATTCGGCCCAGATCATCGAGAAGTTCGGCAAGGACGCGAACTACGCCTTCTGCGGCTCGCAGTGGGATTCAGCGGATGACCTACACTGACCCATGGTTCGGCGATCCGGCCAAGTACGCGGCGCTGTTCAAGCAAACCTACAACTACGACCCTCCGTACCAGGCCGCCGAATCGTCAGCTTCGGTCGAAGTATTCGCCGATGCAATCGCGCGCGCGGATACGCTCGACCCCGCCAAGGTCCGCGACGCGCTCGCCACGACCGACCTGATGACGTTCTACGGCCCGGTCAAGTTCGACGCCACCGGCAAGAACATCGCCAAGTCGATGGTGATGTACCAGGTGCAGAACCAGAAATATGTGGTGGTGGCGCCGGCCAAGTGGGCGACGGGCAAGCCAATCTTCCCGGCGCCGCCGTGGGACAAGCGCTAGCCGCTTCCCGCTGACGCGCGCCCGGCGCCGCGCAGGGCGCCGGGCCACCGCCGCGATGTCGAACCTCGACGTCCTGCTCGACGCGCCGATCCTGGTGGTGCAGCTCGTCGTGAGCGGCATCCTGGTCGGCGCGATCTTCGCGCTGGTCGCCTACGGCATGGCGCTGGTCTGGGGCGTCATGAACATCATCAACATCGCCCAGGGCGAGTTCGTGATGCTGGGCGGATATGTCGTGTTCTATCTCGACCGCGCCGGCGTGCACCCGCTGTTCGGCATCCCGATCGCTGCGATGGTGATGTACGGCGTCGGTGACCTGCTGTACCGCGTGGTGATCCGGCGGATCGTCGATCGCGACATGTTCATGTCGATCCTGGCGACCTTCGGCATCAGCATCCTGCTGCAGCAGCTCGCCAACCAGCTTTTCAGCGCCGACATCCGAACGGTTTCGTCCGGCCTGCCGAGCCTGTTCCTGGCGGGCGGCATGGTGACCATCCCCGAGATCAAGCTCGCGGGATTCGTCGCCGCTGTCGCGGTCGGCGTGGCGCTGGTCGTGTTCCTGCGGCGACACGCGCCTGGGTCAGGCGATCCGCGCGACCGCCCAGAACGCCCGCGCCGCGCGCGTCCTCGGCATCGACACCGATCGCGTCTACGCCACCACCTTCGCGCTCAATGCCGCGATCTGCGGCGCCGCCGGGGGGCTGGTCGCGATGACCTGGTTCATCCAGCCCTACCTCGGCCTCACCTACACGCTGCGCTCGTTCATGATCGTCATCGTGGCGGGTCTCGGCAACCTGCCGGGGTGATCGTCGCGGGCGCCGGACTCGGCGTGGTCGAGGAGGCCGCAGGCTTCCTGCTCGGCGCCGAATACCAGACGGCCTTCGTGTTCCTGCTGCTGATCGTCATCCTGATCGGCCGCAACCTGCTGCTCGCCCGCCAGCGCCGATACCTCAAATGACACCCCGCGCCCGCGAGCGGGTGGGAATGATCGTCATCGGTGCCGCCGGCGCCGTGGCGCCGTGGATCGTGCCGTCGATCACCACCCAGCTCGCATTCCTGTGGCTGATGATCCTGTTCGCCGTGACCTGGGATATCAACGGCGGGCAGATGGGCTACAACTCGTTCGGCAACATCTTCTTCTTCGGGATGGGGGTTTACGCCTGCGCGCTGGTGCAGCGCGACTCGGGGCTCGCCTACTATCCGGCGCTGTTCGTGGGCATCGGAGCGGGCGCGCTCAGCCGCTGCGCTGGCCGCGTTGGTGCTGGGGCCGGCGATCCTCGGCATTCGCGGCCATTATTTCGCGATCGCGACGCTCGGGCTGTCGATCGTCGCGGCCGACGTGGCCTCCGCCTGGGAGTATGTCGGCGCGGCGTCGGGAATGGCGCCCGCCGCTCTTCCCCGGGGCGATCGGAAATCGCTCGAAGTTCTTCTATTACCTGCTGTTCGTCCTCGCCGCGCTCGCCTTCCTCGTGCATGCGCTGGCTCTACCGCACGCGGCTCGGACTGGCGATCAACGCGATCCGCGACGACGAGGACAAGGCCGAGGCGATGGGGCTGTACACGACGCGCTACAAGGTCTTCGCGTGGTGTCTGTGCGCGCTGTTCCTCGGTGCCGCGGGCGGCCCGGTCGGCAACCTCGTCGGTTTCATCGATCCGCGCGACCTCGCTTTCGCCGGCGCGACCTTCGGCGTGTGGATGGTGCTGATGGCGATGCTGGGCGGCAAGGGCACGCTGTGGGGGCCGGTGCTCGGCGCCACCGTGTTCCACGTTACGCAGGAGCTGTTCTGGACCTACCTGCTCGGCTGGCAGCGCGTCGCCATGGGACTGCTGATCGTCGTGATCGTGGTGTTCTTCCCCACCGGCATCCTCGGCTGGGTCGCACGCCGATCCTCCGTCGCCGAGGCGCGCGGGGCGCCCGTGTCCACGCTCGGCAAGGGCGCGCCGTGACCGCCTTGCTCGAGGTGCGCGGCGTGTGCAAGCGCTTCGGCGGCATCGTCGCCAACCGCGACATCACGCTCGAGGTGCCGCAGGGCTCGATCGTCGGGCTGATCGGTCCCAACGGCTCGGGCAAGACCACGCTGTTCAATTCGATCGCCGGCCAGCATCCGATCGACAGCGGTTCGATCCGCTTCGACGGACGCGAGATCTCGCGACTGCGCGTGCCGAAGATCGCCCGCCTCGGCCTGGTCCGCACGTTCCAGCAAACGCACGTCTACCGGGAGATGGACTGCGTGCAGCAACATGCAGATCAGCACGCCGCACGCCGACGAGACGTTGTACTCGATGCTGCGCGCATCGAGCACCGAGGTCATCGAGCGCGCGCTGGCGCTGCTCGATTTCGTCGGGCTCCACGCGAAGCGGCTGCTGCCGGCCGGCCAGTTGTCGTTCGGCCAGCAGAAGCTCCTCGAGTTCGCGATGGCGCTGATGAGCGAGCCGCGACTGCTGCTGCTCGACGAGCCGACGGCGGGCATCAACCCGGTGCTGATCAACGGCCTGGTCGATCGCCTGAAGCGCGCCAACGCCGAGCTTGGCGTCACGCTGCTGGTGATCGAGCACAACATGCGCGTGATCATGAATCTCGCCGGACGCATCTACTGCCTTGCCCATGGCGAATTGCTGGCGCAGGGCGCCCCCGACGAAGTCCGCGGCGATTCGCGCGTGATCGACGCCTACCTCGGCGGCCGCTGATGGCCCCGCCTCCCGACCGCGCAGAACGCATCAGCGGCTATGGCGAAGGCGCCACCGATGCCGTGCTGTCGGTCGACGAGATCGAGCGCGCCGCGGGCGAGCTCGCCGGCGACGGCCCCGACGCCGCCGCGCTCGAGGCGCTGTGCGGCGTCGAACCGCTGGTGGCAATCGACGGTCTGGTCGCGGGCTACGGCAGGATGCAGATTCTGCACGGCGTCGACCTTCGCGTCGGGCGCGGACAGTCGCTCTGCCTCATCGGGCCCAACGGCGCCGGCAAGTCGACCGTGCTGCACTCGATCTACGGATTCGCACGCGTCATGTCCGGGACGATCCGGGTCGATGGCCGCGACGTGACCGCGCTGTCCCCGCATCGCAAGCTGGCGGAGGCACGCGTCGCCTACATCCTGCAGGACAACTCGGTGTTTCCCGACATGAGCGTCGAGGAGAACCTGTGGCTGGGCGGCTACCTGCTCGAGCCGCGGCGCGAAGCGCGGCGCGCGGCCGAGCGCGTGTTCGAGCGCTATCCACGCCTCGGCGAACGGCGACGGCAGCGGGCCGGCGTGCTGTCGGGCGGCGAGCGCCGGCTGCTCGAGATCTCGCGCGCGCTGATCATGGACCCCGCGGTGCTGCTGGTCGACGAGCCATCGATCGGCCTCGAGCCGCGCTACATCGACATGGTGTTCGAGATCCTCTCCGACCTGCAGCGGCGCGACGGCAAGACCATGATCATGGTCGAGCAGAACGCGAAGAAGGGCCTCGAGTTCGCCGATCTCGGCTATGTCCTCGTCGCCGGCCGGATCGCGCTCGCCGGTCGCGGCCGCGACCTCCTGGCCGACCCCGAGGTCGGCCGCCTGTTCCTGGGCGGCTGAGTCACGCGATCCCGCGCGGTGGCGATGGCCGTCGCGGGCGGCGCCTTGAGTGAGCAGTCGAATCCCGTGGGAAGCACGATGAGCCGGCTTGCGCCCAGTTTGACCGCAGTCATGATCGGCGTGTTGCTGGCGATCGCGCCGTCGATCAGCCACCTGAATCGACCCGTGCGGCCGATCCGAAGAACAGGCCTGCGAGACGGCGCAGCTTCACCGGGAAGCTGTCCTGGCGCCGCAACCCGCGCCAGATGTCTTCCAGCCGCATCACGCTCGCCATGGTTGGATCGGCCGCGAAATGAGCGCCGTTCAGCGCCCCCACCGACGAGCCGACGACCCGATCAGGCCGAACACCGTGGGCTACGAGCTCGCGCAACATGCCGACCTGGATGGCGCCGAAGGGCGCCGCGTTCCGGCCGGGTTCGGGAATCGCTGCACGCACGGCGAGCACGCGTCCTACACCATCTTGCGCCTGCGTCCTATGGGCAACGGCTGCGTCGATTCGTAGACTGGTCGCGGTCGGCATTGAAGCCGATTCCGCAATGAGGGCTGATGCCATGAAGCTGTCATACGCAATGCTCATCGCTGCCTGTGCAGCACTCGTCGCGTGCAGCAAGACACCGACGCCGCCCGAGACGCCCAGCACACCCAGTCCGCCGATAGGTACACCGTCGCAGTCCGGCACGCCGCCCGCGCCGGCCCTACCCAACAGCAGTAGCGAGCCGCAGTCCGCGACTCCCGCTACGCCACCGGCAGGTGCCGATAGTGCGGCGAACAAGCCCGACGACACCATGAGGAAGGATTCGACGTCCAGCGGGACGCAGGGCGAGCCGAAGGAATAGGGCTGTTCGCCGGGATCCGGGAATCGCGCACTCGCGCGGTTCGGTCGCCGGCATACGGCAGGGCGCTGCCATGTCTCAGTCCGCGGCGACGGCCGCGCGCAGCCCGGCGGCTTCGCGCAATGCGGCGGCCCTGTCGGTCGATTCCCAGGTGAACTCGGGTTCGTCGCGGCCGAAGTGGCCGTACGCGGCGGTCTTGCGATAGATCGGCCGCAGCAGATCGAGCATGCGGATGATGCCCCTGGGCCGCAGATCGAAGTTCGCCTGGACGAGTTCGGCAATCCGCGCATCGGGCATACAGCCGGTGCCTTCGGTGTAGACGGTCACGTTGATGGGCTTTGCGACGCCGATCGCATACGAGAGCTGGACCTGGCATTGGCGCGCGATGCCCGCGGCGACGATGTTCTTCGCGACGTAGCGCGCGGCGTACGCGGCAGAGCGGTCGACCTTGGACGGGTCCTTGCCCGAGAATGCGCCGCCGCCGTGTGGCGCTGCGCCGCCGTAGGTGTCGACAATGATCTTGCGCCCGGTGACGCCGGCATCGCCGTGCGGGCCGCCGATCTCGAAGCGCCCGGTGGGATTTACCAGGAAGCGCGCGCCGGCCAACATATCCTTTGGGAATACCGGCTTCACGATTTCCTCCACCACCGCCTCTGCGAGCTCCTTCTGCCGCTCGTTCATGCTCGGATGGTGCTGGGTCGACAAGACGACGGTGTCGACGCTCTTCGGCTTGCCGTCGACGTAGCGCACCGTCACCTGCGACTTCGCATCCGGACGCAGCCAGGGCAGGCGGCCGTCGCGACGCAGCTCGCTCTGGCGCTGCACCACGCGATGCGCGTAATAGATCGGGAAAGGCATCAGGGTCGGCGTCTCGTCGCAGGCATAGCCGAACATCAGGCCCTGGTCGCCCGCGCCCTGGTTCAGGTAATCGTCGGAGGCACGGTCGACGCCTTGCTTGATGTCGGGCGACTGCTTGCCGTAGCACACCATGACCGAGCAGCCGTCGGCATCGAAGCGCAGCGCGGGATCGTTGTAGCCGATCCCGCGGATGGTCTCGCGCGCGACGCGACCGTAGTCGACGTTGGCGTGGGTGGTGATCTCCCCGGCCATCACGACCAGGCCGGTCGACACCAGCGTCTCGGCCGCAACGCGTCCGGTCGGGTCTTGCTCTAGAATCGCGTCGAGCACCGCATCGGAAATCTGGTCCGCGACCTTGTCCGGATGGCCTTCCGACACCGATTCCGACGTGAAAAGAAAATCGCTCATTGCCGCTCCCGCTGTTGCCGATCCTGCGTGCCGCGGTCGGGATGACGCCGCATGCAAACCGAGCGATTCTAGCAGAGCCTCGTTGCCCGCCCCGGTGCGCGCATTGAATGCGCCTGCGCAAGACTGCGGTTGGCGCGGCCGGTGAGCGCGACCATTCGCGCCCCGGATCCGGCGGCGATCGCGGAAGCTGCACGAATCCTGCGCGACGGTGGCCTCGTCGCGTTTCCCACCGAGACCGTCTATGGCCTCGGCGCCGACGCGATGAATTCGCGCGCGGTGCGGGCGCTGTTCGAAGCCAAGGGACGCCCCGCCGACCACCCGGTGATCGTTCATGTCCGCGATCTCGCGCAGGCGGCCGCGTGGGCGCAGGCTATGCCCGAAGGCGCGCGCAAGCTCGCCCAGGCATTCTGGCCGGGCCCCCTGACCTTGATCGTCCCGCGCGCCACACAGGTCCCGGACGCAGTCACAGGAAACCAGGCAAGCGTGGGCTTGCGCGCGCCTTCGCACCCGGTCGCGCGGGCGCTGCTCGAAGCTTTCGGGGGTGGCATCGCTGCGCCTTCGGCAAACCGCTACGGCCACGTCTCTCCGACCACGGCGCAGCACGTCGCCGACGACCTTGGACCTGCGATCGCGATGATCCTCGACGGCGGACCCTGCGCGGTGGGCATCGAGAGCACGATCGTCGCGTTCGACTCCGAGACGCCGTTACTGCTGCGCCCGGGCGGTATCGGCGCGGATGCAATCGCCGCGGTGCTCGGCCGCATGCCGGTCACCGGCCATGCAGCCGCGCCGCGCGCGCCGGGGTCGCTCGCGTCGCACTATGCGCCCCGCACGCCTGCGACGCTGGTATCGAAGGAGCAGCTTCGCGCGGAGCTGGTGCAACTCGGCGACCGCGACGAGAGCATGGCGGTGTTGACGCGCGAAGTCGCGGTTCCGGAGGCGTTCGACGGCCTGTGGATCCGAGCGCCGCGCGATCCCGCCGGCTACGCGCGCGAGCTCTACGCAAACCTGCGCGCACTCGATGCCGCCGGTGCCGACGCGATCCTGATCGAGAACATCCCCGAAGCGCGTGACTGGACGGCAGTGCGCGACCGGCTGCTGCGGGCAACCGCAGGCATCGACGACGACCGCGACTGATCCGGGCGCCTGTATTGTTGCGGTCGTTTGTTGACCGGCCGTCGGACTATAGCCCCATGGCCGGCAGCGTTGCGCCGCTGATGATCCGCGTAATGCCGCCCTGCGCGGCAAAGTGGCGCACCGGATGGCCGAGCAGCGGATCATCCTCGATCAGGCGTGACGCATCGAGCCCGGTCACGCGCGCAATCGCCTCCGGCGCCATCGCCACCACCCGCGCGTCGGCGAGCGCGTAAAGCACCGGCGCCTGCAGCGCGTTGGCGAAAAATGCTGCGCTGTGCCCCACTCCCGCGAGCAGTCCGACAAGGCGCTTGCGCTGCGCGCGGAGCAGCGCGAGCACCGCGGCATGATGGGCGAGGAACTGCGAGACGAAGCGCATCTCGGCCGCGCGCGAAACCGTGTGGCCGGCCGAATCTTCGACCAGCACGATCGTGTCGGGGAGTTGCGGCCGGCGGGGCGGCAACGTGCAGCAGCAATGCACTGTCCTGCGCATGGACGTCGGCAGGCCCGAGCGTGGCTCCCGGATTCGGCGGCGTGAGCCAGCACTCGGGCCTGCGCCAAAGCCGCGCATCGCGGTCGACTGGCGTTGCGCCATCGAAGCACGGCAGAGCCTCGAACGCGGGAATGTGCGTCGGCTCGCCCACGATGCGCGCCGCAAGTCGAGTATGCATCGCGTAGATCTGGCATCGCGCAGGATCTGCGTTCAACGGCCGCGTGGGAAAGCCAGGCCCGCACCGCGTCGGCATCGTCGGCGAGCAGATCGGCCTGGCCCGCGCGATTGCGCGCGATGGCGCCGAACACGGCATCGACTTCCTGCGCGTCGTCGGCGTCGAGTTCCCATTTGCCGTGGACCGATTCGAGGACCTTCGGTCCGGACAGGCCGATGCGCACCTGCGGTAGCAGCGCAAGCCGGTCGGCGGCACACGCGAGCACTGAAGCGCCGCCGAAGACGTGGCCCACACCGATCGCAAGCACGCCAATGCCCTCGAGGCGAGCGTCGAGCAGGGTCGACAGTACCCGCGAGAGCGCCAGCTCGGCCGCGTTCGCCTCGTGCAGGCGTACGCCTCCTGAAGCCATCAGCAGCACCACCGCGGCAGAATGCTCGCGGCGCGCGAGGTCGAAGAGCGCAAGCAGCGCTTGCGCGTGCCTCGCGCCGACGCTTCCCGCGAGATAGCGCTCGTCCTGCGCGGCGATCAAGCATCGGTTCGCCCGCGACACGGATGCGCGCAGTGGCCACGCCGTCATCGTCATGCACGGCGATGCCGTAGCGCGCGAGATCCGGACTGGGTCCGGAGGGTGCCAGAAATTGCACGCTTCCGGGATCGGCAAGTGCCGCGATGCGCTCGTGCGGGGCGATGCCCGCGAGGCGGCGCTGCGAATTCCCCGAAACGTCGGAGAAACTCTTCATCGTTATGGAATAATGCCTCGAAACGACGTAGCTTGCCCGGACTTTCCGTCGCTTCGTGACGATGAACGCCAATCTCTACGCTTTGATCGAATCCCACGCGCCCGACGGGCCGGAGCAGCCGTGCATCCTCATTCCCGGAGGTCCGATCGTGCACTACGGCGAGCTTTTCGCCCAATCGGCACGCATCGCCCACGCGCTCGTTCGAGCGGGTTGTGCGCGAGGCGACCGTGTCGCGGTGCAAGCCGACAAGCACTGGCAGGTGCTCGCGCTCTACCTCGCATGCCTTCGCGCCGGGCTCGTCTATCTGCCGCTGAACACCGGCTATCAGAAGGCCGAGCTGGCCTATTTCTTCGCCGACGCCAAGCCGCGCGTCATCGTTTGCCGGCCGGAATTCCTGGGCGCGGTCGCAATGCTCGCGGGCGAGGCGACGGTGCTGACCCTCGACGCGAACGGCGGCCAGATCGGCGACCGCGCGCGGGGCGAGGCCGCGTCCTTCGAGACGGTGACGTCGGGACCGGACGAGCTCGCCGCGATCCTCTACACCTCCGGGACGACCGGGAGGTCGAAAGGCGCGATGCTTACCCATCGCAACCTCGCGTCCAACGCGCTCGCGCTGGTCGAAGCCTGGGGGTTCACCCGTGGCGACGTGTTGTTGCACGCGCTTCCCGCCTACCATGTGCATGGACTGTTCGTCGCCGTGCACTGCACGCTGCTGTCCGGCGCGAGGATGTTGTGGCTGCCGCGCTTCGACGCGCGCGAAGTCGTCGATGCGCTGCCTTTGGCAACCGTCATGATGGGTGTGCCGACTTACTACACGCGGCTCCTGGCCGAAGCAGATTTCACCCGCGAGGCCTGCCGCAATATCCGCCTGTTCGTGTCCGGCTCGGCACCGATTGCTGCCGGAGACCTTCGACGCGTTTCGCGCACGGAGCGGCCACGCGATTCTCGAGCGCTACGGCATGACCGAGACCGGAATGATCGCGTCGAATCCCCTCGCAGGGCTGCGGGCCGCGGGCACCGTGGGCCGGCCGCTGCCCGGCATCGCGGTCCGGGTCGTCGACGGTGCGGGCGGGGCCTGCCCGCGGGAACTTTGGGCCACGTCGAGGTCAAGGGGGACCAATGTCTTTGCCGGTTACTGGCACATGCCCGATGCCACGCGCACGGAATTTACGGCGGACGGATGGTTTCGCACCGGCGACATCGGCGAGTGGGTCGCGGACGGCGAAGCCGGGGGCTACCTGCGCCTTGCCGGGCGCTCCAAGGACATGATCATCAGCGGCGGTCTCAATGTGTATCCGAAGGAAATCGAGGAATGCATCGACCGGCTCCCGGGCGTCGCCGAGTCCGCAGTCATCGGCGTTGCGGATCCCGATTTCGGCGAGGCGGTGACCGCGATCGTGGTCGCGCGTCCCGGGGACGCGGTCGACGAGGCTTCGATCATCGCGGCACTGAAGGACGAGATCGCGAAATTCAAGCTGCCCAAGCGCGTACACGTCGTCGTCGAGCTGCCGCGCAATGCCATGGGCAAGGTGCAGAAAAACGTGTTGCGCGAAAGGTTCTCCGCCTGAAAGTCGCCATCTTCGGCGCCGGTGCGATCGGCGGTTACCTGGGCGCGCAGCTTGCGCAGGCGGGAGTCGACGTCAGCCTCGTCGCGCGCGGCGCGCACCTCGAGGCGATGCGACGCGACGGCCTGCGGCTCGTGGTTGGCGCAGAGGAACGCGTCACTCGAATCCCCTGCACCGACGACGCGTCGGAGCTGGGGCCCCAGGACTACGTGATCATCGCGCTCAAGGCGCATTCGATCCCGGATGCCGTCGATTCGATGCTGCCGCTGTTGCGCGACGACACGACCATCGTCACCGCAATCAACGGCCTGCCCTACTGGTACTTCGACGTCCCGGGCACTCCGTTCGAGGGACTGACGCTCTCCGAGCATCGACGCTGGGGGCAAGCAGCGCCGCCTGCTGCGATCGGAGCGTGCCGTCGGTTGCGTGGTGCTCCCGGCGACCGAGCTGGTGGCGCCCGGCGTCATCCGGCACGACCACGGCAGCAAGTTCCCGATCGGCGAACCCGACGGTCGCAGGACCCCGCGCATCGAGCGACTTGCCGCGATGCTCGAAGCCGGTGGGCTCGAGGCGCCGATTCGCAGCGACATCCGCGACGAGATCTGGCTCAAGCTATGGGGCAACCTGTGCCTCAACCCGGTGAGCGCGCTGACTTGCGCGACCGTCGACACCGTCGCATCGGACCCCGGCACGCGCGAGGTCCTGCTCTCGATGATGCGCGAAGCCGAGGCGATCGGCACCCGGCTTGGATTGCGGCTGCGGGTCGACGCTGCGCGCCGCCTGGACGGCGCCGCGGCGCTCGGGCCGCACAAGATGTCGATGCTGCAGGATCTCGAGCGCGGGCGTCCGATGGAAATCGAAGCACTGGTCGGCGTGATCCGCGAGCTGGGCCGCGCCACCGGGGTCCCCACGCCGACCGTCGACGTCGTGCACGCGCTCGTCGACCTGCGCGCACGTAGCGGCCGCTAGCGCCTCAAGCGCCGCTGCCCCAGCGGCCGAGCGTCGCCCGCCGCCCGGCGTCGCCGAGATCGCGGAGGAAGACTGGCGCCGGCGTCTCGGTGAGAGCGGCGTCGCGCAGCGATGGCACGGCGGCGAAAAGACCCGCGCGCGTATCCGGATCCCGGGTCGCCCGCTCGAGCGCCGCGTGATTCGCCCAGACCGGCATGCCCGACGCGAGCCGGAGGTAGACGCAGCCCGATCGCGGCTCGGCAAAGTTGACTTCACCGAAGCGCCGCACGCACTGGCGCAGGAAGCCCGCGTTCTGCTCCGGCGCCAGCTGCGCCTGGTCGAGGTAGAGACGCTCGGCGAGACGCGGCGTCGATGTCGATCCTGCAGAAGCGCTCGACGTCGAGGAGGCCCCCGACATCGAGGACGTTCATAGAGCGATTGTCGCCGAACGCGACGGTCAGGGGCCGCTCGCCGCTCGGTACGCTGTTGTCCAGGAATTCGAAGCGCACATCCTTGTCCGCGCGCTCGATCCAGGTGAAGAACAGCTCGGGCATCCCTGCGTAGGCCTCGACTCGCGTGCGCCAGCGTATCGTCGACGGCCTTGTATCTGCCGACCTCGAGCCCGCGCTTCCAGGCGCGCTCGACCAGCATCTCCGGCGGCGCCATCATGAAGAACAGGTAGACGAGCTGGCCGAAGCGCGTTAGCAGATTGCTTCCGGCCTCGTTCGAATCGGGGGCGAAGCTGTCGAAGCGGAAGCGGTCGATCAGCAGGTGGGGCATGTCTCCCTGCAGGGCCTTGCGCGCCATGTAACGGTCGAGCTTCAGGTCGATCAGGTGCAGCTCCTCCCCGGTAAAGGCGCCCCCGTAGCGGAAGGCGGAGCCGAGGCTTCCGTAGTCGATCAGTTGCTTGCGCCAGATGTCCGGGCTGATCAGCGCAAACTCGCTCCAGTTGACGCCAAGGTCGCCGGCAAGAATCCGCTGCAGCGGCCGCAGCGTGCTCTTGCCGGAAGCCGAGGGTCCCTTGGTGTTCAGGACGACCGGCCGCGCCTGCGGTGGCAGCACCAGGCAGCCGTCGTCGCGTGCCGCAGCTTGAACGCAGTCGTCGACGAGGCGGCCGATTTCGTCGCTGGCGAAATCATTGCATGCGACGTCCACGACGAGCGCTGCGATGAGCTCGCGACCGCCCCAGGCGCGACCGTGGCGCACCAGCACGGCGGTCACGATCGTCGACAGCGCGCGGCACAGGGCGCGCTCGAAAGGCTCGTCCGCCGAGCGCGCCCGCCGTGACCACTCGTCGACGAGGTCGGGACGGCGCTTCGACGTCGGACTCGGGCGGTGCCGCAGCCTCGCGGCGCCGCCGAAGCCATGCGCGCCATCCTGTCGTCGCGGGACGCGCCGCGGGCACCGGAGCCGCGTCGCCCGGGAATGGGAGCAGCCGTCCGATTTCCCGCTCCACCGCATGCGCGAGCCGCAGCTTCGCGTTGTCGTAGGCCGATGCGATCGCGCGCGTCTGCGCTTCGATATTCCGCGTCAGGATGCGCGTCGTGATCTCGCGGAAATTGATGCCCAGGTCCTCGATCTTCGACCCGTCGGGAACGGACAGGTCGGCCATCACGCGGATCAGGAGCTCGTGCATGGCCAGCCGCTGCGGCCGGAACGCGACCAGCTTGCCGAGCGCGAGACCGGTCAGGTCGCCAAGTTCGCGCGCTTTCGCGAAGCTGGTTGACACGTTCTCGGGACGAAGAATCGTGCACTCTCCGCGCAGCGTATCGGGCACCTGCGAGGCGATTCCCGGATTCCACGGTCCCGGCGTAGAATCGGCGGACGATGCCGGTGAGATCGTGTTCACCGTGGCGTCAACGGAACACGCCCTGCAACGTTGGAAAACGTTCCACTCAACCGCGGAGCTTCGCGTTCCGCTCTTTCCCGGAGACCCCTGCCATGCCGCGCTTCCTGAAGTTCAAGCCGATCGCCCAGGCGCTTGTCTGCGTCGCACTTGCCGGTACGCCGGCGCTTCGTTCCCGCACAGGCCCAGACGGGCACGGCCGCCGTGTCGCCGCTCGGCGACTTGTCGCAATACCGAACGATCGCCCAAGACGCGCTGAAGATGGCCCAGGCAGGCGACTTTGCCGGCGCCCACAAGCGGATGAAGGAGTTCGAAACCACCTGGGACAACCATGAGGACTCGAACAAGAAGAAGAGCTACAACACCTGGAAAGCCATCGACAACCAGCTCGATTTCACGCTCGACAAGCTCGCCGCCAAGACTCCCGACAAGGCCGGCTGTGAGAAGGCGCTGGAGAACATGATCGCGCGCCTGCGCTGATCCTGGACGAGGAAATGCCCCCGCCGGGTCCGGCGGGGGCTGCTGCCCGGGGTCACGGCACCGCCACCCCGGGCTTTCATGGCCTGTCACTCGGTCGTTGCCGGCGTCGCCGGAGCGCCGGGCTCCGAACGCCCGCGTGTGAACAGGTTGAACAGCACCGGCATGACGAGGAGCACCAGCGGCAGCGCCACGATCAACCCCGAAATGATCGCGATGGCCAGCGGCTGCTGCATCTGCGAACCGCGACCGATCGCAAGTGCCAGCGGCAGCAGGGTCAGGATCGCGGCGAGCGTCGTCATGACGATCGGCCGCATCCGGTTCTTGCCGGCGGCGATCAGCGCGTCGATGTGCTCCATGTCCCCGGCAATCTCGCGGTATTCGGAGAAATAGAAGATCGCGATCTCGGTCACCATGCCGATGATCATCGTCATGCCCATGATCGCAGTGATATTGAGCTCGGTGTGAGTGACGTAGAGGCCGATGAACACCGCGGACATCGCCATCAGCGGAATCAGCATGATCGCGATCGCGATCTGGAAGCGCTCGTAGAGGAACAGCAACAGCAGGAATACCAGCGCCACGGCCCCCACGAAGACCAGCGCCAGTCCTCGGAACGCCTCCTGCTGCTGCTTGTAGAGTCCGCCCAGCGTGTAATAGACGCCCGGCGGCAGCATTCCGGGCTGGTTCATCGTCGCCTGGACGTCACGCGCTGTCGAGCCCAGATCGCGGCCCTCGATGCGCCCGGTCACCGACGCCATCCGCTTCAGGTTCTCGCGCGTGATCTCGGGTTGCCCGTTCTCGACCACCACTTTCGCCACGGCGTGCAGCGGAAACGCCTCGCCCGAAGGTGCGCGCAGCAGCAGGTTCTCGAGGTCGGTCGTGTTGGCGCGTACGCTCCTGGGCACCCAGACGCGAACGCCGACCGTCTTCGCGATTTCTGGATCTGGGTGGCCACGTTGCCCTCCAGGTAGCCGTCAATCAGCGTCGTCAGGTCGTTGACGTTGAATCCGAGCGCCGCCGCCTTGGTGCGGTCGATCTCGATGTTCAGCGCATCGCCCGCCGGCGTGACGCCGTTCTGGAGGTCGACCAGGCCCTTGATCTTGCCCAACGCGTCGGTGACCTTCTGCGCCAGATTGACGAGCTGCGCCTGATCGTCGCTGAAGATCTTGACCTGGATCGGTTGCGGGACCTCGGTCAGGTCGCCGATCAGGTCCTCCATCAGTTGCGCGGTGTCGATGTCGAGCGTCGGAACGTCCTGCTTCACCTTGTCGGAGATCGCCTGCATCACGTCGTCGATCGGCGCGCGCGGAAACGGCTTCAGGCGGATGAAGAAGTCGCCGGTGTTGGCCTCGGTCACGCCGCCGCCCAGCTGCGCGCCGGTTCGCCGCGAATACGTGAGCACGTTTGGATTGGCGCGGATGATCTCTTCCACCTGACGCAACATCCGGTCGGTCTCGGCGAGCGAGGTCCCGGGCGGCGAGATGTAGTCGAGCACGAAGCCGCCCTCGTCCTCGTGGGGCATGAAGCCCGAGCCGACGTTCCGGTACGCGAGGTAGCCGACCGCGAGCAGCGGCACGAGCCCGATCAGGATCAGCGCTGGCCAGCGCAGGGTGCGGCGCATGATCCATTCGTAGCGCCGATGGACTGCCCGGGTGAACCGACCGGCGTCTTCGTGGCTCGCGTCCTTCTCGTTCAGCCAGTGGTCGGCCAGGATCGGGACCGCAAGCCAGGTGATGATGAACGAGATGACCAGCGCGCCCCCCATCGTCAGCGACAGCGCCTTGAAGAACGCGCCGGTGACCCCGCCCAGGAACGCGAGCGGGAAGAAGATCACGATGGTCGCCGCGGACGAGCCGATCAGCGGCTGGAAGAACTCGCGCGCCGCCATCATCACCCGCCCGCGATGCTGCTGCGGCGCGTCGCGCAGGCGGCGCATGATGTGCTCGATCATCACCACCGCGTCGTCGATGATGAGCCCGACCGCCGCGGCCATCCCGCCCAGCGTCATGATGTTGAAGCCCATGCCGAAGCGCGAAAGCAAGCGTAATGGTCGTGGCGAGCACCGTCGGCACGACGACGATCGAAATGATCGTGATCTTGTAGTTGCGCAGAAACACCCACAACACGATTGCGGCAAGCACGATCCCGATCAGGATCGCGTCACGTACGCTCTTGGCGGAGTCGGTGACCAGCACACTCTGGTCGTACCAGGTCGCGAGCTTCGCGCCGGGCGGCAGCACCGACGCGTAGTTCTTCAGCGTGGTCTTGATGTCGTCGGCAATCTGCACGCTGTTGGCATCCGGCTGCTGGTAGACATCGAGCAGCACCGCATCGTGGCCGTCCGCAGTGACGCGGATGAACTGCGGCACGGTCGCGTCGGTCACTTTGGCAACGTCGCCCAGGCGCACGAGGCCGTTGGGGCCCGTGCGCAATACCGTGGCGGCGATCTGGCGGAACGTCTGGTAGCGGCTGTCCGAAATGACCAGGTAGAGCTGGTAGTGGTCCTCGATGTGCCCGACCGCCTGCTGCACGTTGCCCTGCGCCAGCGCGTTGGATACGTCGGTCAATGTCAGGCCGTAGGCCGCGAGCCGCGTCGGGTCCACCGTCACCCGGTATTCCTCGGGCGTGCCGCCGGTGATCCCGATCTTCGCCACGCCCCGCACCGAGGACATCAGCGGCCGCAACTGGTATTGCGCGACGTCATAGAGCTGCGTCAGCGACAGCTTGTCCGACGAGAGACTGTAGGAGATCACCGGATCGACCGTCGGGTCCATCCGCTTGGTTTCGACGGTCGTTCCGGCAGGCTAGCGTCGGCAGGATCTGCGTGACCGCGGATTGCACCTCGAGGGTCGCCGCCGCCATGTCGTGGCCCCAACCGAAATCGACCTTGATCTCGGCGCTGCCGCGGCTCGAGGTGGAGCTCAGGTTCAGTACGCCGGGCACGTGCCGGATGGCTTCCTCCACCGGCCGCGTCACCAGCGTCACCATCTGGTCGGCGGTCCGGTCCCCGGAATCGAGCTCGACCGCAACGCGCGGAAAGCTCACGTCCGGGAACAAGGTCACCGGAAGCTCGAAAGCCGCAATGACCCCGCCGATCGCGAGGATCGCCAGCAGAAAGAGGATCGAGCGGCGGTGGGTCTGCAGCCAGACCGTGAAATTCATTTAGCTTCCCCAGGCGCGCCGGCCACGTCATTGCCGCCGGCGGCAGCCTCGCGCACCGGCTGGCCATCGGACAACTCGTAATTGCCGAGCGTCACCAGCTTCTGCTTGGGGTCGAGCTTGCCGTCGATCGCGTACACGTCGTCGGTGTCGAGCAGGACCTTCACGTTGACCCGCACCGCCTGGCCATCGGTGACCTGATAGACGTAGGAGCCTCCCTCGTCGGAGAGCACTGCCTGGCGCGGGACGACCCAGCCGGTGACGCTCGCGAGCGTAATCACGCCTTTCACGTGCATCCCGGGCAACAGGCCGCCCGAATCGGTGTCGTTCAGCCGCACCACGACATCGACGAGGCGCGTCTGCGGATCGATCATGCCGTGCACGCCGTCCACCCGTCCGGTCACCGTGTGGGTGTCGTCGAATACCGACGTGATCGCCACCGGCATCCCGACATGCACGCGGCTTTCCTGCTCGGGAGCCACACCCAGCATGATCTGCACCGCGCCGCGCTCGGTGAGCTGCAGCACGGCTCCGCCCTGGTCGAGCCGATCGCCAACCTTGGCATTGACCTCGGTGACGACCGCGTCGGCAGGCGACAGCACCCACTGCGTCGATTGCCCGGCGCCGATTCGCTCCTGCGCTTTCAACGTGTCCTGCGCATCCGCGAGCGCCTTCTCGGCGGTGGCCACCTGCGCCGTCGTCGCGAGCTTTTGCCGGAACAATTCCTGCGTCCGCGCAAGATCCGAACGCGCGAACTTCACCGTCGACACCGCCTGCTGGTAGGTCAGAAGCGTCGCCGCCCCGGTCGCGAACTCGTAGAGCTTCTGTCCGCGGCGCACTTCCTGACCGGGACTCACCATCAGCTTCGCCACCTGGCCCGCGCGCGGTACCACGACGTGGACGGTGTTGCCGGTATCAGGCTGGACCGTGCCGTAGGTCGTCATCTGCACCGGCAGCGTCTTGCGTGTCAGTGCCGCGGTCTGGACCAGGACGGTGGCGCTCTTTCTCCCGCTGTCGTCGGCACGGCAGCAGATAGCGGCCATTCCCTGCAGCACCAGCAGCACCATCACTGGCAACCAAAAATGTCTGTTCACGGTCTCGCCCTCGGCTAATATTGACTGGCAGTGCGCGTCGGCAGCTCGCTGCCGATCATCGTCTGCAATGCGATGTCCTGCTCGAGGATCGACTCCTCGAGCTTGATGATCTCGACTTCCTTGGCCAGGAGGCCCGAGCGCAGGTTGGCGTAGCTCAACTCGTCGAGATTGCCTGCCTGGAATGCAGCGTCGGCACTCGCGGCTCCCGCCTTGAGGTTGACCAGCGCCGCATTGGATTCCTTGAGTTGGCGCTGCAAGAGCGGCTCGTTCTGCAGGATCACCCCGATGTTCCGGTAGGCGGTGTTGAGCCTGGCCTCGAAATCGTCGTAGAGCCTCTGCCGCGTCGCGAGCGCGACCGCTATGTTGCCGCGATTGCGATCGAAAAGCGGAATGCTGAAGTTGACCAGCGTGCCGGTGCTGTAGACGCGGCTCGTGTCGCGTTGCCGGTTCAGCCCGATGGTGATATCCGGAAACTGCTGCAGTATCGCGGCCCGGTAGGTCTCGTCCTGGCTTTCGTAGCCCGCCTTGAGTGCGAGCAGGTCGGGACGGCGCGCGGGCAAATCGGGAAGAATGGCGCGCACCCTGGCATCGTCGAGCGGCGGCAGTTGCGCCGGCCCGACGAGGTCGAGCTTCACCGTCGGCTCGAGGTTGAGCAGCGCGGCGAGTTGCGCGTGCGCGGTGTTGAGGTCGCTTTCGGTACTGTGGATCTGCGCCTCGACCCCGGCAAGCGCGGTCAGGTCGGCGAGCGCAATGTCGACGGTAGTGAGTCCCTTCGCGAGCGCCGCCTGCGTATGGTCGTAGCGGGCCTGAAGGACGCCACGGTTCTCCTGCAGCACTTTGAGCAGTCGCGCGTTCGAGACGCTCTGCGCGAACAGCACGCGGGCCTGCGCTACGACCTGCCATTCCTGCCACAGGAGGTTGAGATCGGTCTGCTGCGCGGCAGCTTCCGCGGCCTTGCGCTTGACCGGCCCGTAGACGAGCGAGCCCGACATCGAAGCTGAGTCCGAAATTGAATGCGTAGGTGTCGCTGCCTGGGACCTTGGGCCCCGGCCGGTCGACTTCGGAAGAGAACTGCGGGTCGGGCAGGAGTCCCGCAGCGAAAGCCTGCGCATGCGCGACATGGGCGTCGTCGCGCGCAAGCTTGAGATCCGGGTCGTTGACGACCGCGAGGATCGCCACGTCGGTCATGTCGAGGCCGCGGCTCGGGTCGAAGGGGTGCGTGCGCAATTCGGGCAACGGCAGGTCCGCAGTGTCGATCGTGACATGCGGCACTGCATCGAGCATGCTCGGCTGCGCGGGCAGTGGCTTGGGCTGGTAGCTCGCGCAACCTGCCAGGCCGGCCAGCAAGGTTGCTCCGACCAGTAATTGCAATTTCATCGAGATCTCCGACAGGCTCACGCGCGAGGATTACCGGCGCGAAGCGGCACCCCAAAAAACAGGGCGGTCGATACCCGCCCCGTTTTGACGCTGCGGACTTCCGGTGTCAGGCGGTCTGCGCGACCTTTTCCGGTGGATCGGCGTTCACCTGGTCGAGCATTCGGCGACGCATCGGGCTCAGGACGAATTTCGTCAGCAGCGCCGCAATGATCGGCAACGCGCCCGCAATCCAGAGCACCGGCACCCAACTGCCTGCCGAATGCTTGAGCACATTGGCGAGCGGGATCAGCAGCGACGACGTGCCCTTGGCGGTGTAGAGAAACCCGTTGTTGGTCGCCGCGATACTTCGGGCCGAAGGTGTCGCCGCTCACCGCCGGGAACAGCGAGAAGATCTCGCCGTAACCGAGGAAGATCAGCGGCGCGAAGATCAGGAAGCCGGCAGGGTTGTGGCCGTAGGTCATCAGGCCCCAGATCGCGAGGCCCTCGACGATAAACACCAGCAGCATCGTGTTCTCACGGCCGAGGTGATCGGAGATCCAGCCAGTGAGCGGTCGCGTCAGGCCATTCACCAGGCTGTCGATCGACAGGGCTACGGTCAACAGCGGCAGGGTCGCCCAGAGGAAGTTGATCGGCAGGGTCGAGACGCCGTAGTCTTTGGCGATCGGAGCCACTTCCGCCGCGGCCATCAACCCGCCCGATGCGACCAGGATCATGCAGACGTAGAGCATCCAGAACACCGGGGTCTTGAGCATTTCGCCCGGGGTGAAGTTGCGTCGCGTCATCGGATTCACCGCCCCCTTGATCGCGGCGACGATTGCGGTGGTCGGCGGACGGATCATGAACAGCGACACGACCACTACGACGATGCCCTGGATCACCCGAAGGTAAAGAACGCATCGGTGTAGCTTCCCGTTCGCACCATGTTCGCGATCGGGATCACCGTCAGTGCGGCGCCTGCACCGAATCCCGCAGCGGTGAGGCCCGCCGCCAGGCCGCGCTTGTCGGGGAACCACTTAAGCGCGTTGCCGACGCAAGTCCCGTAGACGCTGCCTGCGCCGACCCCGCCGATGATAGCGGAGAAGTACAGCACCCCGAGCGAGGTCGCGTAGGAATTGAGGATCCACGATAGCCCGGCGAGGATGCCGCCGACCAGGATCACCACCCGCGGCCCGAACTTGTCCGCCAGGAAGCCTTCAATCGGGACCAGCCAGGTTTCGCACAGAACGAAAATCGAGAACGCGACCTGGATCGCCGCGCGCGTCCAACCGAATCTCTCCGACATCGGGTTGACGAACAGCGTCCAGCCGTATTGCAAGTTCGCGACCATGGCCATGCAGATGATGCCCATGACCAACTGCGCCCACCGGTTCTTCATGCCGGTGTTTTTCATCGGGTCCAGAGTCTGGGTTGCGTTCACGCTCATCTCCTCCAAGCAGACCTATGAAAAGTGCGACCCGGTGATGACGAGTCCGCTATCAATTTCATGCGCCACAACTGTCATGAGTCATTCGACGGCGAAAGGCGCCCGATTCGATTGCTCTATCCGGCCACCGCGTGCCTTCGGCGATCGCATGCGTCTGCAACCGTCATCGCAAAGCATTCACGGTGGCCGTTTCCCCGGTCGTGCAGCCCTCGCCCTCCTCCATCAGAAGTTGTAGACGGCGGTGAACTGATAGCGCTCCAGCTTGCCGCTGTCCTGCTGTCCGGGCGGAATGAAGCCACCGACCTCACGCTTGCCCCCGCTCGCTTCGATACCGAACGAGGTGTTGGGGACCGGGTGCCAGATCAGGTTCACGTGATACGACTGGGACCTGCTGGTGAGTTGCGCACCGTCCGCGATGAGCTGATCGACATCCTTCAGGTTGGTCTTCTCCCAGCCGTAGATCAGGTTCGTCTCCCACAGGTCGCCCGGCCAGAAGTGCTCGTAGGAGATGAACCCGCCTTCCGACGTCATCAGGTCGAGCTGGTGCGTGTTGTCGTTCAGGATCGCACCGTTGAACAGCAGGTCCTGCAGGTAGCGGCCAATGCCGGGTCCACCCTGGAACGAGAAGTAGATCTGGTCGAGGCCGGCTGCCGGCACGAAGGTGTTGACGTTGAGCACCGACGAGACACCGACCCCGTAGCCCCACTTGTCGGTCTTGACGACCTGGTCGGGCGGCACACCGATGACGCCGGTGTCGACCGAGATCTTGCGTGCCAACGCCTGCAGCGAGACATGGCCGAAGGCCCCGTCATGCTCCCAGCGCCCGATGATGTCCGGGAACTTCGCCAACTGGCTCGGACCGTTCTGGCAGGGCGTCGCACGTCCCACCGTGCACCCGCCGGGATCGGCGGTCTGGCCGTCCTGGTCGACGTTGGTCGTGTTGCCGTTGTACAGGCCGGCCGGGCTGAAGAAGTCGCCCTGCGGGTTCTCGACCGATACGATGAACTGATCCTGCACGCCTTTCTCGGAACCCGGAACGACGTGCGTCCAGCGCAACTGCGGCTGCCGGATGAAGACCTGCCCGGCGGGTCCGTTGAAGTCCAGTGCGTTCGGCCCTGCGGCGGTGTCCTGGAACGCCGTCCAGTCCTGGCCGAAAGTCCACTCGCCCAATGCACCGTAGGCGTTGCGCAGCCGCATCGCGTAGGAGTTCGAGATGTTGGTGTTGCCCTGCGTCGACAGATAGAAGTCGGTATCGATGTGCGCCATCAGGTCGCCGTACGGGGTCGGCGTATGGGTCTCGAATTGCAGGTAGCTCTGCTTGGCGTTGGCCTGGACGTTCCCCGTCCGGTCGGTGCCGGGGGCGCCGGTCATCGGTATCGCCGAGAAATCGGTCTGCGGTCCGACCGATTGCTTGCTGTCGTACATCGCGTCGAGCTTGATGTGGCCTGAGAAGGACATCCAGGTGTCGGTACCCGGGATCTTCCAGAAGCCCGGGAAATCCTTGTTGACCGGGCCGCCCGTCTTCTCCAGCGTGTCGGCGGTGGCTTGGGCGTTATTGACCTGTGCCTGCAGGTCCTGAATTTGTTTTTGCAATTGCTGGATCTGCGTCTGCATTTCCTGCAAGTCGGGTGTTTGCGCCGCCGCAGGCGTGATGACCGCAAACGGCAGCAGCGCAGCCGATGTCACCCCCGCCAGCATGGAGAGCTTGTGCCTGGTGCTCATTGCTCAACTCCTCTCTTGGGTATGTCGCGATTGCGCGTATTCGAACTACTGGTAGGCATAGACGCCGATGCAGCCGTGGGTGCAGGACAAGCCTTTCGCCGGATTGTTGTCGAACGGCTTGGTGTTGGACTCCATCGGCAGATAGACTTGGTGGTTGTGGAAGTTCACCGCCACCGCATGGGTCTTGGGCGCGGTTTCAGGACTGGCGACGAGCTTGTGCGTCCGCGAGTCGATCACGCCGAGCACCGAGCCCTTCGAGCCGCGCCGCGAACCGAGGAAGTACATATGCGCCCCCGGGTCGTAGGCAGTCTGGTCGGTGCCGCCGAGGATGCCGGTCTGGTCGACGTGCCCGTCCTTCAGGCTGACGATGTCGGTATAGTCCTTCGTGTCGCATCCGACCAGGATCTCATCCTGCTCCTCGTTGAGCGAAATGCCGCCCGCCTCGCAGTTGTCTCCCGGCGGCAGCGGATATTTCTTCACCACCTCCTTGGTCTTCGGATCGAAGACGTAGATGGCTCCGGCCACGTGGTGCACTTCCGGCAGCGCGAGGTAGAAGACGTCGGTGCGCGGATCCCACTGCGAGCCTTCGAGACCCGCGGTGGCCTCGTACATCAGGGCCTCGTTCTTGACGATCTTCATCGACTTGGTGTCGATCCAGCACAGGTACGGAACGGCGGTATCCGCCGATTCGCCCATCAGGATGTGGTCTTTGGGGTCATAAGCCGCGCCGTCGATGCGCCAGTTCGGCCCCTTGCAGTTGAACTCGTCGACGATCGCGCCGCTGCCGACATCGAGCGCCTTGATGTTGCTGGGGGCGTCGGTTGCGAACAGCAGGTTCCCCTCGCGGTATGCGATGTTCGGCCCCGAGGTCTCGGGCTGGTTGTACACACCACGGAACCCGCCATAACGCCGCACGAACGTATCGTTGTTGGTGTCGAATACGTCGATGCCCCTGTTGGAACGGTCGGAAACGTACATCAATCCGTTGTCCTGATCGAGCGTGCTGAAGTCGACCACGTTGATCGGCCGGCCGGGAACCTGGATCGTCTTGATGATTTGCCATTGTGCTGCGTGCGCGGTGACGGCCAGCCCCGCGGCTGCCGCACTCGCGATCAAAAGCGTGACCAGCTTGCGCTTCGGTTTCATACGATGGGCCCCCATGCTCGATTGTTGATGTGACGGCTACGCGGCTACAGCGTTTGCGATGCGGAATCGGCCGGTCTTCCTTCGGCCGGTGGATCTGCTTCGTGCCAGAACGTCGCGCAGACACACGCCTTCTCGCCCGGCGCGTGCTGCGCGGACGGGCTGGCGGTGCTCACGATGCGATTGAATCGAATGGGATGCGCAGGTGGTCGGCTGCGCCGCTGCACGAGGAAGCGGCGGGCGCGCATGCCGGTTCGCAGATACGCTGCGAGACCATGCATGGCGCCGGCGATTGCGTGCTGCCGTCACTGCTTCCTCCTGGGACCGAAACCCGAACTGCCAAGACGCGTAGCCAAGCATTGGCGCGCGTCGATTTGACTGCTTATTTCACATAATGTATGTGGTATATCACGCACTGTCAACACACCCCGACGATATTTTCGATCCCTGGCCGAGGGGTGTCTGTTTCGTGCCGACAGCGCGCGCGCAGCGCTTAGCGACCGGGTTGGGAAAGGGACACTGCGGTTCGGGCGAACTTGATCGCCGAGGCATTGTCCCCAGCGCGCGCCGCCTCCTGGGCGCGCTTCAACGCCGCTTGTGCGGTCTCGAACCGGCTCTGCGCATCCCGGACCGCGATCTGCGCCCTTCCAAGCTCGGTTTCGGCTTCCTGGTTGACATTCGAACCGGTTCCGGCGCCCGGAGCGTCGGCGGGGCGCCCAGCATTCGCGGCCTGCGCCAACGGCGGCACGACCGGCGCGCCGATCGGCACCTTGGCCCAGGGCAGGTCTTCAGCCGGAGGCGCGGGCGCTCGTGCGGGTGGTTCGCTCGCAGCGCTCCTGGTGGAGTTTGCAGCAACCGCGGGGCCCGTCGCAGAGACTTGCTGCGCCGGTGTCGGCGCGGCAACGAAATTGTGCAGGTTGACGTCGTCGGGCACGCTCTGCGTCACCGGCACGCGATAGGTCACGAAATTGCCGCCCTCGAGGCGAGTGACCTCTTTCCATTGCACCGCGTTCGCGGACGATGAATTCGACGCCGCGTCGTGGCCGAGGCCGGCGCAGGCCGACAGCGTGAGCGCTGCCAGCGCCATAGCGATGCCGCGTGGCAGCCGCTCTCATTGGCGGTGTCCGCGGTGTCATCGATCGCCCGGCGCGCTGCTCGACATCGGCCCTCCTGCCGAAGACTAGTGCGCGGGCCTTTTCGCTGTCAAGGACCGCGCCCGCGGCCTCAGATGATCCCGGCTCCCCTCGCCCATTGATACTTGGCGCCGAGCACCGCCACCGGCATCTCGGTCGTGTACGGATACGCGGGGACCCCGTGGTGATACAGATATTCCGCGGCCTCCTCGACCTCGACGTCGCCGGCGAGCGAGGCGACGATCGGCTTCTCGATCCCTTTCGCCCTGAACTCCGCGACAACCTCGTCGACGAGCCTCGCGAACACCATCGGCGGGGTGATGATCGTGTGCCAGTAGCCGAGGATCAGCGCGTGGATGCGCGGGTCCTCGAGGCCGAGCCGGATGGTGTTCTGGTAGGTCTTCGGCGGCTCGCCGCCGGTGATGTCGACCGGATTGCCCGCGGCGCCGAAGGGCGGGATGAACTTGCGGAACGCCGCATCGAGGTCGGCAGGCATCGCCATCAGTTGCATCTTGTTGTCGACGACTGCATCGGACAGCAGCACGCCCGAGCCGCCCGCGCCGGTGATGATCAGGACATTCTCGCCTTTCGGTGTCGGCAGCACCGGCAGTGCGCGCGCGTACTCGAGCATGTCGCGCAGCCCCGGCGCCCGGATCACCCCGGACTGGCGCAGCACGTCGTCGTAGATCCGGTCGTTGCCTGCCAGCGCGCCGGTGTGCGAGCTCGCCGCCCGCGCACCCATCGCGGTGCGCCCTGCCTTCAGCACGACAATCGGCTTCTTCCTCGACACGCGTTTCGCAACTTCGGCAAAGGAGCGTCCGTCCTTGAGGTCTTCCAGGTGCATCGCGATGATGTGGGTGTTGTCATCCTGTTCGAAGAACTCGAGCAGGTCGTCCTCGTCGAGGTCGGACTTGTTGCCGAGCCCCACGATCGCCGACACGCCCATCTTCGCCGAGCGCGAGAAGCCGATGATCGCCATGCCGATGCCGCCCGACTGCGACGACAGCGCGGTATGCCCCTTGATGTCGTAGGCGGTGCAGAACGTCGCGCAGAGGTTCTTCCAGGTGTAATAGAAGCCGTAGATGTTCGGCCCCATCAGCCGCACGTTGTACTTGCGCCCGATGTCCTGGATCTCCTTTTGCCCCTCGACGTTGCCGGTCTCGGCGAAAGCCCGACGGGATCAGCACCGCGCCGGGAATGTTCTTCTCGCCGACTTCGATGAGCGCCTGCGCGACAAGCTTCGCGGGGATCGCGAACACGGCGACGTCGATGACGCCGGGGACGTCCTTGACGCTCTTGAACGCCTTGTAGCCGAGGATCTCCTCGGCCTTCGGGTGGATCGGGTAGATCTTGCCCTGGTAGCCGCCGTTGATCAGGTTTTTCATCACCGAATTGCCGATCTTGCCGGCCTCGGCCGACGCGCCGATCACCGCCACCGAATCCGGCTTCATGATGCGGTTCATCGCGCGGACGATCTCGTCCTGGGCCGGGCGATAGCGCGCGGGCGCCGGATTCCAGTCGAGGACGATGCGCACGTCGGCGGCGGTCGCGCCGCGCTTGGTCGCAAAAACCGGGTTCAAGTCCATCTCGGCGATCTCGGGGAAGTCGGCGACGAGCTGCGACACGCCAACGATGAGACCCGCCAGCGCTTCGCGGTCGACCGCGTCTGCGCCACGCACGCCCTTCAGGATCTCGGCCGCGGCGATGCCGTCGAGCATCGACAGCGCATCCGCGCGTGATGCGGGCGCCAGACGGAAGGTAATGTCTTTCAGCACCTCCACAAGGACGCCGCCCAGGCCGAAGGCGACGAGCTTGCCGAACGACGGATCGGTGACCGCGCCGACGATAACTTCCTGCCCGCTGGTCAGCATCTGCTGCACCTGCACGCCGTCGAGCTTCGCATTCGCGTTGTACTTGCGCGCGTTCGCCATGATCGTCGCGAAACCCTGCTCGACCTCCTGCGCGCTTTTCGCTCCGACGATGACGCCACCCGCCTCGGTCTTGTGCAGGATGTCGGGCGAGACGATTTTAAGCACCACCGGGAAGCCCATGGCGGAAGCGAGCTTCGCCGCGTCGGCTGCGGTCGCGCCCACCCCCTCCTTCGGCACCGCAATGCCATAGGCGTCGCAGACGAGCTTGCCTTCGGGTGCCGTGAGCGCAGTGCGCCCGTCGGCCTTCACCCGGTCGAGAATTTTCCTGACCGCTGCCTTGTCCTGCGCCATTGCCTGCTCCCTGGTTATCCTCTACAGCCGCCGCACCGCGCCCGCCGCAACGGACAGCGCGGTCAGATTGCGCGCTGGGCGCGCAGTTCGTCGATCTGCTGACGCGAGTAGCCGAGCTCCGTCAGGACTTCGTCGGTGTGCTCGCCGAGAAGCGGTGAGCGTTTCACCTCGCTGGGGCTGTCGGAGAGCTTGATCGGGTTGCCGACCGACAGGTACTTGCCGCGCTTCGGATGATCGACCTCGACCACCGTCCCGGTCTTGCGCAGCGCGGGTTCCTCGGCGAGCTCCTTCATCGACAGGATCGGGCCGCAGGGAATGTCGTACTTGTTCAGGATTTCCATCGCCTCGAACTTCGTCTTGGTCATCGTCCACTTCTCGATTTCGTCGAAGATCGCCGACAAGCGCGGCAGCCGCGCCTTGGCCGTTGCGTATTCCGGATCGGTGATCCACGCCTCGCGGCCGATGACCTTGCAGATTTCCTTCCAGACCGGCGCCTGGGTGATGAAGTAGATGTACGCGTTCGGATCGCTCTCCCAGCCCTTGCACTTCAGGATCCATCCCGGCTGGCCGCCACCCGAGGCATTGCCGGCGCGCGGCACCGCGTCGCCGAACTTCCCGTTCGGATACTGCGGGTATTCCTCCATCACGCCGGTGCGCGCGAGACGCTGCTGGTCGCGCAGCTTGACGCGGCAGAGGTTGAGCACGCCATCCTGCATCGCGGCCAGCACGCGCTGGCCGCGGCCAGTGGCAATGCGTTGGTAGAGCGCAGTGACAATGCCGAGCGCAAGATGGAGTCCCGTCCCGCTGTCGCCGATCTGCGCCCCGGTGACGACCGGCGGACCGTCGTCGAAGCCGGTGGTCGAGGCGGACCCGCCCGCGCATTGCGCGACGTTCTCGTAGACCTTGCAGTCCTCGTAGGGTCCGGGGCCGAAGCCCTTGATCGACGCGACGATCATCCGCGGATTGAGTGCCTGGATGCGCTCCCAGGTGAAACCCATCCGATCGAGTGCGCCGGGCGCGAAGTTCTCGACCATCACGTCGCACTTCCTGACCAGCGCCTCGATCACTTCCTTGCCTTTAGGGTTCTTGGCGTCGATCGTGATGGATCGCTTGTTGTGGTTCAGCATCGTGAAGTAGAGGCTGTCCACATCCGGAATGTCGCGCAACTGGCCGCGGGTCACGTCGCCCTCGCCCGCGCGCTCCACCTTGATGACGTCCGCACCGAACCACGCAAGCAATTGCGTGCAGGTGGGACCCGATTGCACATGGGTGAAATCGAGAACGCGTACGCCGTCCAGCGCCTTGCCCATCGGTCATCTCCTCCGTCTGACAGCTTTTCTCACAG
>CAVPBR010000017.1:0-16676 GCA_963701885.1 uncultured beta proteobacterium
CATGCGTGACGAGGAGCAGCGTTCCCGGGTAGCGGCGCAACCAGTCCTCGAGCCACAGCACGGCGTCGAGGTCCAGGTGGTTGGTGGGCTCGTCGAGCAGCAGGAGGTCCGAGCGTGCCATCAGCGCCTGAGCGAGATTCAGGCGCATCCGCCAGCCGCCCGAGAAACTGTCGACGCTCTGCACCTGCGCCGATGCGTCGAAACCGAGCCCCGCAAGCAGCGTCGCCGCGCGCGCACGCGCGCTGTAGCCGCCGATCGCCTCGAAACGATGGTGCAGCTCGGCGAGCCGCGCGCCGGTGTCCGGGTCCAGGACGCCATGGCCCGAATGCGCAGCTTCAGGACTGGCGCGCGCAATTACCGGATCTGCATGCGCAGCACCGCCCGCGGCAAGCGCGCGCTCGATCTTGCGCAATTCGCGATCGCCGTCTTGTACGTACTCGATCGCCGGAAGACTGACCTGCGGGGTTTCCTGCGCGACGTGGGCGATGGCCCATTTCGGCGGAAGAGCGATCGTGCCAGCGTCAGGAAGGAGCTCGCCGCGGATGGCCGCGAGCAGGCTCGACTTGCCGCTTCCGTTTGCGCCGACGATGCCCAGCTTGTGTCCGGCGTGCACGCTCAAGCTCGCGCCCTCGAGGAGCCGCCTCGCGCCGCGAGCGAGCGTCACGCGATCGATGCGGATCACCCTGCGCTCCGGTGCGGGCGGCAGTCGACGAATCGCAGTGGGCGGGCGCAGTAGCGACGTCGCATCGCCGAAGATTTCAGCGCAGCTCGAAGTCGTAGTCGATGATCAGCGGCGCATGGTCGGAGAAGCGGCGGGCTTTGTAGATCGACGCCGCGCGCGCGGTTGCGGCGATGCGCGGCGTCGCGATCTGGTAGTCGATGCGCCAGCCGACATTCTTGGCCCACGCCTGCCCGCGATTCGACCACCAGGTATATTGTTCGGGCCGCGGATCGAGACGACGGAAAACATCGACGAAGCCCAGCTCGTCGAACACCTGCGAGAGCCACGCGCGCTCCTCGGGCAGGAAGCCCGAGTTCTTCTGGTTGCTGCGCCAGTTGCGAAGATCGATCGGCTGGTGCGCGATGTTCCAGTCGCCGCAGAGGATCACCTCGCGGCCGCCTTTCATCAGCCGTGAGAGCTGCGGCAGGAACGCGTCGAGGAAGCGGTATTTCGATGCCTGGCGGTGCGGGCCGCTCGAACCCGAAGGCAGGTAAAGGCTCACGATCGAAACGTCGCGGAAGTCCGCCTGCAGGTAGCGGCCCTCGGAGTCGAACTCGGCGTGACCGAAGCCGGTGCGCACCGGTGCCTCAATTGTCGAATACAACGCGACCCCGCTGTAACCCCTACGTGCCGCCGAATGAAACGTCACGTGGGCGCGGCGCGGCGCAGCCAGCGCTTGCGGGACCTCGGCAGGCAGGCATTTGATCTCCTGCACGCAGAGGACGTCCCACGGCGAGCCATGCGCAAGCCAGCGCGCGATGCCCTTGCGCTCGGCCGAGCGCAGTCCGTTGACGTTGAGCGTGATGATGCGCATCGGTTGTGCCGTGAAAAGGGCGCGAGTTTACCGCAGGCGCGCAGGGATGGCCGAGCCGCCAACGCTATACTCGTCAGTTGTCTCCACGATGGCGCGCGCATGTTCGATTTTCGGCAGGAATTCCTGCAGTTCGCATTGGCACGCGACGTGCTTCGATTCGGGGAGTTCGTGACCAAGGCCGGGCGAAGGAGTCCCTATTTCTTCAACGCGGGCTTGTTCAACGATGGTGCGAGCCTGCGGCGACTGGGCGAGTTCTATGCGGAGGCACTGCTTGCATCGGGCGTCGCGAGCGACCATTTGTACGGTCCAGCCTACAAGGGCATCACCCTTGCCGCCGCGACCGCCATTGCGCTTGCCGCGAGGGGGCACAATTTGCCGTTCAGCTTCAACCGCAAGGAAGCGAAGGATCACGGCGAAGGCGGCTCGATCGTCGGTGCGCCGCTCGCGGGGCGGGTGATGATCGTCGATGACGTCATCACGGCAGGGACGTCGGTACGCGAGTCGGTCGAGGTGATTCGCGCTCACGGCGCGACGCCCGCCGGCGTGCTGATCGCCGTCGACCGCATGGAGCGGGGACAGGGAACGGCCTCGGCGGTGCAGGAGGTTCGCGCGGCCTGGGGCATCCCCGTCGTGGCGATCGCGACGCTCGACGACGTCATGGTACTTGTCGACGCACGCGCTGATCTCGCGCCGATGAAGCCGGCGATCGTCGCCTACCGCGAGCGCTACGGCGCGAATTGACGAACCAGCGAACAAACCGGCGGACCCGGACAGGAATGGACATGAACGCGATCGCAGGCATGACACGACGGGGCACCGATGAGGGCCGCGGCTCGATGTGGCTGCTGCTTGTGCTCCTGGTGGGTGCGCTGCTGCTCGCGGTTGCGACCAGTGCGCACGCAGGCATGTACCGCTGGGTCGATGCCCAGGGCAGTGTCCACTACAGCGATCGTCTTCCCGCCGACGCCATTGACCGTGCGAGCAGCGAGCTGAACCGCAATGGTGTGATCGTGAAAAGCGTCGGGGAGGCGCCCACGGCCGACCAGCTCAGGGCGCGGCAGGCCGAAATCACGCAAAAGCGCGAGCTTGCGCGCGAGAAAATGGCGAGCGAGCGTCGCGACCGCGCGCTGCTCGATTCGTACACAAGCGAGGACGACATTGATCTCGCCAAGGCGCGCGCCTTGTCGACAATCGAAGGGCAGATCACCTCGGCCCAAGGGTACATTGCGCAGATCGACAAGCGCCGCCGGGAGATCGAGGCGCCGAAGCCGGCCGGAGCGCCCGCATCGGTTTCCGCGAGCGCGCACCACGAGCTCGATTTGATCGACTCGGAGCTCGCGCGGCAGGCTGATTTCATCGTCGGCAAGCAGAAAGAAGCCGCGGCGATGGCCAAACGCTACGACGCGGACAGGCAGCGCTATCACGAGCTGAAAGGCACCGCAGTCGCAACGGCTGGCGCGCAGTCGCCGACTCGGTTCTCGGTTGCCGAATCCGCGCCGTTCTCGCAAGCCGCCGCAGCACCGCTTTCCCGCCGCTGATCGCGCGGACCGCAGCAGCACCACTTCCCTGCCGCTTAGCTCGCCGGGCGCGGGTCCCGGTCTGCGATAATCGCGACTTCGCCGCAACCGCGCAGGCGCCTGCGGTCGCCCCCAAAGGGCCGGCCCGCCGCCGTTTCCCAATGCCTCAATACGTGTACACGATGAACCGTGTGGGCAAGGTCGTCCCGCCCAAGCGTGCAATCCTCAAGGACATCTCGCTGTCGTTTTTTCCAGGCGCCAAGATCGGGGTGCTCGGCCTGAACGGATCGGGCAAGTCGAGCCTGCTGAAGATCATG
The DNA here is from genome assembly GCA_963701885.1 of uncultured beta proteobacterium. Classification (GTDB taxonomy): domain Bacteria; phylum Pseudomonadota; class Gammaproteobacteria; order Burkholderiales; family Casimicrobiaceae; genus VBCG01. The sequence goes on from CAVPBR010000017.1 coordinate 3,370, forward strand.
GCGGGCGTCGATCATGAGTTCGACGGCGAGGCGACGCCGATGCCGGACCTGCGCATCGGCCACCTGCCGCAGGAGCCGATGCTCGATCCCGGATCGACGGTGCGGCAGGTGGTCGAAGAAGGCATGGGCGAAGTGATCGCCGCCAAGAAGCGCCTCGACGAGGTGTATGCGGCCTACGCCGAGCCCGATGCCGATTTCGATGCTCTCGCCGCCGAGCAGGCGCGACTCGAAGCCGTGATCGCCGCCGCCGGCGCCGATTCCGACCTGCAACTCGAAATTGCCGCGGATGCGCTGCGGCTTCCCGCCTGGGACGCGACCATCGCAACGCTCTCCGGCGGCGAGAAGCGCCGCGTCGCGCTGTGCCGGCTGCTGCTGTCCAAGCCCGACATGCTGCTGCTGGACGAGCCCACCAACCACCTCGATGCGGAGAGCGTCGAGTGGCTCGAGCAGTTCCTGCAGAAATTCCCCGGCACCGTCATCGCGGTCACCCACGACCGCTACTTTCTCGACAACGCGGCCGAGTGGATCCTCGAGCTCGACCGCGGCTACGGCATTCCCTGGAAAGGCAATTACTCGTCATGGCTCGAGCAGAAGGAGGCACGGCTCGCGACCGAGTCGAAGCAGGAAGCAGCGCGCATCAAGGCGATGCAGAAGGAGCTGGAATGGGTGCGCACGAACCCGAAGGGCCGCCAGGCGAAGAGCAAGGCGCGGATCGCGCGCTTCGATGAGCTTGCGAGCTACGAGCACCAGAAGCGCAACGAGACGCAGGAGATCTTCATTCCGGTCGCCGAGCGACTCGGCGATGCGGTGATCGAGTTCCGCCGCGTGAGCAAGGGCTTCGGCGAGCGCGTGCTCGTCGACGACCTTTCGTTCTCGATTCCGCCGGGAGCGATCGTCGGCATCATCGGCCCCAACGGCGCAGGCAAGACCACGCTCTTCCGGATGATCACCGGTGCAGAGAAGCCTGATGCGGGAGAGATCTTCGTCGGCCCGACCGCGAAGCTCGCGGTCGTCGACCAGACGCGCGAAGCGCTGCCCAACGACAAGACCGCGTGGGAAGCCATCTCCGGCGGCCAGGACATCCTGACCGTGGGGCGCTTCGAAATGCCGTCACGGGCCTACCTCGGCCGCTTCAACTTCAAGGGTCCCGATCAGCAGAAGAGGGTCGGTACGCTCTCGGGCGGCGAGCGTGGGCGGCTGCACCTCGCCGTAACGCTGTTGAAAGGCGGCAACGTGCTGCTGCTCGACGAGCCGTCCAACGACCTCGACGTCGAGACGCTGCGCGCGCTCGAGGATGCGCTCGGCGAGTTCGCGGGCAGCGCGCTCATCATTTCGCACGACCGGTGGTTCCTCGACCGGATCGCAACGCATATCCTCGCCGCCGAGGACGACTCGAAGTGGGTGTTCTTCGAAGGCAATTACCGCGAGTACGAGGCCGACAAGCGCAGGCGTCTCGGCGAGGAAGGCGCGCGTCCGCATCGGCCGCGGTTCAAGCCGCTGCATTCGTAGCGCCGCGTCTGCGAATGGCGGGTCAGCGTGCGAGCCTGCGCTTGAGGATCGCGTTGACCTGCGCTGGATCGGCTTTGCCTTTCGACGCTTTCATCACCTGCCCGACCAGGGCGTTGAACGCCTTTTCCTTGCCGGCCCGGACCTCCGCAACGATCGCCGCGTTCGCATCAATCACCTGATCGACCAGGACCTCGATCGCGCCGGAATCGGCGACCTGGCGCAGGCCGCGGCGCGCGATGATCTCGTCCGCGGCACCGTCTCCTGCGGCCTCACCGGCCCATAGTGCCCCGAACACGGCCTTTGCGATTGTCCCTGAAACCGTTTGGTCGACGATCCGCCGCAACATGCCGGCGAGCTGCGCTGCCTGCACCGGCGCCCCGGCGATGCCGATCCCGTCCCGGTGGAGCGCCGCCGAAAATTCACCCAGCACCCAGTTGGCGACGAGCTTGTGGGAAGCCGGGTTGTTCGCAGGCAGCGCAGTCGCCGCAGCTTCGTAGTAATCGGCGAGCTCGCGCGATGCCGTCAACTGCAGCGCGTCGTAATCGGAGATGCCGTGCTGCGCGACCAGTCGCGCGTGCATTGCCTCGGGCAATTCCGGCATCTGCGCGCGGATGCGCTCGATCCATGCCTCGTCGATGACGAGCGGCGGCAGGTCAGGATCGGGGAAGTAGCGATAATCCTGCGCGTCTTCCTTGCTGCGCATCGACCGCGTCTCGTTGCGAGCGGCATCGTACAGCCGCGTTTCCTGCACCACCGCACCGCCATCCTCGAGCAACTCGATCTGGCGTCGCACCTCGTAGTCGATCGCCTGCTGCAGGAAGCGGAAGCTGTTCAGGTTCTTGATCTCGCAGCGCGTACCCAGCGGCGCGCCGGGACGTCGTACCGAGACATTCGCGTCGCAGCGAAAGCTTCCTTCCTGCATGTTGCCGTCGCAGATGCCGATCCACATGACCAGCGCGTGCAGCTTGCGCGCGTAGGTGATCGCCTCGGCGGAACCGGCGAGGTCGGGTTCGGACACGATTTCGAGCAGCGGGGTCCCCGCGCGATTCAGGTCGATCCCGGAGACATCACCCGCGCCCTCCGGCAGGTTTTCGTGCAGCGACTTTCCCGCGTCTTCTTCGAGATGGGCGCGAGTCAGGCGCACTGTCTTTTCGCTTCCGTGGGTCGCGATCGTCAGCGTGCCCCCTCGCACGATCGGAATCTCGTACTGCGAGATCTGGTAGCCCTTCGGGAGATCCGGATAGAAGTAGCTTTTGCGCGCGAACACGCTTTTGCGATTGATCGTGGCGCCGACCGCAAGGCCGAAGCGGATCGCGCGCTCGACCGCGGCGCGATTGAGCACCGGCAGCACGCCGGGCAGCGCAATGTCGACGGCACAGGCCTGGGTGTTCGGCGCGGCGCCGAACGCCGTCGACGCCCCGGAGAATATCTTCGACGCGGTCGAGAGCTGGGTGTGTGTCTCCAGCCCGATCACCGTTTCCCAGGGGCTGCTCATGCGCCCGCCCGTGCCCCACGGCTGCCCCGGCGCATGCTCATGCGCCTGCCTCCCCGCCCAACGCGGGCGGGATCTGCAGGTGCCAGCCCGTCACCTGCTGGTAGTGGTGCGCGACTTCGAGGATCCGCGCTTCGGCGAAATGATTGCCCTGGAGCTGCAGTCCGATCGGGAGGCCGTCGGGCGTGAACCCGCAGGGAATCGACATTGCCGGGATGCCGGTGAGGTTGGCGGCGATGGTGAAAATGTCGTTCAGATACATCTGCACCGGATCGTCGGTCTTCGCCCCGATCGCAAACGCTGCGCTGGGACTGGTCGGCCCCGCGATGACATCGCAGTGCTCGAAAGCGCGCGCGAAGTCCTGCGCGATCAGCCTGCGCACCTGCTGCGCCTTCAGGTAATAGGCGTCGTAGTAGCCATGCGACAGGACGTAGGTGCCGACCAGGATGCGCCGCTTCACCTCTGCGCCGAAGCCCTCGGCTCGCGTGCGGGAGTACATGTCCGTGAGGCCGACGTAGCGCTCGGCGCGATGGCCGTAGCGCACGCCGTCGAAGCGCGACAGATTCGACGACGCCTCGGCCGGCGCGAGCACGTAGTAGACCGGCACCGAATGCCTGACCGCGGGCAACGTGATGTCGGCGGTCGTCGCCCCGAGCGAGCGCAGCGTCGCGAGCGCGGTGTCGATCGCCTGCGCCACGGCCGGTTCGACGCCCTCGCCGAAATATTCGCGCGGCAGGCCGATGCGAACCCCGGCGAGCGGTGGCGCCGCTTCCGGCTCCCGCAGGGCACGCGCCAATTCTCGATGCGGGCGATCGAGCGACGTCGAATCGCGTGCGTCATGCCCGGCCATTGCGTCAAGTATGAGGGCGCAGCCCAGCGCGTCCTGCGCGAACGCGCCCGGCGTATCGAGGCTGGACGCGAAGGCGACGAGACCGTAGCGCGAGCACAGTCCGTAGGTGGGCTTGATGCCGCTCACTCCGCACATCGCTGCCGGCTGGCGGATCGAGCCGCCGGTGTCAGTGCCGGTGGCTGCGGGCACCAGGCGCGCCGCGACTGCGGCGGCGGATCCGCCCGAGCTTCCCCCCGGAACGCGATCGAGACTCCACGGATTGCGCACCGGACCGAAGTGCGACGTCTCGTTCGACGAGCCCATTGCGAACTCGTCCATGTTGGTCTTGCCGACGAGCACCGAACCGGCCTCGCGCAGTCGCGCCACCACATGCGCGTCATAGGGCGCGACGAAGTGTTCGAGCATCCGCGAGCCGCAGGTGGTGCGCAGTCCCGCGGTCATCAGCACGTCCTTGTGCGCAATCGGGATGCCGGTGAGCACGGCCGCAGCGCCGCGCGCGCGGCGTGCGTCGGCCTCGCGCGCCGCGGCAAGCGCGCCCTCGGCATCCACGCTGATGAACGCATTGAGCGACGCTTGCGCGGCGCCGATGCGCGCGAGCGCATCTTGCACGATCTCGACGCTCGATGCCGTGCGCGACGCCAGCACCTGCGCGAGCTGGTCGACAGTCTTCACGTCACTCGATGACCTTCGGCACCAGGTAGAGTCCACCGACTGTCGACGGCGCGCCCTGCTGGTACAGCGCGCAGCGATCGGTCTCGGTGACGATGTCGTCGCGCAGCGGCAGCATCGCGTCCTGGGCGTGAGCCATCGGTTCGACGCCAGTAGTGTCGACTGCAAGCAGCGCGTCGATCAGCGTGAAGATCGCGCCGAGCTTCGCCTGTACGTCGCGCGTCGCCTCGGCGTCGATCTCGATGCGGGCGAGGCGCGCCAGGCGGTGAACTTCGTCCGGGGTTGGGACCATCGTGTCGGGGTGGCCGCGGGCTGCCTGCCGTGGCGAGCGCGGGCGTCGCGCGCCCGAAAAACCACGTCAAATCAGAGCGGAAGACGAGCGTCTTAGGGTATCATAGCGGCCATTTTCACGGCTGGCCGGACGCGCGTTCTTCGCCCCTGGAGAGCCTCCGCCGGCCGCTACGGGCGATCGACCCTTCATGTTCGAGTTTTTCAAAGGCTATTTCTCCAGCGACCTCGCGATTGACCTCGGGACGGCCAACACGCTGATCTACGTTCGCGGCAAAGGCATCGTACTGGACGAACCCTCGGTGGTCGCCATCCGCCAGGAAGGCGGCCCGAATGGCAAGAAAGTGATCCAGGAAGTCGGGCTCGCGGCCAAGCAGATGCTGGGCCGCACGCCGGGCAACATCACGGCCATCCGTCCGATGAAGGATGGTGTCATCGCCGACTTCACCGTGACCGAGCAGATGCTGAAGCAGTTCATCAAGAAGGTGCTCGTGTCCCGTCTGTTCTCGCCGTCGCCGCGCATCATCATCTGCGTGCCCTGCGGCTCCACCCAAGTCGAGCGCCGCGCCATTCGCGAATCGGCGCTCGGCGCCGGCGCATCGAAAGTGTTCCTGATCGAGGAACCGATGGCGGCGGCCATCGGGGCCGATTTGCCGGTCGGAGATGCGACCGGATCGATGGTCGTCGACATCGGTGGCGGGACCACCGAGGTGGGCGTCATCTCGCTCGGCGGCATGGTGTACGCCGGCTCGGTCCGCGTCGGTGGTGACAAGTTCGACGAGGCGGTCGTCAACTACATCCGCCGCAATTACGGCATGCTGATCGGCGAGACAACGGCCGAGCTGATCAAGAAGACCATCGGCTCGGCTTTCCCCGGCTCCGAGGTGAAGGAGATGGAAGTCAAGGGGCGCAACCTGGCCGAGGGGATCCCGCGCAGCTTCACCGTTTCATCGAACGAGGTCCTCGAGGCGCTGACGGATCCGCTGAACAGCATCGTGTCGGCGGTGAAGAGCGCGCTCGAGCGCACCCCTCCCGAGCTCGGCGCCGACATTGCCGAGCGCGGCATGGTGCTGACCGGCGGCGGCGCGCTGCTGCGCGACGTCGACCGGCTGCTGATGGAGGAGACCGGGCTTCCGGTGATCGTCGCCGATGATCCGCTGACCTGCGTCGTGCGTGGCTGCGGCAAGGCGCTCGAGAACATGGAGAAGCTGCAGACAATCTTCACCAGCGACTGAACTGGGGTCTAAAGTGGGGTCAGAGCCGATTTGCAACTAACGCCACAATCGGTCTGCGCCGAAGCAGCAAGCCGTCTCCGACCCCGCGATGCGTCCTCTTCTGGTCGACACTCCCGCCTTCTTCAACCGGGGCCCCGGGCCTCTTGCGCGCCTCGCGTTCTTCGCGCTGCTGTCGCTGGCGCTGCTGTTCTCCGATACGCGCTACCGTTATCTCGAAAGCGTCCGCGAGGTGGTCGCGATCGCGCTCGCCCCACTCCAGCGCGCGCTGCTGCTGCCGGAAGCGGCGTGGGCCTACGCGGCGGATTACCTCGGCTCCAAGCGCGAACTCGCCGACACGAATGCGTCACTGCAGCGCGAGTTGATTGCCACGGGGCCGGCGACCCAGGGCTACGCGCTCGCGCGGCAGGAGAACGCGCGGCTAAAGGCGCTGCTCGACCTGCGTGACGAGCGCGCCGGAGCGGCGACTGCGGTCCAGGTGCTCTATGCCGGAAGGGATCCCTTCACGCAGAAGCTCTTTGTCGACAAGGGCGCGCGCGCGGGCATTGTTGCCGGCGAGGGTGTGGTCGACGAGACCGGTGTGGTCGGCCAGGTGACGCGCGTGCTGCCCTACATGTCCGAGGTGACGCTGATCACCGATCGCGACCAGGCGGTTCCGGTCAAAGTCGAGCGCAGCGGCGCGCGCAGCATTCTGTTCGGGAATGGCACCGGGCACGCTCCGGAACTGCGCTTCACGTCGCCTTCGGCGGACCTGCGCGTGGGCGACCGGCTCGTGACCTCGGGAATCGACGGGACCTATCCGCCAGGTCTCGCCGTGGCGGAAGTCGTCGACGTCGTCCGCGATGCGGGCCAGATGTTCGCGCACATCACCTGCCGGCCGCTCGCGGGTGTCGATCGCAGTGAGTACCTGCTGGTGCTGGCGCGCCCGGATGCGTTTCCGGCGCGCCCGGACGAACCGGCGAACCCCGACGCTGTCAAGAAGGGCACCCGCTCGCGGGCCCGACACGGATGACATGAGAGTGCTTCTGCCCAACGTGGGCCCCCTCGGACCTGCCTCGCCCGAGGAGATCCTGCGCCCGGCGAAGCCATGGTTCATCGCGCTGTCGCTGTTGCTCGCGCTGCTCGGCAACATCGCGCCGCTTTCCGGGGTCTGGATGGCGTTGCGCCCGGATTTCCTCGCGCTGGTGCTGCTCTACTGGTGCATCCAGGAGCCGCGCCGTGTCGGTGTCGGTACCGCCTGGCTGGTCGGGCTGGTGATGGACGTCGCCGATGCGACGGTGTTCGGGCAGCACGCGCTCGCGTATGCGGTGCTCGCCTACGCCGCCGAATACTTCCGCCGCCGCGTGCTGCGCTTTCCGCTGTGGCAGCAGGCGGCGCAGGTCGCGGTGCTCCTGATGCTGTGCGCGCTGCTGGTGCTGCTCGTACGCTACGTCGGCGGCGCACCGCTGCCGCGGTGGACCTACGCCGCGCCGCCGCTCGTCGGCGCACTGCTCTGGCCGCTGCTGTCGGTGCTGCTGCAGGCGCCGCAGCGGCCGCAGCGCTCGCGCCGCTAGGACGACAGGCACCACGATGGCACGCAGGCTCGTGTTCTCATCGAAACGCGATCGCGGCGCTGCGGGCGGCTTCGAGGCCCCCGAGCTGCGCAATGCCGAACGCGAACTGTCGCAGTTCCGGCGGCGCCTCGTGATCGCCGCTGCGCTTGCCGCATTGGGATTCTGCGGGCTGTTCGCGCGTTTCTTCTATCTGCAGGTAATCCAGCACTCCCACTTCGAGACCCTTGCCGAGACCAATCGCATCGCGATCGTGCCGATACCGCCCAACCGCGGTGTGATCACCGACCGCAACGGCGTCGTGCTCGCGCAGAGCTTTTCCGGATACACGCTCGAGATCACGCCGTCACAGGTCCCGGACCTCGGCCGGACCATCGATCAGCTCGCGAAGATCGTCGACGTCGAGCCGCGAGATCGCAAGCGCTTTCGCAAGCTGCTGGAAGAATCCAAGGATTTCGAGGGCCTCCCGCTGCGTACCCGGCTGACCGACGAGGAGGTTGCACGCTTTGCGGTAAACCGCTACCGGTTCCCGGGCGTCGCGATCAAGGCGCGGCTCTTTCGCCAATACCCGTTCGGCGCGATCGCCTCGCATGCGCTGGGCTACATCGGCCGCATCACCGACAAGGACGTCGAACGCATCGACGAATGGGACGCAAGCGCCAACTACAAGGGGACCGACACGATCGGCAAGGCCGGTGTCGAGCTCTCCTACGAGCGGGATCTTCACGGCACCACCGGCGTCGAGGATGTCGAAGTCGACGCCAACGGCCGCGCAGTGCGCACGCTGAGGCGCACCGCACCGATGGCGGGCGACAACCTCAGGCTGTCGCTCGACATCGGCCTGCAGCAGGTCGCCGAGGCGGCGTTCGGCGATCGGCGCGGCGCGCTCGTCGCGATCGAGCCGGCCACCGGCGATGTCCTCGCTTTCGTGTCGCGGCCGGGCTTCGACCCGAACCTGTTCGTCGATGGGATCGATCCGGTCAATTGGCAGGAATTGAACGATTCCCCGGACAAGCCGCTGCTCGACCGGGCGCTACGCGGCGCGTACCCGCCCGGCTCGACGATCAAGCCCTACCTCGCGCTGGCAGCGTTGGCGTCGGGCAAACGCACGCCGAGCCAGAGCATCTTCGATCCCGGCTACTTCCAGATCCCGGGGCAATCGCACAAGTACCGCGACGACAAGCCCGGCGGGCATGGTGTCGTCGACATGTACAAGTCGATCGTCGTGTCCTGCGACACCTATTACTACACGCTGGCGAGCGAGACCGACATCGACGACACGGCGCGCTTCCTGTCGAAATTCGGCTTCGGGCACAAGACCGGGATCGACATCGAGGGCGAGCTGACCGGTGTGTTGCCGTCGCGGGCGTGGAAGCGGCAACGCTTCTCGGGGAAGACCTACCTCGCCGACGCACGCAAGTGGTACCTCGGCGACTCGATCTCGGCGGGCATCGGCCAAGGCTACAACGCGTTCACGCCGATCCAGCTCGCGCACGCGATCGCGATGCTCGCCAATGACGGCGTCGGCTATACGCCGCACCTGGTCAAATCGGTGCAGGATACGGCGACCGGCGCGGTCCGGGCGATCGCGAGCGAGCCTTCGTCGCGACTCGACGTGCGCCCCGACCAGATCGCTTTCATCAAGAACGCGCTGATCGGCGTCACGCAGTCGGGAACCAGCGCGGCCGTGTTCAAGGATGCGAAATACCTGAGCGCGGGCAAGACCGGTACCGCCCAGCTCTTCTCCCTCAAGGGCGAGAAGTACTCCGAGCACCACGTCGAGCAGAGGCTGCGCGACCACGCCTGGTACGAGGCCTATGCGCCTGCCGATCACCCGAGGATCGCCGTCGCGGTGCTGGTCGAGAACGGCGGATTCGGCGCCGAGGCCGCGGCACCGATCGCGCGCAAGGTGTTCGACTACTACCTGCTCGGGGAGGCGGCGGCGGGACCCGCGCCGGTGTCCCCGCAGGGCCCCGACCTCACGGGCGACTGACGATGCCGCAGACGACGGGCCAACTGGTCGCGCGTGGATGGGAAGGGCTCACGCGGCGCGTCGACACGATGCTCTTCGTCGCCGCGCTCGCGATCGTCGGTGTCGGGCTGGTGACACTCTTCTCTGCGTCCGATGAGAGCATTCCGCGGATGACGAGCCAGGTGCTGAGCCTCGCGTTCGCCATCGCGCTGATGTGCCTGTTCGCGAACATTGCGCCGCAGACGCTCTCGCGCGGCGCCGTCCCGCTGTACATCGTCGCGGTGATCCTGCTCGTCGGCGTCGCGCTCTTCGGTGTCGTCGTCAACGGCTCGCGGCGCTGGCTCAATCTCGGCTTTGCACGCTTCCAGCCATCGGAGCTGATGAAGATCGCTCTGCCGCTGATGCTCGCGTGGTACTTCCAGCGCTTCGAGGGGCGCATCGGCTGGCGTGATTTCGCTTTCGCTGCAATGCTGATCGTCGTGCCGGTCTGGCTGATCAAGCGCCAGCCGGACCTCGGCACGTCGCTGCTGATCGCCGCCTCCGGCTTCTACGTGCTCTACCTCGCCGGGCTGTCGTGGCGGGTGATCGCGGGCCTGGTCGCCGTCGGTGCCGCCGTGGGACCCGTTGTATGGGCGCACCTGCACGATTACCAGCGCGAGCGCATCCTCACCTTCCTCGATCCGTCGCGCGATCCGCTTGGCGCCGGCTACCACTCGATGCAGGCGTCGATCGCGCTGGGATCCGGAGGCATCGTCGGCAAGGGCTGGCTGAACGGGACGCAGACACACCTCGACTTCCTGCCCGCGCGCCACACCGATTTCATTTTCGCCGTGTTCGGCGAGGAGTTCGGCCTGATCGGCAATGCCGTGCTGCTGCTGCTCTACCTGCTGCTGATCGCGCGCGCGATGGTGATCACCTCTCACGCGTCGTCGATGTTCGCCCGCCTCGTCTCGGGCGCCATCACGCTGATGTTCTTCACCTACGCATTTGTCAACATGGCGATGGTGAGCGGCCTGCTGCCCGTCGTCGGCGTCCCGCTGCCGCTGGTGTCGTACGGCGGCACGGCGCTGATCTCGCTGTTCATCGGGCTCGGCATTCTGATGAGCGTGCAGGCGCACCGCAAGCTGGTGATGACCTGAGACGTCGAAGCCCGAGTTCACGACGAGCGTTGTCTTCGCGCGTCATTCGTCCGTTATATGGCGTTTTATATGGCGCAAGGGTAATATGAGCGTATGGCGAGTGGTCGATTTGAGTGGGACGCTGCAAAGAACCGGACGAATCGCCTCAAGCACGGTGTCGATTTCGCCATGGCGCAGCACGCGTTCGCTGACCGGAACCGCTTGATCGCCGAAGACATCGAACATCGCTTCGGCGAGAAGCGGTACTTCTGCTTCGGCCGGGTCGGTTCAGGTGTGCTCACCGTTCGCTTCACGTATCGAGGCAACGTCATTCGGATATTCGGCGCTGGCTATTGGCGCAAAGGAAAGCAGCTATATGACCGCGAAAATCAGATATACGGATGAGCCGATCGGCACTCCTCGAGTGATCGTCGATTTTCTCCCGTCACCCGACGATCTCGCCTTTCGCGAGGAAGGGGTCAAGATTACGCTCGCATTGAGCAAGAAGAGCATCGATTTCTTCAAGCGTGAAGCCCAGAAGCACAATACGCAATATCAGCGCATGATCCGTCGGCTTCTCGATTCCTACACCGAGAAACATACGCAAGCCCCGCTTGCGCGCGCTGCGACGGAGCCGCGCGCGAAGACCGGACGCCGATGACCGGCAATGGACGCGCTTTCTACGCTCGACCGGCTTACGTCGAGAGCGTCCTGACGCCACTCGAAAGGCTCACCGCGGTTGAACGCGGATCTCTGTTTTTACCGAATTCGCGATGTAGCACGCGTGATGCGCGTCGTTGTGCATCGCCGCGACCTCGGCCGGCGACGGTACCCGGTCGCCGCTGAACCCCACGCGGGGGCGCAGCACGATTTGCGTGATCGCCAGGTGGCCATCCGCGTTCTTTTCCATCACGCCATCGGCCTCGTCGGCATAATTGTCGACGCGATGCCCGCGCTTCGCCGCGATCGACAGGAACCACAGCATGTGGCAGCTCGCGATCGACGCGACGAACGCCTCTTCCGGATCGACGGCGTCGGCACTCGAGTACGGCAGCGGCACAGAATGCGGCGACGACGACGCCGGCACTTCGATTCCGCCGTCGAATCGCCACAGGTGCCGGCGGCTGTAACGGTTGTCGGTGAACTTCGCGTCGCCGCGCGTCCAGCGGATATTTGCCGTGTAACGTGACATGGGAATCGGAGTGGGACCGGAGACCACATTCAGACCGGGCGCGCAGGCGATCTCGCGGCTCAGCGGTGACCAACTACAGCAGGCGGTTGAACCAGGCGAACGACAGCCCGGCCGCGGCGACGGCGAAGACGGCTGCGGCCGCGGCGAACAACGCGGTGATCTCGGTCTCCTTGCGCTGCAGGACCATCCTCGCATTCATGCCCTGGTAGACCCGCTGCAGATCCTCGGCCGAACTTGCCTGGTAGTACTCGCCGCGGGTGAGGCCCGAGATCGTCTTCAACGTGTCCTCGTCGAGGCGCACGCGCATCGACCAGCCCTCCCAGCCGATGATCGCGCCCTCCTTGGTGCCCAGACCCACGGTGTAGACGCGCACGCCGTGATCGGCGGCGATCTGCGCGGCCTCGACCGGATCAGGCCCGGTCGTGGTTTGCCCGTCGGTCAGCAGGATGATCGCGCCGGAAGTATTCGAACCGGGAGACACCGGTCTGGGCAGCGACTTTCCGGCCCGATCGCGCCCGAGCGGCCGGATGCGCTGCTCGTCGCTGTCGACCGTGCGCGGATCGGTGAAGCGCAGGTCGAAATCGACGTCGGGGACGACCAGCTTCAGCGCGACCAGGAGACCGCTGCCTACAGCCGTCGCCCGCTGCAGTTGCAGGCGATTGATCGCCGCCAGTAGATCGTTGCGGTCCTGGGTTGGGGCCTGGACCACCGCAGCGGTGCCCGCGAACGACACGATCCCGATGTCGACGTTGCGCGGCTCGGCGTCGACAAAGGCGCGCGCAGCGGCCTGGGCGGCCTCGAGGCGCGTGGGCTTGATGTCGCTCGCCCGCATGCTGCCCGAGACGTCGATCGCCAGCACGACCGTCTCGTGATCGGTCGGCAGCGTGACAATCGCGGCCGGCCGCGCGATCGCGAGGATGAGCAGTGTCAGCGCGACGAGGAAGAGCAGCGGGGGCACATGTCGGCGGAAGCTCGCGCCCGTACCCATCGCTTCGCGCACCAGCGCCAGGCTCGCATAGCGCAGCGCGACCTTGCGCTTGCGGCGCAGCAGCAGCAGGTAGGCGCCGATCAGGATCGGCACCAGGACGAGCAGCCACAGCAGGTCAGGCCACAGGAAGCGCATCGCGGGATTCCCGGGTCCGCGGCAGGACGGCGCCCGCGGCACTGCGGCTCCTGAGCTTGCGCATCGTGGCGAAGCGCAGGATGGCGTCGGCGAGATCGGTGTCGGTCGAGAGCTCGAGCGCATCGACTCCGGCGCCGCGGAACGCGCCGCGCAGCGCCGCCTCGCGCCGCAGGGCGGCCTCCTCGAAGCGCCGGCGGAACGCGCGATCGTGCAGGTCGACGAACACCTGCTCACCGGTCTCGGCATCCTGCATCGTCAACGAGCTGCGGCTTTTGTGTCAAACGAGAATTGCGCAACGCGTTGAAACACGGA
>CAVPBR010000018.1:0-24162 GCA_963701885.1 uncultured beta proteobacterium
CAATTCTCCTCGTCGCACTGCGGCACCTGCGTGCGGCCTACGCGGCCTCGCCTATCTATCGCGACGACTGACTGCGCATTGCTTCGGCTGACGCGGCGACTCGTCGGCGATTCGACCGCGCAGCGCATGAGATGAACCGGCAACTCATACTCGACCTCGCGCGCGCCGAGCCGCAGACCTTTCGCAACTTCGTCGCGGGTCCCAACGGCGAAGCGGTCGCAGCCCTCGCGCGCTTTGCGGAAGCTGCACTGCGTGAGCCCGGCATCGTGATCTGGGGTGGCGACGGAGTCGGCAAAACGCACCTGCTGCGGGCAGGGCCGCGGCCGCAGGACCGCTGCGTCCGGTGAGCTTGCGCGCAACCCCGGCGGAACTTCCCGCCGCAGAAGGCGATGGGGCTGCCATCACGGCGATCGAACCGAAGAAGAGGGCGATCGGCTTGCCACTCACGGCGTTCTGCCAGGAGCTGCAGGCGGCTCCAGCGCCGCAGTACTGGTGGCGGTCGACGGGATCGACGGCGCGCGCGCCGACGAGCAGGGGCGAATGTTCACGCTTTGCAACGCCCTTGCGGCAAGCGGCGGCCAGTGGGTTGTGGCCTCACGCCTGCCGCCGGCCCGCATGGCGCTGCGCGAGGATCTGCGGACGCGGCTCGCCCAGGGATTGGTGTTCGAGGTGCTGCCGCTGGCCGATTCCGACAAGCCGCGGGCGCTGGCTGTCTATGCGCGCGAGCGCGGCTTCAGCCTGGGCGACGACGTGATCGCCTACCTGCTCGCCCACGGCCGGCGCGACATGGCGAGCCTGGTCGCAACGCTCGCGGCACTCGACCGGCATTCGCTCGCGACCCATCGGGCGCTCACCGTTCCGCTGCTGCGCGACTGGCTGCAGCGCGACCTGAGGCTCTAGGGCCGTTCGCGCTTGCCGACGTCGTGTGAACGGGCCCTCCGCCCACCGGGGCCGTCGTCGGCCGATATGTGCGGTGCGATCGGGGACAAGCTCTACATCGGGGATATCGCCATCAGAGACCGTAGGCCACTCAGGTAGTGTGCGCCGCCGCAATCATCGAAAATGGTGAGCCAACTGTCGTGCAAGGCAGACAGGTAGTACGCGCGCAATCCTTTGATTGACACAAGGTTTTTGCTGCGGCTCGCGCCCTATGCCGACGCTGAGCCTGTCAACCATCTTGCCTTTTGTTGCGTTATTGGCCTCGACGCAGGATTCCGGCGTCGCTTTGAAGACTCTTCACTGTGAAAAGGACTGTGCACATGAACAAACTGCTGATCGCCCTGATCGCCGGCGCCTTCGCCGCGACCGCATGGGCCCAGGGTGCGGCACCCGCGCCCGATACCACCACCGCCGCGCCAGCGATGAAAACGGCCGAGCCGATGAAGGCCGAGTCGATGAAGGCCGATACGGGCATGAAGAAGGCTGGGAACTCGATGCAGCCCAAGGCCAAGAAACACAAGAAGCACAAGAAGCACAAGGCCAAGAAGGAAGCGGCCAAGGCCGAAACGGCCGCCCCGGCCGGAACGCCCGCCAAGTAACGCGGGATGCAAAATCCCCGTGGCCGCCGCACGCGCGGCTGCCACGGGATGCGCGAGGCATGGCGAGATATCGCGTGTCATGTCGGCGAGGCATGACGCGGGGTTGGCGAACGTTGGGGTCGCATATGATCACTGGTTCCGCCCGCTGCCGCCATGACCGCGATGGTTACCGCTGATCACGCTCTCGCGAAGCCCGCGAAGACGACGCGTGCGCGCGTCGTCGTCGGGATGTCGGGAGGGGTGGATTCGTCGGTCGCGGCGTGGCTCCTGAAACAGCAGGGATACGACGTCGTCGGCGTATTCATGAAGAACTGGGAAGACGACGACACCGACGAATACTGCACGTCGCGCGAGGATCTGGTCGACGCGGCAGCCGTGGCGGACGTCATCGGCGTCGATCTTCAGGCAGTCAACTTCGCATCCGAATATCGCGAGCGCGTGTTCGCGCACTTCCTGCGCGATTACGCGGCCGGGCGCACGCCCAATCCCGACGTCCTGTGCAACAGCGAGATCAAGTTCCGCGCATTCCTCGATCATGCGCGGATGCTCGGTGCCGACTGGATCGCGACCGGCCACTATGCGCGCACGCGGCGCGGCGAAAGCGGCGCAGTCGAATTGCTGAAGGCTGCCGATCGGGCGAAGGACCAGACCTATTTCCTGCATCGGCTGACGCAGGAGCAGCTCGAGCCCGTGCTGTTCCCGTTGGGCGAGATCACCAAGAGCGAGGTGCGCGCGATCGCGAAGCGCGAAGGCATCCCGACCTGGGCGAAGCAGGACTCCACGGGCATTTGCTTCATCGGCGAGCGGCCTTTTCGTGATTTCCTCGCGCGCTACCTGCCACGCACGCCCGGACCGATCGTGACGCCCGAGGGGCGCGAAGTCGGGCGCCACGAAGGGGTCGCGTACTACACGCTCGGACAGCGCCAGGGACTACGGGTCGGCGGCCGGCGCGGCGCCACGAAGGCGCCGTGGTTCATCGCAGGCAAGGACATGGTGAGGAACGCGCTCGTCGCAGTGCAGGGCCACGATCACCCGCTGCTCCATCGCCGTAACGTCGACGTGGCGGACGTGCACTGGATTGCCGGCGTGGGGCCGCCGCTGCCGGCGCAGCTCTCGGGAAGGACGCGCTACCGGATGCCCGACGCAGTGTGCGAGCTACGCACGGCTGGCCAGGACGGCGTGACCGCGACGTTCGACGTGCCCCAATGGGCGCCGACGCCGGGCCAGTCGCTGGTGCTCTACGATGGCGACGTGTGTCTAGGTGGCGCGGTGATCGATGGGCTAATGCTTCAGGAGTAATTGGATGAACACGGCGCCGTTCAGTGCCACCAGTACGCCAAACATCCATTTGAGTGTCTCGATCTTCCCGCCAACTTTCACCTCGAGGTTCGCGAACTTCAACTCGATGCGCGATTCGAGACCGGCGAACCTGATGTCCACGTTCGCGAACCGTTCGTCAAGATTGCTTTCGAGGTTGGCGAACTTCACGTCAATGCGGTTCTCGAAGTTCGCGAACTTCCCGTCGAGTCGGCTCTCCAATCCCGCCAGGTCATTGCGGGACGCCACCGAGCCCGCGAGCGCCTCGCTCAACGCCGTCGCCTGCAACTCCGCCTGCTCCACCGGGACGCCGGCCGTCTGGAGCTTCCTGGCGTAATCGAGCGTATCGAACGGAACGGCAGCCGGCACGATGATGCTCCAGGGCGAAATCGGTCAGAACGGGATGTCGTCGTCGAAATCGTCGGCGGTTTTCTTTGGCGCTCCGCCGCTCTTGCCGCCACCCGGCCCACTCGCGGCACTTGGCCCACTCGCGCCACCGGAAGCGCCCGATGACTCACGTTTGCCGCTCGGGCCGGGACTCGAGTTGAATTCGACCTCGCCGCCGCCCGACTCGCGCGCGCCGCCGATCAACTGCATCCGGTCGCCGATGATCTCGGTCGAGTACTTCTCGACCCCGTCCTTGTCAGTGTATTTGCGCGTCTGGAGGCGGCCCTCGATGTACACCGAGCGGCCTTTCTTCAGATATTCGCCGGCGACCTCGGCAGTGCGACCGAACAGCACGACGCGGTGCCACTCGGTGCGCTCCTGCTTCTCGCCGCCCTTGTCCTTCCACTGCTCGGACGTGGCGATGCTGAGGTTGGCGACTGCGCTGCCGTCCGTCGTATAGCGGGTCTCGGGGTCGCGGCCGAGATTGCCCAGCAGAATCACTTTGTTGACCGAGGCCATGTCGTTCCTTGAGCGTGACAGGTGAGTGAGCTCGCGAAACGGAATATACTAACAGGTTGCCTTTCTCCGCTTAGGCCACATGGACGAGGCCTGGCGCCAACTTGCGCCGGCCGGTTCGTGCCGGGGCCGGTTCGTGCCGGCAGCGCAATGCACAGAGTTCGCATGGATCAGATTCGCATCCGCGGCGCACGCACGCACAACCTGAAGAACCTGAACCTCGACCTGCCGCGGCACCGGCTGATCGTCATCACCGGGCTGTCGGGGTCGGGCAAGAGCTCGCTTGCATTCGACACGCTTTACGCGGAAGGGCAGCGCCGCTACGTCGAATCGCTGTCGGCCTACGCACGGCAGTTCCTGCAGTTGATGGAAAAGCCGGACGTCGACCTGATCGAGGGCTTGTCGCCAGCGATCTCGATCGAGCAGAAGGCGACCTCGCACAACCCGCGCTCGACAGTGGGCACGGTCACCGAGATTCACGACTACCTGCGCCTACTTTTCGCGCGCGTCGGCGATCCGTACTGCATCAACCACCCGGCGCAGCGACTCGAGTCGATGACCATCTCGCAGATGGTCGACGCGACCCTCGCAATGCCCGGCGCAGGGAACGACGAGCCGCGGCTGATGATCCTGTCGCCGGCGGTCGTGAACCGCAAGGGCGAGCAGCACGAGCTCTTCGCCGAGCTGCGCGCCAAGGGATTTGTGCGCGTGCGCATCGACGGCAACGTTCACGAGATCGACGCGCTGCCAAAGCTCGCGAAGAATTCCAAGCACACGGTCGAGATCGTCGTCGATCGCCTGCGGGTGAAGGACGAGTTCAAGCAGCGCCTCGCCGAATCCTACGAGACCGCATTGCGGCACGGCGACGGGCGCGCGATTGCAGTGGAGATGGATGGCGGACGCGAGCACCTGTTCTCGGCCAAATTCGCCTGTCCGATCTGCAACTATTCACTGTCCGAGCTCGAGCCGCGGCTGTTCTCGTTCAACAACCCGGTTGGTGCGTGTCCGCGCTGCGATGGCCTCGGGTCGATCAGCTTCTTCGATCCCAAGCGCGTCGTCGCGTTCCCGCAGCTTTCACTCGCCTCCGGCGCCATTCGTGGCTGGGATCGGCGCAACCAGTTCTACTTCCAGATGCTGCAGGGGCTTGCGAAGCACGTCGGATTCGACGTCGACCGTCCGTTCGCGAAGCTTCCCGAGCGGGTGCAGAACATAGTTCTCTACGGCTCGGGTGACGAGAAGATCCCGTTCACGTACCTGTCGGAGCGCGGCAAGCCGGTGATCCGCGAGCACGTATTCGAAGGCATCGTCCCCAACCTCGAGCGGCGCTACCGCGAGACCGACAGCGTGATGGTGCGCGAGGAGCTCGCCAAGTACCTTAACAACAAGCCCTGCCCGGAGTGCGGCGGCACGCGCCTCAAACGCGAAGCCCGCAACGTTAAGGTCGGGGCTGGCGAGGACGCGCGCGCGATCTTCGAGATCTCCGCGTGGCCGCTGCGCGAATCGATGCGCTATTTCGGGCGACTCGTGCTCCCCGGGCACAAGGCTGCAATCGCCGACAGGATCGTCAAGGAGATCGTGTCGCGAATCAACTTCCTGAACAACGTCGGGCTTGATTACCTGGCGCTCGACCGCTCGGCCGAGACGCTTTCCGGCGGCGAGGCGCAGCGGATCCGGCTCGCGTCGCAGATCGGCTCGGGCTTGACCGGCGTCATGTACGTCCTCGACGAGCCGTCGATCGGCCTGCACCAGCGTGACAACGACCGCCTGCTCGCGACCCTCAAGCACCTGCGCGATCTAGGCAACAGCGTGATCGTCGTCGAGCACGACCGGGACGCGATCCTCAGCGCCGACTACGTCGTCGACATGGGGCCCGGCGCGGGTGAGCACGGCGGCCAGGTCGTTGCGCAAGGCACGCCCGACGACATCCGGCACGCAGCGCATTCGCTGACCGGACAATACCTTGCCGGCCGGCGCGCCATTCCCGTGCCCTCGCGCACGCAGCCCGTCGACCGCGCTCGACTGCTCTCGATTCGCGGGGCCACGGGCAACAACCTGCAGGGCGTGACGCTCGACCTGCCGGTGGGTTTATTCGTATGTGTCACCGGCGTTTCAGGATCAGGCAAATCGACGCTGATCAACGACACGCTGTATCACGCGGTCGCGCGGCATCTCTACGACTCGGCGGCCGAGCCCGCGCCGTACCGCGAGATCGATGGCCTCGAGCATTTCGACAAAGTAATCAGCGTCGACCAGAGTCCGATCGGACGCACGCCGCGCAGCAATCCCGCGACGTACACCGGGCTCTTCACGCCGATCCGCGAGCTGTTCGCGCAGGTGAAGGAAGCGCGCGAGCGTGGCTACGGACCCGGGCGCTTTTCGTTCAACGTCAAGGGCGGGCGCTGCGAAGCCTGCCAGGGTGACGGTCTGATCAAGGTCGAGATGCACTTCCTGCCCGACATCTACGTCCCCTGCGACGTCTGTCACGGCCAGCGCTACAACCGCGAGACCCTCGAGATCCGCTACAAGGATCGCAACATCCACGAAGTGCTGGCGATGACAGTCGAGCAGGCGTTTGCGTTCTTCGAGCCAGTGCCTTCGGTTGCGCGCAAGCTCGCCACGTTGCTCGACGTGGGGCTGGGCTACATCACGCTTGGCCAGGCGGCGACGACGCTCTCCGGCGGCGAGGCGCAGCGCGTCAAGCTCGCGCTGGAACTGTCCAAGCGCGATACCGGGCGCACGCTCTACATCCTCGACGAACCGACCACCGGCCTGCACTTCCATGACATCGAACTCCTGCTGACCGTGCTGCACCGCTTGCGCGACCACGGCAACACCGTCGTGGTGATCGAGCACAACCTCGACGTCATCAAGACAGCCGACTGGATCATCGATCTCGGCCCCGAAGGCGGCGCCGGGGGCGGAACCATCGTCGCGCAAGGGGCGCCTGATGACATTGTCGGGGTCGCGGCGAGCTACACCGCGCAGCACCTGAAGAGCGCCCTCGGACAACGCGCTACGGCGCGTGCGACCACCGGGCGCAGGCAGCGGGCAGCGCCGGGCAGCTCGAGCAGCGGAAAGCTCGCGGGCGAGCCGCTCGGTTGAGGTCAGCTCCTTGATGTCTTTGAATTGACATCATGATGCCTGATGCGTAGCATCAACGGATGCGAACCACACTCACCCTCGACGACGACGTCGCGGCCAAGCTTCGCGCCGAAACACGCCGCTCTGGCAAACCATTTCGCGACGTCGTCAACGAAACGATGCGCCGCGGGCTCGCCAAACCGCGAACGGTCGTCAAGCGACGCGCGTTCGAGGTCACTGCCCGGGACCTCGGCGAGCTGCGTCCCGGGCTGTCGCTCGACAACATCGGTGAGCTGATCGAGCAGATCGAGGGCCCCGTTTACCGGTGATCCTCGTCGACGCCAATCTGCTTCTGTACGCGTATCACCCGAGGTCCCCGCAGCACGAGGCGAGCCGCGACTGGCTCGAGGCGACGCTCTCCGGGACCGAGCTCGTGCGCTTCGCGTGGCTGACGCTCTGGGCGTTTCTGAGGCTTTCCACCCAACCGCGGGTCTTCGAACGACCGCTGACCATCGCGGAAGCCGAGGCGGCGATCGTGTCGTGGCTCGTGCAGCCGGCCGCCGGTATCGTCGATCCCGGAGAGCGCCATTGGGAGATTCTTCAGGAGGTGGTGCACCGGGGGCAAGCAATCGGCCCGCTGATCATGGACGCTGCGCTCGCCGCACTCGCCATCGAGCATGGTGCGACACTGTACTCGACCGATCAGGATTTTTCGCGCTTTCCCGGCCTCAAGTGGAGGAACCCGCTGGCCGGCGAACACTAGCCGCCGGCGATCCTCAGGGCGAAGACGTCGACGGACTGCGTCTTGCCGCGGAGAATCATGGGGCCGAGCGCGTCGGTATCGTGCCGGCCGCGCAGCCCCTCGAGTGTCGAGGCGTCGATCAGGATGGTGCGCCCGGCCGCCTTGGTATGCGCTTCGAGCCGCGACGCAAGGTTTACCGTGTCGCCGATGCAGGTGTACGTCGCGCGTTCGTTGGTGCCGGCGTAGCCCGCGACCATCTCCCCCGATGCGATCCCGATGCCGATGCGGATCTGCGGCTTGCCGGCTGCCGCCTGCTCTGCATTGAACAGGCGAACGAGCTCGAGCATCTCGAGCGCGCTGCGCACCGCGGCATCGCAGTGGTCGGGAAGCGGCAGCGGGGCGCCGAAGATCGCCATCAGCCCGTCGCCGGCGATATGGCTGACGATGCCGGCGTGGCCGCCGATCGCGTCGAACATCAGCGTGTAGTAGGTATTGAGCAGCTCGATCGTGTCCTCGGGCGGTTGCGACTCGGCCAGTGCGGTGAAGCCGCGGATGTCGGAGAACATGACCGAAGCGCGAACGCGCTTGCCTCCCAACGCGAAGCCCGAGCGCTGCAGATCCTGTGCGACCTCGGGCGCCGCGAACCGCCGCACCAGCGCCTTCTGCTGGTCGCGTAGCCGCTTCTTCTCGAGGCTCGCGCCGATGCGCGCCTTGAGCAGCACCGGGTTGATGGGCTTGGGGAGATAGTCCTCCGCACCCAGCTCGATGCAGCGCACGACGTTGTCGAGGCCCTCGAGCGACGACGTGACGATGACTGGCAGGTCGCGGAGCTGCAGGTCGCCGCGGATCTCGCGCAGCACCTCGAAGCCGTCCATCTCGGGCATCTCGATATCCAGCAGGACGAGATCGAACGCGTCGCGCCGCAGCGCTTCCAGCGCCAGGCGGCCGTTCTCCGCGGCGGTCACGCGATGGCCCATCAGCTCGAGGTTCCGCGCGAGCAGCAGCCGGTTGACCTTGTTATCGTCGACGAGCAGCAGCCGTGCGTCGCGGTCCCGCGCCTCATCCATGCTTCAATTCCGTGAGCGCCTGCGCGACGCGTGTGAATTCCAGCTCGAGCGCGTCGAGCGGTGCGCCGGCGGCCGTCCGAACCGGCTCAAATCCGCCGAGCTCGAGTTCGCGCGCAAGGCCGGCGAGGGTTGCTGCGCCGAAGGTGCTGGCGTTCGACTTGAGCGAGTGCGCCGTGCGGCGAAAGAGCTCTGCGTCACCGGCGCCGAGAGCGGTGCGCAGCTCGTCGAGCATCGCCGGAGCCTCTTCGAGAAACGTGTCGACCAGCTCGCGAACGAAACCGGCGCCCGCCGTTTCCTTCAACTCGGCGAAAGTCGCGACATCGATGGTTGGGTTGGTCATGTCAGCGGCTTGCTCGTCCGCGTACCTGGGACAGAGCTTCGACCAGCCGCTCGACACGGATCGGCTTGGTCAGGTAGTCGTCCATGCCCTGCGGCGAGGCACATGTCGCGGTCGCCCTGCATCGCGTTGGCCGTCATCGCGACGATGCGCGGGCGCTCCTGCAAAGCCCAGCGGGCGCAGATCTCACGCGTGGCATCCAGGCCATCCATCTCGGGCATCTGCACGTCCATCAGCACGACGTCATAGGTCTGCCGGCCGACCGACTCGACTGCTTCGAGGCCATTGGACGCGAGGTCGGCGCGGTAGCCCATCTGTTGCAGGATGCGTATGGCCAGCTTCTGATTCACAACGTTGTCCTCGGCCAGCAGGATACGTAGCGGGTGGCGCGCCGCCATCTCCGGATCGAGGCGCGGGACGGCAGGCCCGGCAGCGGCAGTCTTCGGGGCATCGTCGTGCGCCACCAGTCCGACCAGCGTGTCGAAGAGCTGCGACTGGCGCACTGGCTTGGCGAGAAAGGCGTCGAAAAGCTTGTCGTTGTTGCCGGCTTCGCGGCGTCCCAGCGAGCTGAAAAGGACCAGCGGGAGCTTCGGGCGCCGCGCGCGAATCTCTGCCGCCAGCGCGACGCCGTCCATCTCGGGCATGTGCATGTCGACGATCGCGAGATCGAACGTTCCACCCTGTTCGAGCCAGCGCAGGGCTTCCCGTGGCGATTCGGTCGCCTGCGATGCCATGCCCCACTTCGACGTCTGCAGGTCCAGCACTCGGCGGTTGGTCGCGTTGTCATCGACGATCAGCACGCGCTTGCCCTGCAGCGCCGGCTGGACGCCGACGAAATCGCGGTGTCTTGCGGGCGGCAGCTCCCCGACCGGCGCGACGATGCTGAAATGAAACGTCGACCCCTTGCCTTCGCCATCGCTCTCGGCCCACATGCGCCCGCCCATCAGTTCGGCGAGGCGCCGGCTGATGGCAAGCCCCAGCCCCGTGCCGCCGTACTTGCGCGTCGTCGACGAATCGGCCTGCGAGAACGACTGGAACAGCCGGCTCATGCCTTCGGGCGTCAGGCCGATGCCGGTGTCGCGCACGGAAAACCTCAGCTCGACCTGGTCGTCGCTGCACGGCTGCGATCCGACGGTCAGCACGACCTCGCCTTGCTCGGTGAACTTCACCGCGTTGGACAGCAGGTTCAGCAGAATCTGGCGCAACCGGGTCAAGTCGCTGACTACCGCGGCGGGAACCTCGCCTTCGTACACGTACGCAGTGTCGAGGTGCTTCTCGACTGCACGCGTCGTGGCCAGGTCCAGCGCCGACTCGACGCATTCGCGCAGGTCCAAAGGCTGCGCCTCGATGTCCATGCGCCCGGCTTCGATCTTGGAGAAATCGAGGATGTCGTTGATGATCGTGAGCAGCGCGTCGCCCGAGTCGCGGATGGTCGCCGCGTAGTCGTGCTGCTCGGCATCGAGCTCGGTGTCGAGCAGCAGGCCGCTCATCCCGATAACCGCGTTCATCGGCGTGCGGATCTCGTGGCTCATCGTGGCCAGGAACGCGCTCTTCGCTTCATTCGCGGTCTCGGCTGCTGCGCGCGCCTCCTGCGCCTCCCGGAACAGGCGCGCGTTCTGGATCGCGATCACCGCCTGGTCGGCGAACGTCCTGAGCAGCGCGATCTCCTTGTCCGAGAACGGGCCCGTCACATCGCGGCCGACGCCGATCGATCCGATGCCGCGGCCCTCCCATAGCATCGGTGCGAGCATCATCGATTTCACCCCGATCTTGATGCAGGCGAGTTGGGTGCCGCGCGGAACGTTCTCTCCGTTGATCACGTCGGGAAGGTGCACGACCTTCCGCTCGCCGATGGCCCGTCCGGATGCCGTGTCGGCGGCGAGCGGTTTGCGCGCGAGAAACTGTTCGAGTTGCTCGCGCCCCGGACCGTGATAGGCAACGACGTCGACCAAGCCATCTTCGCCCACGAGGTTGATCGTGATCGCGGTGCCGGCGAACAGTCGCGCGCAGCTCTCCAGAATTCGGTCGAACACCGGTTTGGGGTCGGAGATCGAGCTCGAGATCGCGGTCAGGACCTCGCCGGAAGCACGCTGTTGCTCGAGTGCTTCCCGGGTTTCGTTGAACAGCCGGACGTTCTCGATCGCGATTACCGCCTGATCGGCGAAGGTCTGCACCAGGCTGATCTCCGCGGCAGCGAACGGCCGCACTTCGTTGCGGAACAGTGCGATCACGCCGACCGCTTCGCCCTCGCGGATGAGTGGTATGTTGAGCACTGTACGGAACCCATAGCGCGCCTGCAGTTCGCGCACGTCCGGGTATTCGGCATCGAGCAGCGGAACTGCGTCTTCAGCGTGCACGTAGCGGCGATCGAGAAACGCGCGGCCGGCAAAGGACGTCCGGCGGATTGGCAGCACTTCAGCGTTCGCGCCCGCGGCGTACGCGCGGCCGTAGCTCGTCATCGCGCGTAACTTCCCGTCGGCCAGCAGCCACACGCGGCTGCCGTCGGCCCGGCACAGTACACCCGAGCGCTCCGCGACGGCGTCCAGTACCGGCTGGACATCGGTGGGCGATTCGCTGATGACGCGCAGGACTTCGGCGGTCGCGGTCTGGCGTTCCAGCGCCTCCCGGGTCTCGTTGAACATGCGCGAATTCTCGATGGCGACCGTCGCCTGCAGCGAGAGCCCGACCAGGAAGTCCAGTTCCGATTGATCGAACGGGCGCCCGCCGGTGCGCCAAACGGCCATCGCGCCCTTGACGGTTGTCCCTGCGAGGAGCGGCGCGACCATCAAGCGCTCGTTCTCCTCGCGCTCGGTTCCGGCGATCTGGATGCCGCGCGGATCGCCCTGCGTGTCGTTGATGAGCTCAGCGTGCCCCGCCGCGACGATGCTGCCAATGATCCCTGTCCCGGAGGTGATCTCGGTCGCCAGAATCTGGTCCGCGACGGTGCCGATTGCCACGATCGCGCGATAGCTCTTGCCGTCGGCGCTCGGCACGAAGATCGCGCTGTTGTCGCAGTGGAGCAGGTCCCTCGCGTGGCGGGCGATCCGGTCCATCACCTTGGCAAGATCGAGCGTCGACGAGATATCGCGCCCCACTTCGGCCAGCGCCGCAGTCTCGCGCGTGCGCCGCTGCGTCTCGTCGAAGAGGCGCGCGTTTTCCAGCGCGACGCTCATCGTATTGGAGAGCGTGCTGAGCAGGTGCGTGTCGGAATCGGTGAATGCATCCGGGTGATCGCTGTAGATCGCGATCACGCCGCGCGCGACTTCGCCCTTGAGAATCGGTACGCCGAGGTAGCCGCCATCGGGGAATTCCGTCTTCGTATCGCCGATGAAGGTCGCGCCAAGCGCCTTGGCCCGCGCCAGGAGGTCGCGATTGATCACCAGCGGCTCGCGCGTCCGGAGCACTTCGGCCGACAAACCGCCGCTCAGCGGCAACGAGTCGACCGAAAACCGCTCGCCGTGCTCGAGGTAGTAGGGCATCGATAGAATGTTGGTCGCCGCGTCGTGCAGCGCGATCGACATCCCGGGCGTCCGGAAGATCTCGGCAATCTTGTTGCCGACGAGATCGATGATCGCCTGGAAATCCAGCTCGGCCGCGAGCCCTTGCTGGACGCTGTTGATGACCGCGAGCTCGGCGGCGCGCTGCTCGCTTTCCTTGAACAGCCGCTGCGTCTCGTTGAAAAGCCGCGCGTTCTCGAGAGCGACGCCCATGCTCGAAGCCACGGTGGTCAGCAGGCGGACATCCGACGGGCCGAACGCAAATTCACGCGCGTAGTCCTCGATGATGATCAGGCCGAGCACGCGGTCGCTGCCGATGATCTGCACGAGCGCGCTCGACTTGGCAGTATCGGTCCCGGGCAGCACGCCAATGGCATCGCCTTCGGCGACGGTATTCGTGACGCGCGGCTCGCGCCGGGTCGTCACGCGAGTCCAGCGGTCCGGATCCAGCGTCGCGTCGGGGACCGACAGGCGGACGCCATGCTCGAATTCGTACAGGAAGCGCACGACTTTCCGGTCGTAGTCGATCCAGCGGACGCCAATCTCGTCGGTCTTGAGCACTTCGCGGAGCTTGTCGCCCGCGATTTCGATGATCCGCTGGAAATCCAGCTCGGCCGCCATGCCCTGCTGGATGCTGTTGATCACTGCCAGCTCGGCATTGCGCTGATCGGTCTCCTTGAGGAGCCGCTGCGTCTCGTCGAAAAGCCGTGCGTTTTCGAGCGCGACGGTCATGCTGTTGGCAAGCGTTTGGAGCAGCCGAACGTCCGAGTCGCTGAAGGCGTGCTCGCGCGCAATGTCGTAAAGGTGAATCACGCCGCGCGCCTGGCCGTCGGCGACCAGCGGCACGAAGACTCCCGACTTTTCCTCGGCAGTCCCGGCGACAGTGAACGATCCGTATTTCGCCTTCGCCTCGGGCATGTTTTTATTGACGACCACCGTCTCGCGCGTGCGCAGAACGTGCGGCGTGAAACCACGTTCGGGGAGCGACGCGTCCGCAATGCTGATCCGGCTGCCGCCTTCGCAGGCGTAGGGGAACGAAAGGCGGCCGGTCTGCGCGTCGTAGATGCAGATTCCCAGGTCCACGCCGCGGAAGATCTCACGGATCTTGTCGCCGACGACGTCGTATACGCTCTGCAGGCTCAGCGTCCCCGCGAGCGCCTGCTGCACGGTATTGATGACGGCGAGCTCGGCGCTGCGCTGGCGCTCGGCCTCGTAGCTCTGCGCATTCTGCAGGGCGAGACTCAGGCTCGCGGCCACCGTGGTGATCAGGTTGACGTCGCCTTCGCTGAAGGCGTGCTCGGCCTGCTTGCCGATAACGATCAGGCCAATCGGCTGGTCGCCGATCAGAAGCGGCGCATAGACGAACGAGTTGTCCAGCGTCGTCCCGCCGAGTTGCTTTGGCTTCTCGCCGATGCGCTCGTAGAACGCGTGCATATCGGCGCTGGTATGAAAGACCGAGGGCTGGTGCGTGCGCAGCACGACCCCGCTGATGCCGGACTGGCCGCCTTTCGCACTGGGTGGCGGCCGGAAGCGCTCGCCGTGGTCGACGAGGTACGGATACGACATCAGGTCGCGTGCGGAATCAAAGAGGGCAATTCCCACGACGTCGGCGCTGAAGACCTCGCGCAGCTTCTCGCCTACGAGATCGACGATCGCCTGGAAATCCATCTCGGCGGCGAGCCCGCGCTGGATGGCGTTGATGACCTCGAGCTCGCGCACGCGCTCGTCGAGCGCTGCGGTGCGCTGCTCGACCTTGAGCTCCAGCCCCTGCGACCACTGTACGTTGTCCAGTGCCAGTGCCGCCTGGCTGGCGAGCATTCCCAGCAGATCGCGGTCGGCATCGCGGAACCGTCCGTAGGCACCGTCGATGTCGGCGTAGAGGTAGCCCAGCAGTTGCCGCTGGGCCAGCAGCGGGGCAATGATCCGCGAGCGCTGAGCGATTTCCTCAGCGCCGTGGGGGACGTGCGTGAGGGTCACTGCGCGCGTCCGGCGCACCTCGGCCAGCAACGGTGCAACCTCGTGCAGCAGCGCCTGTGCATCCGCATCGCGCGGCACCAGAGAGCCTGCGAGCTTGAGTCCTTCGGGTGTCTCGAGAACCAGCAGCACGCGCTCGGCGCCGCAGAGCTCGGTAGCCTCGTCGATCAGGAATTCGTGCAGCTCGGCGCCGCTGCGCAGCTCGTTCAAGCGCAGGCCGGTGTCGACCAGACGCTCGAAAGGCTCGCGCAGGCTGGCCTCGCCGCTGAGGTGCGCGCCGCGTCGGGCGGGCGTGAGGCGGCGCTTGCGCGCGTCCGCAATCCAGGCCGCGATGATTTCCCGGTGCGCTTCGATCTTGCTGAAATAATTGCGGCGCAGGCCTTCATCGCTGACGCCCGCAACGCCCTTGCGCATCATGTCGTAGGCCGTCTCCAGCGCCGCGCGCGCTTCACGGTGTTCGCGGTTCGCGGCAAGCGCCCGGCTGTGCTCCCACCAGACCATCGCCGGCTGCAGCCCCTGAAGGGGCGCGAGATCGTGCGCGCGGTGGATTCCGATCGCACGCCGCGTGGCCGCCAGCGCCGCGATGGTGTCGCCCGCCTCGAGGTGAGCGCGCGCGAGCTCGGCGAGCATGTTGCACTCGATCGCGTCCTGACCCGCCTGGCGGGCGAGCTTTACGGCATGCCGGTACTCGCGCACGGCCTCCGGTGCGCGGCGCTCACGCAACGCGATCCGGCCGCGCATCGTCGGTCCGTAGCTCGGGAATCGCGCTCTGATTTCGTCGTCGGCGTCGGCCTCGCCACGCGCGATGTATTCGCGGGCGCGATCGAGATGGCCCATCTCGACTTCGACAAGCGCAAGGACCCACTCGCGGCCGCTGGTGCGGCTGCGTGGGCCACCGGCGCCGCGGATTTCGCCCAGTTCGAGCAGTGTGCGCCGGGCCCGACGATACAGTCCCAGGTTCAGGTAGGCGATGCTTAGGTTGTAGGTGATTATCGCCTGGCGTTCGACATACCCGGCGACCTCGAACGCGGCTCGCGCCTGAGTAAGCCGGCGCACGCGGATTGCGATGTCGGCCTCGTTGAAGGTCAGCATGTTGAGCGCATTGCCGAGGCCGAACGGATCGCCCGACCGGCGCGCCAGGGCGACTGCTTCACTCGCCGCACGATCGCTGTCCGCCGCGCGACCGTCGTTGCTGCAGGCGGCCGCAAGCGCCCACAGCGCGCGACCTTGCTCCACCGGCTGGCCAAGCGCCGCAAACAGCTGCGCCGCGCTCGCGGCGCTTTTCGCCGAGGCCTTGTTGTCGTTGACTCGAAACTGCGCCTCGGCGAGGCGATTGAGGCTCAGCGCCTCGAGCCGTTGCTGCTTGCATCGGCGCGCGGATTTCAGGGCAATGGTCGCGGTGCGAACCGCCGCCTTCAGCTCGCGGGTGCGGATCTGCACCAGCGCCAGGCGATTCGCCGCTTGCGCGGTCAGCGCAGAGTCGCTGGTGGCATCCGCGATCTCGCTCATTGCCGCCGCGTCGGCGCGCGCGCTCGAGGTCGTCCTGCGCGATGTAGCTCTCGGCGCGAAGGTCGAGAAGTTCGATCCGGTGAGCTGCCGACAGGCGCGGTTCGCCGAGCGCCGCAGTGACAAGGTCGATCGCCTTCGCGTGCTGGCCGGCCCATGCGGCATCGGCGATGTCCGCAGCGGTCGGCGACGCCGCACGGGGCGTGGCGTGGCGCCGCGGCGGGGATCCGGCGCGGCTTCGGGGCGTTTTCGCGGGTCGTGCCATCGTGTTCTTCGAAAGCGGCGTCGCGGCGAAGGTGGCCACGGACCGGATTGTCGCCACGCGGCGGCCCCGGGGCGATGCGGCCGCTGCTAGTCTACAGGCGGCGTCGCCGAGTCGCGAGCGGATCCGGCGGCTTACTTGACGCGCATGCCGGGCATCGGCGCCACTGTCGGGCGAGAGCAGGTAGACGCCGGGATCGTCGCCGGAGGCCGCGAGCACCATGCCCTCAGAGACCCCGAAGCGCATCTTCCGCGGCGCTAGATTGGCAACCATCGGCGTCAGCCTTCCGACAAGGGCCTCGGGTGCGTATGCTGACTTGATGCCCGCGAATACTGTGCGCGGCTGGACTCGCCGACATCGAGAGTCAGCTTGACCAGCTTGTCGGCGCCGTTGACGGTCTCGGCGGCGACGATGCGCGCGATGCGCAGGTCGACTTTGGCGAAATCGTCGATGGTGATGGGCGCCGCGCGCTTCCGTCGGGCCCGCCGCTGCGCCGCTGTCGACGGCCGACGGCGCGATGTCGAGCAGCGCGTCGACCTGCTTTGGATCGACACGCGTCATCAGGTGCCGGTAAGGGTTGACGTGCACGGGCTCCTGCCACGCGTCTTTCCACACGAAATCGCGGCCGAGCCCGAACAGCTCACGCGCCGCGCGCGAGGCGACCTGCGGCAGCACCGGCGCGAGCATCACGCTCAGTAGCTGGAAGCCCTGCAGCGCCTGCGAGCAGACGGTTTGCAGTTTTGCCTTCGACGCCGGGTCTTTCGCAAGCAGCCCAGGGCTGCGCGGCATCGAAAGCCTCGTTGATGCGGTCCGCGATCTTCATCGCATCGCGCAGCACCTTGCCGAACTCGCGCGCTTCGTAGTTCGCTCGCGCAGCCTCGGCGTCCATCTGCGACAACGTGAGCCGGTTGGCGCGGTCGTTCGCCGATTCGGCCGGCGTCGCCAGGGCGCCGTCGAAGCTGCGCGCGACGAAGCCCGAGGCGCGGCTCGCGATGTTGACGTACTTGCCGATCAGGTCGCTGTTGACACGCGCAATGAAGTCGTCCGGACCGAAGTCGATGTCCTCGACGTGCGCGTTGAGCTTGGCCGCGATGTAGTAGCGCAGCCATTCCGGGTCGAGACCGAGCTCGATGTAGCGCTGCGGGAGATGCCCGTCCCGCGCGACTTGGACATCTTCTCGCCCGACGCGGTGATGAAGCCGTGGACGAAGACGTTGGTCGGCGTCTTGCGTCCGGCGAAATGCAGCATCGCCGGCCAGAACAGCGTGTGGAAGTACACGATGTCCTTGCCGATGAAATGGTACTGCTCGACCGCCGGGTCGGCGAGAAAGGCGTCGAAGCTGCGCGGCTCGCCTGCCGCCCGTGCGGCGCCGGAGTCGAAGTGCTTCTTGAGTGCTGCGAGGTAGCCGATCGGCGCGTCGAGCCAGACGTAGAAGTACTTGCGGCTGCGCCCGCGGGCTGATCGGGGATCTCGATGCCGAAGTACG
Source organism: uncultured beta proteobacterium (assembly GCA_963701885.1). Taxonomy (GTDB): domain Bacteria; phylum Pseudomonadota; class Gammaproteobacteria; order Burkholderiales; family Casimicrobiaceae; genus VBCG01. The sequence continues at coordinate 17,711 of CAVPBR010000018.1, forward strand.
GCGCGTCGCGCGAGATGTCCCAGTCGGCGAGGCCGCGTGCCGTCGTCGCCCAGCCATTCCTGCACCTTGTTGAACACCTCCGGCTGCAGCGCCTGACCGGGCGCAGGTGCGGCAGTCCAGCGCTTCAGGAACGCGGCGACCTCGGGGGCGGACAGACGGAAGAACAGGTGCTCGGATTCGCGCATCTCCGGCGTGGCGCCGGTCAGCGTCGAATACGGATTAATCAGGTCGGTGGGCGCGTAGGTCGAGCCGCAGACTTCGCAGGCGTCGCCATACTGGTCCTTCGCGCCGCATTTCGGGCAGGTGCCCTTGATATAACGGTCGGGAAGGAACATCCCCTTCACCGGGTCGTAGAACTGCGCGATCCTGCGCGTGGCGATCAGCCCGCGGCGCGGCCAGCGCGCGGTAGATCGACTGGGCGAGCTCGACGTTCTCCGGCGAATGCGTCGTGTGCGTCGTATCGAAGCTGATGTGATAGCGCTTCCAGTCTTCGCGGTGCGATTCGCCGACGCGCGCGATCAACGCCTCGGGCGTGATGCCCTCGGCCTTTGCCTTCAGCATGATCGGCGCGCCATGCGTGTCGTCGGCACAGACGAAGTGCACCGCGTTGCCCTGCATGCGCTGGAAGCGCACCCAGATGTCGGCCTGGATGTACTCCATGATGTGGCCGATGTGGAACGGACCGTTCGCGTACGGCAATGCGGTGGTCACGAACAGCGTTCGAGCCGTGGTGGGCATTCGCGGTGTGTCCTGGCGGGCGAGACGGCGCGAATTCTAGCAAACGGGCAGGCGTGATCGCAGGACGCAAACAGCGATTCGGCTAGAATGCAGAGCCGGAATGCATGCGCGTTCCGGCCTGATCCCGGGAGCCGGTTCCAGATGGCAGCAAGCGAAGCGGACGTCGAGGCGTGCCTGCGTGGGGTCGTCGATCCCAACACGGAGCGAGATTTTGTCACGGGCAAGTCGGTGCGCAAGATCACGGTCCAGGGTGACGACATCACGGTCGACCTGCAGATCGGCTATCCGGCGAAGAGCCAGCACGACGCGCTGCGCCGCCAGGTGCGCGATGCGGTCGCGGCGCTGCCAGGCGTGGCGCGGGTCACCGTCAACCTGACGCAGAAGACCACGTCGCATGCCGTCCAGCGCGGCGTGAAGCTCGTCCCCGGCGTCAAGAACATCGTCGCAGTGGCGAGTGGCAAAGGCGGTGTCGGCAAGTCGACGACCGCGGCGAACCTCGCGCTGGCGCTGGCCGCGGAAGGTGCTTCCGTCGGCGTGCTCGACGCCGACATCTACGGCCCGTCGCAGCCGATGATGCTGGGCATTGCCGGACGGCCAGAATCGAAGGACGGCAAGACCCTCGAACCGCTGGAGGCATGGGGCGTGCAGGCGATGTCGATCGGCTTCCTGATCGACACCGATACGCCGATGGTCTGGCGCGGACCGATGGTGACCCAGGCGCTCGAGCAGCTCCTGAAGGACACGCAAATGGCGCGAAGTCGATTACCTGATCGTCGACATGCCGCCCGGCACCGGCGACATCCAGTTGACCCTCGCGCAGAAGGTGCCGGTGACTGGCGCGGTGATCGTCACGACGCCACAGGACATCGCGCTGATCGACGCACGCAAGGGCCTCAAGATGTTCGAGAAGGTCGGCGTGCCGATCGTCGGCGTCGTCGAGAACATGTCGATCCATATCTGCTCCAACTGCGGGCACGCCGAGCACATCTTCGGCGAGGGAGGCGCGCAGCGGATGTGCGACGACTACAAGGTGCCGTTCCTGGGCTCGCTGCCCCTGGACATTCGCATTCGCGAACAGGCTGACTCCGGCCGTCCGTCGGTGGTCTCGGACCCCGACGGGCCGATCGCACAGGCGTACAAGGCGATCGCGCGGAAGGTCGCGATCGCTGTCGCCCGGAAGGCCGAAGACTTCTCGTCGAAGTTCCCCAATATCGTCATCCAGAACACCTAGCGCCGCACACAGGCTGCGCGGCAATTGACGCCTGTCTGCAACCTAGCTATCATAGCCATATGAAGCGGGCCACAATTTCCGAGACCAAGAATCGCCTGTCGGCCTTGCTCGAGTATGTGAAGCGCGGCGAGGAGGTGCTAATCCTCGATCGGACGGTTCCGGTGGCGCGAATCGTTCCGGTAGCGAGGGTCGGCCCGCGCGACCAGGAATCGAGACTCGCCGATCTCGAGCGCAGGGGGGTCGTGCGCCGGCCGAAACGTCGTCCCGACCCCAATCTTCTCAAAGCGCTGGGACCTGCACCCAAAGCGAGCGCCGACATCGTGGCAGTGCTCCTTGCCGAGCGCGACGAAGGGATGTGAGATTCTGGGATGCCTCGGCGGTCGTCCCGTTGCTGATCCAGCAGCAGCGGACAGCCTTCGCCACGCGCCTGTGGGGCGCAGATCCGGAAGTCGCGGTTTGGTGGGGGACTCGCGTCGAGTGCCACTCGGCCATCGCCCGGACTTTGCGGCAGAATGCCATTGATCGCGCAGGAGCCGCGCACGGCATCGAGCGCTTGAGCCGGATCGAGGCGCAATGGATCGAGGTGGAGCCGTCGGTTGCGCTGCGCGACGAGGCCTGCAGGCTGCTGCGCGCCCATCCATTGCGCGCGGCGGATGCCTTGCAGCTCGCGGCGGCGCTCAGGCTTGCGCAAGAAATCGGAGACCAGGTCTCCATGATCTGCTTCGACGCGCGGCTTGCGGAGGCCGCTCGTCTCGAACAGTTGCCGATCGTCGACGCAAGCGAGGAGCAATGAGCATCAAGTCCGACCGCTGGATCCGCCGCATGGCGAAGGCGCACGCGGATGATCGAGCCTTTCGAACCCGGCCAGGTGCGCGAGGTCGAACGGCCACCGGATCGTGTCCTATGGCACGTCGAGCTACGGCTACGACATCCGCTGCTCGAACGAATTCAAGATCTTCACCAACATCAACTCGACCATCGTCGATCCCAAGGCCTTCGACGCCGGCTCCTTCGTCGATTTCCGCGGCGACGTGTGCGTCATCCCGCCGAACTCCTTCGCGCTGGCGCGAACGGTCGAGCACTTCCGCGTCCCGCGCAACGTGTTGGTGCTCTGCCTCGGAAAAAGCACTTACGCAAGGTGTTTTCAGGGTGACACGCGCGTTGCGCTTGTGGACGGCACGTCGGCGACACTTGAGGCAATGGCGCGGCGCGCGGAATCCGGAGAGCTGTTCTGGGGCTACAGTCTCGGGGAGAACGGTCGCATCATCGTGACGCTTCTCGACGCACCTCGCTATATTGGAACCGATTCGTTGCTCGACGTCGAGCTCGATAACGGCGAGGTCGTTTGTGTGACCCCCGATCACGATTTCGTGCTTCGGGACGGTCGTATGCTGGCGGCAGCGGAGCTTCGGCCGGGGCAGTCGCTGATGCCGCTCTATCGGGACCTCGCGCGCGGCTACGAAATCGTATATCAGCCGTTGAACGGTCAACTGATACCGACGCATCGCATGGCAGATGAGTGGAACCTTCGTGGTGGCCTCTACGCCGACGTACCGGGGACGCACCGTCATCACCGCGACTTCGACCGGCGCAACAATCGTCCGACGAACATAGAGCGCATGCCAGCGTCCGAGCACATTCGCCTGCATAACGAGGAGAGTTATGGCGAGGGGTTCGACCCGCGCGCCCATGGCGCGGCGATCAGTGAAGCGCTTGCGCGCCGTGGCGTCGATGCGATGTGGAGGGAACGATATGCCGTAGCTCAAGCTGACCGAGCTCGCAGGTTCTGGACCGATCCGCGATATGCCGAAGTTCGCGCGCGTGTTTGCGAGGCACGTCGCAATCCAAGCGAAATGACTCGCGCGCGACATCGACAGGCGATGTTGCAACGCTATCGCGATCCGGTCGAGCGAATCCGGCAAAGCTACCTTAGTGTCTCCGCATGGACCCACGACGACGGAACGCGCCGGAGCCGGCAAGCGGAGGTCGCTCGCGCGATCCGAATTCGCCCTGAGCTTGACGTCGCTCGCGTGCACGCCGCCCTGGATCAAACAGGATCGTTACGGGCCGCGGCGCGGTTCCTTGGATGCGACCGATCGGTATTCCGTCGGTTTCCCGAGGTAATCGGCCGGTTCGCGGGTCGTGCGCCGGCACGCAATCACAAGGTGGTCAGCGTGCGCGAGAAGGCGGGCGGGCACGACGTATACTGCCTTACGGTACCCGAAGCCGGAAACTTCGCTCTCGAAGCGGGCGTATTCGTTCGCAATTGCGGCATCATCGTGAACGTAACGCCGCTGGAACCCGAATGGGAGGGACATGTCACCCTCGAGTTTTCGAATACGACGCCGCTGCCGGCAAAGATTTACGCCAACGAGGGCGTGGCGCAGGTGATCTTCTTCGAGTCGGACGAGGTTTGCGAGACGTCGTACAAGGACCGCGGCGGCAAGTACCAGGGGCAGCAGGGCGTGACGCTGCCCAAAATCTGACGCGGGCGTTGCGGACCGCATTCGCGTAGTCCGCCAAGGGCGCCGAGGCCGATCATGCCGGAACCGGACTCGCCGCGGCTTCGCGCGCGCCTGCAGCGCTGGTGGCTGCTCGGCATCGAGCGCTTCGGCCTCGAGGGCACCCACGTCAACCTCGCCTGGGCGGCGGTGCTCGGTTTCACCGGCGCGCTTGCGACCATCGCTTTCCGCGAGGGCATCCACGGTGTCCAGATCCTGCTCTCCGAGCACAGCAAGAGCCTGGTCGAGACTGCACGCTCGTTGCCTGCCTGGGAGCGCCTGATCCTGCCGGCCGGCGGTGGCGTCGTCGCCGGGCTGATCCTGCAGGCAGGGCGGCGCTTCCTCGGCACGCACGCGGTCTCCGATTACATGGAGGCGATCGTCATCGGCGACGGCAGGATCGGCGTGCGCGAGAGCCTCGCGCGAAGCCTCTCGTCGCTGGCGTCGATCGCGTCGGGTGGCTCGATCGGCCGCGAGGGCTCGATGGTGCAACTCGCGGCGATGGTCGCGTCGGTGCTCGGGAGGACGTCGTCGCAAAGCGCGCCGCAGCTGCGCCTGCTGGTCGCCTGCGGTGCCGCAGCGGGGATCACCGCGGCGTACAGCGCGCCGATCGGCGGGGCGCTGTTCATTTCGGAGATCGTACTGGGCTCGATTGCCATGGACACTTTCGGCCCGTTGCTGGTCGCGGCCGTGGTCTCGAACGCGACGATGCGCGCACTGACGCCCTACGGCGCGCCGTACCAGATGCCGCCGTTCCCGGTGATCGCGGGCCGCGAGATGGTGCTGTTCGTGGCGCTCGGCGTCGTTGCCGGCATTGCGTCGCCGCTATTCCTGCGCTTCCTCGACGTTGCCAAGCGCGGGTTCGGCCGCATCAGGCTGCCGCTCGCCGTCCGGATGGGCGTCGGCGGCCTCATCGTCGGCGCGATCTCCGTCCACGTCCCCGAGGTCTGGGGCAACGGTTACAGCGTCGTCAACGCGCTGCTGCATCAGGACTGGCTTTGGCCAGCAGTGCTGATCGTCCTGCTCGCCAAGGTCGTTGCAACTGCGGCGACGACCGGCTCGGGCGCGGTTGGCGGCATCTTCACTCCGACACTTTTCGTCGGGGCGGCGATGGGGCTGCTCTTCGGCCACGCAGTGCACGCCGCTTGGCCCGAATCCACGTCCGAGCCCTTTGCGTATGCGATCGTCGGCATGGGCGCGCTGCTGTCGGCGGGGACGCGCGCGCCGTTGATGGCGATCCTGATGATCTTCGAGATGACGCTCTCCTACGAGGTCGTCCTGCCGCTGATGCTGGGCTGCGTTGTCGCCTACTTCGTCGCACGCGCCACCGGCGGACCGGCGATGTACGTCACCGCCGCCCAGCGCGAACGCGGCGAGGGCGGCGAAGGCGCATGGCAGTCACTCGAGATCGCGCAGCTCATCAAGCCGGCGCAGCCTTGGGTCCACGATGACGCAGGCTTTGCGGAGATTCGCCGTGCGTTTGTCGAGCACCCGGTGCGCTATCTGTACGTTCTGGACGCCGGACGCAGGTTTCGCGGGGTGATCTCGCTGCACGACGTGAACCAGCGCCTGCTGGGCGGAGCGCCGCCGGGCGAGCCCGGTGCGCATGAGCTGCTGCGCACCGACATGCCGCTACTGACGCCGCAGATGAAGCTGGGCGATGCGTTGCAGCGGTTCTTCACCCATCACGGTGAGCGCCTGCCGGTGGTCGAGGACCTGGACGAGCGTCGCTTCGTAGGTGCGGTCTCGAAAACCGACCTGCTGATGCAGATTCAATCGGCGGCGGCACGGTGACACGGCGTCCTGGCGCACAATGCGCGGAGGGAATTGAAATTAAACGTGGTCCGTCCCGGATTTGCGTAAAACGTGGTCCGTCCCGGATTTGCAGAATTGGCAGAGGAGCCGACGATGAAATTCCGCTTTCCCGTCGTCATCATCGACGAAGACTTCCGCAGCGAGAACACCTCGGGTCTCGGCATACG
>CAVPBR010000019.1:0-17548 GCA_963701885.1 uncultured beta proteobacterium
TTGTATATTGGAAATTGACTGACCGATTTGTCGCGCTCGCTGCGGCGGCGGAAACTATCGTTTCTCCGGGGAGGCCGCTGTGGCCTTAACAGGCTGTTGAAATTCGATTCTCGGTGGAGAAAACCAGCGAATTCCGTACCTCTCTAACCCCTCCAAACCGAAAATAATCGCGCATAGGTCGTTCTACGAGGTCGAAGTGGCGTGGCATTGTCGAGAAGATTCGAATTTCAACAGCCTGTTAAGGCTTGGACCTTGTACGTTAGATCGGCCCCCCGCCTTCTTTGCCAACACCGTGGAGTATCACAGACGCGAGAGTCTGCATCACAAGGTCGGTTTCGCAAGGGTGCAAGGTCGGGGGAACCGGAGTTCAGCGTAGTACGGGAGCCGCCATGAAGCAAGTCTGCCAGGTTGGGGTCGATGTGGATTCGGAAAAGCTGGTGTGCGCAATGCAATGCGCCGGGCACCGGATGCCGTTGGCGACGTTTGCAAACACCGCGGCGGGGCACAGGAAATTCATTCGTTGGGCGACCAAGGGCGCGCGCGCGGCGCGAGTGTGTCTGGAAGCGACCGGGATTTACAGCTTGGCGTTCGCGCTCGCCTTGCACCATGCCAGGAACGTGGAAGTGATGGTGGTCAACCCCCGGGCGATCAAGGATTTCGCCCGGGCGTGCATGCAGCGGGCCAAGACTGACGCCGTGGACGCCGGCGGCATTCTGGAATATCTCGAACGCATGCCGTTTACCGCGTGGCAACCCCCGGCGCCGGAGATCCTGCAGCTGCAGGCGATCAACCGGCGCATCGTGCAACTCCAAACCGAGCTCACGCGCGAGAAGAATCGCTGCCATGCTTCGGAGTTCGCCGGAGCGAGTGGCGACGCGATGCCAATGACATCGAAGTCAATATCCGTCATCTGGAACGGCGCATCGAGCGCATGCACGGCAGCGGCCTGCAACTGGTTCGTGGCGTGCCCGCACTGGCTAGCAAGCTTGCCCATCTGGTCTCAACCAAAGGCATCGGCGAGGCCTCGGCGATGCGCTTGTTGGCGGAACTCCTGGTGCTTCCGGGCGATCTCGCCGCCCCGCAATGGGTGGCCCATGCCGGACTCGATCCACGTCCCTACGAGTCAGGCACCTCAGTGCATCGGCCGCGCCGCATCACCAAAGTCGGCAACCGCTACCTGCGCATGCTGCTCACCCACGGCGCGCGCTCGGTATTGCGCGCGGCCAGCACGGCAGTGCGCGCCGGCAAGACGGCCGATGGCCTGCGGCAATGGGCACTGGCCGTGCAGGGCCGCTCGAATCACAACAAGGCAACCTGCGCCCTCGCCAACAAGCTGGCGCGAATCTGCTACGCGACGCTGCGCGACGGTGAACCGTACGGCGCCGCCCGTCTGCAGAAGAAGCTCGCACGCACAGCGTTCGCCCCGCCGGCCTGAACACCGTTGCCTCGTATTCACTTCACCCCGAGCCTTGCGTAGAGATTGATCGCCCATCATGGCAACCCGGGTCGTCCCCACCTCGCTTGACGCCGATAACTCTGCCGGCAGTTGCACGCCTGCCGCTTGCAACGATTGGCGCAGCGCGGTCCGCAGATTCCATGTCGGCACGGGCCATCATGAGCCCACTTCAGATGCCGGATATACGACTGCAGGCTCACCCTACTTGCCACAACTATTGATCAATCTCTTCCTTTGCGGGGGAGTCCATATACGAATGGTTAGCAGGCTGTTGAAATTCGAATCTTCTCGACAATGCCACGCCACTTCGACCTCGTAGAACGACCTATGCGCGATTATTTTCGGTTTGGAGGGGTTAGAGAGGTACGGAATTCGCTGGTTTTCTCCACCGAGAATCGAATTTCAACAGCCTGTTAGTCCGCTGACCAAGCGCTGACCATTACGTAATACCCGTCGGGGTCACGAAGAGCGAACTCGCTGGTTCCAGTGGCGGGGTTCAAGTGTGGCTCTTCCTCAAGCCGCGTGACGAGAGCCCGCGCTCTCTTCAGGGCCATGTCGAAGTCATCCACGCGAAAGAACAATATCAGACCATTCCCAGGTGTCCCGTGCTCAGGGCCTATCATCGAGGGATGCTCGTGAATGGCCCACTTGTGAAGGCGAAACAGGATTGTCCCATCCGAATCGACGATTTGCCCACCGTAGTCATGAGCCGGAGCTGTTTCCGGCTGACCAAGTAGGGACTGATACCACTTAAAGCTGCGAGCGACATCAGCAACGCCGATGATTGTCCAGAGTCTCTTCATTGTTTCCTCCTGCGGACTAACGTTCGACATGAGCGGCAAGCGGAAGCAGGCACCGCCTGCTGTAGCTTGTCCGCTCGATTGATGGGATGGACTCCCCCTGATTGTGGTGCGGCATCATCGTGCCAGCTGGCCTCATGTGGTGTGGGGTGTCAGCGATCAACCAGAAGGAGTCCGACATGAATGCTACCGCTGCTTTGCCGGTTGTGGGAGTGGATCTTGCGAAATCCGTTTTCCAACTCGCGATCGCCGATCACACCTGGCGCGTGGTCGAGCAACAGCGCCTCACGCGCACGCAGTTCGAGCGCTGGTTCACCCACCGTGCGGTGGGACTGGTGGCGATGGAAGCCTGCGGTAGCGCGCATCATTGGGCACGCTGGCTCAACGCGCTGGGCATCGAAGTCCGCCTGCTCCCGGCGGCTTATGTCCGTGCCTATGTCAAGCGCAACAAGACTGATGCCGCCGATGCGTGTGCCTTGCTCGAAGCGGCCCGTTGTGCCGACATTACCCCGGTGCGCGTCAAGTCGATCGAGCAGCAGGCGCTGCAAGGGCTGCATCGCATCCGCTCGTTGTGGATGGCGACGCGCACCTCGCGCATCAACGCGCTGCGCGGCTTCTGCCGTGAGTTCGGCATCGTTATTGCCCAAGGCAGTCGTCTCGGCGTCGAGCAGATCGGCCGCGTGCTCGCTGATCCGCGCTCGTCGGTGCCACCGCTCATCCGCGGTACGATGACGTTGCTGGTCGAGGAAGTCCGCCTGCTGGAGGTGCGCATTGCGCAGCTCGAACGCGAGTTGACGATGCTGGCGCGACAGTCTCCCGCGTGCACCACGCTGCTATCGATTCCCGGCGTCGGACTGCTGACCGCGACCGCGATGGTCGCGGCCACCAGCGGCGAGGTGCGCCACTTCCGTGATGCGCGACACTTCGCGTCCTGGTTCGGCCTCACGCCCAAGGAACATTCCTCGGGTGGCATGCGACATCTCGGGCGTATCTCCAAGCGCGGCGACCGCTACCTCCGCATGCTGCTCACGCACGGCGCGCGCGCCGTACTGCGCGCCGCTACCGCCGCGCTGCACAGCGGCAAGAAGATCGATGCTCTGCGCCAATGGGCTCTGGCCGTGCAGGCGCGCTCGAACCACAACAAGGCAACCTGTGCACTCGCCAACAAGCTGGCCAGAATCTGCTATGCAACGCTGCGTGACGGAGAGCCGTACGGCTCATCTCGCCTGACCAGGAAGGTCGGGCGCACCGCGTTCGCGCTGCCGGCCTGACCCCACGTTGCTGTAAATCCACCTCACCCCGAGCCTTGCGTAGAGATTGATCGCCCATCATGGCAATTCGGGTCGCCCCCACATCGTCTGACGCCGATAACTCTGCCGGCAGCTTCACGCTTGCCGCTTGTACCGATTGGCGCTTCGGTGTCCGCAGATTCCATGTCGGCACGGGCCATCATGAGCCCACTTCAGATGCCGGATATACGACTGCAGGCTCACCCTTCTTGCCGCAACTATCGATCAGTCCCTTCCCTTGCGGGGGGAGTCCATATACGAAGGGTTAGGCGACATTGTTCACCCAAGTGGCGAACTGCGGCAGATGCGAGACCTCAGGCACCAGGCCCGTGGTGGCCAGGTATGGCCCGCAAGGTATTGAACCACACACCCTGGATGCCAAATTGGCGGGGGAACACGGCATCTTGTTCGTATGAGTCACCCACCATGGCTACTTGCTCGGCCCGAAATCCTAGTTGTTCAGCGACGGCGCGCAAGAACTCCGGCTGGCTCTTGCGGAAGCCGAGTTCGGTGTAGCAGAAGATGTGGTTGAAGTAGTGACCGAAACCGACGCGTGAGAGGGCGCGCTCAATCAGCGGACGCGTAGAGACCGAAGCATTGGTCGCTACCGCAAGCGGTAGCCTTCCCGCGAGCATCGCGAGGCACTCTGCGGCTCCGGCGATGACAGCGACCTCCGGCCACAGGCCCATGGATATGTTCTTCGGCCCCTCCTCGGACATGAGCGTGCCGCCCCAGTCGAAGCAGGCGGCGCGCACATCTGGTGAGTGGGCTCATGACGCCGGAACGCGGTTAGGTTGCAGCCGTGAAAGGAGATGGCTCTGCAAGATAGATTCTTTGCTCTGCGCCAAAGCGAACGACTTGGCGAAGTTGACGAAAGCCTAAGCGCTCCAGCAGCCGAACCGATGCGGCATTGGCTGCCTGCGTTTCGGCTACCACGCGACGAAGCCCCATTGTGCCGAAGGCGTGGGCCAATACTTGTTGAACAGCCTCTGTGGCGTAGCCACGGCCCCAATGCTCTGGCAGGAAGAGATAGGAAACCTCGATGTCTTCGAGATCGTGATGGCGATCAAGCGCCACCACCCCAAGCAGAGACGGGTTGCCCGAAGTTGAACGGACTGCCCACGCTTGCTCCGACTGAATGAACTCTGCAGCGCGTTGCATTGCTAACTGGTCACTCAGAGGGCCACCCAAGAACGAGCGGACTTGTGGCTCTGAATACAGCCGGGCGACCAGTGGAAGATCGCTCTCCCGGATAGGTTCAATGTGGCACGAGACTGAGACCATTGCAACCTAACGTAAAGTCGGCATCCTAAAATCCGCTCAACAGCGTCCTATGCGACGGGATACAAGGCGTCACGCGGCCAACCGGCCGATGCGGGCCGGCGCTGCCGAGGTTCAGAATCAACGGGGTGATCGCGTTTCGCACGTCCTAAAGCCATCGGTCCCTGTTTTCACCAGCCGGTGGGGAGCTTCCTCAGGATCGTGATCGTGCGCTCCTCGATCGCGAGATAGCCTCCGCCGATCAGGTCCTTCATCAGCTTGCCGATCATGTCGCGCGACGCACCGACGCGATCGGCGATGTCCTGCTGGGTCAGCTTCTCGGGAACGACGAGCTTGCCGCCGGCCTCGTGCGCCAGCGCGTTCAACAGGCGTGCGAGGCGGCCGTAGACGTCGGACAGCGCAAGGCTCTTGAGATTGCTGGTGGTGACGCGAACGCGATGGATCAGCCGCTCGATCAGGTGCATCGCGAAATCGGGGTGCGCGAGGATGAAGTCGCGGAACTGAGTGCGGTTGACGACCGCGCAGGTCGTCGGCTCGACCGTCATCACCGACGCCGAGCGCGGCGCGCCGTCGAGGGTCATCTCGCCCACGTATTCGCCGGGCCCGTGGAAGTCGATGACGAACTCGCGCCCGGCCTCGTTGCTGGCGAAGACCTTCACGCGTCCGGACAGGACGACGTAAAGCGCGTCGCCGACGTCGCCCTCGTTGATCAGGATCGTGTTCCTGGGAAACGTCCTCACCACCCCCGAGGAGGCGATGTTGCGCAGCGTCGCATCCTCGAGCGGTACCAGGGGATCGTTTCCAGACGGGGACAGGTTCACTGCCGGCGCTCCGCTACTCGAGCTCGCGCAGGTCGTCGATCACCCGCCCGTCGTTCGGCAACTCGTCGACGGCGCGGAAACTGACTTCGCCGCGCAGCCGGGTGACCTCGCGGATCGATTCGACGATCGAGTCCGCGAGCGAAGCCGCCATGCCGCTGACCTCGACATGAAGAATCATCCGGTCGGTGCCGCCGGGATTGTCGACGACGAGACGCGCCCGCCGTACCTCGGGGTGACGCTTGACGATCGCCGCCACCTGTGCCGGATGCACGAACATGCCCTTGACTTTCGCTGTCTGGTCCGCGCGGCCGAGCCAGCCTTTGATGCGCATGTTGGTGCGCCCGCAGGACGATTCCCCGGGAAGGGCCGCCGACAAGTCGCCGGTGCCGTAACGGATCAGCGGATAGGCACGATTTGCGAGCGGAGTGACGACGACCTCGCCGACCTCGCCGGGGACGACCGGATCGCCGGTGCCGGGGTGCACGATCTCAACCAGCACGCCTTCATCGACGACCAGCCCGTCGCGGGCGCTCGTCTCATAGGCGATCGCACCGACGTCGGCGGTGCCATAAGCCTGGTAGGCCGCCACTCCGCGCGCGGCGAGCGCATCGCGCAGCGATGGGGGGAACGGTTCGGCCGAAACCAGCGCCTTGGTCAGGCTCGGCAGGCGGATTCCGAGTTCGTCAGCGCGTTCGAGGATGATGCGCAGGAACGACGGAGTCCCCACGTAGCCCGCAGGCTTCAGGTCGGCCATCGCCGCCACCTGCTGCTCGGTCTGCCCGGTGCCGCCGGGAAACACCGTGCAGCCCAATGCATGCGCGCCGGTCTCGAGCATCGAGCCCGCGGGAGTGAAATGGTAGGCAAAGCAGTTGTGCACCAGATCTCCGGCACGAAAGCCCGCGGCGTACAGCGCACGCGCGAAGCGCCAGTAATCGGGCTCGGCGCCCTCGGGCTCGTAGACCGGGCCGGGGGAGGCAAACGTTCGCCGCGCGACGACACCCGCAGGCGCAGCGGCGAGGCCTCCGAATGGAGGCGCCTCCTTCTGCAGCGCGGAGAGCTCGGCCTTGCGCATGACCGGCAGGCGGGCGAGCGCCTCGCGCGAGACGATCGCCTCGGGACGAACATCGGCGAGCCGGAGTGCGAGCGCAGGTGCATGCGCCTTCGCGAAAGCGACCTGGCGCGCGATCTGCGCGAGCTGCTCACGCTCACGCAGCCCGGGATCGCGCGTCTCGAGCGCGTCGTAATGCCCGCTCATGCCAGCCACCGTTTGCGGCGCCGGTAGTGTTTGATCTCGCGAAAGCTTCTGCGCCCGGCCGTCGACAGCCCGAGGTAGAACTCCTTGACGTCCTCGTTGTTCGCGAGCTCGGAAGCGTTGCCGTCCATCACCACCCGGCCATTCTCGAGGATGTAGCCGTAACTCGCATGCCGCAGCGCGACCATCGTGTTCTGCTCGGCCAGCAGGAACGACACTCGCTCCTTCGTATTGAGATCGGCGACGATTTCGAAGATCTCCTCGACGATCTGCGGAGCGAGACCCATCGAAGGCTCGTCCAGCAGGATCATCGACGGTTGAGCCATCAACGCGCGGCCGATCGCGGTCATCTGCTGCTCACCTCCTGACGTATATCCGGCAAGGCTCGCGCGGCGCTCTTTCAATCGCGGGAAATAGCGGTAGACCCTCTCCAGCGCTTCGCCGACTGCGGCGCGCGAACCCTTGCGCGTGAACGCTCCGGCCAGGAGGTTCTCCTCGACGCTCAGATGGGCGAAGCAGTGGCGTCCCTCCATCACCTGGCACACACCGCGGCGCACCAGGTCGTTCGGTGTCAGGCGGTCGACCCGCTCACCGCGGAATTCGATCGCGCCTTTCGTCACCTCGCCGCGTTCGGCGCGCAGCAGGTTCGAGATGGCCTTCAGGGTCGTCGTCTTGCCGGCGCCATTCGCACCGAGGAGCGCGACGATCCCGCCCTCGGGCACCGCGAGCGACACACCGCGAAGGACGAGGATCACGTGGTCGTAGATAACCTCGACGTTGTTGACGGCGAGCAGCGCGCGCGGTGCCGCTTCGGCTTCCGCATTCGCTGCGGCTCCGGCTCTGGAGGCGGATGCGGGCGCGTTGCTCATCCAAGACGGCTGACGACGGGACATCCTGGGGCCGGGCAATTCCCGGCCCCACCGGATCCTAGAGCGCGGCCTCCTTCGCGCAGTCGCGCGGCGTAATGCCTTTCTCCTTCGCGTACTTCATTGCCGAATCCTCGATCATCTTGCGGATCATCGCCTTGTCGGGCGCGATCCAGCCGGTTACGACCTTCCACTCGTTGCCGTCCCAGGTCTGGAACTTGGCGAGCCCCGAGCCTTCGTGATCCTCGCAGGAGATTTTAGTCGGCGGCATCAGGCCCGCGGCGTTGAGCTGCCTCAAGCGCGCTTCGGTCAGATCCAGGTGCTCCAGACCCCATCTGACCTGCTCGCCGGTCATCACCTTGCCTTTGCCGAAGTGCTCCTGTGCCTTGCGGATCGCCTCGACCGTGATGATGCCGTGCACGATGCCGCGCACATGGTAGACGCTGCCGATGCGCGATTTGTCGTCGAGGTTGCCCTTGCCCGCGCCGTAGACCACCTTCTTGATGTCCTCCACCAGCGGCAGATGCGCCCCCGAGACGTTGTACACGGCCGTCGTGTAACCCTTGGCCGCGTCACCCGCGGGAATCACGTCTTCCTCCGACCCGGCCCACCAGTCTCCGACGATCTTGGTGCGCGGGAAGCCCACCTTGGCGGCGGCCTTGAGCGCGGTCGGGTTCATCACCCCCCAGCCCCAGAGAATCACCCAGTCGGGCTTCAACTGGCGGATCTGCAGCCATTGCGATTGCTGCTCGTTGCCCGGATGCGCAACCGGGATCAGCGTGAGATTGAAGCCGAGCTGCTTGGCGTAGGCCTCGAGCACGGGGATCGGCTCCTTGCCGTACGCCGAGTCGTGGTAGAGGTGCACGATCTTCTTGCCGCGAAGATGGGCCTCGCCGCCTTCCTTCGACGCGATGTACTTGATGATGTCGGAGGCCTGGCTCCAGTAGGTGGTGATCATCGGGAATACCCACGGGAACACTGCGCCGTCGGCCGCATCGGTGCGTCCGTAGCCCAGCGTCACCATCGGAATCTTGTCCACGGCGACCCGGTCGATCAGGCTGTAGGTGATCCCGGTCGACAGCGGCTGGACCATCGAGGCGCCGCCGTGCTCCTTCTTCAGCCGCTCGTAGCATTCGACCCCGCGCGAGTTGTTGTATTCGGTCTCGCATTCCTCCCAGATCAGCTTGACCCCGTTGATGCCGCCCTCCTTCATGTTGATGTAGTTCATGTAGTCGATGTAGCCGCCGAAGATGCCGGATCCGCCGGCGGCATACGCGCCGACGCGATACGAAAGTAGCGGTATGAACTGCTCCCCGGCGGCGACGGCCCCGCCGGCGATCGCGGCCATTGCGACGCCGAGCAGTCCGGCCAACCATCTATTGCGTTGCAACATAACGATCTCCTCCACCTTCGGTTAGGACTCCGCCGGAAGGGCCGGCGGCGCGTACGGCTTACATCATGCTGGAGTCACGGGAAAAATCAATGCGGGAACGGCCATAGTCGGAGCTTTTCCTTGCCAATCTGCCACAGCCGCGCGAGCCCGTTGGGTTCGACGATCAGGAAGAAGATGATGAGCCCGCCGAATACCATCAGCTCCAGGTTCGACGTGATCGAGCCCGGCAGTGACCAGTGGACGGTCGACTGGAGCACGCCGTTCAGCGTGGTGACGCCGATGTTGAGGGCGATCGGCATCAGTACGATGAACGCCGCGCCGAGGAAGGATCCGAGAATGCTGCCTGCGCCGCCGATGATGACCATGAACAGGATGCGAAACGACAGGTCGAGCGTGAAAGCCTCGGGCTCGACGGTGCCGAGGTAGGCATAGGCGTAGAGCGCGCCCGCGATGCCGCAGTAGAACGAGCTGACCGCGAACGCCAGCAGCTTGGTGCGCATCAGCGGGATCCCGATCACCTCGGCGGCGACGTCCATGTCGCGCACCGCCATCCATGCCCGGCCGGTCGAGCTCCTCACCATGTTCTTCGCCGCCAGCGCAAGCAGCGTAACGATGACCAGGGTGATCAGGTATTTGTCGACGGGCGTCTCGAACTTGACGCCGAACAGCCGCATCGCCTGCGCGGTGATCACGCCCGAACTCGAATCATTGGAGAACCACGGAAACTTGACCAGCGCCCAGACCACGAAGAACTGCGCAGCGAGCGTGGCCACCGCCAGGTAGAAACCCTTGATGCGCAGGCTCGGCAGCCCGAACACCGCGCCGACTGCCGCAGCGCAGCCGCCGGCGAGGATGAACACCAGCGGCAGCGGCATCCACGGGACGCGCAAGTCGAAGTTGTACGCGGCGAAAGCGCCGACGGCCATGAACGCTGCGGTCCCGAGCGAGAGCTGCCCCGCATAGCCGGTCAGGATGTTGAGGCCGAGCGTCGCCAGCGAAAAGATCAGGAACGGCACCAGGATCGCCGACAGCCAGTATTCGCTGCCGATGAGCGGGATCACGACGAACGCGAACGCGAGCACGGCATAGAGCGCGAGCCGGTCCTGGCGGATCGGAAAGATCTGCTGGTCCTGGGCGTAAGTCGCCTTGAACTGGCCGGCTTCTCTATAGAGCATCAGGGCTAGACCCGGTCGATATGCTTCTCGCCGAACAGCCCTTCGGGGCGCACGAGCAAGAACAGCAGCGCAACCACGTAGGCGATCCAGCCCTCGATCCCGCCGCCGACGTACGGACCGACATAAACCGCCGCCAGCTTTTCGATGGCACCGATGATGAGGCCGCCGACGATCGCGCCGGGAATCGACTCGAAGCCACCGAGAATCAGCACCGGCAGCGCTTTGAGCGCGACGAACGTCAGCGCGAAGCTGACGCCGTTGCGCGCGCCCCACATCATGCCGGCGACCAGCGCCACGAAGCCCGCCACGCCCCAGACGATGGCCCAGATCTGCTGCAGCGGAATGCCGATCGACAACGCTGCCTGGTGATCGTCGGCCACTGCGCGCAGCGCGCGGCCGATGCGCGTGCGCTGGAAGAACAGCGCGAGCGCGACCACCAGCACTCCCGACACGCCGGCGGCGAACAGGTCGAAGCTGCTGATGTTGATGCCGGTGCGGTCCGAAATCCATCCGATCGGCTGGTCCTCGATTCCCAGCTCGAGGCCGCGCGGCGTGCTGCCCCACAGCATCTGCGCGAAGCCCTCGAGGAAGAACGCGAGTCCGATCGTCGCCATGAACAACGTGATCTGCGGCTGGTTGACCAGCGGCCGCAGCACGATGCGCTCGATCAGGAGCCCGAGCACGATCATCGCGAAGAGCGTGAGCGGCAGCGCCAGCCAGACACTCAGACCGTGCTCCTGCTGCAGCCCGACGAAGGTCGCCGCGGCGAAGAACACCATTGCGCCCTGGGCGAAGTTGAACACGCCCGAGGCCTTGTAGATCAGCACGAAGCCCAGCGCCACCAGCGAGTACATGACGCCTGACAGCAGTCCCCCGATCAGCACTTCGAAGAAGAATTCCATTCAGTGGGCAACGCCGAGGTAGGCGTCGATGACCGCCTGGTTGCCGCGGATCTCCGCGGGCGGGGCGTCGCCGATCTTGCGGCCGTAGTCGAGCACCACGACGCGATCGGAGATGTCCATGACAACGCCCATGTCGTGCTCGATCAGCACGATCGTCGTGCCGTACTGCTCGTTGACGTCGAGGATGAACCGGCACATGTCCTGTTTCTCCTCGACGTTCATCCCGGCCATCGGCTCGTCGAGGAGCAGCAGCGACGGCTCGGCGGCCAGCGCGCGTGCGAGCTCGACGCGCTTCTGCAACCCGTAGGGCAGGCGCCCGACCGGCGTCTTGCGGATGTGCTGGATCTCGAGGAAATCGATCACCTCCTCGACCTTCTCCCGGTGCGCGAGCTCCTCGCGCCGCGCCCGCCCGACCCAGATCGCCTGCTCGAGGAAGCTCGCCTTCATCTTCAGGTTGCGCCCGGTCATGATGTTGTCGAGCACGCTCATGCCCCTGAACAGCGCGATGTTCTGGAACGTGCGCGCGATTCCGGCGGCGGCCGCAGCGTGGGGATTCATGCCATGCCGGTGCCGGCCGCGCCAGAGGATCGCTCCCTGCTGCGGGCGGTAGACGCCGTTGATCACGTTGAGCATCGAGCTCTTGCCCGCGCCATTGGGGCCGATGATCGCCCGCACCTCGTGCTCGCGCACGTCGAAGCTGACGTCGACGAGCGCCTTGACGCCGCCGAAGGCAAGCGAGATGCCCTCGAGCGCAAGGATGACCTCCCCGGTGCGGCGCGCGGGCGTCGTCACCGGTTGGTCTCAGGCGGCTTTCGCGCTCTGCGGCGGAAGCGTCCTCGCATCCTCGATGCGCAGGTCGGCCGCGACGACGCCGGAGCGGCCGTCCTCGAACTTCACGACGGTCTCGATGTGCTGGACGCTGCGCCCGGCGTAAAGCGCGTCGACCAGCACGGCGTACTTCTCGGCGATGAGCCCGCGGCGCACCTTGCGCGTGCGGGTCAGCTCGTCGTCATCGGGATCGAGCTCCTTGTGCAGGATCAGGAACCGCCTGACCTGCGAATCGGCGAGCCCCGGCTCAGCAGCGAGCCGCGCGTTGACCTGCTCGATGCAATCGCGGACCAGCGCATAGACCTCGGCCTTCGCCGCGAGATCCGTGTAGCCGGAATAGGGGAGCCCTTGTCGCTCGGCCCAGTTTCCGACCGAGCCGATGTCGATGTTGACGAACGCGCAGACGTGGTCGCGCCCGTTGCCGAACGCGACCGCCTCCTTGATGTGCGGAAAGTACTTGAGCTTGTTCTCGATGTAATTGGGCGCGAACAGCCCGCCGCCGGTGAGCTTGCCGACATCGTTCGCGCGGTCGATGATCCGGAGCTGACCGTTGGGGTCGATGAAGCCGGCATCGCCGGTGCGGAAATACCCGGCGGCGTCGATCGACTCGGCCGTCGCGTCGGGGCGCTTGTAGTACTCCTTGAGCAGCATCGGCCCGCGCACCAGCACCTCGCCGCTTTCCGCGATCTTCAGGTCCACCCCGGGCGCGGCAATGCCGACCGAATCGAGCGTGACTGCGGAATCGGGTTGCAGGCACACGTAGGCACAGGTCTCGGTCGACCCGTAGAGCTGCTTCAGGTTGATGCCGATCGAGCGATAGAAGCCGAACAGATCCGGCCCGATCGCCGCACCCGCCGTGTACGCGATCCGGATGCGGCTCATGCCGAGCACATTGCGCAACGGCCCGTAAACGAGGAGGTTGCCGAGCGCGTACTGCAAATGATCCCCGATCGCGACTTTCCGGCCGTCGAGGATCCCGGTACCGCAGCGGCGCGCCACGTCGATGAAATGACGGAACATCGCGCGCTTGACGTGCCCCGCGTCCTCCATGCGGATCATTACCTGGGTCAACAGGTTCTCGAAGATCCGCGGCGGCGCGAAATAGTAGGTCGGGCCGATCTCGCGCAAGTCGATCATCACCGTATCGCCGGATTCGGGACAGTTGATCGTGAAGCCGGCCCACAGCCACTGCGCGAACGAGAACAGGTGGTCGCCCACCCACGCCATCGGCAGGTAGGAGAGCACGTCGTCGGTGGCAAGCAGCCCGTCGAATTCCGCGCTGCCTCTCGCCGCGGCGATGAACGCTGCGTGCGTCTGGCGCACGCCTTTGGGCCTGCCGGTCGTCCCCGACGTGTAGAGCATCCCGGACACGTCGTCTTCGGAGCCGAGTGCCACCTGCGCGTCGAAAAAGCCCGGGTGCGCGCGGTCGAATTCGCGTCCAAGCTCGAGCAGCCGGTCAAAGCTCGTCACGCCCTCGTAGTTGCGCAGTCCGCGGGGGTTGTCATAGTAGATGTGGGCGAGCGTCGCGACCTGCGGCTTCGCCTCGAGCAGCTTGTCGACCTGTTCCTGATCCTCGACCAGCGCGTAGGCGATTTCGGCGTCATTGAGGACGTAAGCAAATTCGCCCGCGGGTGCGTCCTGGTACATCGGAACCGGCACTCCGCCGAGCGCCTCGGCGGCGATCATCGCCCAGTACAGGCGCGGCCGGTTGTCGCCGACGATCGCGAGGTGCATGCCACGGCCATAGCCCCGCGACGCGAGCCCGCAGGCAAGTGCGCGAACCTCGTCGGCGACCTGGCGCCAGGTCCAGGTCTGCCAGATTCCGAGTGCCTTCTCGCGGGTCGCCGGTGCATCCGGGCGCGTGCGCGCATGATGCAGCAACAGCCGCGGAAAGGTGTCGAGGCGCTCATCCATCCCGCGCTCCTCCGCAATGCACGCCTGTCCGGGTCGAGCGGGCGGCGGCCCGCAGCCGCGGCTATCCTACGTTTGTTGTGGGGCCCACCGCAATGTGCGGGCAGGGCGTCGCGGCCCGCTATGGCATTGTCGTGCTGCCCAACGACACGCTCGCAGGCTCGCGCGGCACGCCGGACCTGCGGCTGCGCGGGCGCGGAGGGTTGCGACTCTGGAAATACGCGGCCGGCGTCGCGCCCAGCGTCTCGCGGAACACCTTGATGAACGCGCTGACGCTGTCATAGCCCAGCGACAGCGCGACGTGCTTGACCGCGCGACCGGTCGCAAGCCATTCGAGCGCCTGGGTGAGCCGCGCCCAGCGCCGCCATTGCGCCCAGGTCATGCCTGTCTCCTGCACGAACCTGCGGGAGAGCGTGCGCGGGCTCATGTCGGCCCAGCGCGCCCATTCTCCAAGGTTGCGCGGATTGGCGACGTCGGCGAGCAGCTCGCGAGCAATGGAAAGCAGGCGCGGGTCTGCGGGCCACGGAAGCTGCAGCGGCTTGGTGGGTGATTGGCGGATCTCGTCCAGCAGCACGCGCAGGAGACGCATTTGCACCGGATCGAGGGGCACGTCGGGCCGCCACTGGACCGCACGCTGCATCACCAACACCGCAAGGGGGCTCGCCTCGAAGCTGGTCGGCTCCGCGGGCAGGCCACCGCAGAATTCGGCGGCCAGGAACGCACCGTAACCCGCGGTCGGCCCGTAGGACTGCACCGAATGCGGCACGCCGGGCGGCATCCAGCCGATTCCCCGGGGTGGAGCGAGGAATCGTCCGCGCGCCGTTTCTACCGCCACCATGCCCTCGGTGAGCAGGAAGAGCGTGCCCCGCGCAAACGCATGGGTCGCCGCATCGACTGCGATATCGTTGCGCACGCCTACGGCGATCAGCTCGGCGCCACCCGCGCTGCCGATCGCCTGGCGAAGGTCGCATGGGAGTGTCATCCAGGGGCTCCGATTGGTTTGGCCGAATTGCGATATATATTGGCACAATAGAGCAACTTCGCCATCGGCGAATCATTTAAGCTCGCGGATTGCTCCGAAGGACGGGATTCCCATGCGTCGATTGTTCGCGCCGCGGCGCGAGACTGGGCGGGCCGTTGGCCGCGTTGGCCGCGCGCATGGCGCCGGCTGCGCGCTCGTCGCCAGCTGCGCGCTGCTCGCCGGCTGCACGACGGTCGGCCCCAACTACAAGGCGCCTGCCGCGCCAGGCGTAGCAACCTACACGCGCGCCGCGCTGCCGGCCGGAACGGCGGCATCGACGGGTGCGCTCGGCGGCGCCCAGCGGTTCGTGACCGAGCCACAAGTCTCCGCTCGCTGGTGGCAATGGTTCGGCGCGTCGCGGCTCGACGCCTTGGTCGTGCAGGCGCTGGATCGCAGCCCGACGCTTGTCGCCGCGGAAGCGACCCTGCGACAGGCGCAGCAGACCTACCTGGCGCAGGCAGGCTCGACGCTGTACCCGACGGTGGGCGCGAAGCTCGGTGCGAGCCGCAACCAGACCAACACTGCGGGACTTGGCGAGAGCGACTCCTCGGAGACCATCTTCAACCTCTACAACGCGAACGTTGCGGTCAATTACAACTTCGATCTCTTCGGCGGCAACCGGCGCGCACTGGAAGCGCTCTCGGCACAGGCTGACTACCAGGGCTACCAGCTCGCTGCGGCAAAGCTCGCGCTTGCCGGCAATGTAGTGACCGCCGCGTTCACGCAGGCGCAACTGGTCGCGCAGATCGACGCGACCAAGGCGATCCTGGCCGCGCAACAGGACCAACTCGACATCGCGCAGAAGCGCTTCGACCTCGGCGCCGCAGCCAAACCCGAAGTCCTGGGCTTGCAGACGCAGGCCGAGCAGACACGTGCGTCGTTGCCGCCGCTGGACAATCGCCTTGAACAGACCGATCACCTGCTCGCCGTGCTGATCGGCGAAGCGCCGGGCGCGACCGACATTCCCCGCTTCACCCTTGCCGATTTCACCCTGCCGGATTCCGTGCCCGTCGTCGTGCCGTCGGAGCTTGTCCGTGCGCGGCCCGACATCCAGGCGTCCGCGGCGCTGCTGCACGTCGCCACTGCGCAGTACGGCGTCGCCGTCGCCGACCTCTATCCGCAGATCAACCTGAGCGCCAATCTCGGCGCGCAGGCACTGACCCTCGGGAGCTTGTTCGGACCGGGTTCGGTCGTGTGGGCGCTCGCCGGACAGCTTGCGCAGCCGCTGTTCAACGCGGGGCTGCATTCGGCGGCCAATGCCGCCGAGGCGAGCCTGCAGGCGGCCGGTGCGAACTATCAGGAAACGGTGCTCCAGGCGCTGCGCAATGTCGCCGACGCGTTGCGTGCACTCGACAACGACGCCCGTACGCTCGAGGCCCAGGCGGCCGCCGAAGGGGCAGCGCGCGAGGCGCTCGCGCTCGCACAGCAGCAATACCAGCTTGGAGCGAGCAGTTATCTGCAGCTCCTGATCACACAGCAGCAGGCGCAGGAGACGCGCGTCGGACTGATCGCCGCGCAGGCGCAGCGCCTCGCCGACACTGCGGCGCTGTACCAGGCAATGGGTGGCGGGGTGCTCGAGGCGAGCGCCGCGCCCAAAACAGCAAGGACGGAGTGAGCGATGGCCAAGGGGACCGTCAAGCGGATGATCATCATGCTCATCATTGCCGCCGTGATCGTCGGCGGTGTGGTGGGCTTCAACCTATTCAAGACCAAGATGATCGCCAAGGCGATCAAGGGGGGCGGCGTACCGCCGCAGACCGTGTCGACGATGGTCGCCAAGACGTCCACCTGGCAGCCGACGGTCGAGGCACTCGGCACGCTGCGGGCAAGCGAGGAAGCCTCGCTCAGCGCCGAAGTCGGCGGGCTGGTCACGGCGATCACCTTCGACTCCGGCGCGAAAGTGCGCGCCGGCCAGCCGCTGGTCGAGCTCAACCCTTCACCGCTGAAGGCCCAACTCGCGCAGCTCGAGGCGCAGGCAGCACTCGCGGAAGTCAACCTGAAGCGTGACGAAGCCCAGCTCAAGGTTCGCGCGATCGCGCAGGCTGCGGTCGACAACGACGCGGCAACGCTGAAGAGCGCGCAGGCGCAGGTGAGCGCGCAGAAAGCGCTGATCGCGCAGAAGACCATCAACGCGCCGTTCTCGGGGCAGCTCGGCATCCGGCAGGTGAACCTGGGCCAATATCTGGCGCCAGGTGCGCCGGTGGTGACGCTACAGAAGCTCGACCCGATGGAGATCGACTTCACCGTGCCGCAGAACCAGATCGACCTGATCCACATCGGCATGAAGGCGGAATTGCAGACCAGCGCCGTGCCGGGGAAAACCTTCGAGGCGACCGTTGCCGCGATCGAGCCGCAGGTGGACACCAACACGCGCAACCTTACGGTGCGCGCGCGCGTGCCCAATCCGAAGGGCGAGCTGCTTCCCGGCGTCTTCGCGACAGTTCGCATCACGCAGGGCGAACCGAAGGATTACGTAACGCTGCCGAACGCGTCGATCGCCTACAACCCTTACGGCGCGACGGTGTACATCGTGAAGGACGAGGGCAACGGCAC
>CAVPBR010000020.1:0-112085 GCA_963701885.1 uncultured beta proteobacterium
TGCCATGCCGAGAAACCCCAGCGTCGCGTTCCGCGTCATGAGCTCGGCGCGTGTCGCTGCGTCAAGCCCTTGCGCGAGCCACGCGCGCTGATCATCCGAAAGGCCCGGCAGCGCCATTGGCGCCGCGGCCGAAGGCGCCGGCGATCGCCGCGACGACGAGGACCGCCGCGTTCGGCGTCAGCAGCGCCGCGACGCAGGCCAGTGCGTACATCAGGTCGAAGCCGATCAGGAAAGGCTTGCGGCCGATGCGGTCGCTGGCGGACGACGCGGCGATGGTCAATACGACAGCGAAGATCATCCCGCCCGCGAGCACCAGGCCGATCGACGCCGGTCCAGTGCAGCGCTCTCAGGTACAGCGCGAAATCGACGACCAGGATGCCCTGCGCAACACTGCGCGCCGACCGTGCTGCGAGCAGCAGGCGTTGTGTCCGGCGCACGCGATGGGACGTCAGGAGAGTCCCGAGACCGGAATGGCTGCGCCGTGGATGGCGCGCGCCCCGTCGGAGGCAAGGAACACGATGACGTTCGCGAGATCGCGCGCTGCAACCCAACGCGATGGGTCGGCGCCGGGCATCGCGCTGCGGTTCTCCGGCGTGTCGATGATGGTCGGCAGCACGCAGTTGACGTTGATTCCCTTGTCACGCAACTCGGCGGCCATCGACTCGGTCAGCCGCACGACCGCGCTCTTCGCCGCACTGTACGCGCCGATCATTGCCGCTCCGCGTTGCCCGGCTGCCGTAGCGACATTGACGATGCGCCCGCCGTCGCCGCGCAGCATCGCCGGCACCACCGCGTGCGCAGCATTGACCAGCGTCCGCACATTGATGTCGAACAGGAAATTGAGCGTTGCATCCGACAGCTCGTGCACCGGCTCGCCCATCCGGAAGCCGCCGGCGAGGTTGCACAGGACGTCGATCCTGCGGTAGCGCTCGAGGATCGTCTCGACCGCCCTCGCCAGCGCTTCCCGGTCGAGCAGGTCCGCGGCAACGAGCAGCGTGTGCGGCGAGCCGGCTCCGAAGCTTCCGCCAGATGGCCCACGCTGCGAGCGAGGAGTGCGAGATTGGCGCCGCGCTCCAGGAAGACCGTGGCCACTGCACGGCCAAGATTCCCGGCCGCGCCGGTCACCACGACCGTTTGGTTCCCGAAGTCCATCGCAGGAGTTTACCTCGCGCAGGAACTCACAGCGTGGGCATGGCCTCGCGCGCGTAGGTGCGCTCGTGCTGCTGCAGGCAGCGGCGGCAGGGTTCCGCGGTCGGTTACGCGAGCCGGACGATACCCAGGCTCGGGCGCAGATCAGCCGGTGACTGGCAAGAGCATTCCCGCGAGCAGGTCCTGCGCGAGGTACCGGAGGCGGTAGGTCTCGAACGGAACGCAGTCCTTCGCTTCGATCTCACGCTGGACCGCGAGCGATTCATCGGCCAGGCGCCGAAATCGCGCCTCGATTCCCGGCGGATAGGGAAGTGCAAGGAGGTCACGGCGCGCTTGCAGTGATCGCGCCAGCGCGAAATCGAAGTACAC
The DNA here is from genome assembly GCA_963701885.1 of uncultured beta proteobacterium. Classification (GTDB taxonomy): domain Bacteria; phylum Pseudomonadota; class Gammaproteobacteria; order Burkholderiales; family Casimicrobiaceae; genus VBCG01. Next base: position 1,519 of record CAVPBR010000020.1, read on the forward strand.
GTTCCCGTAGTCGTGCTCGATCGCACGTAGCACGCGCGCCGACGGGGTCGTGGCGGGATCGGCGAGCGCAGTCCTGGCCGCTGCAAGCGCGCGTTGGTGCCTGCTGCCGCCACGGGCGGAGTCGAGCGCCACTGCTGCCGGCTCGCAGGCGTCGACCAGCTCCAGGCCCCAATTCGCAAGCGCGCGCTCGCGCCCGCGCTGTACCAGTCGAAGCCCGGGCTCGCGCCCACGCTCGGCGACCCGAAACTGATTGCGCTCCCAGCCGTGATTTCCTCCGGCGTGTCAGGCGGACTGTCGGCGACAGGCAATGCAGCAGGAAGACGTCGAGGAAAGCGCATCGTGCGAGCCGCGATGCCGACCGGGCAGAAGGGATCGAGGTCCATGCAGCGCACTTCGACATACTCGACGCCGCGCTCGCGCCAGCGCATGCAGCGGCCGCTCGCCGCGGCGGATCGCCGTTTCGGCCGGATGGTGCCGTAGAACTCGTTCTCGATCTGCAGGAGCGTCGTGGCGAGCTGGCGATACCCGGCGTCGTCCGGAGGCCGATCGCCGCGTACGGCGGATAGGGCTCGGTGAGCGCGTGATAGAGCGAGCGCGCGTAGCTCTGCAGGCTGTTGTAGCTCACGGCGAGCGCCGCCTGCGCCTCGCTCTGGTAGCCGAGCGGGCCCATGCGCAGCGACGTGGCCTGCGGCAAGTACAGCGTCCGGCCCTCAGCTTCTGCAATCCATGCCTGCGGCCGGCGACGAAGCTCTCGCACACCGCCGGCGACGCCCCGAAGAGATAGAGCAGCAGCCAGGAATGGCGCCGGAAGTTGCGGATCAGACGAAGTAGGCCGCGGCCCGATAGGCGGGTCGCTCCGGCGCGCGCCTCGGCCTGCTGCAGCACCGGCCAGGCCGCGTCAGGCACGGAGAAGTTGTAGTGAATGCCGGAGATCGTCTGCATGCGCCGCCCGTAGCGGTGCGACAGGCCGATGCGGTAGACCGTCTTCGCCCGGCCGATGTTGGAGCTGCCGTAGCGGCCGATGGGAATCCGGTCGTCTGCGGGAAGCTTGCAGGGCATGCTGCAGGACCACAGCATTTCGTCGCCGATGTGCCGATAGACGAACTGGTGGATCTCGGTGAGCTCCTCGAGGCAGGCCTCCGCACCGGTGTGCACGCCGGTGATCAGCTCGAGCTGGGACTCGCTGAAGTCCGTCGTGATGTGCGGATGGGTGAGCGGGGAGCCAAGCGCTGCCGGATGCGGCGTCTGCGCGAGCGATCCGTCGGGGCCGATGCGCAGGCTCTCCTTTTCGATGCCGCGAAGGAGCCCGGCCAGCACGGCGGACGAAAGCGCGCCGAGGCGCTGCTGCTCATCGGACAAGGAACAACCCCCGGATTGCTGCGGATCGCCCGCATTATGCCTGCCGTCGCAACCTGCGGCCTGTCGACGGCATCGCGGCGTCAAGCGCGCGAGCGCGGATTCGGGCTTGCTGCGGCATACTCGCAGCATCGATTTCCCGGCGCCATATCCCATGGACGTGACGGTTCTCGGCAGTGGCGTCATCGGCGTGTCGACTGCCTGGCATCTGGCAAAGGCCGGGCACCAGGTGACGGTCATCGATCGGCAGCCCGGCGCCGCACTCGAGACGAGCTTCGGCAATGCCGGCGAAATCTCCGCCGGACTGGCAGCACCCTGGGCCGCTCCCGGCATTCCGTTGAAGGCGCTACGCTGGGCGTTCATGCACCATGCGCCGCTGGTGATCTGGCCACTGCCCGACCCGGCGATGTGGCGCTGGGGCCTGCAGATGCTTCGCAACTGCACTGCGCGCCGCTACGAAATCAACAAGACCCGGATGGTGCGGCTCGCCGAATACAGCCGCGACCGCCTGCGCGCAGTGCGCGCCGAAACGGGGATTCGCTACAGCGAGCGCAGCCTGGGGACGCTGCAGCTCTTTCGTGAGCAAAGGGACTTCGACGCAACGCATCGTGATACCCAGGTGCTCGACCGCTACGGCGTGCCCTATCGACGCCTCGACCGGGAAGGCTGCATCGACGCGGAGCCCGCGCTTGCCCGCGTGCGCGAAAAGTTCGTCGGCGGCTTGCGGCTCATCGACGACGAGACCGGGGACTGTCATCAGTTCACGACCGCACTGGCACGCATCGCGCAGGACCTGGGCGTCGACTTTCGCTTCGGCGTCGGCATCAGGCGCATCGTTGCCGACGGCGCGCGCATTCGCCGCGTCGTGACCGATCGCGGCGACATCGGAGGCGATGCATTCGTGGTTGCGCTCGGCAGCTATTCGCCGCTGCTGCTGAAACCGCTGCGAATGCGCCTTCCCGTGTATCCGGTCAAGGGTTACTCGATCACCATACCGGTCGGCGACGCTTCTGGCGCGCCCGAATCGACGGTCATGGACGAGACCTTCAAGGTTGCCGTCACGCGATTCGACGATCGCATCCGCGTCGGGGGCACCGCCGAACTCGCCGGCTATTCACGCACGCTGCGCGAGGGCCGGCGCGCAACGCTCGAACACGTGGTCACCGACCTATTCCCCGACGGCGGCGACGTTTCGAAGGCGAGCTTCTGGACCGGCCTGCGCCCGATGACCCCGGATGGCACGCCGATCATCGGTGGGTCGCCCTACGCGAACCTGTTTCTCGCGACGGGCCACGGCACGCTGGGCTGGACGATGGCTGCGGGGACCGGGAAGGTGCTCGCCGACGTCATCTCCGGACACAAATCCGAGATCGATCTCGACGGACTCACCTGGGAGCGCTACGCGGCGAACTGACGCGTCACAGGGTCGCGCGGCTGGTCAATCGCGCTCGTACTGTGCAACAATGGATGCAACTATTTGCATCAGGGTGACCGCGATGCTGGACCGTGACGGCTATCGCCCGAACGTCGCCATCGTCATCGCCAACGGCAGAAACCTGGTTTTCTGGGGCAAGAGGATCCGCGAACACTCGTGGCAGTTCCCGCAAGGCGGCATCAACCCCGGCGAGCCGCCTGAACTGGCGATGTACCGGGAGCTGCGCGAGGAAGTCGGGCTTCAGCCGCAACACATCAGGATCCTCGGCCGTACGCGCGAGTGGCTGCGTTACGACGTCCCGCAACACTGGATCAAGCGCGAATGGCGCGGCAGCTACCGCGGTCAGAAGCAGATCTGGTTCCTGCTGAGACTGGTCGGCCGCGACAATGACGTCAGCTTGCGCGCAACCGATCACCCCGAGTTCGACGCCTGGCGCTGGCACGACTACTGGATCCCGCTCGAGTCGGTGATCGAATTCAAGCGTGACGTCTACCGGCGCGCGCTGAAGGAGCTTGAGCGCTTTCTCCATGTGCGCCCGCAGACGCGGCGCGAACGCCTCTACGGCTCGGGCCGCTACCGAAATGCCCGCGTCCTATGTCGATCCGGCGAATACCCAGGAATTGGGGTCGGAGCCATAGCAAAAACAGGGTCAGACCACGTTATTCGCAAAGCCGGGGTCTGACCCCGGCTTTGCGTTTTCGCGTCAGCGCATCATGCCGAAGCCGCCCGCCATGTGCGGCGTCATCGTCATGCCACTGAATACGAGTCCGCCGAGGAAGCCCAGCACGATGCCGCAAAGCACCACGACCAGCGTGAACGGAACCGCCTTGGCCGCAGTGCACTTCTTCAGCACCGGCGCGCCGAGGAAGAAGGTGTAGAAGGCGTAGATCATCGCGAGCAGCCCTAGAACCCCGAAGAGCGCCCCCAGCAGATAGAAGATCCCGGCAAGCCACGCGACAGTGTAGCTGTAGGCGGTCAGCTTGAGCGAGCCGATGAAGTCCTTGGTCCCGCCGAAGGCTGGCGCCAGGGCATCGACGATCAGCGCCAGCACGAAGGTCACCACCAGCGACAGCACGTATTGGGCAAGTGCCCACTGCAGCGAATGGGCCGAGAGCAACAGTGCGAGCGGCCCGATCGCGGCGAGGATCATGATCCATCCGGTATAGAGCGATTGCACCGTCGCGGGCTCGGTGGCAATCGTGATCCATTCGCTGCGCGGATCGAGGACGATCCTCCTGACACGTTCGACGAAGTTCATCGGTGGTCCCCCGTAAGCTCAGTGTGTCGAGCGGCCGCTCGCGCAATGGCGCCACTGCGCCGAAATCGCCGCTGCGGCGAAGTGTAGGTGAGAGCGGGGCGGCCGTAAACCGCGGGTTACGCCGGCGAACGCGGGCGACGGGAACGGGGCTTCGTCGCTGTCCTGCGAGCTGCAGACCCCGGTGCGAGCCCGCGCGCTCCGGGACGCTCAGCCGAGCAACACCAGATTGTCGCGGTGGATGAGCTCGGGCTCGTCGACGTAGCCGAGGATCGCCTCGATCTCGGACGACGGCTTGCGCAGGATGCGCGCCGTTTCCTGCGCGCTGTAGTTGACGAGCCCGCGCGCGATCTCGCGTCCGTCGGGATCGAAGACAGCCGACGACTTCGCCGCGCTCGAAATTCCCCGCGACCGCGACGACGCCGATCGGCAGCAGGCTCTTGCCGTCGCGCGCCAGCGCGCGCACGGCGCCCGCGTCGAGCGTGAGGCGCCCGGCGAGCTGCAGGTGATCGGCGAGCCATTGCTTGCGCGCGGCAAGCGAAGTGCGCTCGGCGAAAGGAGCGTGCCGATCGCCTCGCCGGCGGCGAGCCGCGTGAGGACGTCGGGCTCGCGTCCGCAGGCGATCACCGTCGACGCGCCCGAGCGCGCGGCGCGCTTGGCGGCGAGGACCTTGGTCAGCATGCCGCCGCTGCCGAGCGCGCTGCCGGTCGCCGCCGGCCATCGCCTCGAGCGCCGGGTCGCCGGCGCGCGCGTCGCGCACGAGCGTGGCGCCGGATCGCGGCGCGGATCGGCGGTGTGGAGCCCCTGCTGGTCGGTCAGCAGCACAAGCACGTCGGCCTCGATGAGGTTGGTCACCAGCGCGCCGAGCGTGTCGTTGTCGCCGAAGCGGATCTCGTCGGTGGTCACCGTGTCGTTCTCGTTGATGATCGGGATCACGTCGAGCGCGAGCAGCGTCACAGCGTCGAGCGCGCGTTGAGATAGCGCCGGCGATCGGCGAGGTCGTCGTGGGTGAGCAGGATCTGCGCGGTGTGCAGCCCGTATCGGCGAACGCCGACTCGTACGCCTGCACGAGTCCCATCTGGCCGACGGCGGCGGCGGCCTGCAGCTCGTGCATCGCCGCGGCCGCGCGTCCAGCCGAGGCGCTTGATGCCTTCGGCGATGGCACCGGACGAGACGAGCACGACCTCTTCCCGCGCGCTTCAAGTGCGCGATTTCCGCCGCCCAGCGCGCGACCGCGGCGTGGTCGAGCCCGCGGCCTTCGTTGGTGACGAGGCTCGAGCCGACCTTGACGACGAGCCGGGCGCGGTGGCGAGCGGCGTTCGTTCACGAGTCGCGGCGTTCGTGCGCGTCGCCGCGGGCTGATCGGCGCAGGCTCGACGACGAGCGGCGGCGTTCGCGTCGCGCCGCCTGCGCCGGTGTACGCGGGATGCGCGTCGAGCCAGTCCTGGATCGCGAACACGAGCTCGCGGCAGCCTTCGCCGTTGATCGCGGCAATCGCGAACACCGGGCCCCTTCCAGCGGTAGCGCTTCACGAACGCCTTCACCCGCGCCTCGCGCTCGTCCTCGGGAACGAGATCGAGCTTGTTCAGCACGAGCCAGCGCGGCTTGTCGTAGAGCGCCGGATCGTAGCGCTTCAACTCGTCGACGATCGCGCGCGCGTCGCGCACCGGATCGGCGTCCGGATCGAACGGCGCGAGGTCGACGATGTGCAGCAGGAGGCGCGTGCGCTGCAGGTGGCGCAGGAACTGGTGGCCCGAGGCCGGCGCCGTCGGCCGCGCCTTCGATCAGGCCGGGAATGTCGGCGACGACGAAGCTGCGGTTCGTCGTCGGTGCGCACGACGCCGAGGTTGCGGCGCGAGCGTCGTGAACGGATAGTCGGCGACCTTCGGCCGCGCCGCGGAGATCGCGCGGATGAACGTGCGACTTGCCGGCGTTCGGCATGCCGAGCAGGCCGACGTCGGCCAGCACCTTGAGCTCGAGATGCAGGCGCGCTGCTCGCCCGTTCCTCGCCGGGCGTGAATTGGCGCGGCGCGCGGTTGGTGCTCGACTTGAAATGGATGTTGCCGAGGCCGCCCTTGCCGCCCTTGGCGACCGCGCCCGCGCCTGGTCGCACGGCGAGGTCGGCGATCAGCTCGCCGGTGTCGGCGTCGGTGATCACCGTGCCGACCGGCATGCGCAGCACGATGTCGTCGGCGCCCTTGCCGTACTGGTCGGCGCCGCGCCCGTTTTCGCCGCGCTTCGCGCGATGGATGCGCGCGAAGCGGTAGTCGATCAGCGTGTTGATGTTGCGGTCGGCGACCGCGTAGACGCTGCCGCCGCGGCCGCCGTCGCCGCCGTCGGGGCCGCCGCGCGGCACGTATTTCTCGCGCCGGAACGACGCCGAGCCGTTGCCGCCGTTGCCGGCGACGACCTCGATGTCGCTTCGTCGATGAATTTCACGGCGCCATCTTTCGTGTAGAGCACGAAGCGCTCGGTGTCGTCGCCGCGGCGCTGGCCTTCCCAGTCGACGTGCCAGCCGGGGGGCTGCGGCGGCGGGCCCGTCGAGCGGCCGTACTGCACGAGTAGCGCGGCGCAGTCGACGTCGGGTGCGTCTTCCTCGCGCACGCGTGACGAGTTCCGCGAAATACTGGAACAGCGCGCGCTGCGGCTCGCCGAGGTTGCGGCTCGCGACGCAGCCCTGCGCCGGCAGATGCGCCGCGGACCGCTTCGGCGACGTGCGATAGCTGCGCCGCGAATCGAGGTAGGGCAGCCAGATCGTCGAATAGAGGCCCCACAGCAGCGTCATGCCGGCGGCCCAGTTGAGCAACGCGCGGCGATTGGAGCGCCGCGCCGGACGAACCAGCGCGAGCCAGAGCAGCGTGAGGAACGCCGACACGGCGATCGCGAGCCAGTGCCACGGCGGCCGGTAGCCCGGCTTCGGTGTCGCGGAACAGAGCTGCGACGAGCGCCGACATGCCGTAGCAGCAAACGCGTCGAACCAGAGCCCCCAGACGACGATGGCGAGAAGCCGAACGTGAGGATGCCGAACCAGTCGAGCGCGCCCGAGAAGCCGCGCTTCAGCGTGTCGATCTCGAGCGCGCCGAGCAGCGCAAGCGGCAGCAGCAGCGGCATGGGTCGATCAGCTTCGGGTCGGCCATGACCGCAGATCGAGCGAGCATCACGAGCGCGAGCATTCCCGGAAGCTCCACCGCGGGGTCGCGAGCCCGCCGTTGAAGCCGCGGCCGCGCGTCCACAGCGTCCACGCGGCGAGCGGCAGCGCGGGCCACGCGAACCACGAGCAGGTTCTTGCAGGAAACGAGCGGGTCGCGCGCGTCCGCTCTCGGTGCGAACGCGAAGAAGTTCGTCCACGACTGCGCGGCCCACCACGCGGCGAGACGCCGCGCAGTCGCGCAGGCGCGAGCGCGATCGGCCATGGCGAGGCAAAGCGGCAGCGCGACGGCGAGCGCGACGGCCAGGGTCAGGGCGAATGCTCGCGCGTGCGCCAGGTTGCGCAGCAAGAGGCAGCGAGAAGCGCAGTCAGCGCGAGCCGCGCGGGTCCCAGCAATCCGTGCGCAAGGAAGGCGAATGCGGCGCCCGCGCCCAGCCACGCGCCGCCCGCCGGCGGGCCGGCGCAGCGCGAGCGCAAAGCCGTATTGCCCGATCGCGATCCCGGCCAGCAGCCCAATGCTCCGGCGACAACTGGTGCGCGCGATCCCACAGGCCGACGGAGCCGACGAACAGCAGCACCGGCATCCAGCGGAAGTCGCGAGCCGAAGAGCTCGCCGGTGAGTGCACGGAAGAGCAGCGTCAGCGCCAGCAGCAGGCCGGCGGCGAGGCGCGCCGCGTCGTGCGGCCGAGCAGGCGGCGACAGCAAGCTGCCGGGACAGCGCGGCAGCGCAGTAGACGAGCGGCGGGCGGTCGACGAACGGCTCGCCGGCGAGGCGCGGGACGAGGTAATCGCCGCCTGGTAGCATCTCCTAGGCGATGCCGAACGTGGTCGCGTCGTCGGTCTTCCACGGATCGTGGCCGACCAGTCCGAGCACGACCCACGCGACGGCAAGCAGCACGAGCCCGAACTGCTTCAGCGCGCGATACGGCTCCGCAGGGCTCAGTCGCGGCGGGAAGCTGCTGGAATTGATTCACTGGCGCGTGGCGTGCGCATGGCGAGAGCATGGCGGCAACGGCAGGCCGCCGGCAAAGAAAAAGGCAGCCGAAGCTGCCTTTCTGCGCGGTGCATGGATGATCAGGCGACCGTCAGGCCGACGGCGCGGTGCAGCCTTGCTGCCGTAGCGCTGGCGGAACTTGTCGATGCGGCCGGCGGTGTCCATGACCTTCTGCTTGCCGGTGTAGAACGGATGGCAGGCCGAGCAGACTTCGACGTGCAGCGGCTTGACGACCGTCGAGCGCGTCGTGAACGTGTTGCCGCAGCTGCAGGTGACCTGGATTTCGCCGTACTTGGGATGGATGTCGGTCTTCATGCGCGTCCTCGTATCGGGCGGTCCGCGCAGGCGCGGAACGCTTCGAAACGTCCATCGGTGGTGCGCCGGACGGCGCCGCGACATGGGGGGATCGCGCTGGCGATCCGGCGCCCGGGCAAGGCTCGATTATCCGCTATTCTGCGGCTGCAACGCAAGGTTGCGCCGCGACTGGAATTTCGCAAGCGCTGAATCTAACCCATTGATTACTGGATTATATATCACGAAACGCTGCGTCAACCCCGCCGCATCGAGTCGAAGAACTCGGCGTTGCTCTTGGTCTGCTTGACCTTGTCGAGCAGGAATTCCGTGGCCTCGAGCTCGTCCATCGGGTAGAGGAGCTTGCGCAGCACCCAGACCTTCTGCAGGATGTCGGGCTTCAGCAGCAGCTCTTCCCGGCGCGTGCCGGAGCGGTTCACGTTGATCGCCGGGTAGATGCGCTTCTCGGCCATCCGCCGGTCGAGGTGGATCTCCATGTTGCCGGTGCCCTTGAACTCCTCGTAGATCACGTCGTCCATCCGCGAGCCGGTGTCGATCAGCGCGGTCGCGATGATGGTGAGCGAGCCGCCTTCCTCGATGTTGCGCGCGGCGCCGAAGAAGCGCTTCGGCCGCTGCAGTGCGTTGGCGTCGACGCCGCCGGTCAGCACCTTGCCCGACGCCGGGACGACGGTGTTGTAGGCGCGGGCGAGGCGAGTGATCGAGTCGAGCAGGATCACCACGTCCTTCTTGTGCTCGACCAGGCGCTTCGCCTTTTCGATCACCATCTCCGCGACCTGCACGTGGCGGGTCGCCGGCTCGTCGAACGTCGACGACACGACTTCGCCGCGCACCGTGCGCTGCATTTCCGTCACTTCCTCGGGCCGCTCGTCGATCAGCAGCACGATCAGGATCACGTCGGGATGGTTGGCGGCGATCGAGTGCGCGACGTGCTGCAGCATCACCGTCTTGCCGGATTTCGGCGACGACACGAGCAGGCCGCGCTGGCCTTTGCCGATCGGCGCGACGATGTCGATGATCCGGCCGGTGATGTTCTCTTCGGCCTTGATGTCGCGCTCGAGGACCATCGGCTCGTCAGGGAAGAGCGGCGTCAGGTTCTCGAACAGGATCTTGTTCTTGGCGTTCTCGGGCGGCTCGCCGTTGACCTTGTCGACCTTGACCAGCGCGAAGTAGCGCTCGCCGTCCTTCGGCGTGCGGATTTCGCCTTCGATCGTGTCGCCGGTGTGGAGGTTGAAGCGGCGGATCTGCGACGGCGAGATGTAGATGTCGTCGGTGCCCGCGAGGTAGCTCGTGTCGGGCGAGCGCAGGAAGCCGAAGCCGTCGGGCAGAACCTCGAGCGATGCCGTCGCCGAAGATGCTCTCGCCTTTCTTCGCCTGCTGTCTTCAGCATCGCGAAGATCAGGTCGTGCTTGCGCATGCGGTTCGCGCCCTCGACTTCCATCGAGTTTGCAATGTCGAGCAGTTCGGAGACGTGCTTGGCTTTGAGTTCGGAAAGGTGCATGGGCGCGCGGAACGGCGGAGGGCGGTCGGTCGGACCGGATGGACGACGCGGGGAAATTGCGGGTGCCGCGGCGGGGGCGGCGCCCGGGATTAGGCGCCGGCGACATTCGTCGGCCGGCCGGGGCAGGGCGCGCAAACGCGCGCCGCCGATCAGGAAGTCGAGGGTAATGGCCCGCGTCACGGACAGTCAAGAAATCGCGGTTCAGAGATTGCTGTCAAGAAAGGCAGTCAGCTGCGATTTCGTCAGCGCGCCCACTTTCTGCGCGTGCGCCTGGCCGCCCTTGTACAGGATTACCGTCGGGATGCCGCGGATGCCGAACTTGCCTGGGGTCGCCGGGATTGGCGTCGATGTCGAGCTTGGCGACGGTCAGCTTGCCTGCGTAGTCCTTTGCCACTTCGTCCAGGACGGGCGCGAACATCTTGCAGGGGCCGCACCATTCGGCCCAGAAATCCACGAGCACCGGGGTCGCGGATTGCAGCACGTCGCTTTCGAAGCTCGTGTCGGAGACGTGCTTGATCGAATCGCTCATGAGGACTCCTCGTCGCTCTGCGCGAGATGCAGGGGCCCGGACACTTCCGATGCCCACCGGCCCGTGGCAGCCCGCCGAAGTGACAGTCTGCCGCAACCCCATGTGCTCGCCCGTATCCCGGGGGCCGGGTTCGCTAACATTCGCGGTTGCCGCGGGCGGCATTCGCCCATCCTCGTTCGCCCGCGGTCCTTGCCATGACCTACGTCGTCACCGAGACCTGCATCCGCTGCAAGTACACCGACTGCGTCGACGTGTGCCCCGTCGATTGCTTTCGCGAAGGCCCGAATTTCCTCGTCATCGATCCCGACGAGTGCATCGACTGCACGCTGTGCGTGGCCGAATGCCCGGTCGAGGCGATCTTCGCCGAGGACGACGTCCCTGAGGCGCAGCAGCCGTTCACGGCGCTCAATGCCGAGCTGGCGCAAGTCAATGGAAACCGATCATCGAGCGCAAGCCGGCGCCGCCCGACGCCGACGAGTGGAAAGACGTCACGCGAGAAGCTCCGCTACCTCGAGCGCTGACCCGTGTTCGCGCTCACCGCTCACTGCTTACCTGTTTGACCGCCGTGACGCCCGCCCACTAGAATCACAGTGATTTTCGCGCGAGTCGACGCGCTTTCGTCCCGACCTCCCCGAAACCGATGACCCGACACTTTGCCTTTGCCGCGCTCCTGCTGGCGGTTGCTACGACTTGCGCGGCGCAGACCGCGACACCCGTGGGTGACGCCGCCCGAGGCCGGGAAAAGACCAGGATGTGCGAGGGCTGCCACGGCATCGACGGCTGGCGTATCGCCTATCCCGTCGTGTTCAGCGTGCCCAGGATCGGCGGCCAGCATGCCGCCTACATCGAGAAAGCGCTGCACGAGTACAAGTCGGGTGAGCGCCAGTTCGCGTCGATGCGTGCGATCGCGACAACGCTTTCGGACCAGGACATCGCCGATCTCGCGGCCTATTACTCCCAGAGCGCCACGACGACGGCGAGCAAATGATGAACACGACGCGCTTCTCGATCATGCTCGCCGCGGCAGGCGTGCTGGCCTGCGCCCGGTGGCTGCAGCGGACATCGCCGCCGGCCAGGCGAAAGTCAAGGAGATCTGCCAGGCCTGTCACGGGCTCGACGGCAACAGCAAGCTGCCCGACTATCCGCGCCTTGGCGGCCAGCATGCCGACTACATCGTCCACGCGCTGCGCGACTACAAGTCGGGCGCACGCAAGAATGCGATCATGAACGGGTTCGCGGCCACGCTCTCCGAGCAGGACATCGAGAACGTCGCCGCCTACTTCGAAGAGCAGCCCCCGGCGGTCTACACCAAGCGCTGAGCGCGTTCCGGCCGGTGCGCGCGGCGCACCCGCGAGCGCAGGCTCAGCGTGAACGCGCGACACAGTCGAGGTAGAGCGACCCGTCCGGCGCGGACCCGCTGTGCTGGGCCTGCCAGATCACTTCTGCCAGGCACTCGATGATCGCGTGCGCGCCCGCATGCGGGTCGCCGCGCGACGCGGTCAGTCGCGCGTAATGGGCGCGGATCCCCGGCGGCTGGTCGATCGCAAGCTGCTCCGTCAGCGCGAGATGCAGCGACAGGTGCAGGAACGGATTGAGGTCCCCTCGCTCCGGCAGGTAGTCGCGGTCGATACTGCCGTCGGGAGCTTCGAGCAGCGCGTGGTATTCAGGATGCATCGCGACGACCTGCGCGGCGCTCACCGCGAGACCCGCGAGCGGCTCACCCGCGCGGTGCCGGCGCCAGGCATCGACCAGGAACCACCGCCCCTCGTCGCGGGTGGGCGTGAACATCGGTCTAAGCCCGGCGTGCTCCGCCGGCGCCGGTGGTCGCCGCGGGCGCGGTCTTGTCCCGGTATTCGCAGAGATCGGCGATCACGCACTGCGGGCATCGCGGCGTTCGTGCGACGCAGGTGTAGCGTCCGTGCAGGATGAGCCAGTGGTGCGCGTTCAGCCTGAATTCGTCGGGGGTGAAATGCATCAGCTTGCGTTCGACTTCGAAGGGATTCTTGCCCGGGGCGAGGCGCGTCCGGTTCGCGACGCGGAAAATGTGCGTGTCGACGGCGATTGTCGGCGCGCCGAACGCGACGTTCATGACGACGTTCGCGGTCTTGCGCCCGACACCGGGAAGCCTTTCCAGCCCTTCGCGGTCGCGCGGAACTTCACTCCCGTGTTGCTCGACCAGGATCTGCGACAGCGCGACGAGATTCTTCGCCTTCATGTTGAACAGGCCGATCGAGCTCAGGTAGGGAATCAGCCTCTCGATGCCGAGACCCGCAATCGCCGCGGGCGTATTCGCGACCGGGAACAGCCGGGCGGTTGCCTTGTTCACGCCCTTGTCGGTGGCCTGCGCCGACAGGACAACGGCCACCAGCAGCTCGAACGGCGTACGGTGCTCGAGCTCGGATTTCGGCTCCGGGTTCGCCGCCCGCAAGCGCTCGAAGATCCGGCGGCGCCTCAGTGCATTCAACTTGCCGCAGTCGGGGCCCGCCGCGCCCGTGCGCGCGCCATTGCCGCATCGATTGCGGCCTTGCGCCGGCGCGCGTCTGCCGTGGCCCCGCGCGCATTTTCCCGCGCTGCGATTCGCGCGCTTCGAGCAGCGTGGCGGTCGCGTGCAGCCTGCGCGTCGGCCGCGGTCCAGTCGCGCCCGGCCGGCGCCATGACGATGCAGTCGACTGGGCACGGAGGCACGCACAGTTCGCAGCCGCTGCAAAGTGAAGTGAGCACCGAGTGAAGCCGCTTCGGCGCGCCGATGATCGCGTCGACTGGGCAGGCAGCGATGCACAGCGTGCAACCGATGCACACGCCCTCGTCGATGCGTGCCACCTGCAGCGGACCAGGAATCCCGCACGACGAGTCGAGCGCGGGCGCTTCGCAGCCGAGCAGCGCGCCAAGAGCTGCCAGCACCGCTTCGCCGCCGGGAGGGCAGCGGTTGATCTCGGCTTCCCCCGCGGCAATCGCGTCGGCATAGGGCCGGCACCCTGCGTAGCCGCAGCGCGTGCACTGGGTCTGCGGCAGCAGAGCGTCGATGCGCCCCGCCACATTCGGTTCCATGGGCGCACCGCGAGGGTCCATGCGCCATTCTAGCCCGCAGGCAGTCCGGTGCAGCCGCCGATGACGCAGGGCACGCGAGCTGCGCCGGTCGAACCCGCTCGACGCGCACCTGGCGCCGCGTGACAATGCCGGCAGCATGACCAAGCCGCTCACCGACGACCGCTTGCACGCGCATACCGCGCAGGCCAGCGGCGCTGCGCACGGGATCGATCGCGGCGCCGCGCATGTCCGCACCCCGGACGGCGCGACGCTGCATGCGCTCGGGTGGGCGTTGGCGCTGACCGCCGCGTTCGCGCTGGTCGAGGCGGGCGGCGGCTTCATTGCGGGTTCGCTCGCGCTGTTGTCGGATGCCGGGCACATGGTCACCGACGCCGCGGCCCTCGGCCTCGCATTGTTCGCCCAGTGGGTTGGGCGCCGTCCGCCGTCGGCGCAGGCATCCTACGGCTACGCGCGCGCCGAAGTGCTGGCCGCCTTCGTCAATGCGCTCGTCCTGCTGCTGCTCGTCACGTTCATTACGATCGAGGCAGTACGGCGCATCGCCACGCCCGCGCCGGTGGCGGGAGGCACGGTGATGGTGATTGCGGCAGCCGGCCTCGCGATCAACCTGATCACCGCACGCATTCTCTCCAGCGCGCCGCGCTCCCAGGGTACGCGCAGCGTGCTGTTGCACGTGCTCTCCGACGCGCTGGGATCGATCGCCGCGCTGGTTGCCGGGGCTGTGGTCATCACCACCGGCTGGACGCCGATCGACCCGCTGCTGTCGCTGTTCACTGCGCTGCTCATCCTGCACTCGACCTGGCGCCTGCTCACCCAGACGACGCGGGTGCTGATGGAAGGTGTGCCTACGCACCTCGATTTTCGCGAGATCGGCCACGCGCTGCTGCGGGTCGACGGCGTTTCAGGCGTGCACGATCTTCACGTCTGGCACATGAGCGCGGACGAAGCGGCGCTGTCGGCGCACGTGACCATCGAGGCTGGCGCGCGCTGGCCGGCGATTCTCGGTGAGGCCACGGCCATGCTTGCAGCGCGCTTTGGCATCGGCCACGTTACGCTGCAGCCGTCGTGGCCAGCAGAGCCGCCGTTCGGTGATCGGCGCGTGATCCCGATCAAATCCAGCGAGCGCAGGTAAGATGCGCAGGACCGTGGTGCCGCGCACATTTGCGTCGCGCTGCGGCTGCGCGGGACGCGTGCTGCCATGATCATCTCTTCGCTGCTCGATACCGACCTCTACAAGTTCACGATGATGCAGGTCGTCCTGCATCATTTCCCGGGGGCACAGGTCGAGTACCGGTTCAGGAACCGCGACGCAGGCATCGACCTGCGCCCCTATGTCGGCGAGATCGAGCAGGAAATCCGCGCGCTGTGCGCGCTGCGCTTCACGGCGCAGGAGATCGGGTACTTGCGGCGCTGGCGGTTCTTCAAAAGCGACTTCGTCGATCTGCTTGGCCTGTTTCACCTGGATGAGCGCTTCATCCATGTGACACCGATGACCGACAGCCCCGAGATCGAGATCTGGATCAAGGGCCCGTGGCTGCACACGATCCTGTTCGAGGTGCCGGTGCTCGCGATCGTGTCGGAGGTCTATAACCGCAACGTCCATCTCGAGCCCGATTACGCCGAAGGGCGGCGACGGCTGGCGGTGAAAGTCGCGCAGCTCAACGCGGTTCCCGACCCCGAGTTCCGGATCGCCGATTACGGCACGCGCCGGCGCTTCTCGCACGACTGGCAGCGCGAGGTCATCGCATCGCTGCGCGATGGTATCGGCGGACGCTTCGTCGGGACCAGCAATGTCCTGTTCGCCTTCGAGCACAACCTGACCGCGCTGGGAACGATGGCGCATGAGTACCTGCAGGCCTGCCAGGCCGTGGGTCCGCGGCTGCGGGATTCGCAGGTGTTCGCATTCAATACCTGGGCGCGCGAGTACCGCGGCGACCTCGGCATCGCGCTCTCCGACGTCTGCGGGATGGAGGCTTTCCTGCGCGACTTCGACCTGTTCTTCTGCAAGCTGTTCGACGGGGTGCGGCACGATTCGGGCGACCCTTTCGAATGGGGCGAGAAGCTGATCGCGCATTACCAGCGGATGCGCATCGATCCGCGCAGCAAGGCGATGGTGTTCTCCGACAGTCTCAATGTTCCGCTGGCGCTGCGCTTGTTCGAACGTTTCCGCGGACGCAGCCAGACGGCGTTTGGCATCGGCACCAACCTCACCAACGACCTGGGCTACGAACCGCTGTCAATCGTCATCAAGATGACGCGCTGCAACGGGCAGCCGGTGGCAAAGATCAGCGACGAGCCGACCAAGGCCATGGATTACGACCCCTCGTACGTTGCCTACCTGCGGGAGGTGTTCCAGGTGCCGGCCGACTCGGCGGAGAGCGACCGGCAGTAGGCGTCGAGGGCGGCTTTGCCGAAGCAGGCGAAGATGACGCATTCGAGGCTGGGGTTCGCGCGCAGGAAGGCCGAAGTTTCGGCGACGGCGAGCGCCGTCGCCTTCTCGAGCGGATAGCCATACACCCCGCAGCTGATGGCCGGGAAGGCGATCGACTTCACGCCGTGGTCCCGCGCAAGCGCCAGGGAATTCCAATAGCAGGCGGCAAGCAGTGTAGCTTCACCGCCACTGCCGCCGCGCCACACCGGCCCGACCGTGTGGATGACGAAGCTTGCGGGCAGCGCGTAGCCCCGCGTCAGGCGCGCCTCACCGGTCGGACAACCGCCGAGCGTCGCGCACTCGGCGAGCAGCCCGGGTCCCGCAGCCCGATGGATCGCAGCGTCGACTCCGCCGCCGCCAAGCAGCGAGGTGTTCGCCGCATTGACGATCGCGTCGACGGCGAGCGTCGTGATGTCGACATTGCGCGCCTGGACCACAGTGCTGGCGATTATGGGCATGGTTACCGTCTGCACTACCGTGCAGTTTGATCAGTGTAAAGTCACCCGATGCCAGGCGCCACACCGAATCCGGAATTGCCGCGAGTACCACCGGCGGCGGTGCCGGAGGCATCGCAGTCGCGCCCCGACCGCCGGCTCGATCTGCGCGATATCCTGAAGCTGCTGGCCGCCGACGGCATGGTGCCCCCCGCCGATGCCGAGCGCATCGCGCGTACGCGAACGGGACGCTTCGAGCACCCGCTGGAGCTGATCGCCGACCAGAAGCTCAGGTCTGCAGCGCCACCGGGCAAGACCCTGTCGCTCGACGCCCTGGTCGAATGGCTCGCCGGAAAGCTGGGGATTGCCTTCCAGCGCATCGACCCGCTGACGATCGACCTCGGTGCAGTGACCGCGACAATGTCTAACGCCTACGCCGAGCGCTACCGGATCCTGCCGGTCGCGGTCGATCGCACGACCCTGACCGTCGCCACTGCCGAGCCTTTCGTGCGCTCCTGGGCCGACGAGCTCGGGCGCATCCTCAATCTGCAGGTGAGGCTGGTCTTTGCCAATCCGGCCGACGTCCGGCGTTACGTCGGCGAGTTCTACACCCTCGCGCGCTCGATGAAGAAGGCGCAGGAGAGCTCGCAGGGTGACTTTGCGCTGGCCCGGAACTTCGAGCAACTGGTCGAGCTCGGCCGCCGCGGCCATCTCGACGTCAACGACCAGCACGTCGTCCACATCGTCGACTGGCTCTGGCAGTACGCGTTCGAGCAGCGCGCGTCCGACATTCACATCGAGCCCCGCCGCGATGTCGGCCTGGTGCGTTTTCGCATCGATGGTGTGCTGCACCAGGTGTACGCGATTCCCACGCTGGTGCTGACCGCAGTCACGTCCCGCATCAAGCTGCTCGCGCGGATGGAGATCGTCGAGCGGCGGCGCCCCCAGGACGGGCGGATCAAGACAGTCGCGCCCGACGGCGAGGAGATCGAGCTGCGCATTTCGACGATGCCGACCGCGTTCGGCGAGAAGATCGTCATGCGCATCTTCAGCCCCGAAGTGCTGGTGCGCGATTTCGCCGACCTGGGCCTTTCACCGGACGATCGCACGCGCTGGGAGGCGATGACCGGGCAGCCGCACGGCATCGTGCTGGTCACCGGTCCCACCGGATCGGGCAAGACGACGACGCTCTACTCGACCCTCAAGGGGCTGGCGACGCCCGAGGTCAACGTCTGCACGATCGAGGACCCGATCGAGATGATCGAGCCGGCGTTCAACCAGATGCAGGTGCAACCTGCACTGGGTGTCGATTTCGCGTCCGGGGTGCGCACGCTGCTGCGCCAGGACCCGGACATCATCATGGTCGGCGAGATTCGCGACCGCGATACCGGCGACATGGCGGTCCAGGCTGCGCTCACCGGCCATCTCGTGCTGTCGACGCTGCACACCAATGACGCGCCGTCGGCGGTGACCCGGCTGCTCGACCTCGGCATCCCGGCATACCTGATCAATTCGACGCTGCTGGGCGTGATGGCCCAGCGCCTGGTGCGCACGCTGTGCCCCCATTGCAGGAAGCCAGCCGATCCTCCCGATGATCCGACCTGGGCGACGATGACCGAGCCGTGGCGCGGTGAAAAGCCCGCGACGACCATGACCGCGGGCGGTTGTCTCGAGTGCCGGATGACCGGCTACCGCGGGCGCATCGGCCTCTACGAAATCATGCTGATGGGCCCGGGGCTGCGCAAGCTGATCACCCATGACGCCGACGACAGTGCGATCCGCGAGCAGGCGTTTCGTGACGGGATGAAGCCGCTGCGAGTTGCAGGGGCGATGAAAGTCGCGGCCGGGCTCACCACGGCCGATGAGGTGATCAAGGTCGCGCCGCTGGCGTAGCGCGGCGGGTCATTTCTTCTTCTTTGGCAGGACGCCCTTGTCGCGCAGCACGTCGCGCGCGATGGACTGCCGCTGCGTGTCGCTCATCTTTGGGAAGGTCTTGCGGAGCTTCATGTCGGTGTCCTCGAACGCCCGGAACGCCTGCGCCTCCTTCGCACTCAGGCGGCTGTTCTCCGGCAGCCCAAGGGACTTGCGGACGCGCTTGCGCTGCGCATTGCCCACGAGGCGAGCGAGCAGCAGCACGAGCAGGATGACCACGACGCCGAAGCCGATCGGCACCCAGTATGAATCGAACAAGCTCACGATCCGGCCCTCCCAAGTCGCGCAGGCAGGTGAGATCCTGCTCAGGGCGCTGCTGCTCTATCCCTGGCATTTTACCGAGGTTCGTGCTGGGCGCAGCACAGGATTGCTGCGACCTGGCCCTCCGAGCCAGGTGCGTTGGCGCGTTTTGCGCCACGCTCTTCGCGCAGTTGCCGACCCGGCGCGGGATGCTCCTTGGGGTTCGGTCTTGCAATGTGTACCGTAGAGTAGTACATTAACCCATGATGGAGCTGCGGAATGATCTTGAGCTTTCGGGATGATTGGCTGCGCGACTTCTTTGTTGAGGACGTCCGATCAAAGAAAATCCCTTCCGATTTGGAAAGCCGCCTGTTCCGCAAGATCCAGATGATCGACGATGCGGCGACGGATCAGGATTTGCGGGTACCGCCCAGCAACCACTTCGAAAAGCTGCGCGGCAATCTTGAAGGCTTCCATTCGATCCGCGTCAACAAGCAATGGCGGCTCGTCTTCGAGTGGGAAGGCGGCCGAGGTGAAGCGATGGGCATTTATCTGGACGACCATGGATATCGGTGAGGTGAGCCATGTTGGTGACCAAGCGCAAGCCGGCAAGCGTTGGCGAAATTCTGATTGAAGAGTTCATGGAGCCGATCGGCTTGACGCAAGTCGCGCTGGCCGAAGCGATGGCCGTGCAGCGCAAGCACGTCAACGAACTGTGCAACGACCGTCGCAACGTGACCGCTGCGACGGCCCTCATCCTCGCCCGTGTATTCGGCAACAGCCCAGATTTCTGGCTGAACGTGCAGCGGCGCAGTGATCTTTGGGAGGCGATGCACTCGCCCCGGGAACGCCAGCGGATCGAACGGGCTCGACGTCTGACAACCTCAACATGAGTCCCAGCATTGCCACGCCAACGCCGCCGGGCCGCCGCCCGCCCTCGACTAATCGCTCACGGCAACGGCTTTCAACCTCAGCGCATTCGAGACGACACTGACTGACGATAGAGCCATGGCACTCGCGGCAACCACTGGCGACAGCAGCAGGCCGAAGAACGGGTAGAGCACGCCAGCAGCGATAGGAATGCCCGCTACGTTGTAGAAAAAGGCGAAGAACAGATTCTGGCGAATGTTGCGCATCGTCGCCTGTGACATGCGGCGCGCGCGAACGATGCCGAGCAGGTCGCCTTTCAGCAGCGTTATCCCCGCACTCTCCATTGCAACGTCACTCCCGGTGCCCATTGCAATGCCGATGTGGGCCGCAGCCAACGCTGGCGCATCGTTCACGCCATCTCCCGCCATCGCCACGATACGGCTTTCATTCCTGAGCCGTTGCACCGCCGCGCTCTTGTCTTGCGGGAGCACCTCGGCGAAGACTTCGTCGATGCCGAGCTCGCGTCCGACTGCCTCGGCGGTTGTCTTCATGTCGCCGGTCAACATGACGACCCGAATGCCTTCAGCACGCAGTGCACGAACCGCTTCCGGCGCGCTCGCCTTGATAGGATCGGCAATGCCGACGAAGCCGGCGAGCCTTGCATCCACGCCGACAAATGTGACCGTGGCGGCCTTCGCGCGCAACGTGTCCGCGGCAGCGTCCATGGCGCTGGCGTCGATGCCATTTTCCGCCAGGAATCGCGCATTGCCACACAGGACTTTCCTGCCGTCGACAACGCCGAGCACGCCTTTGCCAGCCGATGAATCGAAATCGGCCATCTCGGACAGCACAAGTCCGCGCTCGCTTGCGGCGGCAACGATGGCCGCGGCCAGCGGATGTTCGCTAGCACGTTCGACGCTTGCCAGGAGTTGCAGCACGGCACTGGCGTCGAAACCCGGCATGGGTTCGATTCGCACAACCTTGGGGCGTCCTTCGGTGAGGGTGCCGGTCTTGTCCACGACAAGGGTGTCGATCTTTTCCATCAGCTCGAGCGCTTCGGCATCACGAATGAGCACACCGTTTTGCGCTGCGCGGCCGACGCCCACCATGATGGACATCGGCGTGGCGAGTCCGAGGGCGCACGGGCAGGCGATGATGAGCACGGTTACCGCGGCGATCAGGGCATAGCCGAAGGCTGGCGACGGACCCCAAACGAGCCATGCGACGAACGCGACGAGCGCGATGGCGATGACAACAGGCACGAACCAAGCGGCAACCTTGTCCGCCGTTCGCTGGATAGGGGCGCGGCTGCGCTGTGCTGAAGACACCATATGGACGATCTGCGCGAGAAGGGTGTCGGCTCCCACGTTCTCGGCCCGCATCACGAAGCTGCCAGTCTGATTCAGTGTGCCAGCGACGACCCTGGCACCCGGCTCCTTGAATACGGGCATGGACTCGCCGGTGACCATTGACTCGTCGACTGCACCGTTGCCCGTATCCACGACACCGTCAACCGGGACTTTCTCGCCGGGGCGTACACGTAAATGATTGCCAACCACCACGTCTTCCAGCGGCACCGTCTCGTCGCTGCCATCGGCCGCAACGCGCAACGCAGATTCGGGCGCGAGGTCGAGGAGGGCGCGGATGGCGCCGGAGGTGCGTTCACGTGCGCGCAACTCGAGCAACTGTCCCACCAATACAAGCACGGTGATGACGGCCGCTGCTTCGAAGTAAACGGCGACCGAACCATCTTCATGGCGGAATGCTGCCGGAAACAGTCCGGGACCCAGCGTGCCGACGATGCTGTAGACCCACGCGACCCCGGTTCCGAGTGCGATG
This sequence comes from uncultured beta proteobacterium, assembly GCA_963701885.1. Lineage (GTDB taxonomy): Bacteria > Pseudomonadota > Gammaproteobacteria > Burkholderiales > Casimicrobiaceae > VBCG01. The sequence goes on from CAVPBR010000020.1 coordinate 22,837, forward strand.
AGCGTGAACATGTTGAGGCTGCGATTGCGCAACGATACCCACGCGCGCTCGAAGAACGGCCAGCCTGCCCACAGGACGACCGGCGTTGACAAAAACAACTGCACCCAGTTCGACGCCTGCTGTCCGATGAATCGGTGCACGTCGAATACATGCGCGCCCATTTCCAGAACGAGCACCGGTAGTGTCAGTACCAGGCCGATCCAGAATCGGCGGGTGAAATCCTTCAGCTCCGGGCTCGGGCCGGCATCACCCGTCGCGACGACGGGTTCGAGCGCCATGCCGCAGATGGGGCAGTTGCCAGGTCCTATCTGTCGGATCTGCGGATGCATCGGACAGGTATATTCGACGTCGTTGCCGGTCGAAGACGCCATTGCGTTCGCCTTTTGGGAAAGCTCGAGATTCGGCAAGGCGTGCCCATGGTGCTGGTGGTGCGAGCGGGTTTGAATCATGTAAGGCGCTCGACATTCCGTCGTTGTGGGCTCACGTCTGCGCGCCGTCGTGAGAGGTGAACAAAATGGCAACGTTGCTTGACGTGGTCAAGGATTGTCGCGCCGACGTCGACAGATACGGCGGGCCGCCCTGAGCGCGGGGGCGCCGTTTTATCTCGCCCTCCACCCGTGTTCCTCCTTCGTTGACTGCATCCGCTCGCTGCAAGAGACCGGCGTTTTCACCCCGTCGGGCTAGGCGCGGCCTAGTCGGTCTGGAGTCAGGCTGCCTCGCGCTGTTTCGCTCGCGCTGCTTCCCTGTCGCGCGGGGCGCGGTTGGTCTTGCGCGCTTGTGTTGCGGCCTTGGCCGGCTCGACCGTCAAGCGCAGACCGCTGGCCTCCAGAATCGCACGCAGGCTCGTCAGGCGCGGATTGCCGGCACGGCTCAACGTCCGGTAGAGCGTTTCGCGCGAAAGCCCGCTTCGCGCCGCGATGCGCGCCACGCCCCCGCGTGCCTCGGCAATGGCACGCAGGGCGTACATGATGTCGCCCTCGTCGCCGGTGCTGAATGCCTCGGCGAGCAGCGCCGCCGCGCCGTCGTCGTCGGCAAGGTGTTCATGCAGGTAATCGGCGTGGGGTCTACTGCGTCCCAGTGCCCTGCGCATAGTTTGCCCAATAGCGTTTCGCACGCGTGATGTCGTCATCCTGTCGCCTCTTGTCCCCGCCGCAGAGCAGTACCACGATACGATCCCCGATGCGCCCGAAATGCATCCGGTATCCGGCGCCTACGTCGATCCGCAGCTCCGACACTCCGCCGCCGACCGCCTTGCAGTCACCGATCAGCCCGCGCTCCATGCGGCCGATGCGCAGCAGGATCGCCGCCACCGCGCGTCGGTCACGCAGCCGCCCCAGCCACTGCGCAAACGGATCGCGACCGTCCGGGGTCAGGTAGTGCCGGACCTCGATCATGCGCAGTGTAGCCTATTCGCTACAGTATGCCAAACCTGGGTGCGCAGACCCTACGCCCGCCGTTGCAGCGGGATCACCTTGGCACCCTTGGCGAGCGCGTTCACCATGTCCGCCCATTGCTGCATCATCTTCTTGCGCTCCGGTAGGTACTCGGCGCGGTTGTAGGCGCCGCGCACGTCGTTGCGCTCGCAGTGGGCCAACTGGCGCTCGATTACGTCGGCGCGAAAGCCGGCTTCGTTGAGGATCGTGCTCGCCACGGCGCGGAAGCCGTGCCCAGTCATCTTGCCCTTGTAGCCGAGGCGGTAGAGGGCGAACAGCATGGTGTTGTTGCTGATCGGCTTGTCCGGGTTGCGGCCCGGGAACACGTAGCGACTGCCACCGCCGATAGCTTGGACTTCGCGCAGCACCGCAACGGCCTGCCGCGCCAGCGGGACGACGTGCTCGCTGCGCATCTTCATGCGTGCGGCCGGGATGATCCAGGTCGCGCCTTCAAGGTCGATCTCGTCCCAGGTCGCGCCGATCAGTTCGCCGGTGCGGACGAACGTCAACGCCAGCAGGCGCAGCGCATACCCGGTTAGTTTGTCGCCCAGCTCGCCGTAACCGTCAATCTTGCGTAGCAGTTCCGGCAGTTCTTCGGGCGTGACGGCGGCCTGATTGCGCTTGGCGTGCGGCGTCAGGGCGCCGCGCAGGTCGGGCGCCGGATCGCGCTCGCAGCGCCCGGTTGCCACGCCATAGCGGAACACCTGAGAGGCCACCTGCAACACCCGATGCGCCAGGTCGTGCGCTCCGCGCTGCTCGATCTTGCGCACGGCTGCCAGCAGCATCGGCGCGGTGATCTCGGCGATGGGCATACCGCCGATCTCGGGAAACAGGTTGCCTTGCAACCGGCGCAGCACGTCGGATGCGTGCGTCGCCACTCAGGTATGGGATTGCTTGGCGGACCACTCGCGGGCGACGTACTCGAAACTGTTGATCTCGCGTCCCGCCGCCTCGCGCTTGGCCGCCTTGCGTTGTTCGCTCGGGTCAGTACCAGCGGCCAGCAATTCGCGCGCGGCATCGCGGCGCTTGCGCGCTTCCCGGCTTTGCATTGCGTATCGCAGTAGCAGAAAGAGGCATGGCGGTAACTCAGGGGAGTGGAGGTTCTGACACCGCCAAAGTTACCGCCAACAGTGTCCGACTGTCAACAGATGCCGTGGCCGCCCCTTGGACTAGCTACAGCGGATTTACATAGGGGAAACGACCGATGTGCGGAAGTTATAGGACGTGGATGGAACTGGAATTGGCGGATGGGGTGGGATTCGAACCCACGAATCGCTTGCACGATTGCCGGATTTCAAGTCCGGTGCATTCAACCGCTCTGCCACCCATCCCAGTGGTGCCCGGAACACTCGTTCGTGAACGGTTGAAATCCCCGGCGGGCGCACCGATCTTAGCACGCGGCAGGCACGTGAATGGCTGCGCGGTGCTGGCCAAACGGTTGAAACTGTTGCAGATTCTGTTAGTCTAATTGGCGTCACAGCCCATCGTGGGCTCGGGGCCCCGACCGCGGGGCGCTTGCTACGGAGGTTTCATGGATCCAAGGTTGCAGCCGGTATTCACCCACGAGCCCGTCCCGCAGACGGGCGATCTCGCGCAAAGCCAGAACCGCGTCCTGCGCAACACCTACTGGCTGCTGGCCCTGTCGATGCTCCCCACGGTCGCGGGGGCCTGGGTCGGCATGCAGTTTAATTTCGTCAAGCTGTTCGTCGCCTCGCCGACGTTAACGCCCCTGTTGATGTTCGGCGTCATGATCGGTGCGCTGTTCGGGGTCACCGCGCTGCGCAACAGCGCGTGGGGGGTCCCGGCGCTGTTCGGCTTCACGTTCATCGCGGGGCTGATGCTGACACCGATTCTGTCGGTGGCTGCCGGGTTCAGGAATGGCGGGCAGCTCATCGCGCTCGCGGGCGGAATGACTGCGGCGATCTTCTTCGCGATGGCGACGCTGGCCACCGTCAGCAAGCGCGATTTTTCGTTCCTAAGCAAGTTCCTGTTCGTGGGGCTGGTGCTGTTGATCATCGCCTCGCTGGCGAACCTCTTTTTCCATGTGCCGGCGCTGTCGTTGACGGTCTCGGCGATCGCAGTGCTGATCTTCTCGCTGTATCTGCTGGTCGACGTCAATGCGGTCGTCCGCGGAGGCGAGACCAACTACATCTCGGCGACGCTCAAGCTGTTCCTCGACGTCTACAACATCTTCATCAGCCTGCTCAACATCCTGCTCGCATTCACCGGGCAACGCCGCTGACCGCAGTCGCTACTTCGCGATGAGGGAACGGGGCGACATTTCGCCCCGTTTTCACTTCGTGAAGACCGCAATCGACTCCACGTGCGCGGTATGCGGGAACATGTTGATCACTCCCGCGCTGTCGAGGCGATAGCCGCGGTCGTGGACCAGGACGGCCGCGTCGCGCGCAAGCGTTGCGGGGTTGCAGGACACGTAGACGATGCGCGTCAGCGCGCGTTCAGCGTCGCGGTGCGGCAGTGCCTTGACGAGCTCGATCGCGCCCTCGCGCGGCGGGTCGATCAGGACGCGGTCGAGCGGGCCGAGCGCGTCGATGGAGCCGGGGCTGGCCGCAAACAAGTTCGCGCAGACGAACTGCGTCGCTACTGCGAGGTTGTTGTACCGCGCATTCTGCAGCGCGCGGGCGACGAGCGCCTTGCTGCCTTCGACGCCGATGACGTAAGCGCCGCGGCGCGCAATCGGTAGCGTGAAGTTGCCGAGACCGCAGAAGAAGTCCCCTACGCGCTCGCCCGGCTGCGGGTCGAGTAGGCGCAGTGCCCGTCGAACGAGCACGCGATTGATCGCAGCGTTGACCTGGGTGAAATCGGTGGGGGAGAACGGCAGTGCAACGTCGAATTCCGGCAACGTGTAGGCGAGCGTCGCCGACGGCGGATAGAACGGCGCCACGGTGTCGGGTCCTCCGGGCTGCAGCCAGAATTCGACCCGGTGCCAATCGGCAAAGGCAACCAGCTTTGCGCGATCGGGCTCAGTCAGCGGCGCGAGGATCCGCAGCACCAGCGCATGGACGAGGGGCGTCCCCGAGGTCAACCTTTCGCCCACCGCAAGCTCGATTTGCGGCAGCCGGGTGCGTATTGACAGCGACTCGACCAGCGTTCGCAGCGCCGGCAGCAATGCAGAAACCTGCGGCGGAACGACGTGGCACTCGCGCATGTCGGCAACGTAGCTCGACTTGCGCTCGTGAAAACCCACCAGAACGCCACCTTTCTTGGGCACGTCGCGCACGGACAGTCGCGCGCGGTAGCGGTATCCCCACGCAGGGCCGGCGATCGCCGGGAGCACCGTGTCGGGCCGCACCCGGCCGATGCGCTCGAGTGCATCTTCGAGCGTGCGCTGCTTGGCTGCGAGCTGAAGCCTCGGATCGGCGTGCTGCAGCGTGCAGCCGCCGCAGGCGCCGAAGTGCGGGCATCGCGGAGCGACCCGGTCAGGGCTCGACACGTGCAAGTTGACGACGCGCGCGAGGTCGAAGCTCGGCTTGCGCCTGACGATCTCGGCCTCGACCCGCTCGCCGGGCAGTGCGCCCTCGACGAAGACCGTTTTGCCCTCGGCACGCGCAATGCCGCGGCCTTCCTGGTCCAGCGATTCGACGGTCAGTTCGAGCATGACGGGCGGCGCGGATTGTACGCGCCGCGCCTCACGCGGCCCGGTAGAATGCCTCCATGAAGATCGTCGCGATCGATAGCTCAACGGACTGGCTGTCGGTTTGCGCCTTCGATGGTCAGGGCGTGATCGCCTTCCGCGAGCGGGCGGGAGCCGCCGCATCGGAGCGCATGCTGCCGCTCGTCCGCCGTGCGCTTGACGCAGGAGGTTGGGCATTGGCCGATCTCGACGGCATCGCGTTTGGCGCAGGTCCGGGCGCGTTCACCGGGCTGCGAATCGCCTGCGGGGTTGCGCAGGGCCTGGCGCTTGGCGCCGATCTCCCCGTCGTCGGGGTGCCGACACTGCTCGCGGTCGCGCACGCCGGCTGGCACGTGCACGGCGCGAACGCGGTGATCGCATCCATCGATGCGCGCATGCGTGAAGTCTACTTCGCGGCTTACAGGCGCGTGGCAGGCGAATGGGTGGTCGCGCGCGATCCGGAGGTGTGCAAGCCCGCTGATCTGTCGGCTCCGGATGGCGGGCCCTGGCTGGGCGCCGGCGGTGCTTTCTCCGTGTACCCGCAGCTTGCTGCGCAGCTCGGTCTTGCCGCGGCCGACGCGACGATCGTGCCCGATGCGCAGGTGATTGCCGAACTCGCATTGCCGCAGTTCGCTGCCGGGAAGGGCGTTTTGGCGGAAGTGGCGCAACCGCTCTACGTCCGCCATCGCGTCGCGCTGACGACGGCCGAACGCGCTGCAGGTGTGCGCCTGTAGGAAAGGCTTCGGCGATGGCGCCGTTTTTCGACGCAGCACCCCTCACGCCGCAGATCCTGTGGCGCCCGATGACGGTCGATGACCTGCTGACGATCGCCGCGCTCGAAGCGCGCATCCACGCTGCGCCATGGACCGAGGGCAATTTCCGCGACGCGCTCGGTGCCGGTTACTCGATGCGCGTCGGCGTGCGCTACGGCCGCATCGTCGCGTATGGCGTGCTGATGCTCGGCCCGGGTGAAGCACAACTGCTGAATCTGTCAGTGGTCCCTGAAGCTCGCCGTGCAGGCCTGGGCCGCACGCTGCTGGCGCGATTCCTCGACGACGCGTGGCGGCTGTCAGCGGAACAGATCTTCCTGGAAGTGCGCGTCGGCAACGTCGCAGCCGTCTCGTTGTATGAGGCCGCGGGGTTTGTACCGGTGGCGCGCCGCGTTGGCTACTATCCACCCACCGCGCAGGAAGCCCCGCGTGAGGATGCGCTCGTCATGCGCTGCGCGCTGCGCATGCCGACGCGCGCGCCGATGCGGCAAGCGCAGGACTGAAGCCGGGGGGCCGGCGGCGCGATGGCGACCCGTGACGAAATCCTGCACGAACTGGGCCTGGCGCCCCGCTGGAGATTGCGGCGCACCCCGACGGAGTTTGAGCGGGACGATCACGACGCGCGCCTTTCGCGCGACGCGGCGCCGGAAGAGGTCGACGCTCGACATGCCAGTACCGCAGTGCCGGAAGATGTCGACGCCCGGCGCGCTGGTACCGCAGTGCTGGAGGGCGTAGACGCCCGGCGCGCCCGCATCGCCGCGCTTGACCATGGCGCGCTCGTCGCCGATATTGCCGCATGCACGGCCTGCGGCCTCTGCCGGACTCGCCACAAGACCGTCCCCGGGGTGGGCGACGACCATGCGCATTGGCTGTTCGTCGGCGAGGCTCCTGGCGCCGACGAGGACGCGCAGGGCGAACCCTTTGTCGGCCAGGCCGGGCGCCTGCTCGACAACATGCTCGCGGCGCTCGGTCTTGCGCGGGGCCGCGACGTCTACATCGCCAACGTGCTCAAGTGCCGGCCGCCTGGCAATCGTACGCCCGAAGCGCTCGAAGTTCGGGCGTGCCGGCCGTACCTCGACCGCCAGATCGAGTTGATCGCCCCCGCGGTGATCGTCGCGCTCGGCAAGAGTGCTGCGTCGGCATTGCTCGAAAGCGACGCGCCAGTCGGCAGCCTGCGCAAGCGCATCCATCGCTACCGCGGCATCGCGCTGGTCGTCACCTACCATCCCGCCTACCTTCTGCGCACTCCCGGCGACAAGGCCAAAGCCTGGGAAGACCTGCTGTTCGCGCGGCGCACGCTGCGCGATGTCGTCTCCGATGCGTTACCGCCCCTTGCGTGATGGGCTTCGAGGCTGCATATTCCGGGCGCCGAGGCCTTTGCCCGGATTCCAGGACTGGAGGAGTGACATGTTGCGCAAGCTGGTCATGGTTCTCGCCGCCGTCATGACTGTGGCGTTGGGAGGTTGCGGCTACAACCAACTGCAGCAGCAGGATGAAGGCATCAAGGCGGCGTGGTCCGAGGTGCTCAACCAGTACCAGCGGCGTGCCGATCTGGTTCCGAACCTGGTCAACACTGTCAAGGGCTATGCTGCGCAGGAGCAGACCGTACTGACCGAGGTGACGAACGCGCGCGCGAGCGTCGGAGCGATCAAGGCCACCCCGGAGCTGGTCAACGATCCGGAAGCCTTCCAGAAGTTCGTTGCGGCACAGAACCAGTTGCAGGGTGCGCTGTCGCGCCTGCTCGTCGTGTCGGAGAACTATCCACAGCTCAAGTCCGATGCGTTATTCCAGAACCTGCAATCGCAGCTCGAGGGGACGGAGAATCGCATTGCCGTCGCGCGCAACCGCTATATCAAGGCGGTCCAGGAATACAACACGACGGTGCGGCAATTTCCCACCAATCTGACGGCCATGATGTTCAAGATGGGCATCAAGGCCAATTTTGCGGTTGCCGACGAGGCTGCGGTCAGCACGCCGCCGAAGGTGGATTTCGCCAAGCCTGCGCCCGCAGCGCCCGCTACGCCGCGCGCCCGCCGCCCCAGCTGCCAAGTGACATCGCTGCGGACCGGGATCCGGTCGCAGCGCCGGCGCGTTGGTGGCGCTGCTGCTGGCGAGCGTTCTCAGCTTTGGCGCGCCTGCGGCGCAGGCGGCCTTGCCTGCGACTGGCGCGCTCGCGCCGATTCCGGCGTTGAGTTCGCGCGTCACCGATTTCACGCAGACACTTTCCGCCCCGGACCGGCAAGCGCTGGAAACGAAGCTCGCCGGCTGGGAGCAAAGGAGCGGTAACCAGCTCGTTGTGCTGATCGTTCCGACAACTGCGCCGGAGGCGATCGAAGATTATTCGATCCGCGTCGCCGAGGCCTGGAAGATCGGCCACAAGGGACAGGATAACGGCGCGATCTTCCTGATCGCGAAGAACGATCACAAGATGCGCATCGAGGTGGGTTACGGCCTCGAAGGCGTGCTAACCGACGTGACCTCACATCGGATCATCGAAGAGACCGTCACGCCTCTGTTCCGGCAGGGCAACTTCACCGCCGGGATCAATGCCGGCGTCGACCGGATCATCGCGGTGGTGGGATCGGGGGTTCCGCTGCCCGCTGTGCAGCCCGTGCGGCGGCGAGCCGCGTCCGGCTTCGACTTTCAAACGCTGCTGATCCTGGCTTTCGTCGTGGTCCCGGTGATCGGCCGCATCCTGTCACGCATCTTCGGGCGCGCGCTCGGATCGACGATGGGCGGCGGCGTCATCGGGTTGGGCGCCTGGATTCTTGCCGGCTCGATCGCGATGGGCGTCGGCGCGGGGATCGTCGCGTTCCTGGTGATGCTGCTCTTCGGAAGCGCCGGCGGCATCGGCCGCAGCGGCGGCATGTGGCTACCCATGGGTGGCATGGGGGCGGTGGCGGTTTTGGCGGTGGTGGTGGCGGCTTTTCCGGCGGCGGCGGCGGTTTCGGCGGCGGCGGCGCGTCGGGAGGATGGTAGCGATGGCGACGTCGTTCGCGAAGCGGCTTTGGCGTCACTTCGTGACCGATCACCTGTCGGTTCGACGCGCATTCCCCCAGCCTGCCCTGAAGCGCATCGAGGAAGCCATCGCCGCTGGCGAGCGGGCGCATCGCGGCCAGGTCTGCTTCGCCGTCGAGGCTGCGTTGCATCCCGCGCACCTGTTTCGCAGGCTTTCGCCGCGCGAGCGCGCCCTCGAAGTGTTCGGACTGCTGCGGGTGTGGGATACCGAGGAGAACTCCGGCGTGCTGATTTACGTTCTGCTCGCCGACCGCGACGTGGAGATTGTCGCCGACCGCGGCATCGATCGCGTGGCGGGCGCAGGCGCGGACGCGTGGCGGCCGATCTCGGCGCTGATGGAGTCGGCGTTTCGCGAGCGCCGGTATGCCGACGGTGCGGTGCAGGGCATCGAGGCGACCTCCGCGCTGCTTGCGCGCCATTTCCCGCGCACCGGGCCCGGTCGCAACGAGCTTCCCGACAAGCCCGTTCTCCTGTAGCGGCGCGCTGACGCAGTTCGTGATCGGCGCACGGTACCCGGGTTTCTATCGGGTCGAGCCCTTGGCGGCACCGCCGTCCATGCCGACAAGGTGCAGCGAATCGAATTCTGCCTGGTTCATCCGGTGGCGCCAGATGACGAGCAGCGTCGTGCAAGTGACGAAGGTGCCGAACAACATGATCGCCGAGTCGATCGACACGTGCATGCGCACCATCAGCGCATAGAAGCCCACCATCGTCAGGATGCCGATGTTCTCGTTGAAGTTCTGCACCGCGATCGAGTGTCCCGCTCCCATCAGCACGTGGCCGCGATGCTGGAGCAGCGCGTTCATCGGCACCACGAAATAACCGGCGCAGGCGCCGATGGTCACCATCAGTGCCACCGCGAGTGGAACATTGTGCACGAAGATCATCGCGATCACGACCACCCCCATGATGGCGCCGAAAGGCAGCACGCCCACCGAGCGTCGCAGCGTGACGAAGCGCGCTGCGAGCCCTGCGCCGACTGCCACGCCGACCACGACGATGCCCTGCAGCATCGACGCCTGGGAGAGGTCGAGCGAAAGTGTCCGCGCGGCCCAGTCGATCACGATGAATTGCAGCGTAGCGCCTGCGCCCCAGAACAGGGTTGTCGTCGCCAGGGTGATCTGTCCCAGCCGGTCGCGCCAGAGCAGCACGACGCAATGCGAGAACTCGCGCACCAGGTAGACCGGATTCTTGCTGGGCATCCGGTGGTCGACACCGGTGTCCGGGATGAACGCGTTGATCACCGCCGCAATGACGTAGATGCCCATGATGACCGCGATCGCCGCCTCGGGTGGGGTGTCGATCGGGAGGTCGATCACCGGGAGGTCGAAACCCAGCAGGACGGTCGACACGCGCGGCGCTATCAGAGCCCCGCCGAGCAGGAAGCCGAGCAGGATCGAAGCGACGGTCGCACCTTCCATCCAGCCGTTGGCAACGACCAGTTGCCGCGGCGGCAGCAGCTCGGTCAGGATGCCGTACTTGGCCGGCGAATAGGCAGCCGCGCCCAGCCCGACCAGTGCGTAAGCGAGCAGCGGATGCGCTTCGGAGAGCATCAGCACGCAGCCGACGAACTTGACCGCGTTCGTGATCAGCATGACGCGCCCCTTGGGCATCGAATCCGCAAATGCGCCGACCAATGGCGCGAGAACGACGTAGGACACCGCGAAGCATTGCTTGAGCGCCGGAGTCATCCACGCCGGCTGGTCCAGGTCGCGCAGGAGCGCGATCGCGGCGATCAGCAGCGCGTTGTCGGCGAGCGACGAGAAGAACTGCGCCGCGATGATCGTGAAGAAGCCGCGTTTCATGGATTCCGTACTGTCGCGGCCGCCTCAGTCGACGGGTTCGCCGGCCACCGCCCGCTCCGGGCGCGATGGAGTGGGGCGGGGTCGCGTCGGTCTGCGGGATCGCGGTCGGTTGCTATAATGCATTGGCTGCGCGGCCCGCGCTTTATACCATGATTGTGCAGGGTGCCCCAACGCCGCCGGGCCTCTTGCGCAGCAGCGGTTGCAGCCGGGCGCGGAGCGCACTCACTGCGTTGAAGCTTCCGCTCCCGCTGCGAATGGCCCGTCCCCTCGTCGCGCACCTGAATCTGGCCGCACTGGCGGCCAATCTCGCCCGCGTCAGGGTCTGCGCGCCGCGCGCGGTCGTGATGGCGGTGGTCAAGGCCAATGCGTACGGGCATGGACTCGAGCGGGTGCTTCCCGTGCTGGCCGATGCCGACGGACTCGCGCTGGTCGAGCTCGATGCGGCGTTGAGCTTGCACGATGCCGGCTGGCAGAAGCCGATCCTGTTGCTCGAAGGCTTCTTCGACCCGCGCGAATTGGACGAGATTGCCTCGCGGGCGCTGGCCGTCGTCGTGCACGACGCAGCGCAGTTGCGCATGCTCGAGCAGTCGCGAATCCCGGCGCCGCTGGAAGTTTGGGTCAAGGTCAACACCGGCATGAACCGACTCGGTTTCGCACCGCGGGAGGTTAGCGGAGTTTGCGCGCGGCTCGAATCAAGCGGCAAGGCGTCGTCGCTGCGCCTGATGACGCATTTTGCCGCAGCGGATGAGGATGGCGGATTGTCGGATGCTCTGGTGCGTTTCGAAGTCGCATGTCGCGGCCTGCCGTATGCCCGCTCGCTCGCCAATTCTGCGGCAGTCGTCCGGTACGCCGAGGTCGGGGGCGACATCGCGCGCCCGGGTGTCATGCTCTATGGCGCCACGCCGTTCGCGCACCGCAGCGCAGCTTCGATCGGCGTCGCGCCGGTGATGACCTTGCGCTCGAGGCTCATCGGCATGCAGTCGCTCAATGCCGGCGACGCGGTAGGTTATGGTGGCGAATTTACTGCCACGCGTCGCGCCCGTATCGGCGTTGTCGCTTGCGGCTATGCCGACGGCTATCCGCGGCAGGCGCCAAGCGGAACTCCGGTACTGGTGGCGGGGCAGCGCGTCGGAATCGCGGGGCGCGTGTCGATGGACATGCTGACCGTCGACGTGACCGATGTTCCGCAGGCACAGATCGGCAGTGACGTCGTGCTGTGGGGTGAGGGCCTGCCCGTGGACGACGTGGCACGGGCAGCGGGCACGGTGGGCTACGAGCTCCTGTGCGCCGTTGCGCCGCGGGTCGCGTTCGTCACGAGTTCGTCTTCGCGCGCAAACTGAGGAGCAAGCGTGCACATCGTTGTTACCGGCGCCGCGGGATTCATCGGATCGAATCTCGTCAGGGCACTCAATGCAAGAGGCGAGACCGGCATCATCGCCGTCGACAACCTGGCGCACGCGGACAAGTTCCGTAACCTCGCCGACTGCGAAATCGCCGATTACGTTGACAAGGAAGAGTTCATTCGGCGCATCGGCGACGGCGAGTTCGACGACGACGTCGCCGCGGTGTTCCACCAGGGGGCGTGCTCGGACACGATCGAGTCCGACGGTCGCTACATGATGCGCAACAACTACCGTTACTCGGTCACTCTGCTCGAGCACTGCCAGGACAACGACATCCCGTTCATCTACGCGTCGAGCGCGTCGGTCTACGGCGCCGGGACGGTTTTCCGCGAGGAGCGCCAGCACGAGGCGCCACTCAACATCTACGGCTATTCCAAGTTCCTGTTCGACGCTTACGTGCGGCGGGTGCTGCCCGAGCGCACCGCGCAGGTGGCAGGCTTCCGCTATTTCAACGTCTACGGTCCGCGCGAGACGCACAAGGGTCGCATGGCCTCCGTCGCGCTGCACGTCTTCGAGCAGTACCGCCGCGACGGCTGTGTGCGGCTGTTCCGGGGATCGGACGGCTATCCCGACGGCGAGCAGCGCCGCGATTTCGTGCATGTCGACGACGTCGTCGACGTGAACCTCGATTTCTGGAAGCACCCCGGGCGCTCCGGAATCTTCAACCTCGGAACCGGCCACGCGGCGTCGTTCAACGCGCTCGCCGTCGCGATGATCAATGCCTGCCGGGCAGCGGCGGGCGATCCGCCGCGCTCGCTCGGGGAGCTGCAGCGTGATGGCGCGATCGAGTACGTCGCGATGCCCGACGCGCTGGTGGGCAAGTATCAGAGCTTCACCCAGGCCGATCTCACGCGTCTTCGTGCCGCCGGGTGTGCGACGCCGATGCTTCCGGTCGACAAGGGAGTCGCGCGCTACGTCGAACGGCTGATGTCGCTGCCGGAAATCCATTCGTAAGCTGGCGTTGCGTACGCGTCTTCGCGCCGCGAATCGCGGCACGGCGCGACGTCAATTTGCCAACTGACGAAGGAGCTTCCACATGAATCGCCTGATTCCCGCACTGGTCTTCGCGCTCGCATCGCAGGTCGCGCTCGCCGCGGTCGACCTCAACACCGCCACCAAGGACGACCTCGTCGCGCTGTCGGGCATCGGCCCGGCGAAGGCGCAGGCCATCCTCGATTACCGCGCCGAGCATGGCTTATTCAAGTCTGTGGACGAATTGAAGTCGGTCAAGGGGATCGGCGCGAAGCAGTTCGAGAAGCTTCGCCCCGACCTCACGGTCGCGTCCAATCCGGCCCGGGGTGCGTCGCGGCAGGACGCGAAAGCCGCGGCCGGCAAGGCCGATCCGAAGGCCCGCAGGTAGTCGCGCAGCGCGGCCGCGGGGAACGGGCCCCGCTGCTGCCTGCGTCGCCGTTTCGGCGACTTCCACAGTCGACCGGCACCGCGTAGCGCGGTCGCCGCATGTCGGGTTCTCCGGCGATGGGTCGCATGGGCCCACGCGCGGTCAACTCCAGGGACCCCCGGCGCGTTCTAGGCGCTGCCGGAAGGGGACTTGCGGTTCCTTGAAGGCGTGGTGCGGCACTCCGCACACCCCACCCATCACGGAGAACGACATGAAACGGCTACTTCTGGCACTCGCGCTGCTCCTTTCGTCGAGCCTCGCGCTTGCCGCTGTCAACATCAACACCGCGACCAAGGAACAATTGGAAGCCTTGCCAGGTATCGGACCGGCGAAGGCGCAGGCGATCATCGACTACCGCAACGCCAATGGTCCTTTCAAGTCCGAAGAGGACGTCATGAAGGTGAAGGGGATCAAGGAAGGCGAATTCGGCAAGCTCAAGGGCGGAATTTCGACCTCCGGCATGACAACGGTTCCGGAAAAGGGTGCGAAGTCCGAGGCGAGCCATGGGGGTTCGATGAGCGCGAAGACGGCGGCCCCGGCAGCCGCGGCGGCAGGCGCTGCCGCAACGACGCCCGCAGGCCAGGCAGCACCCGCCAAGATGACTCGTGCCGAGAAGAAAGCGGCCAACGAAAAGGCCAAGGCCGAGAAGGGACCCGTGGCCAAGTCCTCGAAGGCCGACAAAGGAGCCATGGCCTCGCCGGGCGCGGAAACGTCCGCCGAGAAGAAGGCGAAGAAGGAAGCCAAGAAGGATTCCAAGAAGGACAAGGCCGAAGCGGCCAAGCCGGCGCAGTAGGCGAAGCAGGCGCAGCAACGGGAAGCGGGGCGCTTCCGCCCCGCCTCCCCGCGGTACCCTCCGCTACAATGCCCGGATGAGTTATTCCGGGCTGGCCGAAACGGTCGGTAATACCCCTCTCGTTCGCCTGCGGCGCCTTCCGGGCGCGACATCGAACGTGATCCTCGCCAAGCTCGAGGGCAACAACCCTGCGGGCTCGGTCAAGGATCGTCCCGCGCTGTCGATGATCACCGAGGCACAGAAGCGCGGCACGATCAAGCCCGGCGATACGCTGATCGAAGCGACCTCGGGCAACACCGGTATCGCACTCGCGATGGTTGCTGCGATCGCCGGCTACCGGATGATCCTGGTGATGCCGGAGAGTCAGACCGCAGAGCGCATCAAGACGATGCGCGCCTACGGCGCAGAGCTGGTGCTGACACCCAAGGCTGGCGGAATGGAAGGCGCCCGCGACATCGCGCAGCGGATGCGCGACGAGGGCAAGGGCACGATCCTCGACCAGTTCGCCAATCCCGACAACCCGCTCGCGCATTACCGCGGAACCGGCCCCGAGATCTGGCGGGACACCGGCGGACGCGTCACCCATTTCGTGTCTGCAATGGGTACCACGGGCACGATCATGGGCACGGCCCGCTTCCTCAAGGAGATGAATCCGGCGGTCCGGATCGTCGGCGCTGAACCGGAGCAAGGTTCGTCGATCCCCGGCATCCGCAAATGGGCGCCGGCCTACGTGCCGAAGATTTTCGACGCGGCCCGCGTCGACCAGGTCGAACCCGTGTCACAGGCCGACGCCGAGGACACGGCACGCCGCCTCGCGCGCGAAGAAGGCATCTTCTGCGGCATCTCGTCGGGGGGCGCCTGCGCGATTGCACTACGCGTTTCGCGCGTGGCTGAGAACGCGACGATCGTGTTCATCGTCTGCGATCGCGGCGATCGCTACCTGTCGACGGGCGTGTTTCCCGGATGACGCGCCGGCGCGGGTGGCGCGCGCACTGCGGCCGGGCACGGGCGTGAGCGCGCCCATCCTCGCCTTCGACATCGAAACGGTGCCCGATATCGCGGGCATCCGCCGGGTCCACGACATCGGTCCCGCGGTCGACGATCCGGGAGTTCTCGCCTGGTTCGTGCAGCGCCGGCGCACCGCCACCGGCAGCGATTTCATGCCGAACCACCTGCAGCAGGTTGTCGCGATCGCCTGTGCAATGAAGGACGGCGACGGCTTTCGCGTGTGGTCAATCGGCGAGCCCTCGGACGCAGAACCGGAGCTCATCCGGCGTTTCTTCGACGGCATCGAACGCTATACGCCGCAGCTCGTCTCCTGGAACGGCGGCGGCTTCGACCTGCCGGTGCTCCAGCACCGCGCGCTGATCCACGGCATTCGCGCAGCCAGATACTGGGAATGGGGCGACGACGACCGTGACTTCAGATACAACAATTATCTGTCGCGCTACCACACCCGCCATCTGGACCTGATGGACGTGCTCGCGCAGTACCAGCCGCGGGGCGTTGCCGGGCTCGACGCGATGGCACGGCTGTGCGGATTTCCCGGGAAGATCGGCATGGACGGCGCAGAAGTCGCAGGTGCCGTCGCAGCGGGCCGGATCGCCGAGGTCCGTAATTACTGCGAGTGCGACGCGCTCAACACCTACCTGCTCTATCAGCGCTTCCGGCTGATGCGAGGCGAGCTCGACGCGAACGCCTACGCCCGCGAGGTTGCAATCGTACGCGAGCGCGTCGGCGCGCCGGGTGCCGCGCACTGGCGCGAATTCATCGCGCGCTGGGACGCGTAGCGCCCAGGGCGACCGTTCGCGCCAGAGGACACAGGGTTAGCCAACGCTAGATCGACAGGCGGCCGCGCGCGATCGCGATGACGCGCCCGGAAACGCGGATCGAGCGGTCGGTGCCGACGGCGAGACCGATCCGGCATGGACGTCCCACCACGTCCCCCTGCTCGATCGACAGGCGCTGCGGCAGCGCCGCTCCGGTGGCGAGCAGCCAGCCGCCGAGATTCGCTGCGGCAGACCCGGTGCCCGGGTCTTCGACCACTGCGCCGTGCTTGGGAAAGAAAAAGCGCGCCAGCACGCGGGGCCCGTCGCGCGCGAACACGTAGGCCATTGCGCGTGCGCCGATGCTGCCGTGCTCGGAAAGCATCGCGGCGGAAGGTGCCGCGCGCAGCACGGCGTCGAAAGAGGCGAGCGGGACCACGAGCTGCTCGCTGCCGGTATCGACCCACAGCGGCTCGCCGCCGGCGTCGAGGTCGCCTTCGTTAAGGCCGAGCATCGCGGATAATTGCGCCCGCGTCGCGGCCGGCCAGCGATGTCGCGGCGCCTGCGCCACGAGTGTCCAGACGTCGCCTCTCGCCTCGACGGGTATGACGCCCGCCGGCATCTCGAGTGTCAGGCGATCGCCGGTGGCCAGGAGGTTGCGCAGCACGTGCGCGGTGCCCAAGGCCGGATGCCCGGCGAACGGCATTTCGAAGGTGGGCGTGAAGATTCGCACTTGCGCGCTCGCCCGCTCGGACGGCAGGATGTACGAAGTCTCCGATAGGTTGAACTGCAGCGCGAGCGCCTGCATCGTCGCCGTGTCCATCGCGCGGGCATCTTCGATGACCGCGAGCGCATTGCCGGCCAGCGCCGTTTCGGCGAAGACGTTGACGATGTGAAAGTCGGCGTGCATGGCTGCGGGCGAGGGATGGATGGATCGAGAGCAACGCGATCAGCGCGGCGCTCCCTCGTTTGCAAGTACCGCGGCGGCAAGCGCCTGGAAAGATTTGCCGCTCGCATCGTCGAGGCGCAGCCTCCGGGCATCGCGCTCGCGCGGAAAGTTGCGCTCGATCGCGCGCGCGTACGACGGATCGTAGTGCAGTTCGAGCAGTTCTGTCGCGAGCTCGGCGCTCGCGCCCGTCGCTGCCCAGTGCGCCCAGCGGGCGACGGTGTCGCGACCGTGCAGCGCGCGCAGCGGCGCGAGCAGCGCTTCGAATGCTGCGCCGTCGCCGATCAAGTGCATGTAATCGGCCTCGAGGATCGCCACGCGCAGCGCCTGCGGCGTCTCGAGGCGAAGGCAGTGCGCGGCGCGCATCGCTTCGAGCAGCGCCCCGGGAACCTGGAGGCGGCCGATGCGCTTGCTCTCCGATTCGACGAACACCGGCTCGAGCGGGTCGAAACGTGCAATCTCGGCATAGATCGCGCTCTCGAATCCCTTCTGCGTCGGCTGCGAATCGCCTGGAACTGCGCCGAGCAGCGAACCGCGATGGCGGGCGAGTCGCTCGAGGTCCAGGACTTGCGCGCCGTTGCGCATGAGCGCAGCCAGCAGACGCGATTTGCCCGAGCCGGTGAAGCCGCAGACCACCTCGAAGCGGAGGCGCAGCGGCAGTTGCTCCAGCATGGCGACGACGTGCCGGCGCCAGGCGCGGTAGCCGCCGTCGAGCTGGACGGGACGAAAGCCGATCTCGGCCAGCACGTGGACCAGTGCGCGGCTGCGCTGCCCGCCGCGCCAGCAGTACACCAGCGGATTCCACTCGCGCGGCTTGCCTGCCGCATGTGTCTCGACGATGCGTGCGATGTTGTGTGCAACCAGCGCGGCGCCGAGCTTGCGCGCGTCGAAGGCCGAGGTCTGCACGTAGAGCGTGCCTACGCGAGTACGCTCGACATCGTCGAGTACCGGGAGGTTGATCGCGCCGGGAAGGCGATCGGCGGCGAACTCCGAAGGCGAACGCACGTCGATCCGCTCCGGATAGGCCATCCAGTTGTCGACTGCGACGCGGCCGGCCGGACGTGGCGGTGGCCCGGGTGGGAGTGGCGCGTTCATCGTCGCCCGAGCAACGGGCGCAGCGTCGGCCACGCATTGTCGAGAATGCGCGGCTGCACCGCCACCACCGGGTGGATGCGATCGGCCTGGAACTTGGACAGATCCTCGCCGAAGCCTTCGAACAGCCAGGGCACCAGCGCCACATGGCGGGTAGCAGCAACGGACGCATAAAGCGCCGCGAAGTCCTGCGCGTAGCGTGGCCCGTAGTTGGGTGGCACGCGCATTCCGAGGAGGAGCGCCTTGGCGCCTGCCGCCTGCGCTGCCCTGACCATCGCATCGAGATTGTCCCGGGCGGCCACCAGATCGCCGCCGCGCAACGCGTCGTTGCCGCCGAGTTCGATGATGACGATTGCGGGCCGGTATTTGCGCAGCAGCGCAGGTAGCCGCGCGTTGCCGCCGGCGGTCGTATCGCCTGAAATCGACGCGTTCACGACCTGCTGCGGATAGCCCTCGCGTGCCAGGCGCTGCGCGAGCAGGGCGACCCAACCCTGTCCTGTGGTCAGTCCGTAACCGGCGGAAATTGAGTCGCCCAGCACGAGCAGGGTCGGCGCCGGCTTTGCCTGCGTGCTTCCCGCGAGCAGCACCACGGCGATGACGAGCCAGCACAGCAGCGTGCGGTTGAACACGCGGGATGCAAGCGTCATGTGGCGAGTGGCCCGCGGTCGGGCAAGCGTATCGAAGGCGTCATGCGGTGAGTGGCACGCGGATGTGCGAGGTGGGCAGCGCACATTGTAGCGAGGCGGCCCCATGCACCTGCCGGCGGTACCACTGCTTGCGGCCCGCGCGGTTGAATCCTCGCGATGCGCCTACACTTACGGACGCATGTCCACGCCTGCCATCCGCGCTACCGCGCTTACCCGGATCGTGAAAAGCGGTGACGCACCGCTCACGATCCTCGATGCAGTGGGCTTCGACATTGGACCCGGAGAGACCGTTGCGATCGTCGGCGCGAGCGGTTCGGGAAAGACGACGCTGCTGGGACTGCTCGCCGGGCTCGACCGGCCGACGGCAGGCGATGTGGCGATCGACGGCATCGCCTTGTCGTCGCTCGATGAGGACGGCTGCGCTGCGCTACGCGCGCAGAGCGTCGGGTTCGTGTTCCAGTCGTTCCAGCTCCTGCCGGCGCTGACGGCCCATGAGAACGTCATGCTGCCCCTGGAGCTCGCCGCAGCTCGCGACGCCGCGCCGCGCGCCTCCGACTGGCTCGCCTGCGTCGGGCTGGCTGCGCGCGCGACGCATTATCCGCGTCAGCTCTCGGGCGGCGAGCAGCAGCGCGTGGCGATCGCGCGCGCGTTCGCCGGTGAACCCAAAATCCTGATGGCCGACGAGCCGACGGGCAATCTCGACGGAGCCACGGGCGCCGAAGTCGCGGACCTGATGTTCCGACTGAACCGCGAGAACGGGACGACGCTCATCGTCGTCACGCACGACGAAGCTATTGCCGCGCGTTGCGAAAGGCGTCTGTCGCTGGCAGCGGGACGGCTTGTCGCCGACGCGCGCAGCGATCGGGCGCCCGCCGCTCCAGCAGCGGCTGCCGCCGCGTCGGCCGCGGCACAAGCAACGGTGCCAGCGATGTCACCGACGCGCGCGAGGCTGCGCTAGCGTTGCGGACCATGGCGACGCTGCGCCTTGCGCTACGCCTCGCGGCCCGCGACTGGCGCTCGGGCGAATTGCGGGTGCTGATCGCCGCGATCGTGCTCGCGGTCGCGAGCGTCGGCACCGTCGGCCTGTTTACCGATCGCGTGAAGCGCGGGCTCGAAGCGCAGGCCAATCGCCTGCTCGGAGCCGACCTGCTGGTGTCGGGGGACCGGCCGCTCCCCGCGCGTCTGGCCGACGAGGCGCGCAGGCTCGGGCTCGAGACCTCGCCGGCAATCCGCTTCAACAGCATGGTGCAACGTGCGGGCGTTGGCGCGGTGCTGGCCGAAGTGAAAGCCGTGTCGACGGGGTATCCGTTGCGCGGCACCGTGACGCTCGCGGCGAGCGGTGATCCCACGGGCCGTGCGGCCGGCGGCATACCCCCGCGCGGGGACGCATGGATCGACCGTAAGCTCGCGCAGCAGCTCGGCGCGCAAATCGGAGCGCGTCTGGCGGTCGGCGACGCGACACTTCAAGTCACCGCGATCGTCCTGCAGGATCCCGAAGTGACGGGGATTCGCTTCGCGCCAGGATCCAGGCTCCTGATGAACCTCGACGACGTCCCGGCGACGAGATTGCTTCAGCCAGGTGCCCGCGCGACATGGCGCCTGCTGGTCGCGCAGACTTCGGGCAATGGCCTCGCGCCATTCCG
The DNA here is from genome assembly GCA_963701885.1 of uncultured beta proteobacterium. Taxonomy (GTDB): domain Bacteria; phylum Pseudomonadota; class Gammaproteobacteria; order Burkholderiales; family Casimicrobiaceae; genus VBCG01. The sequence continues at coordinate 43,186 of CAVPBR010000020.1, forward strand.
TAGCTGGCTCGCGGGGGCGATCGAACCGGGAGAACGCGCCGATACCGTGGGTGAGCTTCGCCCGGAAGTTCGCCAAACCCTCGATCGCGCCGAACACTTCCTCGGCATTGCGGCATTGGTCGCGGTACTGCTCGCCGCAGTCGCGGTCGCGCTGGCGGCGTCGCGCTACCTGCGCCGGCACCTGGACGCCGCGGCGATGCTCCGCTGCTTCGGTGCGCCGATTGCGCGCACGCTCGCGCTGTTCGCACTGCAGTTCGTCGTCATCGGCGCTGCTGCAGGCTTGGTCGGGATTGCCTGCGCGCTTGCCGGGCAGCAGATCCTCGTCGTCCTGGTTTCGGGCGCCTTTACCGATGCCCTGCCGTGGCCAACCTGGATGCCGGTCCTGCCGGCGTACGCGGCGGGCGTGTTGCTACTGCTGGGCTTTGCCCTTCCACCGCTGGTCGCGCTCGCCAAGGCTTCTCCGTTGCGCGTGTTGCGCCGCGATCTGCCGCGCCCGAGCGCAGGCGGGATCGTCGCCTACGTCTGCGGCGCAGCCGTGATCGCCGTACTGATCGCCTGGCAGGCGGGGGAGGCGAAGGTCGCGGGGATCGTGCTCGGCGGCGTCGGCGGGGTGGTTGCTGCTGCGGCGGCAGCGGCGTGGCTTTTGCTCGCGCTGTTGAAGCGCCTTCCGGCAGGTGGCATTTCCTGGCGCTTCGGTCTTGCAAGTCTCCGGCGACGCGCGCTCGCGTCGAGCCTGCAGATCGGCGCACTCGCGCTCGGCCTGATGGCGCTGTTACTGCTCACCGTCGTGCGGGGCGATTTGCTGCGCAACTGGCGTGCGAGCCTGCCGCCTGACGCGCCGAATCAGTTCCTGGTCAACGTGCTGCCGGACCAGGTCGAGGCAGCGCGTGCGATGCTCGCCGCCTCGATCCATCGAGCGCCGGAATTCAAGCCGATGGTCCGCGGCAGACTCGTCGCGGTAAACGGCGCTCCGCTCGATGTCGCGCGTTATGGCGACGCGCGCGCGCGGCGGCTCGCCGAGCGCGAGTTCAACCTGTCATGGACCGATTATCTGCCTGAAGGCAATCGCGTCGTCGCCGGACGTTTCTGGAATTCGCAGGCGCATGGAACCGATGCGGGAATCTCGCTCGAAGAGGGGATCGCGAAGACGCTTGGGGTCAAGCTGGGCGATCGGCTGGTTTTCGATGCGGGAGGCCAGCGCGTGGTCGCGACACTCACCAGCCTGCGCAAGGTCGACTGGGACAGCTTCCGCGTGAACTTCTTCGCGCTGTTCGCTCCCGGTGCGCTCGACGATCTGCCGACGACCTGGATCGCGGCATTCCGGGTCGGCGATCACGCCGGAAACTGGCTATCACCGCTGGTCCGGCGCTTCCCGAACATCCTCGCGGTCGACGTCGGCGAGATCCTGAGCGAGGTGCAGGGAATCATCGACCGCGTTGCGCGCGCGGTACAGTTCGTGTTTCTGTTCACGCTCGCCGGCGGAGTGCTGGTGCTGCAGGCCGCGATCGCTTCGACGCAGGACGAACGCATGCGCGATGCGGCGGTGCTGCGCACGCTGGGTGCGTCGCGACGCCAGCTTCAGGGCGCGCAGGTGGTCGAATTCGTCGTACTTGGCGCACTCTCCGGCCTGCTCGCCGCCGGCGGAGCAATCGCGATCGGCAGCGGGCTCGCCGCACGCGTGTTCGATATTCCGTTCCACGTCGATCCCTGGATCTGGGCTTATGGCATCGGCGGCGGCGCCGTGGCAGTCGCGCTCGCCGGCTGGCTCGGGACGCGCTCGGCCGTGCGCCTGCCTCCACTGCAGATCCTGCGCCAACTCGACTGATGCCGCGGCAGCGCGACGCGCTCGTCATCGCCGCGAGCGTCGCGCTCCTGGTCGCGCTGGCACTCGTCTCCGCCGCTTCCGGGCGCTACCCGCTGTCGCTGCATCAGGTCGTGGACGGGCTGGCCCAGGGTCTCGCAGGCGAACACTCGCGCGCCACTGCCGGATTGGTGCTCTGGCAGATCCGCTTGCCCCGGATCGCGCTGGCGAGCCTTGTGGGGGCCGGTTTGTCCGTCGCTGGCGCGGCGTTCCAGCACATGTTCCGCAATCCGCTGGTGGCACCGGACACGCTCGGCGTGTCATCCGGTGCGGCGTTGGGTGCGGTCGCCGCGATCTACGCTGGGGCGGGAATCGCGCTCGCCGCGCTGGCGGCATTCTGCGGCGGGCTCGTAACCGTGGCAATCGTGGTCGCCGCGGCGACGCGGATCACCGCGCAGGACCGCCTGCTGACGCTGGTACTGGTCGGGGTCGTCGTGGCGAGCCTGATGGGCGCCGGCGTGTCGCTGCTGAAGTTCGTCGCCGATCCTTACAACCAGCTTCCGGCGATCACCTTCTGGCTGATGGGGAGCTTCGTCGCGGCGAGCTGGCATGAGGTCGCGGCGGCAGGGATCGCGATCGTGCTTTCGATGGTCGTGCTGTTCGCCCTGTCATGGCGGATCGACCTGCTCGCGCTGCCCGAGGACGAGGCGCGCACGCTGGGCGTTCACGTGTCGCGGCTGCGGGCAGTCGCGGTCGCGACCGCGACCATCGCGACGGCAGCGAGCGTCGCGGTCTGCGGCATCGTCGGCTGGGTGGGGCTCGTTGTTCCGCACATGGCTCGCGCAGTCACCGGCCCGGCATTCGCACGCCTACTCCCGGTTGCAGCGTTGTTTGGCGCGATCTTCACGCTTGCGATCGACACGCTGGCCAGGACGCTCACCGTGGGCGAGCTTCCGCCGGGGATCCTGACTGCGTTCGTGGGCACTCCGGTGTTCATCGCGCTGCTTGCGCGCGGGCGAAGCTGAGCGCCGCCGCTGCGATGCTGTCCGCCCAGGACCTCGCCTTCGGATTCCCTTCGCGCCGGGTGGGCGAGGCGGTTTCGTTCACGCTCGGGCGGGGCGAAGCGCTGGCGCTGCTGGGGGCCAACGGCGCGGGCAAGACCACGTTGCTGCGCACACTGCTTGGCCTGCTTGCGCCAATATCGGGTCGGGCCGAGATCGACGGTGCCGACGTCATGGCCATGGCGCCTGCCGAGCGCGCAACGCGCATCGCCTATGTGCCGCAGCAGCACCTGCCAGCCTACGCCTTCAGGGTCGTCGATGCGGTGCTGATGGGCCGTGCCGCGCGCCTGCCTGCATTCGCGCGGCCCGGACGCGCCGATCGCGAGATCGCACTCGAATCGCTTGCGGCGCTGCGCATCGCGGATCTCAGCGAGCGCCCGGTCACCGAGCTTTCGGGGGGCGAGCGCCAGCTCGTGCTGATTGCCCGCGCGCTAGCGCAGCAGGCGGAGATCGTCGTGCTCGACGAGCCCACGGCGAGCCTCGATTTCGGCAATCGCGCGCGGGTCCTGCACGAGATCGACCGTCTGCGGGCGCAGGGCTTCACGCTGGTGTTCTCGACCCACGAACCGGACCACGCCCTGGCGCACGCCGATCGCGCGCTGCTGCTGCACGCCGGCCGGCCGCTCGCGCTCGACCGAGTCGAGGACGCGCTGACCGTCGGCAATATCGAGACGCTCTATCGGACACGTGTGCGCATGATCGATGCGGGGGGACGCAGCGTCTGCGTGCCGGTCGACGCCGATGTCGTGGGCGATAGCGAAGGGCGGCGCATTGGCCTCAGTGCGCATCCGCCGTGAGGAGCCCGCCACGAACGCTGCGACCTGCACTCCTTCAGCGGTCGTCGCGGAAACCGATCGCGGCATGTGTGCCGTCGCAGAAAGGCTTGTTTTGCGATCCGCCGCAGCGGCATAGCGTCATGCGGTTGCGAATCTCGTACTTGAATCCGTCGGCGCCGACCAGTTGTACGCCGCCGCGCAGCCACAGGGGCCCCGCGCAGTTCTTCGCCGGGTCCTCGATCACGCCGATCGAAGGCGCGAAGCTCGGCTCGATCGGCTTGCCTGTCGCGTTGTCCCAGGGCACCAGGCGTCCCGAAGGACAGTCGCAGCTCTGCCGGGTGAATGCGCCACGCGCCCGGTCATCGCCGGTCTCAGTGACGAGGTTCCACACCGAGCCGTTGGGGTCGCAGAAGCGCCCGAACGCGCACAGCGCTTCGACGTCGGTCAGCGACATCACCGGCCCGCGCAGGAGTTTTGCCTGCTGCATATACGGCTTGCGGCTCGCCGTTTCGGCACCGTCGAAGCCGACGCGCGTGTGGCTGCCGTCGCAGAAGGGCTTGTTCGCGCTGTTGCCGCAGCGGCATAGCGCGTAGCGCGGCTGAAGGGGGAACTCGTGCCCCGGTTGCCACTCGGTCGAATCCCCGTTCTTGTTCGTCCCGATCACCTGTCGCGACAGCGGCAGTGCCCCCGAGACCTTGTAAGGTCCATTGGCGGTGATCGTCACTACGGTTGTTCCGGCGTCGCCACTTGCCATCGTTTCGCCTCCTTGGCACTTCCGTACGATCTTAGCATCGGCGCGACGGTGGCCGCCGGGGCTACCACGCGGACGGGCTTCGGGCCGCGGGGCAGGCTTGGAGAGTAACGCGCATCCGGCACCCCGGCGCGAACGTATATGGCTTCGTCGCCGCCGCCTGCGCGGCATTCATGGAGACCACGATGATCCACGATCGGCGTACTGTCGGCCGCGCCATCCTGATGGCGGGCTTCGTCGGCATTCTTGCCGCCTGCCAGTCGATGCAGCCCATGCACAACGACATGATGGCCCCGAAGGCCTCGCTCTACGACCGGCTGGGAGGCAAGCCGGCCATTACCGCCGTAGTCGACGATTTTGTCGGCAACGTTGCCACTGATGACCGCATCAACCACTTTTTCGCCCACACCGACATCCCGCGGCTCAAGATGCTGCTGGTCGAGCAGATCTGCGCGGGCACCGGCGGACCCTGCACGTATTCGGGGCGAGACATGAAGACGACGCACAAGGGAATGGGCATCACCGACGCCGACTTCAACGCGCTGGTTGGCGACCTGGTGAAGTCGCTCGACAAGTTCAAGGTGCCGGAAAAGGAGCAGGGCGAGCTCCTGGCGATCCTGGGGCCGATGAAGTCGCAGATCGTCGAACAGTAAGCGCGTTCGCCGGTCCCGCCGCGCCGGCGGGGCCGGCCTCTGGCCTGCCCCCCCCGGCGTCGTTGAAATCACGCCGCGAATACCCATACTGTGAACCTTGAAGGGGGATTCGCGATGCGCTTCGACAAGCTCACCACCAAGTTCCAGCAGGCGCTGGCCGACGCCCAGTCGCTTGCGCTGGCCCACGACAGCGGCTTCATCGAGCCCCAGCACCTGCTTGAGGCGTTGCTCGCCCAGGAGGACGGCGGCACGGCATCGCTGCTCGCCCGTGCTGGAGTCGCGGTGCCAAGGCTGCAGGCCGCTCTGAAGACGGCGATCGCGAACCTTCCCAAGGTCGAAGGCACCGGCGGGGAGATCGGCGTGTCGCGCGATCTCAACAACCTGCTGAATCTCACCGACAAGGAAGCCACCCGGCGCGGTGATCAGTTCATTGCCTCCGAGCTTTTCCTGCTTGCGCTCGCCGATGACAAGGGTCCTGTCGGCAGACTGCTGAAGGAGCAGGGATTGACACGCAAGGCGCTCGAAGCGGCAATCGATGCAGTGCGCGGCGGCGCGGGCGTCGATTCGCAGGAGGCCGAAGGGCAGCGCGAGGCGCTCAAGAAGTACACGATCGACCTGACCGAGCGTGCGCGCGAAGGGAAGCTCGACCCGGTGATCGGCCGCGACGACGAGATCCGCCGGACGATCCAGATCCTGCAGCGGCGCACCAAGAACAACCCCGTGCTGATCGGGGAGCCGGGTGTGGGCAAGACGGCGATCGTCGAGGGGCTCGCGCAGCGCATCGTCAACGGCGAAGTGCCCGAGACGCTCAAGGGGAAGCGCGTGCTGTCGCTCGACATGGCGGCGCTTCTGGCGGGTGCCAAGTACCGCGGCGAGTTCGAGGAACGTCTCAAAGCCGTGCTGAAGGACATCGCGGCCGACGCCGGGCGCACGATCGTCTTCATCGACGAGCTGCACACGATGGTCGGCGCCGGCAAGGCGGAGGGCGCGATCGACGCTGGCAACATGCTGAAGCCGGCGCTCGCGCGCGGCGAGTTGCATTGCGTCGGTGCGACCACGCTCGACGAGTATCGCAAATACATCGAGAAGGATGCCGCGCTGGAGCGCCGCTTCCAGAAAGTGCTGGTCGACGAGCCGTCGGTCGAATCGACGATCGCAATCCTGCGCGGGCTGCAGGAGCGCTACGAGATCCACCATGGCGTCGAGATCACCGATCCCGCGATCGTCGCCGCGGCGGAGCTGTCGCATCGTTACATCACCGACCGTTTCCTGCCCGACAAGGCGATCGACCTGATCGACGAGGCCGCGGCGCGGATCAAGATGGAGATGGATTCCAAGCCAGAGGCGATGGACAAGCTCGACCGCCGGATGATCCAGTTGAAGATCGAACGCGAGGCAGTCAAGAAGGAAAAGGACGAAGGGTCGAAGAAGCGCTTCACCGCGATCGAGGACGAGATCAAGCGCCTCGAGCGCGAGTACGCCGATCTCGACGAAGTGTGGCAGTCGGAGAAATCGCAGGTCGAGGCGAGCACGCACATCAAGGAGGAGATCGACAAGATCAAGCTGCAGATGGAAGAGGCGAAGCGCCGGAGCGACTGGCAGAAAATGTCCGAGCTGCAATATGGCAAGCTGCCGGAGCTGGAAGCGCGCCTGAAAAAGGCTGACAAGACGCTCGCCACCGAGCAGGCGAAGAAACCGAAGCTCCTGCGCACCCAGGTCGGCGCCGAAGAAATCGCCGAGGTCGTATCGCGCGCGACCGGGATTCCGGTATCGAAAATGATGCAGGGCGAGCGCGACAAGCTGCTGAAGATGGAAGAGCGCCTGCATCAGCGCGTCGTTGGCCAGAACGAAGCGGTGCGGCTCATCGCCGATGCGATCCGCCGTTCGCGCTCGGGGCTTGCGGATCCGAATCGTCCCTATGGGTCGTTCCTGTTCCTCGGTCCCACCGGCGTTGGCAAGACCGAGCTCACCCGCGCTCTCGCCGAATTCCTGTTCGACTCCGACCAGGCGATGGTGCGCATCGACATGTCGGAATTCATGGAAAGGCATTCGGTGGCACGGCTCATCGGCGCGCCTCCCGGCTATGTCGGCTACGAGGAAGGCGGCTATCTCACCGAGGCAGTGCGACGCAAGCCATATTCGGTGATCCTGTTCGACGAGATCGAAAAGGCGCATCCGGACGTGTTCAACGTGCTGCTGCAGGTGCTCGACGATGGGCGTCTCACGGATGGGCAGGGCCGCACGGTCGACTTCCGCAACACGGTGATTGTGATGACGTCGAACCTCGCATCGCACAAGATCCAGGAGATGACCAGCGAAGGTACGGATCCCGGTGCAATCAAGGTCGCCGTGATGGCCGAGGTCAAGGCCAATTTCCGGCCCGAGTTCGTCAACCGGATCGACGAGATCGTCGTGTTCCATCCGCTGGCGCAGGACCAGATCGCGAGCATCGCGCGAATCCAGTTGCGCGCGCTCGAGCAGCGGCTCGCGAAGATCGACATCAGGCTCGATGTCGACGACGCGGCGCTGAAGCATGTCGCGCAGGCCGGATTCGACCCGGTCTACGGGGCACGGCCGCTGAAGCGTGCGATCCAGCAGGAGATCGAGAACCCGCTCGCGAAGGAGATCCTGGCCGGCAACTTCGCGGCGGGTGACACGATCCGCATCCGCGCCAAGAACGGGAAGATTACGTTCGCCAAGTCCTGAGATCGGCGCCGGCCCGCGCCAGGGTGTGGGCGACGCCGAGTCAGAAATAGGGTACCTGCCGGGGTGGTGCATTGAACAACGCGGCGAGCACGCCGAGCAGACCTGCGCGCGTTCGCGCCGCGGCCGGCAGGCGCAGTGCTGCGCCCGCGCGTCCGACGATGCAGAAGACCGCGTCGTTCTGAGCTTCGACGACTGTCCTGCCATCCGACTCGACGAGCCACACATCACCGCTGCGAAGGACGATGTCGCGCGCCTTGTGCTCCTCGGTGACCCAGACGTCGCCACGCGTTACCTGCAGGGTTGCGCCACGGACGTCGGGAAGCGTGATGGCCTCGTGTCGGTGCAGGCTTACAACGGTTCCGGTTTCGTAGCAGGCCATGACTGTTCTCCTTTAGAATGACCTGGATGCATCCGAAGACGGAGGGTCGGCTGTCGAAGCTGCCTGCAATTCCGTTTCCGGTGAGGATATTGTGGCGGCCAGGTCGGCACGACTCAAACGCTGATTTCGCATGGGATGCATGAATTCTGCGCATGAATAGGACACTACGCTCGTTGCCGTCGCTCGATTTCCTCCGGGGATTCGAGGCGGCGGGCCGCAGGCTTTCGTTCACGCTGGCCGCGCAGGAATTGTTCCTGACCCAGTCGGCGCTCTCGCGGCAGGTCAAGGCGCTCGAGGAGTCTCTCGGCATTGCGCTGTTCGAGCGCCGGCACCGCGCGCTCACACTGACGACGGCCGGCACCGCGTTCCACCGCTCGGTCTCCGAGATGCTCGCGGCCCTGGTGACGGCGACCGAGCGTACGCGGGGCACGGTGCGCGCACCGGGGCTCACGGTGTCGACCTCGGTATCGTTTGCGTCGCTGTGGCTGATTCCGCGGCTGTCGTCGTTCCGCGCACTGCACCCGGAGGTCGAGGTGTATGTCTCGGCCGACGATCGGGTCGTCGATCTTGCGCGAGGCGATGTCGATGTCGCGGTGCGTTACCTGCCGGATGCCGCCGCGCCAGGGAGCGCCTTGCGTCTGTTCGGCGAACGGATGACGCCGGTGGCAAGTCCACGGGCCGTCCGTGGACGCGAGCGCCTGCGAAACCCGCGTGATCTCGCCCGTCAGGTGCTGCTGCATTTCGACGAGCCGGAGGGGCGTACGCCGTGGCTTGACTGGAACTCGTGGCTTGCTTCCAACGGCGAGCCCGGGTTGAAGGCGGCAGGGTCACTGCGCTTCCGGCTCTACGACCAGGTGATCCAGGCTGCGGTGGGCGGACAGGGCGTGGCGCTCGGTCGCCTGCCGATGATCGCCGAGCACCTGCGCGACGGGCGCCTGGTGGCACCGTTCGCGCGCAGGTTCGACTCGGCGCGCGGCTACTTTGCGATCAGCGCGCCGCACGCCGGGCAGCGCGAGGACGCTGGGGCTTTTCTGCGCTGGGTCGGCGCGGAAGCTGCAAGCGAATGCGAAGCCGCGGCGCCGAAGAGGACGCATCGCAATGCGCGAAACTGATTTGCCGCCGTCGAGCTTCGTCGCGCGCTGGGCGGAACTGGTGCCCGAGGGCGCTCGCGTGCTGGACGTTGCCGCGGGGCGCGGTCGTCACGCGCGACTCTTCGCGGCGCGCGGCGCCCGAGTTGTCGCTGTCGATCGGGACACGGAAGCGCTTGCGGCACTCAGCGGCGTTGCGGGCGTCGAAGCGCGATGCGCGGACCTCGAGGCTGCGCCATGGCCATTCGGCGACGAGACCTTCGACGCGGTCGTCGTCACGAACTACCTGCACCGGCCGTTGTTCCCGGCCCTCCTGGCGCGACTTGCGCCCGACGGGGCGCTGATCTACGAGACCTTTGCCGCGGGCAACCAACGCTTCGGGCGACCGTCGAATCCCGCGTTCCTGCTCGATCCGGGCGAGTTGCTGCATCGAGTCGACGGGCGGCTGTGCGTCGTCGCCTTCGAGCAGGGCGAGATACGCGCACCGAGGCCCGCGGTCGTGCAGCGGATCGCTGCCATCGGCAGGGCTCGGGCGTGGCCGCCATCGCTCACCCGCTGATTTCCCCAGAGCCGACGCGGCGCAACCGAACGCGGGCAGACTCAGGTGATCGCGGGGAATCGGGTAGAATTCGCCATTTTCCGACGGTCTTTCATGCTCCGAGGCAGCCTTTGTGCGATCGTCACGCCGATGCGGCCAGGCGGTGCGCTCGACGTTCCGGCGTTGCGCAAGCTGATCGACCACCATGTCGAGAACGGCACCGCGGGAATCGTCATCGTCGGCACGACAGGTGAATCGCCGACGGTCAATTTCGACGAGCATTGTGAGCTGATCAAGGCCGCGGTCGAGCACGCCGCGGAACGTGTCCCGGTGGTCGCGGGCACCGGCGCGAACTCGACCGCCGAGGCGATTGAACTCACGCGCTTCGCGAAGAGCGTCGGCGCGGCAGCCGGCCTGTCGGTGGTCCCCTATTACAACAAGCCGACGCAGGAAGGGCTCTACCGGCATTTCAGGTCGATCGCCGAGGCGGTGGAGCTGCCGCTGCTGCTGTACAACGTGCCCAGTCGCACCGTTGCCGATCTCGCCAACGACACCGTGCTGCGGCTGGCCGACGTGCCCGGGATCGTCGGGCTCAAGGACGCGACTTCGGACCTGGTTCGCCATGTCGAATTGCGCCGCAGGCTGCCTGTCGGCGGGAAGTTCGGCCTTTATTCCGGCAGCGACGACACGGCGCTCGCCTACGTGCTGCTCGGTGGCGACGGCGTGATCTCGGTGACAGCGAACGTTGCGCCCAGGGCGATGTCGCAAGTGTGTACCGCAGCGCTCGCAGGAGATGTCGCTGCCGCGCGCCGGGGCAACGCCACGCTGATGAGCCTGCACGCGAGGTTGTTCATCGAATCCAATCCCATCCCGGTCAAGTGGGCGCTCGCCGAAATGGGATGGATCCACAACACGCTGCGCCTGCCACTCACGCCGCTGTCGCCGCAGCACCACGACGTGGTCCGTGCCGCGTTGCGCGAAGCGGGTTGCGTCAGCTAAAGGTCATCCTCATGGTCCGATTCCTGTCCATTGCCGCGTCGGCGCTTGCCGCGCTGGCGTTGATATCGCTCAGCGGTTGCGAATCGCTGCCCACGCTCGGCAAGCGCATTGACTACAAGTCGTCGGCAGTAGCACCCTCGCTCGAAATCCCTCCCGATCTGTCGACACCGCAATATGACGATCGCTACTCGGTGACGACGGCTTCGGGCCTTGCTGCCAAAAGCGCCACGCAGCCGGCACAGACCGACGTATTGCCGGTCAAGGACGGCAACGCGCGCATCGCCCGCGAAGGCAACGAGCGCTGGCTGGTGGTCAAGGCAACGCCGGAGCAGGCTTGGGCGACCGTGCGCAAGTTCTGGACCGACACCGGCTTCGTGATCGCGACTGCGGATCCGGTACTGGGGGTTATGGAGACGGACTGGGCCGAGAACCGGGCGGACATCCCGATGGACCCGATCCGCAAATACATCGGCAAGTACATCGATCCGCTCTATTCGACCTACAAACGCGACAAGTTCCGCACCCGCATCGAGCACGGCACCGTACCCGGAACCGTGGAAATCTTCGTGTCCCACCGTGGCATGGAGCAGGTCCCAACCACCGTGGTCAGCAATTCGTCGCCTGCGGGTTTCACCTGGGCTCCGATGCCTCCCGATCCGGGGCTCGAAGCCGAGATGCTGGCACGATTGATGATGCGCTTCGGCACGCCGCAGGTCGTGGCCGAAGCTGAGACCTCGACCGCGGCAACGGCCGAAGGCCCGCTGCACGCGCGCATCGAGAAGGCGACTGACGGAACCGCGACGCTGACGCTCGACGACGCCTTCGATCGCGCCTGGCGGCGCGTGGGTCTCGCGCTCGATCGCAGCGGATTCACCGTCGTCGACCGCGATCGCTCGCAGGGCCTCTATTACGTGCGCTTCGCCGATCCTGAAGCCGCGATGACGCGCAAGGATCGGCAGGAGAGTTGGCTCGGCAAGCTGGTCTCCATCTTCAAGCCAAGCGATGAGAAGGACAAGCCCGAGCAGTACCGGATCAAGATTGCCGGGAAGACGCCGAACAGCGTGGTTAGCGTGCTCGATCCCGACGGCACGCCCGACCGAACCGCAGCGAGCGGAAAGATTCTCGCGCTCCTGCAGAACCAGCTTAAGTAGTGGAAAACGTGGTGCGTCCCGGGTTTTGGTGAGATGCGATTTGCGTCGCTGGGCAGTGGCAGCGAGGGCAACGGCCTGGTGGTCGAAGCCGGAGACACGCGAATCCTCATCGACTGCGGTTTTGGCGTACGCGACGCCGGGCGGCGACTCGCCCGCCTCGGCATCGAGCCGGCGTCGATCACCGCAATTCTCGTCACCCACGAGCACGCGGATCACGTCGACGGTGTCCCGGCGTTCGCCGCGCGCCATGGCGTTCCGGTGTGGCTGACCTTCGGCACCCTGGACGCGGTCGGTGAGCGCTTCATCCGCCATGCGCAGGTCTACGGTTTCGACAGCCACGATGCCTTCGCAATCGGCAGGTTCGAGGTCCGGCCATTCCCGGTGCCTCACGATGCGCGCGAACCGGTCCAGTTCGTCGTTGGCGATGGCGCCTGCCGGCTCGGCGTCCTTACCGACCTGGGTGTTCCGACGCCCCACGTCATCGAGTCGCTGTCCGGCTGCGACGCGCTGGTCCTTGAATGCAATCACGACCTGCAGATGCTTGCAGACGGCGCCTACCCGTATCCATTGAAGCAGCGGATCGCGGGCCGGCTGGGCCATCTCGACAACGATGCGGCAGCCGCGCTGCTCGCGGCGCTCGACAACTCGCATCTGAAGCACATTGTCGCCGCGCATCTGTCACAGCAGAACAACACGCCGGACAAGGCGCGCGCGGCGCTCGCTCGCGCACTCGGCTGCACGCCCGACTGGATCGGCATCGCCGGCCAGGCCGACGGCTTCGCCTGGCGTGCGCTTTGAAGTACTCCAGGAGGGCAGCATGGAAAAGCGGCAGGAAATCTATCGCGGCAAGGCCAAAACCGTCTACGCCACCGACGACCCGCAGCGGCTGATTATGCATTATCGCGACGACGTCTCGGCATTCGACGGAGTGAAGCTCGCACAGCTCGAGCGCAAGGGCGAGACGAACAACCGGATCAACGCCTACATCATGGGCAAGCTCGCTGCGGCCGGCATCCGCACGCACTTCGTAGTGCTCGAGAACGCGCGCGAGTCGCTGGTCAAGGCGATGAAGATGATCCCGGTCGAATGCGTCGTCAGGAACATCTGCGCCGGGTCGATGGCCAAGCGCTACGGCATCGAAGAAGGCACGCGCCTGCCCGAGCCGATCTTCGAATTCTTCCTGAAGAGCGACGCACTGCATGATCCGCTGGTCAATGACGACCACATTCGCGTGCTCAAGTGGGCAAGCGTGGACGAAATCGCGCAGATGAAGGCGTTGACCCATCGCGTCAACGCGCTGTTGAAGCCGCTGTTCGCGAACGCGGGCATCGACCTCGTCGATTACAAACTTGAATTTGGCCATCCGCTGGACGAACCGAGAGGCGAGCTCGTGCTGGGCGACGAATTCACGCCGGATGGCTGCAGGCTATGGGACGCGAAGACCGGTGAGAAACTCGACAAGGACCGCTTCCGCCGCGACCTGGGCGAGGTGATCGAGCACTACCGTGAAGTCGGGCGGCGCATCGGCGCGCCGCTGTAGCCTGCGCTAAAGTCCGAGCACGGTACCGGACATTCCCGGCTCTCCGGTCTCCCAGATCTCGTCGAAACGCTTGACCAGCGGCATCGCACGTTCGGGGTTGCCGATCGACAGCGTGGCGCGCGGCCAGGTGATGTGCTGGCGATGCAGGAAATGCGCGTCATCGACGATCAGCAGCGGATCCATCGCTCTACGCGCTTCGGGGCCGGTCCGGTAGAGCATCATCGCCGGAGCATGCAACTTGAGCAACGCGGCGAACCTGGCGCCGCGAGCTTCGAGCCAATGGGTGTCGTGCACGATTACCGAGAGCTGTGCGCCGCGATGGCCGCGCAGAAACTGCGACAGCGCGTCGCAGCGAGCTGTCGTATGCCATCCACCCCAGCAGAGATCGACATCGAAAACCTTGATGTGGCGGCGGGCGAGCGCAATCAGCTCGTCCTGAGCCTGCGCGAGGGCGGCGAGCGAATCGAGCCGGGATTCGCGCGGTTCTTCAGGCGGCAACGTGGACGAATCCATGGCGATGCCAACGGTGCAGCAATGCGAGCGTCGATGCCGGAAGCGCCGCGCAATCGCGCGCGCTGAGGCATCTCAGGTCGGCGAGGCGCAACAGCATGGCGCGGCCGGCGCGAGGGATCGCGAGGTCCTCGCCGTTCAGGTACAGCATCCGACTATCGTAGAGCAGTTGGGTGCGCCGGTCGAGCGCGACGCCGCTGCGCGCAATCTTTCGGGCGAAGGCTTGCGGCGACGCCCGCGGCGCCGCGGAAAACACGATTCCGGGCTTGGGTTCGGACAAGTACCGGCCGACGAAGCGGGCGATCGTCGCCGTATCGAATTCGACTCGCGACAGCGCCCGCACGATCTTCCGCTGCATTGCCGCATCGATGCAGGCGGGATGGCTCTGCGGGCGCAGGCCGGGATCGGCGTAGCGGCCGGCAAGCGCGATCGTGTCGCGCAGGTGATCGAGGAAGCCCTCGGCGAGTTCCTGGTAGAGCGGGGCGCGAAAGCCGATCGAATAGGTCGTGCATGCGTCGACCGCGACCCCGTCGTGCGCCCAGTCGGGAGGCAGGTAGAGCATATCGCCGGGCAGCAGCGTCACGTCGTGTGCGGGCGTGAAGCGGCGCAGCAGCTTCAGCGGGGCGTCCGGGTGCAGCGAATGGTCGCGCTGCCGCCCGTAGCGCCATCGCCTGCGTCCTGTCGCCTGCAGCAGGAACACGTCGTAGGAATCGGCATGCGGTCCTACACCTCCGCCTGGCGCCGCGTAGCTGACCATCAGGTCGTCGAGACGCGCAAAGGGCAGGAACGCGAAGCGCCGCAGCAGGGAATCGCCGGCGCCCACGTGGAGATTCACGCCTGATACCAGCAGCGTCCAGTGCGTGGGCGGCAGCCGGCGCAGATTCGCCCTGCGAAAGGGTCCGTGGGTCAGTGTGTAGCGGTCACGATCGCGGCAAACTAGCCTCGACTCGACGTCGCTGCGCGTCGCGAGGGTGAACAACTCTTCGCGCGTCAGCACACCAGCGAAGCCTGGCATCGCGGCGCGAATGAGCAACGCCTCGCGTTGCCAGTAGCGGGCGAGAAAGGCCGCCGGCACGAGGCCGTCGTGCAGGGGGTCGTGGCGCGGAGTCGTTCGCGCGCTGATCATGAGTCGAGTATAGCGGCGCAGAACGCCGGATTCGCGGAGTTACAATTCCCCCGGCCCATCGTGTGCCGGTTGCGATGACATTCCTTGCCAACACCGTCGTCACCATCACCTTCAAACTCTTCGACGCGAGCAGCCGCCTGCTCGAGCAGAGCGACGGGCCGATCGCCTACCTGCGCGGCGATCATTCGGGAGTCTTCCCGAAAGTCGAGGAAGCGCTCAGCCGGTGCAAGGTCGGCGACAGCGTTTCGGTCACGCTCGAACCCGACGATGCGTTTGGCGACTACGACGTACAACTGATGCGGATCGAGCCACTCGAGCAGTTGCCTCCCGATGTCGCGGTCGGAGGCCACCTGGTCACCGAACAGGACGGACACGAGATCGTCTGGCGCGTCACCGACATCGCCGACAGCAAGGCCGTGCTCGACGGCAATCACCAATTCGCCGGACAGCGGCTGCGCTTCGACTGCAAGGTCATCGACGTACGGCCGGCCACGCCGGAAGAAATCAAGCACGGCCACGTCCACGGTGCGCATGGCCACCATCACTGAGCACCTTTGACACGACCAAAATGATCCGCTACGACAATCATCCTTCAGGCAGGCATTTCCTGCAGATTCCCGGCCCGACCAACGTTCCCGACCGGGTGCTCCGGGCGATCGACCATCCGACGATCGATCATCGCGGTCCCGAGTTCGCGCAAATGGGGCTGTCGATTCTCGAGCGGCTGGGACCGGTGTTCGGCACTCGCGCTCCAGTCGTCGTCTATGCCGGTTCGGGCACTGGCGCGTGGGAAGCGGCGCTCGTCAATGCCTTGTCGCCGGGCGATCGGATGCTGATGGCCGAGACCGGGCATTTCGCGCTGCTGTGGAAACGCCTCGCCGAGCGCCTTTCCCTCGCGCCCGAACTCCTGCCGGGCGACTGGCGCCACGGTGCCGACGCGGCTGCGATCGGCGCGCGGCTCGCGGGCGATCGCGAGCATGCGATCAAGGCGGTATGCGTCGTCCACAATGAGACGTCGACCGGCGTCGTCAGCGACATTCGTGCGGTACGCGATGTGCTCGATGCTGCGCGGCATCCGGCGCTGCTGCTGGTCGACACGATCTCGTCGCTGGGGTCGATCGACTATCGCCATGACGAATGGGGCGTCGACGTCACGGTCGCCGGCTCGCAGAAGGGTCTGATGTTGCCACCCGGCCTTTCGTTCAATGCGGTGAGCGCGAAAGCGCGCGAGGCCTCGAAGCATGCGAGGCTGCCGCGCGCGTATTGGGCGTGGGACGAGATCATCGAGGCGAACCGGAAGGGTTTCTGGCCGACGACGCCGGCGACGAACCTGCTCTACGGCCTCGACGCCGCGCTCGACCAGTTGCTGGCCGAAGGCTTGCCCGCGGTATTCGCGCGGCACGCCCGCCACGGCGAGGCCACGCGCGCCGCGGTGCGCGCATGGGGCCTGGAGAACCAGTGCGCCAACCCGCGCGAGTACAGCAATTCATTGACCGCGGTCCGGATGCCCGAGGGCCACGACGCCGATGGCTTCCGCAGGATGGTCCTTGAGCGCTACGACCTGTCGCTCGGCACCGGTTTGTCGAAGCTGGCCGGACGCGTGTTTCGGATCGGCCACTTGGGCGACCTCAATGACTTGACGCTCGCCGCCACGCTTGTTGGCGTCGAGATGGGACTTGCGCTCGCGGGCGTTCCGCATGTGAAAGGAGGCGTTGCCGAAGCAATGGAGGTGCTGAAGGCCAGCGCCCGGGCGTGATGCGCAGCGATCTGCAGATTCTTGCCGATGCGCTGACGCGCGCGCATCGCGATCGCGTTCGCGTCGACGCCACGGCGATGCCGCTACCCGCGAATGACGCCGAGGCCTACGAAGTGCAGGACGGCGTCGCAGCAAACCTCGGCTGGTTCGGTGCTGAGCGCGTCACGGCGTGGAAGGTCGGCGCAGCGAGTCGCGATTCGATGCCCAATGCCGCACCGCTGCCGCCGCAGCGAGTCCGCGCCAGTCCCGCGACGTTTGTCGCCGGAACCTTCGGCGCGATCGGCATTGAAGGTGAAATCGCGTTCCGGTTGCGATCTGCGCTTTCACCCGTGGCCCTCGCCCGCGGCCCGGCGGCGCCCAATTCGGCGCTCGACGCGGCGATCGGCGAGCTCGTCGTCACCATGGAGATCGTCGATCCGCGCTACGCGAACGTCGAAGCCGCGGGCCCAAGGCTGCGGCTGGCAGACCAGGGACTTCACGGCGCACTTGTCGTCGGCAGCGGCGTTCCCTATCGCGACGGCGTCGACTGGACGTCGCTCGTCGCGCGCGTGATCCGCGACGGCGAGATCGTCACGCAGACGCGGGGCGGCCACCCGCTGGGGGACCTGCGTTTCCTGCTCGTCTGGCTCGCAGGTCACGCGGCGCAGCGCTGCACGCACTCGGCCGCTCGCGACGCACACGCTCCCACGAGCCGCGAACTGCAGATGGGCGGGCTCGGCGCTGGCGACATTGTCACGCTCGGAACCTGGACGGGCCTTATTGCGGCCGACCCGGGACAGACAATCGAAGTCGTATTCCCGACGATTGGCAGCGCGAGCGCGCGCTTCGCGTAGCGCTCAGGATCCCGCCGGTTCGTCCGGGTCGTCGAGCAGGCGCTTCAATTCGTAAATCGCGGCAAGCGCGTCGCGCGGCGCGAGCGTGTCTGGATCGAGCGCGGCGAGGCGCACCCGGATTGCCGCGATGCCGGCGCCACGCTGCGGCGCAGCCGCGTCGCCTGCCGGCGCAGCCAATTCGCCTGCCTGCGCGCCCGGCGCTGCGAACAGGTCGTGCTGTGCGCCCTCACGGACATTGAATTTGTCGAGCCGCGCGAAATAGCGCTGCGCCTGGCGCAGCGTCTCGGCAGGAATGCCGGCGAGCCGTGCCACCTGCAGGCCGTAGCTGCGATTCGCCGGCCCCTCTTCGACGTGGTGCAGGAACACGATGCCGGCGCCCTGGCGGCCCTTGGTCTCGACCGCGTCGAAGTGTACGTTGGCGCAGCCTGCGATCTCGGACGGGAGCGCAGTCAGCTCGAAATAATGCGTCGCGAACAATGCGAGGCTGCGGTTGTGCTCGGCCAGCCGGTGGGCGATCGCCCAGGCGAGCGCGAGCCCGTCGAAGGTTGACGTTCCGCGTCCGATCTCGTCGATCAGGACGAGGCTCTCGGGCGTGGCGCAGTTCAGGATGTAGGCGGCCTCGGTCATCTCGACCATGAAGGTCGAGCGCCCGCCGGCAAGATCGTCGGCGGCGCCGATCCGCGTGTGAATCGCGTCGACGGGTCCGAGGCGTGCGCGCTTCGCAGGCACGAACATGCCGCAGCAGGCGAGGAGCGCGATCACCGCGGTCTGGCGCATGTAGGTCGACTTGCCGCCCATGTTCGGGCCGGTGACCACCAGCAGACGGCGGTTCGCGTCGAGCGTGACGTCGTTGGGAACGAAGTCGTCGACCTGGCGCTCGACCACCAAGTGTCGTCCTCCTTCGACGATGATGCAGGGTGCGTCGGCGAATTCCGGCCGCGTCAGGTTGAGCGCAGCGGCACACTCGGCGGACGTGGCGAGCACGTCGAGGGTCGCAAGTGCCGAAGCTGCGGCCTGCAGCTCAGGAATCGCAGGGACGAGTTCAGTGAGGAGCTGGTCGAAGAGCAGCCGCTCGCGGGCGAGTGCGCGCTCCCTCGCGGTCAGGGCCTTCCCCTCGAAGTCGGAGAGCTCGGGCGTCGTGTAGCGCTCGGCGTTCTTCAGTGTCTGGCGGCGGCGATAGTCGTCAGGCACCCGCTCGGCATGCGCGCGCGACACCTCGATGTAGTAGCCATGGACCCGGTTGTACTCGACCTTCAGGTTCGCCACACCGCTGCGCTCGCGCTCGCGCCGCTCGAGGTCGACCAGGAATTGTCCGCAGCCGGCGTCGATATCGAGAAGTTCGTCGAGCTCGGCGTCGTAGCCCTTCGCGATGACGCCACCATCGCGCAACTGCGCCGGAGGTTCCGGCGCGACCGCACGCGCGAGCAGCTCTGCCCAACGCAGATCGAAATCGAGGTCTCGCGCCATTCGCTGCAGCAGCGCTGCGGGGCAGGCAGCGCTCGTCTGCGCGAGCGCGGGAAGCCGGGTGAGCGTATCGCGCAGCCCGGCGAGGTCGCGCGGCCGCGCGCTGCGCAATGCTATCCGGGCGACGATGCGCTCGATGTCGACGCTTCTCCTGAGCTCGCCACGCAGCGCCTTCGCCGCGGATGGGTCGGCACGCAAGGCGTCGATTGCATCAAGGCGCTCGCCGGCCCGCTCGCGTGCGCGAAGCGGGTGCAGCAGCCAATGGCGCAGCAGACGGCTGCCGGGGGCTCCTGCGCAGGTGTCGAGCAGCGAGAGCAGCGTCGGCTCGCGCTCACCGGCAAGGGTTTGCGTGATCTCGAGATTGCGTCGCGTCGCCCCGTCGAGCGCGACGAATTCGCCCGGCGACTCGACGGTGAGCGCGTGCACGTGGGCGAGCGCCGTTTGCTGCGTCGCGCTTGCATAGCCCAGCAAGGCACCGGCGGCGCGCACGGCGAGCGGCACGGTGGCGGCGCCAAAAGCGGCGAGATCGAGCGTCCCGAGTTGCCGGGCGAGCGCGCGCTCCGCATGCGTCGCATCGAACTGCCATGCGGGTAGCGTGTGCACCGGCGGTACCCGGCCGCGCCACACGGGTGGCGTTGCGTCGTCGGGTAGCAGAAGCTCCGCCGGATCGACGCGCTCGAGCGTCGCCGTGCAGGCGTCGGTCCCAACGTCGGTCAGCGTGAATTGTCCCGACGCGAGGTTGAGCCAAGCAATGCCGGCACGGCTGCCGTCGCAGAACAACGCCGCGAGCGGCGCGTCGCGTCGCGGCTCGAGCAACCCCGCATCGGACAGGGTACCCGGTGTCACGATCCGCGTGACCTTGCGCTCGACGAGTCCTTTCGAAGTCGCCGGGTCGCCGATCTGGTCGACGATGACCGCGCTTTCGCCGCGCTCGAGCAACCGCGCGAGGTATTGGTCGAGAGCATGGTAGGGAACGCCGGCCATCGGGATCGGCGCAGCGGCCGACACACCGCGCGAGGTCAGCGTGATGTCGAGCAGGCGGGAGGCGCGCTCTGCATCAGCGTAGAAAAGCTCGTAGAAATCGCCCATCCGATAGAACAGCAGGCGATCCGGATGCTCGTCCTTGAATCGCAGGTACTGCTGCATCATCGGCGTGTGGGGAGCCGCTGCCGATCCGCTCATGCCATCGCTGCCGGTTGATGCGCGCCGCGAACGGCGCTAATGGGACTTGGCGCGGTAGGCGAGAACTTCCGCTGGGGTCATTGCCAGTGCGCGCTCGTCCGCCACCGTCTTGTCGGTGATCGGCAGCTCACGCGAGGTTGCCTTCGTTTCACCCCAGGCGCTAAGCACGTAATTCACGACCGCCGCGATCTCGCCGTCCGAAAGGTGGTCGAAGGGCGGCATGCTGGAGTCGAAATGTGCGCCGGCGACGTCGATCCGGCCGGCGATGCCGTGCAGCACGACCTTCACCGGCAGCAAGTGGTTGCGCGCGATGTCGGCATTGCCCGCGAGCGACGGAAATGCGCCGGCCCGGCCGCGCCCATCATCGCCATGGCAGGCGGCGCAGTTGCGCGTGAAGACCGTCGCGCCGTCGGCGGTTGCAGAAGCCGAAGCTGCGGAAGCGGCCGCGGGCGGAGCGTTGGGTCCGAGATAGGTCGTCAGGTATTCGAGCACGCGAGCCTCGTCGCCCGCGCTGATCGTCAGTCCGTAGTCGTGCATGCTCGCGACCACCGCTTTCCACTGCTCCGGGAGCAGTCCCTTCGCGTCACGGACGTATTGCAGATCGTGGCAGGTACGGCAGTTGGCATAGACCGCGTCGACTCCCGGTCCCTCCGGCAGCCGGATCTCCGCGGCGATGCCATGACGCGCCACCAGCGCTGCAGCGCTGATGGCGAGCGCGCCAAGAACCGCAGCGATTCGAAGCTCAGGCGGCCTGGAATGCGACGTGATCGACACCGTGCCAGTCCCAGCCGCCGGGGTTCCATGTCGTGAGTCCGTCGATCGGCTGGCTGCGTCCCCAGGCGTCGATCGCGCGCACCCAGACCTCGTGTGCGCCCGGCGCCAACTGCGCTCGCGTTTGCCAGCGATGCCAAGCGTAGGGGCCGTCGGGTGCGGAGAGCTCGGTTGACTGCCAAGAGTGCCCCTGGTCGAGCGAAACCCGCACGTCGGTCAGCGGCACGACGCCGTCGTTCCAGGCCACGCCATGGATGTCAATGCCACTGCTCTTGACAGTCTCTCCCGCAAGCGGCGCGAACACGACGCTCATGATCGCGAAGCCGTAAGTTGGAACGCTGTTTTCCTGCGTCAGATCCTGCGTGGTGAACTTGCCGGGCTCGACCGGGCGTAACGGCATGCGGTACGTCTTCTGCATCAACGCGCTGGGTGTTTCCTCGTCCATCAGCATCAGGTCTGTGACCCACTTGACATTCATGTTGCCGTAGAAGCCCGGGATGATGACGCGCACCGGGCCGCCGTGGATGGTGGGTATCGGTTCGCCGTTCATCTTCAGCGCAAGGATCGCGTCGTCGAGTTGCGGCGAGGTGAGGCGGTAGCTTTTCACCAGGTCGGCACCACCCGTCACCGGCGGCACGTCCTTCCCGTTGGCGGTAAGGAAGCGGACCCGCGGATCCGGACTCAGTTCCAGGCTCTTCAGGAGCGGCATCAGCGGCACGCCCTCCCACACCAGGTTGCCCATGCCCCCGTGTTTCCAGCCCGATCCCGGCGTCTTGGCTTTCGCCCAGTAGTACGAGCGGCCGTTTCCCGCGCATTGCATCACCGACGTGCGCTTGACCTGATCCATCGTGGCGAGGTCGCTCACCCGGATCGTCTTCGGCCGCTGCACCAGCCCCGACACGAGAATCGTCCAGTCGCGCACGACCTCGGCCGACGGGGCGGCAGTCGTGGCGACCCAGCTTCCGCTTCCGTCCACGGGAAAATGCAGCCGGTTGTACAGGATGTCCTTCGGCGTATAGGCGTGCTCGCGCAGCAGGTCGAGCGGCGTCTCCATCACGCCGAGCTTGGCGTTGTGGACGATCATCTTCGCGTTCTTGCCTGCGATGATCTCGCCTGCGGCGGGCGCGTCAGCCGCGAATGCATGCGGAATGGAACCGGGAAACCGGATCATTCCCGCAGCGGCACCGGCAAATCCGGCGAGCTTCAGGAAGCGCCTGCGGTCAATCGCCGTGAGGTGATGCGGGGTCGCGTCGCTGTGGGTCATTGCTGTCTCCTCCGGGTTTCTTCTGCGGACGCCGTCATCGTGGCAGGGCGCACGAGAGTCCGCAATCGCCTGCCGGTTCGGCGCAGCGTCGCAGAGTCGTTGCAGTATCGGCGCCGCGCCGCTGCTGGATTATTCAACGCAAAGACGTTATCGTGACGCATTGCGCATTCACGCTGTTGCAAAACGCCTGATGGTCCTGGCCCGCCGTCGGGATTGCGCAGCCGCATCGCTTCACGTCATCTATACCCTTCGAGTATAACTCTTCAAGGACACTTTCATGTCGAACCGACGCGCCCTGCTGGCTGCCACCCTGGCGTTTATAGCGACCATCGCCGCCCCCAGCGGCGCCGCCGCAGCCGACAAGTTCACCATCATGGTGGGCGGCATCGAAAAGCAGATCTACCTCCCGGCCGCGCTCACCGAAGCGCTCGGCTACTTCAAGGACGAAGGTCTGGACGTCCAGGTTCTTAACGAGGGCGCCGGCGTCAATGCCGAGAAGGAGCTTCTCGCCGGCGCGGTGCAAGGCGTCGTGGGCTTCTACGACCACTGCGTCGACCTGCAGCCCAAGGGCAAGTTCGTCGAGTCCATCGTGCAATTCAGCCAGGCCCCCGGCGAAGTCGAGATGGTGTCGACCAAGCACCCCGAGATCAAGTCGATGGCCGACATCAAAGGCAAGACGCTGGGCGTCACAGGGCTGGGTTCTTCGACCAACTTTCTGACCCAGTATCTGGCGACGCGGGCCGGCGTGCCGGTCGGCGAATACACGGTGCTTGGCGTCGGCGCAGGCACGACCTTCATCGCCGCGATGCAACAGGACCGGATCCAGTTGGGCATGACCACCGAGCCCACGATTTCGCGCCTGCTTAAGACCGGCCATGCGCGTGTACTGGTCGACATGCGCAATGTCGAGAAAACCAAGGCGGCACTTGGCGGCACCTATCCGGCGGCGTCGTTCTACATGGAATCCGGTTATGTTCAGAGTCACAAGGAACTGACGCAAAAGCTCGCTAACGCCTTCGTCAAGACGCTGAAGTACATCCATACGCACAGCGCGGCAGAAATCACCGAGAAAATGCCCAAAAGTTTCTATGCCGCCGACAAGGCTGCGTACATCAAGGCGCTCGCGGACGGCAAGGCGATGTTCACCTCCGACGGCGTGATGCCAGAGGGTGGCCCTGAAACGGTGCTCGCGGTACTCCAGGCGAAGAGCAGCATGAAGGGCCAGAAAGTGGACCTGTCCAAGACCTACACCACCGAGTTCGTGAAGAACGCGAAGTAGGCACGCCGGCCGGCACGCGGCGCGACCATCCCATGGCTGATGCCCACGCAGCGACGTCTTCGTCGTCGACATCGACCGGGACCAGGACGCCGGCGATCGAACTGATCCGGGTCAATCGCCGGTTCGTGACGCCCGACGGCAAGTCGATGACGGCGCTGCGCGACTTCACGATGACCGTGGAAGACGGTGAGTTCGTCGCGGTCGTGGGCCCGACTGGCTGCGGCAAGTCGACCACGCTGAACCTGATCACGGGGCTCGACAAGCCCTCGGGCGGCGAGGTGCGCCTGTACGGCAACCCAGTCGATGGCATCGACGCGCGCATCGGTTTCGTGTTCCAGACCGACGCACTGTTTCCCTGGCGCAACGTGATCGACAACGTGGTCGCCGGTCCACTGTTTCGTGACAAATCGAAAGCCGATGCGTACGCCGCGGCGGAGCGCTGGCTCGCGCGCGTCAAGCTCTCGGGGCATGAAACCAAGTATCCGCACCAGCTCTCCGGCGGCATGCGCAAACGCGTGGCGCTGGCACAAACCTTCATCAACGATCCGCGCATCCTGCTGATGGACGAGCCGTTTTCGGCGCTCGACGTGCAGACCCGCGTGCTGATGCACGACGCCCTGCTGACGCTGTGGGCCGAGGCGCGCGCGTCGGTCGTCTTCGTCACCCACGATCTCGAGGAAGCCATCACACTTGCGGACAAGGTCTATGTCCTGACGGCGGGACCTGCAACGGTCAAGTCGGTTTATCGCATCGAGCTTCCACGCCCCCGAATTGCCGCCGAGATCCGTTACCAGCAGGATTTCATCGACATCTCGCACACGATCTGGAACGACCTGCGCGACGAAGTCATGAAAGGCGCGGCGAAAAGCGAGGCAATCGCCTAGATTCGAAGCTGTCGGCTGGATTGCACTGGAGCGACCGATGAGCGAAATGCTGGCAGGACCCCCGCTGGATATCCGGCCCGGCACTTCGGACGCCGAAATCGAGGCCGCTGCGGCGCGCACCGAACGCAAGCGCAAACTGACCGTCCGCTTCTGGCAGGCGCTGCTGCTGGTGGTGCTTCTGGGCGGCTGGGAGGTGCTGGCACGCGCAAAGATCATCGACGCCTTCTTCTTCTCCAGCCCGTCCGCGATCGCAGCGCGCCTCTATGACTGGGTGGTGCACGGCGCCAACGGGGCACCACTGTGGTTCCACGTGTGGGTAACCATCGAGGAAGCGCTGCTCGGCTTCTTCAGCGGCTTCATCCTCGGTATCCTCGCCGGCGTCGCGCTCGGGCGCAGCCGGATGGCATCCGACGTGCTGACTATCTACATCAAGGTCTTCAACTCCGTGCCGCGCGTGGTGCTGGCGCCGATCTTCATCCTGCTGTTCGGACTGGGCCTCACCTCGAAGGTGGCGCTGTCGTTCGTGATGGTGTTCTTTATCGTGTTCTCCAACGCGTTCCAGGGCGTGCGCGAGGCTGATCGCGCGCTGATCGCCAACGCGCGCATTCTGGGTGCATCCAGGTGGCAGCTCACGCGCTCGGTCATCGTGCCGTCGGCGATGAGCTGGATCTTCGCGTCGCTGCATGTGAGCTTCGGCTTCGCCATTGTCGGTGCGATCGTCGGCGAATTCGTCGGCGCACGCTACGGCATTGGAGTGCTGATCCAGATCGCCGGCGGCGCGTTCGACACGGCTGGCATGTACGCCGCCATCGTCATCATCATGGCGGTCGCGCTCGCCGCCGAATATGCGGTGACATACCTCGAAAATCGCCTCGCGAAGTGGCGACCCGCGCCGGTGCAGGAAATTGCGTAGCGGGCTCATCGAATCGATGGTCGGGGTGAGAGGATTTGAACCTCCGGCCTCTACGTCCCGAACGTAGCGCTCTACCAGGCTAAGCTACACCCCGAGTGCCGACGATCGCTGCAATGGGCGCCCGGGAATCGTGCGTACCGGTTCAGTACGTACGCTGCGCCGCAAAAGCGGATAATTGTAGCAGAGCGTCGGATGCGCGCGTCGCCGGCAATCCGCTGAGGCAGGCCGCGGCAGCCGCCGCTTCGCTGCTCGCCCGGGCGCGGGCGAATGCGAGCGCGCCGGTGCGCTCGAGGGCGGCAATGACCGGCGCGAAATCGGTCAGCCCGCCGCCGGCGATCGCATGGCGGATGACGCGCGCTTCGTCGGCGGTGCCCACGTCGAGCGCGCGGATCAGCGGCAGCGTCATCTTGCCTTCGGCGAGGTCGTCGCCGACGTTCTTCCCGATCGCCGTGGTATCTCCGGAATAGTCGAGTACGTCGTCCATGATCTGGAAGGCGACGCCCAGGTGGGTGCCGTAGCGCGCCAGCGCATCCTCGACGGCTGGGGCAGCATCGCCGAGCACGGCGCCCAGCCTGCCGGCCGCCTCGAACAGCTTCGCCGTCTTGCGCTCGACCACCGCAAGGTACGCGCGCTCGTCCAGCGCCGCATCGCCGGTGTGCATCAACTGCATCACCTCGCCCTCGGCGATCGCATTGGTCGCATCAGCGATGATCGCGAGCACGCGCATCCGGTCGACCCGCACCATCAACTGGAACGCGCGCGAGTACAGAAAATCGCCGACCAGCACCGACGCCGGATTGCCGAAGGTCGCGTTGGCGGTAGCGTAGCCACGACGCAACTCTGATTCGTCGACGACGTCGTCGTGCAGCAAGGTTGCGGTGTGGATCATCTCGATCACCGCCGCGAGCGTGTGGTGGTCGCGCCCGGTGTGGCCGCAGGCACGCGCGGCGAGCAGCAGCAGCGCGGGACGCAGCCGCTTGCCGCCGGCGCCGACGATGTAATCGGCGACCTGGCGGATCAACGCGACATCGGAGCGCAGGCTTTCGCGCAGCACCCGGTCGACTTCGGCCATGTCGGCGCCGATGACGGGCTTGAGGAAATCGACGGTCACGGCACCGGTGGGCGCGGGGTTTCCGAGACGCATCGCGGTTCTGCTTGGGGTCGCTCGGCCACGGGCATGCGAAAATCGAGGTAGCATAACCGAAGCCGTGCGACACCATTGCTGCGGCGCGGCGCAATCTGCCAATCAACGGAGACCTGTCATGACTCTCAGGCGTTTCGCCTTGCAAGGAATCTGGATCGTCACGCTGTCGATCGCTGGGTTGCCGTTCGCGGTTCCCGCATTCGCCCAGAGTGATCCGCAGGCGCTGGTCGCGGACGCCAGAACGACGCTGTCGAACTTCATTCGCGACCCCGACCAGACCTGGGTTCACGACAACATCGGTCGCGCCAGGGCGCTCCTGATCGCGCCGCGGATCGTCAAGGCAGGCTTCATCTTCGGCGGCTCGGGTGGGCGGGCGGTCCTCGTCGCCCGCAACGGCAAGACCTGGGTCGGGCCGGCGTTTTACAACCTCGCGACGGCCAGCGTTGGTTTCCAGGCCGGCATTGAGGTGTCCGAGGCGCTGATTGTCGTGATGACGGAAAGGGGTCTCAATTCCTTGATGGCATCGACGCTCAAGGTCGGCGGAGACGCGAGCATTTCGGCGGGTCCGGTCGGTGCCGGCGCGAAGTCGACCGTCAATGCCGATCTCGTTTCGTTTACACGTTCCAAAGGCATCTACGGCGGCCTGAATTTCGACGGCACCGTGGTCAACACCAACATTGACTGGAACGACGCCTACTATCACGGCAAGAACATCCTTCCTCCGGACATCCTGATCCGCGGAAAGGTAAGAAGCGCCCAGTCGGCGGCGTTGCTGAGGGAAGTGGCTCACATCGCCGGCAGGTAGCCAAGTGGCGCTGATCCGCTGTGGCACCGGTGCCGGCCGCGGCAAGCGGCGCGGTTGGGGTGGCAATACGCACAATTGTGCGCTATAATCAAAGGCTTTCCCGCAGCGGAGTTCCCTCATGTACGCGGTCGTGAAGACCGGTGGCAAGCAGTACAAGGTTGCCCCCGGCGAAAAACTCAAGGTGGAGCAGCTACCCGCGGACGTGGGCGCGGAAGTCGTTCTTGACCAAGTCCTGATGGTTGGCGAGGGCGAAAGTGTGCGCGTCGGCACGCCGAACGTCGCGGGCGCAACCGTCAGGGCCACCGTCGTCGCGCACGGACGCGGCGAGAAGGTCCGGATTTTCAAGATGCGACGGCGCAAGCATTATCAGAAGCACCAGGGACACCGGCAGAACTACACCGAGCTCGAGATCAACGCGATCGTCGGCTAGGTGGATGGGGAGCACAGCTCATGGCACACAAGAAAGCAGGCGGCAGCTCGAGGAACGGCCGCGATTCGGAGTCCAAGCGTCTCGGCGTCAAGGTCTACGGCGGTGAGGCGATCCGCGGGGGCGGAATCATCGTGCGTCAGCGCGGCACGCTGATCCATCCCGGCGTGAACGTCGGTGTCGGCAAGGATCACACGCTGTTCGCGTTGGTCGACGGGACAGTGAGCTTTGGCGTCAAGGGTGCCAACCAGCACAAGTACGCCAACGTCACGCCGACCGCCATCGTGCGGGCTGTCGACGCATAGCGCGCCGCCGCGCTCACGTTTCGCAGGCACCATCGTGCGCCCCGCTGCGATTCCGACAAAGGGACCCCGTCTCGACGGCCGGCCGGCAATCCGGTACCTCGCGCTTCTCGCGCTCGTCACGTCGCTCGCCGCTGCGCCGGCGCTGGCTGCGCTGAAGCCCGGTGACCCGGCGCCCGACTTCACCGCCCAGGCATCGCTGGCCGGCAAGGTATTCGGCTTTTCGCTGGCCGATGCGCTGAAGAAGGGTCCGGTCGTCCTGTATTTCTATCCGGCTGCGTTCACCACCGGGTGCACGATCGAGGCGCACGATTTCGCCGAGGCGGTCGACACCTACCACGCGCTCGGCGCGACGGTCATCGGCGTGTCGCATGACGACATCGCAACGCTCAAGCGCTTTTCGGTGAGCGAGTGCCGCAGCAAGTTCGCGGTCGCCGCGGACGGCGACCAGCGAATCATGAAGGCCTACGACGCGGTCCTGGCGCTTGCGCCGAAGTATGCGAACCGCGTGTCATACGTGATCGCGCCCGACGGGCGCGTCATCTACGCTTACACCTCGCTCAACCCGGCGAGGCACGTCAAGAACACGCTCGACGCGCTGCGGAAGTGGTCGGCGCAGGAGAAGAAGTAGGGTCCCTTCCGCCGAAGCCGGGCGGAGATCCTTTCGAAGCAGGAAACCCCTTTTAGGCCGTCGTGCTGCGCCGCGCTCGAACCGCGACGAGGCCGATCGCGAGCACTACAATCCCCAGGCCAATCAGCGCCCAGGTGGAAAGGCTCGGAATTGCTTGAGCCGTCGCTGTCGAAATGACGCTCACCCCATCGACGCCGAAATTGAAATTGCCACCATTGTCGACCTCGGCGATGCGAAGGCGCACCGTCTGCCCGGCAAAAGGCGTCAGGTCGGCGCTGATGCTCGTGTAGCCGGATACTGCCGGGTCGCCGACCTTCGTCTGGTACAAGTTCAGGAGGACTCCCGCACCGACGTCGGTGATCGCCGAACTGGTGGTCATGATGTCGATCCGCGCCTGCTGGTTCGGGGTGACCGTGTAGTCGAGGCTCGCCGGCGTTGCGAAGGTGCCTGCGTGGTTGTTCACGTACACCATCGCGGAAAATGCGATCGGACCCCCCGCCGGGAGGGTGATGTCCTGGTAGAGGATGTGCGACCCGGGAAAGCCCTGCGAGGACATCGCGGCGAAGCTGCCCGCCGGGGGCGCAGGCACGGTGCCGGCGACAGGGGGTGGAGACATGGTGCCAGTCTGGGCGTAGAAGCTGCCGGAGCCGCCGGTCTGATCGGACACGGTCCAGCCGGCGAAGGTGTTCGTGTTCGCGCCACCGTTGGTTTCGAAGCTGCCATTGACCACGAACTCGGCAGCGCTCGCCGCCGTCGCGACGACGCAAAGGACGACCAGAGAAAGGCTCCGCACTAGCCTGGAATACGAGTGACTCATTGATCGACCCCCGAAGTACCTGTTCTTGCGTTATTGGGCGTTCTTTACTGCGCAGTATAGGGTTCGGTCCGCACAGGCAGCAACGCGCACTGGTGAGCTATGCCGCAGCGGGCGACGCATTGATGCGCAAATGCAACATCGTATCCGCTCAGTGAATCGGCGCGATTGCGCCTATCGCCGCTCGGTCCACCACATCAGGGCAACCGCGATCGCGGTAAAAAATGCGAGCGGGAACACGGCCGAGAACAGTGGCGGCCAGTCGTTCAGCACGCCGAGGTTCGAGAAGAGCCGACCGAGCAGGAAGAAAGCGAGGCCGATCATCGTCCCGGCGAAGATGCGAAAGCCGACGCCACCCTGGCGGCGCTGGAAATGCGCGAACGGCAGCGCCAGCACCATCATTACCAGCACGGCAGCGGGGTAGAAGATCTTGTTCCAGAACGCGATCTCGAAGCGTGATGTTTTCTGCGAGTTCCGGCTCAGCACGCGGATGTTGTCGTAGAGCGCACCAAGCTCGAGGCGCTCGGGCGCGACCTGATAGACGTCGAGGATCGATGGCCGCAATACGGTCTTCCAGATGTAGGTGGGCCCGGCGCTGACACGGGTTTCGCCGGCGTCAATCCAGGTCGTCTGCACGTTCTCGAGCATCCAGTTTCCGCTGCCCATGAACGTCCCGGATTTCGCTACGCGCACGTCCTTCAGCCGCAGGTCGTCGCCGAAATCGTAGATCCGCACGCCGAGCAGCGTCATGTCGGCGAGCACCGTGCGGATGTTGACGAAAGTGAGATCCTGCTTGAACCAGAAGCCAGAGGTGAACTGCTGCGCCACAACCTGGGCACCCTCGCCGTGCCCCGCGGCCCGCACCGCCTGGGCGATGCGCTCGGCCGGTGGAGCCACGTATTCGCCGGCGAGGAACGTCGCGAGCGCAAGCGGGATGCCCACCCGCAGCACCGCCCAAACCTCCTGCGCGAGCGACATGCCCGAGGCGCGCATGACCGTGTATTCGGAATTGGCGACGAGCTGCGCGAGCGCGAACAGGGTGCCGATCAGCGCCGCGACCGGAAAGAGCTCGTACAGGCGCGAGGGGAGATTCAGCATCACGTACAGCAACGCCGAGCTGATCGTGTAATTGTCGCGACCGACGTCTCCCAGCTCGTGGATCAGGTCGAAAAAGGCGAACAGCGCCAGTAGTGCAACGAAGATCAGCAGCGTTGCGAGCAGAACGTCGCGCCCGATATAGCGTTGCAGAGTCTTCATTGCAAGCCGCTCAGGCGGCTTCGTGCGCGCGCAGGTGCGTGAGGCGCATCAGGCGTGCGAGCAGCCCGGCGATCGAGAGCTGGTGCCGGAACAGCGCGACAACGACGGCGAGCGCGATCAGGTGGGGAAGCGCGAGCCCCTCCCACAGATTGATGCGCCCCTGGGCGATCAGGCTCTGCACGATATTGAGGCAGTTGCTGTAGAGCATGTACAGAAACAGCGCTGCGAAGAAATTGAACGAGCGTCCCATCCGCGGATTGACGTAGGCGAGCGGGATCGCCAACAGCGTCAGCACCAGCGCCGAGATCGGCACCGACACCCGCCAGAAAAGCTCGGCTCGGTCGACGCGGTCGTCACTTGCGACGAGCGCCGCCGTCGGCAGCGCCTTGGTCGAGGTCGGCAGCGCGCGGACTTCGTTGGACTCGATGCGGCGCCCCAGACGCTCGAATTCGACCACCCGGTAATCGGCAGTCCCGGGCGTTCCCTGGTACCGTCGGCCGTGCTCGAGGACGATGAAGCGATCCTTGTTCGGCATGTCCTCAAGTCGGCCGCGCGCGGCGACAGTCGTCGCATCCTGGTGGTCCTCGATGCTGTGCAGGAACACGTTGCGCACAGTGTTGTCGAGCGGATTGATGCTCTCGACGAACACCACCAGGTTCGCGCGGGGAAACTCTCGAAACAGCCCCGGCGTCACCAGCGAAATATCTTCCCGCGACTTCAGTTGCTGCTCGTACTCGACCTTGCGCTGCTCGGCCCACGGCGACAGGTACAGCGACAGGACGACGATCGCGAGCAGGAACGGCGCGGCAAACAGCAGGATCGGCTTGAGCCATGCGACCAGCGACTGCCCCGACGTAAACCAGACAATCATCTCGCTGTCGCGATACCAGCGCGAAAGCGTGAGCAGTACGGTCAGAAACAGCGCGACAGAAAGCAGGATATTGAAGTAAAACAGGGCATTGAATCCGAGCAGCGCGAGGATGCCCTCGGGGGCCACCGATCCACCCGCCGCGCCCGCCAGCAAGCGCAGCATCAGGTTGGTGAACAGAATGGCCAGCAGGACCAGGAACAGTCCGACCGCGGTGGCCGTCAGTTCGCGGACGAGGCTGCGCCGGAAAATCATGACGGCTGGAAACTTTTGACTTTTTCAGCGGCTTTTGCCGATAATGCGCTGGGTTGGGCCTTGTGGCACAAAATGGTCGTCGGCGAAACCCAAGGAGCGCGATGGAATTTACCATAAAAAGCGGCAGTCCCGAGAAGCAGCGCAGCGCTTGCGTTGTCGTAGGTGTGTTCGACAACCGCAAGCTGTCGCTGTCCGCGGAACTGATCGACCGCGCATCGAACGGCTACATCAGTGAGATCATCCGGCGCGGCGACATGGAAGGGAAGCTCGGCGCGACACTGCTGCTCCACAACGTGCGCGGCACGCTCGCCGACCGCGTGCTGCTGATCGGGCTCGGCAAGGAGCGCGATTTCCGCGACAAGGAATTCCGGCAGGCGATTCGCAGTGCGGTCAAGCTGCTGAACGAAACCGGATCCTACGAGGCGGTGATCTACCTGACCGAGGAAAAGGTCAAGCGCCGCGAGGTGGCGTGGCGGGTCGAGCACGCGGTGGTCGTCGCGATGGATTCGGTCTATCGCTTCGAGCAGATGAAGAGCGAGCCGACCGAAGTTCGCCGGCCACTGAGGAAGCTCACGCTGTCGGTGCCGCAGCGTTCTGACCTCGCCGCGGGCGAGGCCGCCGCGGCGCGCGGGCTCGCCATAGCGAACGGCATGGACTTCGCGAAGGACCTGGGCAACCTGCCCGCGAACGTCTGCACTCCAGCCTACCTTGCCGAGCGGGCGCTGGAATTTGCGAAAGCGTATCCCGACGTCAAAGTGACGGTGCTCGAGCGGCCGCAGATCGAGGCGCTCGGGATGGGATCGTTCCTATCAGTCACGAACG
Organism: uncultured beta proteobacterium; assembly: GCA_963701885.1. Classification (GTDB taxonomy): domain Bacteria; phylum Pseudomonadota; class Gammaproteobacteria; order Burkholderiales; family Casimicrobiaceae; genus VBCG01. Next base: position 75,936 of record CAVPBR010000020.1, read on the forward strand.
GGAGCGACGAATCCCCGCGCTTCATCGTCCTCGAGTACGAACAGGCACAGAAGAAGCAGAAGCCGCTGGTGCTGGTGGGCAAGGGCATTACCTTCGACACCGGCGGTATCTCGATCAAGCCTTCCGCCGACATGGACCAGATGAAGTACGACATGTGCGGCGCGGCGTCGGTGCTGGGGACGATGCGCGCCGTGGCGGAGCTCAAGGCCAGGGTGAACCTCGTGGGGCTCATTCCAACTTGCGAGAACATGCCGTCGGGGCGCGCGACCAAGCCTGGTGACATCGTCAAGTCGATGTCGGGGCAGACCATCGAGGTGCTGAACACGGACGCCGAAGGACGCCTGATCCTCGCGGACGCGCTGACCTATGCCGAACGCTACGAGCCGGAAGCCGTCGTCGACGTCGCGACATTGACCGGTGCCATGGTCGTCTCCCTTGGTCACGTGGCGAGCGGGCTGTTCAGCAGCAGCGACACCCTGGCGCGTGCGCTGCTTGTAGCCGGTGACGATTCCTACGACCGCTGCTGGCAACTGCCGCTCTGGGACGATTACCAGGAAGGGCTCGCGAGCAATTTCGCAGACTTCGCCAATATCGCCGGCCGCGCGGGCGGCAGCATCACCGCAGCGTGCTTTCTGTGGAGATTCACCAAGAAGTACGACTGGGCACACCTCGACATCGCCGGCACCGCGTGGAAGGAAGGCAAGGAGAAAGGGGCGACCGGACGCCCGGTGCCGCTGCTCGCAACCTGGGTGCTGGCGCACGAATCGGCAGCTTGAGCCGTGACGGCGATCGATTTCTACACCGGTGTTGCCGACCCGCTGCGCATCGCAGCGAAGCTCGTCGCTAAGGCATACCAGCAGCACGGCTCGGCGCGCGTCCTCACCCCCGACGGGGCGGCCACCGTTGCGCTCGAGCGGATGTTGTGGCAGGAGCCACAAGTGTCATTCATGCCGCATTGCCGGCTTGTGAGCCCGGATGCCGCGGAGACGCCGGTGCTGATCGACGACATCCTCGAGCATTCCGGCCCTGCTGCGGTGCTCGTCAATCTTCATCCCGAGCCGCCACCGTTCTTCAGCCGTTTCGAACGGATGGTCGAGATCGTCGGCGCGCCCGACGAGCAGGTGAGCGCGGGTCGTGCGCGGTACCGCTACTATCGCGAACGTGGGTACGAGATCCGCACTCACGACCGCGCCGGCCGCGACTGAAGGCGTGTCATAGCGGCAGCCCTTGCGTGACGCGGCCCTGAATGCCCACGGCGCACGAACTCCTCCGGCAAGTCGACGCACTGATGCGCCGCAATCGCTGGCGCGGGAAATACAAGGACGGGAACGACACGACCCGCCCTGGGGAGGGCATCGACGTGCCGACATTGACTGACGCCCTTGCAGTCGATGCGACCGCGCCGTTGACGCCGACCGTGATCCTTCCCGAGCAGGGTGACGCGCTTGGCATCGATCCGATCTCGCTCGACACGCTGTCCGATCTGCCGGTGCTTACCGACATGGTCGAGGATATGACGTTGGTGGATGCAATGCGCGCAGCTCCCTCGCCGGCGTCCTTCGTCGACGAGGATTTCATCCTCGAGATCCCGCCCGAAGAGAACGGCGAGCCCATCGACACGGCTGTCACGTCTGGCGCATCGACCGTGCCTGCGGCGCCCGACGTGGCCCACCAGGCCGGCGAAGCCGCTGCCGCCGCCGAGCAGCCCGATTTGGACGCGATGGCGGACGAGATTCGCGCTCAGGTGATGCAGCAGCTCGACCTGTTCACCGACACCGGTCTGCGCGAGCAGCTCGGTGCAAGGCTCAAGCCGATCGTCGAGCGCGCTGGCGCGGAACTCGTCGACACGATCAACCAACACGTGGGCCAGCTCATGCGCAGCTATGTCGCCGAGGCGATCGAGCGCGAAATCGACCGCTGGAAGAGCACCCACCGCTGATCGGAGGCGGGTTGCGGGTGCCCCGGATCCTGCTACACTTCCTCTCATGCTCGCCAAGGCCATCGCCCGCCCGATTGATGCCACGACCTGGTACGCGGGTTACGTCTACTTTACGGACTTCACCGAGGGCCGCGCGCGCGCTTAGCATCGACAGAACACAGGAACACAGCGTATCGGGCGGCCCTCAAAAGGCCGCCCGATGCTTTTCTGAGCAACACGGAGGAAGACCACCATGATCATCGTGATGCAGCCCGACGCGCGCGAAGCCGAAATTGCCGCAGTCGAAGCCAAGATCCGGGCCCACGGGCTCGACGTTCATGTCTCGCGCGGCACCGAGCGCACGCTGATCGGCGCCGTTGGCGACGAGCGCAAACTTGATCCCGACATGTTCGACCCCATGCCCGGCGTCGAGCAGTCGATGCACATCCTGAAGCCCTACAAGCTCGTCGCCCGCGAGTGGCACAAGGCGAGCACTATCGTCGACGTCGCGGGAGTGCGGATCGGCGGGGTCGACGTGCAGGTGATCGGCGGACCGTGCTCGGTCGAGACGGTGCCGCAGATGGATGCGGCTGCCGCCGGCGTTGCTGCTGCGGGCGCGCGGCTGATGCGCGGCGGGGCGTTCAAGCCACGCACGAGTCCCTACGCGTTTCAGGGAAAGGGCGTCGAGGGCCTCACGATGCTAAAGAACGCCGCGGCTCGCCACGGCCTGCCGGTGGTCACCGAGTTGATGGATGTGCGGATGCTCGACACCTTCCTCGAGCACAAGGTCGACGTGATCCAGATCGGCACTCGCAATATGCAGAACTTCGACCTGCTGAAGGAAGTGGGCAAAGTCGATGTGCCGGTGATCCTCAAGCGCGGCATGAGCGCGACGATCAGCGAATGGCTGATGGCCGCTGAATATATCGCCGCCGGCGGCAACCACCGGATCATGCTCTGTGAGCGCGGCATCCGAACGTTCGAGTCCGCCTATCGCAACGTGCTCGACGTTACTGCGGTCGCCGTGCTCAAGAAGGAAACGCACCTGCCGGTGATCGTCGATCCGTCGCACGCCGGCGGCAAGGCGTGGATGGTCCCCGCACTTTCCTGCGCGGGCGTCGCCGCGGGAGCCGACGCGCTGCTGATCGAAGTGCATCCCTGTCCCCCGGAGGCCTGGTGCGACGCCGACCAGGCGCTGTCGATCGACGAATTTGCCGCACTGATGGACCGCCTCGACGCCATCGCCCGGGCGAGCGGGCGGCGCCTCGACCGCCGCGCGCCGATCGGGGAGCAGGTCGCTGCCTGACGCGACGTCGCATGGCGCTACAATTTCGGGTTTTTGCAGCGACTGCGCTCAATGGAACTCGCGAAGAGCTTTGAACCGCACGCCATCGAGGCGAAGTGGTACCCGCTGTGGGAGTCGCGCGGCTGGTTCAAGCCCAGCCATGCACCCGGCGCGGCGCCTTATTGCATCCAGCTTCCGCCGCCCAATGTCACCGGAACGCTGCATATGGGTCACGCGTTCCAGCACACGCTGATGGACGTGCTGATCCGTTATCACCGGATGCTGGGTGACAACACGCTGTGGCAGGTCGGCACCGACCATGCGGGCATCGCAACGCAGATTGTCGTGGAGCAGCAGTTGGCAGCGCAGGGCATGTCACGCCGCGGCCTCGGACGCGAAGCCTTCGTCGAGCGCGTGTGGGCGTGGAAGGAGGAGTCGGGCGGGGCGATCACGCGGCAGATGCGCCGTCTCGGCGCCGCTGCCGATTGGTCGCGCGAACGTTTCACGATGGACGAAGGGCTGTCCGCAGCGGTACGCGAGACTTTCGTGCGCTTGTACGAGGACGGTCTCATCTATCGCGGCAAGCGTCTGGTCAACTGGGACCCGAAGCTGATGACCGCGGTATCCGACCTCGAGGTCGACAGCGAGGAGGAGCAGGGGAAGATCTGGGAACTGCGCTATCCGCTGACCGATGGCTCAGGTGCGCTGGTGGTCGCGACGACGCGCCCCGAGACGATGCTCGGCGACACCGCAGTTGCCGTACACCCGCAGGACGAGCGCTACCGCGCGCTCATCGGCAAGCGCGTCATGCTGCCGCTCGCAAACCGCGAGATCCCCGTGCTCGCCGACGATTACGTCGACCGCGAGTTCGGTACCGGGGTCGTCAAGATCACGCCTGCCCACGATTTCAACGACTGGCAGGTCGGCCAGCGGCATGGCCTGCCGGCGATCTCGATCTTCAATCTCGACGCGACGGTCAACGAGAATGCCCCGGAGAAATACCGCGGGCTCGACCGGTATGCGGCGCGCAAGGCGGTGCTTGCCGACTTGCGCAGCCTGGGGCTCGTCGTGTCCGACAAGCCGCACACGATGGTCGTGCCGCGCTGCGGGCGCACCGGCGAGGCGGTCGAGCCGATGCTCACCGACCAATGGTTCGTAGCGATGCGCAGCCCGGCGCCCGCATCGCATCCGCTGTGGCCGGGCAGGACGATCCAGGACCTGTGCCTCGCGGCGGTGAGCGAGGCTGGCATCGTCGATCCTGCCTCCGGCGAGCGCGGCCGCGTGCGGTTCGTGCCCGCGGAATGGATCTCGACCTACCTGCACTGGATCGACAACATCCAGGATTGGTGCATCTCGCGGCAACTGTGGTGGGGCCACCAGATCCCCGCGTGGTACGACGAGGTGGGCAACGTCTACGTCGCGCGCAGCGAGGTCGCGGCGCGCGCGCAGGCGACAAACAAGCTCGGCCGCGCGCCGGCGTCGTTCAGGCGCGACGACGACGTCCTCGACACCTGGTTCTCGTCGGCCCTCTGGTGCCATTCGACGCTGGGCTGGCCCGAGCCCACGCGCGAGCTTGCGACGTTTCTGCCGTCAAACGTGCTCGTCACCGGCTTCGACATCATCTTTTTCTGGGTCGCGCGGATGATCATGACGACGACGCTGTTCACCGGTAAGGTGCCTTTCCGCGACGTCTACATCAACGCGATCGTCCGCGACGCCGATGGACAGAAGATGTCGAAGTCCAAGGGCAATGTCCTCGACCCGCTCGACCTGATTGACGGCGTCGATCTCGATACTCTGGTCGCGAAGAGCGTGGCGAACATGATGGACCCGCGCCAGTCCGATGGCGTGGCCAAGCGCCAGCGTGCGCAGTATCCAAACGGCATCCCCGCGTTCGGCGCCGACGCGCTGCGCTTCACCTTCGCTTCGCTCGCGACATTCAACCGGACGCTCAACTTCGATCTCAATCGCTGCGAGGGCTACCGCAACTTCTGCAACAAGCTGTGGAACGCGACGCGCTTCGCGCTGATGAACGTCGAAGGTAAGGACGTGGGGCTCGACACAGCGTTGCCGCTCGCCCCGTCGATCGCCGATCGCTGGATCGAGGCGCAGTTGCAGGACACCGTGCTCGACGTGCGCGAGCAGCTCGACGCCTATCGCTTCGACCTTGCCGCGAAGGCGCTCTACGAGTTCGTCTGGAACGAATTCTGCGACTGGTACCTGGAGCTTGCGAAAGTCGACCTGGCCCGGGGCGACGCGGCGGCGCAGCGGGCGACGCGCCGGACGCTGCTGCGCGTGCTGGAGTCGATCCTGCGGCTTGCGCACCCCTTCATTCCGTTCATCACCGAGGAGCTCTGGCAGTCGGTCGCGCCGCTCGCGGGCTGCGCAGGTGAGACCGTGTCGCTGCAGCGCTATCCCGAAATTGACGCCGCACGGCGCGATGCCGACGCCGCGAGAATGGATCGCCACGCTGAAGGCATTGGTCGACTCGGTCCGCTCGCTGCGCAGCGAGATGGCCATATCACCTGCGCAGAAAGTCGGCGCATTCGTTTCCGGCGACGTGGGCGGAGGCGCATTCGCCCCGCTTGCGGACTACCTGAAGGCGCTCGCGCGCCTGTCGGACCTGCGCCAGGTCGACGCGTTGCCCGCGCGCACTGCGCCGGTGCAGATCGTCGGAACGCTTCGCGTCATGCTGGATGTGCAGGTCGACGTCGCGGCCGAGCGCGAGCGCCTGTCGAAGGACATTGCGCGCCACGAAGGCGAGATTGCCAAGGCCACTACCAAACTTGCCAACGAGGGCTTCGTCGCCCGCGCGCCCGCCGCCGTCGTCGAGCAGGAGCGCTCGCGGCTCGCCGGCTTCAGCGCCACTTTGGAAAAGCTGCGCGAGCAGCACGCAAGGCTGGGAAGCTGAGCAGTTCCCCGTTTCAGCCACATGTTTGACCCTGTCCCGGGTTTCGTGGACACTTGTGCGCCCCAACGGCGCCGCGGGGTGCAGACTCTCCCCTGAGCGCCGGTTCGGGAAGAATGCTCTGGTGAAAGCCTTCGCGCGATGACCAGCCCGTTGCCTCTGCACACGCCGCTCGCCACGCTCGATGAAGACGCGTGGGCGGACCTGCTCGACTTCATCGAGGATCGGCGGGTCATCCCGATCATCGGGCCCGAGCTGCTCCAGGTGGAAACGGACAGCGGTCCGCGACTGCTCTACGACTGGGCGGCGGCGAAGCTCGCGGTCAAACTCGGCGTCGACACCGCACAGTTGCCGCAGCCTTACACGCTGAACGACGTCGTGTGCTGGTTCCTTGCCTCGCACGGTCGCCGCGAGGAAGCCTACACGCGGCTGCGCGGTCTGTTTCGCGATACGAGCTTCGAGCCGCCGCTGCCGCTCAAGCAGCTCGCGCAGATCACCGATTTCGACCTGTTCGTCACGACGACTTTCGACCCGCTGCTCGAGCAGGCGATCAATGCCGAGCGCTTCGGCGGTGCGCAGTCGACAGAAGTGCTGGCCTACGCGCCCAACCGCGTCGTCGACCTGGCAGTCGAGCGCGAGAAGCTCTCGCGTCCGGTGGTGTATCACCTGCTCGGACGGCTGTCGGCGTCGCCCACCTACGTCATCTCCGACGAAGACACCCTCGAATTTATCTGCGCGCTGCAAAGCGAGCACCTCACCCCCGAGAAGCTGTTTCACGAGCTCGAGCACAACCATCTGCTGTTCATCGGCAGTAGCTTCACCAACTGGCTCGCGCGATTGTTCCTGCGCATGACCAAGCGGCATCGACTGTCCGATCCGCGTGACGTCGGTGAAGTGCTGGCCGACAGCCACTCGGTCGGCGATGCACGCCTGATGAACTTCCTGCAGCAGGTGAGCCTGCGCACGCGGGTCTACGGCGGCGCTGGCAAATTCGTCGACGAGCTGCACCGCCGCTGGATCACCCGCCACAAACCGGGCGACGTGATCGATCTCGGCCTTCCGCAGCGCTTCGCGCCGCCGGAGCGCGACATGCCCGACAACGCCGTGTTCATCAGCTACGCGCGCGAGGACCTGGCTGCGGTGCAGCGGCTGAAAGCCGGGCTCGACGCCGCAGGCGTGCGCACCTGGTTCGACGTCGACAGGCTCGACGGCGGCGACGACTATGACCGCAAGATCCAGCGCAACATCGCCCGCTGCTCGTATTTCATCCCGGTCGTATCGGCGACGACCGAGCGCAGGCTCGAAGGCTATTTCCGTCGCGAGTGGAGCTATGCGATCGACCGCTCGCGCAACATCGCCGAGGGTGCGCTGTTCATCGTGCCGGTGTGCATCGACGATACCGACCCGGTCGCGGCACACGTCCCCGACAAGTTCAAGGCCCTGCATATTACGCGGCTACCGGGCGGCGAGGTCACGCCGGAGCTCGCCCGTCACCTGAAGGATTTCCTGTCTGCTCGTCAATGATGAGTGCGCCGGACCGTGAATGATACTGCCGCCTCGTCGGTGACCCCGCCGGCCCAGCTCGACGACCGACCGGCCTCCCCGCGGGCGCAGGTCGACGCCGAGCACCCGTGGCTCGGCCTCGCGTCGTTCAGCGAGGAAACCCAGGGCTACTTCTACGGCCGGGAGGAGGAGGTCGCCGAGCTGGCGCGGCGGGTGCAGCGCAAGACGCTGACGGTCCTGTTCGGCCAGTCGGGGCTCGGCAAGACGTCGATCCTCAACGCGGGCATCGTGCCGCGGCTGCGCGGGCTCGGCTACTGCCCGGTGTACGTGCGGATCGACTACGCGGCGAGCGCGCCGCCGCCCGCCGAGCAGATCAAGGGCGCGATCTTCCGGGCGAGCGGAGTGTCCGGCGCGTGGACGGAGCCGGGCGTGGCGGTGGCCGGCGAATCGCTGTGGGAATTCCTGCATCACCGCGGCGATGTCCTGCGCGACGCTGGGGGCGTGCCGCTGATCCCGTTGCTGATCTTCGACCAGTTCGAGGAAATCTTCACCCTCGCGCAGAGCGATGACGCGGGCCGTGCGCGCGCCGCCCAGTTCATCGACGACCTCGCGGATCTCGTCGAGAACCGGCCGCCGAAAGCGCTCGAGGCAGCGATCGACTCCGACGACACGGTTGCCGAGCGCTTCGACTTCGCGCGCAGCGACTACCGCGTGCTGATCGCGCTGCGCGAAGACTACCTGGCGCAGCTCGAGTCGGTGAAGAACCGCATGCCGTCGGTCACCCAGAACCGCATGCGTCTGGCGCGGATGACCGGCACGCAGGCGCTCGCCGCGGTGGTCAAGCCGGGCGGGAAGCTGGTAACCGAGGAGGTGGCCGAAGCCATTGTGCGCTTTGTCGCCGGCGGCTCGGAGTTGCGCAATGCCGAGGTCGAGCCGTCGCTATTGAGCCTCATCTGCCGCGAGCTCAACAACGCGCGCGTCGCGCAGGGCGGAAGCGAGATCTCGGCTGCGTTGCTGGCCGGTTCGCGCGACACCATCCTCACCGAATTCTACGAGCGCGCGCTCGCCGACCAGCCGGCCGAAGTGCGGCGATTCATCGAGGACGTGCTCCTCACCGAATCGGGCTATCGCGAGAGCGTCGCCGAAGAGCGGGTGCAGAAGGCCTTTGCGGCGGTCGGCGCGCCGCGCGCATTGGCCACGCTCGTCGACCGGCGCCTCCTGCGGATCGAAGAGCGGCTCGACCTGCGCCGGGTGGAGCTGACGCACGACGTGCTCTGCGGGGTGGTCGGCGCGAGCCGCGACCTGCGCCATGAGCGCGAAGCCCGCGACGAAGCCGAGCGCAGGCTCGCCGAGCAGAAGGCACGCGAGCTCGCGACGCGCAAAGCGCTGGTACGCGCGCGGCAGATCGCCGCGGTGTGCGCGGTGCTCGCGATCGGCGCCATTGCGAGCGCGATCTTCGGCTACACGAGCATGAAGCGCGCCCAGCGCGCCGAAGTGGCTGCCCTGCACACCCGGCAGCTTGCCGACAGCGCGCGCGGCGAGGCCGAGAAGCTCATCGTCTACCTCCTCGACGATTTCTATCTCGAGCTCGAGCCGATCGGGAGGCTCGACATCGTGGCCGCGCTCGCCAAGCGCGCGGTAGATTATTACGCGGATCTTCCGCCCGAGCTGCGCAGCAATGAGACCGACCGCAACCGCGCGCTGGCACTCGTGCGCTACGGCGCGGCGCTGCGCAACCAGTCGAAGCTTGGCGAAAGCCAGAAAGCGCTCACCGACGCAGTCGCGGTGCTGACACGCCTTCGCGACGGGGGCGACCGCTCCGAGGCGACGGCGATCGGACTGAGCCTCGGGCTGACGTCGCAGGCGCGGGTGGCGAGCAGCCAGAACCTGATTCCCGATGAGCTCGCGCTGGCGACCCGCTCGGTCGACGTGCTGAAGCCGCTCATGCAGGCGCCTTCGCCTTCGGTCGCGGTGCGGCGGGCGTACGGCCTGACCGCGCTCTTCCTCGGCTTCGCGCAGCAGAACACGAACGACAACGAGGCGGCAGTGAAAACCGAGGAGGAAGCGCGCGCGGCGAATCGCAGTATCGCCGGGCTCGCCCTCGACGACATTCCCGCCGCAGTCGCCTATGCGGAAGCCGCTTCGTGGCAGACGAGCGCGCTCTCGAATCTCGGGCGCTTCGACCAGCTCCGGCAGGTGACCACCGACGCGCTGGCGGTCACCGGCAAGGTGCTCGCGGTGCAGCCGGGCAACATGTCGGCACTTCGCGCCGAGGCGGTCCTGCTGGACAATCTCGCTGGCGTCGAGTGGACCGATCTTCATCTCCACCGCGCGCTCGAGCTGGAACGGCACGTAACACGCGACTGGGAACGGACAGTCAGGCTCGACCCGAGCAACCAGATCGCGTGGAACAATCTCGGCGGCTCGCGCATGCAGCTTGCGGGCGAGCTGTTCAGCGTGGGCGAGGTCGCGGCCGGCGTCGAACAGGAGCGGGCGGCGCTCGCGGTTGCGCAGGGCGCGAAGGAAAGCGCCATGATCGGTAACGTGCTGGCGCTTGCCGCGGGCTACCTCGCACGCTTCGAGGCCGACGCGGGCAACGACCCGGCCGCGGCGGCGGCGCTTGCATCGAACCGGCGCTACGTCGGATGGGCGATGCGCGACAGCCCGGCAGGTTCGTTCGGCCGCGCGATGATTCCGGAGTTTTTCGGCTATTACGGTTTCTCGACGAGCGGACCCGGCTACGGCGAGTACGCGATTCCGTACGCGAACGGCGATTTCGACACCGTGCACCGTATGGCCATCGCTTCCGCAGCGAGGCTCGAAGCAATGACCCCTCCGATTTCGGGCGCGAAAGACGTTCGCGACCGCATGCTCGAAGGCGCGTGGCGGACCGCCGCCGACGCGTCGTGGTGGCAGCACGACTACGCGAGGGCCGACAGCGAAATCGCGCACGCACTTACGATCCGCAAGACGATCCCGCCGCGCAATCTCGGGGAGGAACGCGACGCGGACGAACAGCTCGTGCTCGCGGCGGTAATCGCCGCCGGCGTCGGAGATCATGCCCGGGCGCAGCGGCTCATCGAGCCGGTGCTGAAGCTTCAACAGGCACTCTTCCAGCGCAAGGACAACGAGGATCTGCTTCAGCATATCGAGTATGCGCAGGCTCTTTACGCCTCCGCGCTCGCCGCGCCCGACACCAGGGGTCCCAGGTTGAAGCAGGCTGCCGCGCTGATCGACTCGCTCCCCGCCGAAATGCGCGGACTGAAAAGCATCCGGCGGCTTCGCAACGCGATCGCCGAAGAGCAGAAGAAGCCACATTGATCTCGCAGTGACTGCCGGGCCACTCCGCGAGCGCATCCGCGAGCTTCTCGACCGCGGCGCGCCGTGGGAAGCCTGCGACGCCTTCCGCGACGCCATCCGCGGGGCACCCGACGAGCCAGAACTGCTGTACTGGGGCGCCTTGGCGCACGCGCGCGCCGGCGCGACGCACCAAGCCCATGCCTTGCTCGACCGCGCGCAACCCAGGGCCGAAGCGGCCGATGCCGGCGCCCTGCTCACCGAAATCCTGAGCCTGCGCGGGAGACTTTTCAAGGATGCGGTGCATCGCGCACCGGGTCGTCCGGGAGCCGCGGCGCTCATCGAACGCGCCCGGGCACAATACCTGGCGGCGTACCGGTTGGCGCGGGATCCCTTCCCAGGCGTCAACGCGGGGACGCTGTCGATGCTGGCAGGCGACCCGCTGATGGCGAGACAGCTTGCCGGGGAGGTGATCGCCACGCTTGCGCTGCGCGGCGCCACGCCGGGCCCGTGGACTCACGCGACGCTAGGCGAAGCGCAGCTTCTTGTCGGCGACGTCGACGCGCGCGAGGCGTTGCTACGCCGAAGCGCATCGCGCCGCGGCGGGCAACATGGGGATGGTCGCGTCGATGCGCAGGCAGCTCGCACTGCTTTCGCAGGCCGTACCCGCCGCGGCCGAGGTCCTGGAAGTTCTGCCCGCCGTGAGCGTTGTCGCTTTCGCCGGCCACATGGTCGACGCGCCTGGATAGGCGCATTCCGCGCTTTCCGGCGGAGCTGGTGCCGGCGGTGGCCGCGGCGCTCCGCAAGCGCCTCGACGCGATGACCGACCCGATCGTCTTTTCGTCGGCGGCCTGCGGCGCCGACCTGTTGTTCGTCGAAGCGGCGCTGGACTGCGGCGCCGAAGTCAACCTCGTGCTGCCTTTCCAGCGCGACGACTTCGTGCGCACCAGCGTAGCGACCGGCGGCAGCGAATGGATGCCGCGCTTCGATGCCGTACTGGCGCGGGCGAATCGCATCGTCATGGCCATCGACGAGCAGTACCTCGGCGACGACGTGCTGTTCGACCACGCGGCGCGATTCGTCGAAGGCCTCGCGAAGCTTCGCGCCGACCAGGTGCAGACGATACCTTCGTTGTTGTGTGTCGATCGACTCCGGTGAAAGAGATGTTCCCCACCGGATCGGCGGCGCGCGGGCCACGCTCGCCCGCTGGAAGCGCGGTGCGGGCAAGGCGGATGTCATCGATTTGCGCGAGCTGCGGAGCGGAATGGCCGGCGGCGCCAATGCGTGTCTGCGGCGCCGCGCCTGCCGCCGCGGCCGGCCAGCGAAATGCGACTGCCGCCGTTGCTGCAGCCGGCCAGCGGACGCTCAAGACGATGCTGTTTGCCGACATCGCGGGCTACAGCCGGCTCGACGAAGTGGTCATCCCGCAATTCCAGCGGCAGTTCCTGGAACTTGCCGCGGGGTTGATCGAGGCGGCTGGCGCAGGGCCGCTCGAGGCCAAGACCTGGGGCGACGCGCTGTACGCGGTGTTCGACGACGCGCGCGAGGGCGCGGAATTCGCGCTCCGCTTCGCCGAGCAGATGCGCAAGACCGACTGGGCGCAAGCTGGAATGGCGAATGCTGGGCAGATTCGCGTCGCGTTGCACGCGGGTCCGGTGTTCCGCTGCTTCGATCCGGTGATGGGCCGCGACAGTTATTTCGGTTCGAACGTCACGCGTGCGGCGCGTATCGAGCCGATTACCCCGCCGGGCGCGGTGTATGCAAGCGAGGCTTTCGCTGCCACGCTCGCCTCAAGCGGAACGCTGGATTATGCCGTCGAGTACGTCGGAGTGCTGCCGCTCGCCAAGGGCTACGGCGAGTCGCGGGTGTATCGGCTCGAACGGCGGTAATCGGGACGATGGAACGTCACGGCCGCGTAAGCCAGGGCGATTGGCTCCCTCGTGGGTCCGAGCGCGCGACGCTGCGCGACCCGGGCCGAGCCGCCGGTGTAGTGGCGTCAGCAGCGGAACCTGGCCAAGGCGATCTTCCGCGTAACATGGCAGGCCGATGCCGGCCATCATCCTCCCGCGCACCTTCCGCGCGCTCCGCCACCGCAATTTCAGGCTGTTCTTCATCGGTCAGGGAATGTCCCTGGTCGGCACCTGGCTGCAGCAGGTGGCGATGGGCTGGCTCGTCTACCGCCTCACCGATTCGGCGTGGCTGCTCGGCGTGGTCGCGTTCTGCAATAACGTCGGCATCCTGCTGTTCGGCAATCTGGCCGGCGTGCTCGCCGACCGCATCAATCGCCGCCGCGGCCTGTTCACGACGCAGTCGTTGATGCTGATGCGCAGGCGCTGATCCTTGCCGTGCTGGTTGCAGGCCACTGGATCCAGACCTGGCACCTGATCGTGCTCGCGCTGTGGCTCGGCACCTGCTCGGCATTCGACGTGCCGCTGCGCCAGTCGCTGTACGTGCATTTCGTCGAGGATCGCGGCGATCTCGCCAACGCGATCGCGCTGAATTCGATGCTGGTCAACACCGCGCGGGTGATCGGTCCGGCGATCGCGGGGATGCTGCTCGCGCTGACGAGCGAAGCAGTGTGCTTCGCACTCAACGCGCTGTCGTTCATCGCCGTCATCATCGCCATCGCACGCATGCGCTGGCCGCGCGAGCAGCGGCGAGAGGCGATCCCGGGCTGGTGGGCGAGCTGGGTCGAGGGCGCGCGCTACGCGTTCGCGCTGAGCCCGGTCCGCGCGCTGCTCGCGCTGGTCGCAGCGCTCGCCTGGACGATCGCACCCTATTCATCACTGATGCCGGTCTACGCCAGGGATATTTTCGGCGGCGGGCCCACATACGCTGGGCTACCTGCTGTCGGCAGCGGGCCTGGGCGCGCTGCTGTCGACCGCGTATCTGGCCGGGCGGGCATCGGTACGCGGGCTCGGGCGCGTGATCGTGTACTCGGCGGGCGTGAGCGGGATTGCGCTCGCGGCGTTCGCCTACATGAAAAGTCTTCCCGATTGCGTTGCTGCTGCTGGTGTTCGTCGGCGGTGGCACCATTCTCGCCGCCGCAGCGACCAACATCATTCTGCAGACGATCGTCGCGGACCGGCTGCGCGGGCGCGTCGCATCGTTCTACACCCTGGCATTCCTCGGCGTCGCGCCGCTCGGCAATCTCGCCGCCGGCGCGATTGCGGGCGCGTTCGGCACCAAGTTTACCTTCGCACTGAACGGGGTGCTTGCAGTGCTGGCGAGCGTCTGGTTCTGGCGCCAGCTTCCCGAGTTGCGTACTGTCCTGCGCCCGATCTACGAGGAGCTCGGCGTGCCGCACCACCCGGACTGAGTGCAGGTCGACTCATCGCTTCTCGAGCTTCGGGTCCAGCGCGTCGCGCAGACCATCGCCCAGCAGGTTGAAGGCGAGGACTGCAAGGAAAATCGCGAGCGCGGGGAAGATCGCCTCGTGCGGCGCGGTCAGCATGTCCGAGCGCGCGGCGTCGAGCATCGCCCCCCATTCGGGCGTCGGGGGCTGCGCGCCCATGCCGAGGAACGACAGGCTCGCCGCGGTGATGATCGACGTGCCGATGCGCAGCGAGAAATAGACGACGACCGCGGAGATCGTTCCCGGGAAGATATGGCGCAGGATGATGGTGCGGTCGGGTGCGCCGAGACTGCGCGCGGCCTCGACGTAGGTGAGATGCTTCAGCGCCAGTGTGTTGCCGCGCACCAGCCTGGCGAAGGTCGGGATGCTGAAGATTGCCACCGCGGCGATCACGTTGGTCATGCCGCCTCCCAGGATCGCCACGATTCCGATGGCGAGCAGGATGCCGGGGAACGCGAACAGCACGTCGCAGATGCGCATGATCACGCGATCCCACCAGCCCTCGAAGTAGCCTGCGACAAGCCCCGCCAGGGTTCCGACAACCGCGCCCGCCACAACCGACAGGAAGCCGGCAGCGAGTGAAATGCGTGCGCCCATCAGGATGCGGCTGAATATGTCGCGCCCCAGCGCGTCGACGCCGAACAGGTGCGCCCACGAAGGCGGTGCGTTGAGGGCGTCGTAGTCGAAATACGTCTCCGCGTTGTAAGGCACGATCCACGGCGCGGCGATCGCGACGGCGACCAGCAGGATCACGAACGCGCCGGCGACGAGGGCAATCTTCTGGCGCTTGAACTTGCGCCAGAATTCCGACCACGGCGAGCGCACGCCCGTATCGCCGCCGGTCGACGCCGTGGTCAGGGTTGCAGCAGCCATGTCCGGAAGAAGTACATTGCGCGGCAGGCTGACGTCAGCGGTAGCGGATCGCCGGATTGATGAAACCGTACAGCACGTCCACGACCAGGTTGATCAGGATGAATTCGAGCGAGAACAGCAGCACCAGGGCCTGGATCACCGGGTAGTCGCGCATGTCGACGGCATCGATGAGCAGCCTGCCGAGCCCGGGCCAGTTGAAGACCTTCTCGACTACGATTGAGCCACCGAGCAGGAAGCCGAACTGCAGCCCCATCATGGTGACGACCGGGATCAGCGCATTGCGCAGTGCGTGCCGCAGGACGACGCTGCGTTCGCCAAGCCCTTTGGCGCGCGCAGTGCGGACAAAATCCTCGCCGAGGATGTCGACGAATGCCGAGCGGGTGAACCGCGCCATGATCGCCGCGACCGCCGAGCCCAGCGTGATCGCCGGCAGAATGTAGCTGCGCCAGTTGTCGTTGCCAATGGCCGGCACCCAGCCGAGTTGCACGGCGAACACCTGCATCAGCACCATGCCGAGCGCGAACGCCGGAAACGAGATTCCCGAAACCGCGAGCGTCATGCCGGCGCGATCGGGCCAGCGGTTGCGCCATACCGCCGACACGACGCCGATGGCCATGCCGAGCGTCACCGACCATAGCATGCTCCAGAGCGTCAGCCAGAACGTCGGCATGAAGCGCTCGGCGATCTCGGTCGAAACCGGACGCTTGGTGCTCAGCGACGTGCCGAAATCCCAGCGTAGCACGCCGCCGATGAAGCGCGCGAACTGCTGCGGCAGCGACTGGTCGAGTCCCAGGTCCTTGCGCACCAGCATGACCGTTTCCGGAGTCGCGTCCGGTCCCGCGGCGAGGCGCGCGGGATCACCGGGCAAGAGATGCACGAACAGGAAAACGAGTGAGGCGACCAGAAGCAGCGTCGGCAGCAGGCCGAGGAGCCGCTTGGCAACGTACCGGCCCATCGTCGCGTCGCGACGTTACTTCAGGCTGATGTCGGTGAAATTGAACGAGGCGTCGGGCATCACGTAAACGCCGCCGAGCTTCGTGCTGTGTGCAGACAGCAGCTCCTCGGTGACAAGTGGCACCCACGGCGCGTCGTGCCAGATTCGCTGTTGCGCGTCGCGGTAGAGCATGCGCCTTCTGCGCCTTGTCGGTAGTAGCGAGTGCGCCTTGATATCGGCGTCGACCTTGTCGTTGCGGTAGTACGCAGTGTTGAAGAGCTTTGGCGGCCATGAGTCGCTGTCGAGCAGCGGGCGCAGCGCCCAGTCGGCTTCGCCCGTCGACGACGACCAGCCGATGTAGTACAGGCGTACCGGCGCAGTTTTCGGATCCGGCCAGCTCTCGACCTTCTGTACCCGCTGCCCGGCTTCCAGCAGCGTGATCTTGGTCCGAATGCCAATCTGCTGCAGTTGCTGCTGCAGGAATTCCGAGACTTTCTGTGCGGTGCTGTAGTTGTATCCCGACCACAGTTCGGTCTCGAACCCGTTCGGATACCCGGCCTCGGCGAGCAGCCGCTTCGCCTTCGCGACGTCGTAGGGCCACGGGCCGAGCCTCGACGCTGTATTCGACCGCGTCGGGGACCACGCCGTCGGCCGGGATCGCGTAACCGCTGAAGGCGACCTTGGCGAGCGCTTCCTTGTTGATCGCGTAGGCGATCGCCTCGCGCACCTTGAGGTTGTCGAACGGCTTCTGTTGCGTATTCATCGACAGGTAGCGCAGCACGATCGACGGCGCCGCGACGAGTACCAAGTCGTGCCGCGCCCTGAGCACGCCGGCAAGCTCGTAGGGCACCGGGAAGGTGAACTGGGCGGCGCCGGTCTGCATCAACGCGGCGCGCGAATTATTGTCGACGACCGAGCGCCAGGTGATCGAGTCGACCTTCGGGTAACCCTTGCGCCAGTAACCGTCGAATTTCTCGACCTTGAGGTAATCCGGCTGCTTCCATTCGACGAACTTGAAGGGTCCGGTGCCCACCGGATGGAACGCAATGCCCTTGCTGCCCCACTGCTTCAGCGCCGCCGGGCTGATCATCACACCCGAAGGATGGGCGAGGTCATTGATGAACGCAGAGAATGGCTCCTTGAGCGTGATGCGCGCGGTGTGCGCGTCGACGACCTCGGTCTTCGCAATGACGCTGTAGAGGCCGTAGCGCTTCAGCTTGTTGTCCGGGTTGGTCACCCGGTCGAAGTTGATCTTGACCGCTTCGGCATTGAAATCGGTGCCATCCTGAAACTTGATGCCCGGCCTGAGCTTGATCGTATAGACGAGGCCGTCAGCGCTCACCTTGTAGCTCTCGGCCAGCACCGGGATGAGCTTCATGTCCTTGTCGAAGCCGAACAGACCTTCGTAGAACGACTTGGCCATCGCCTGCGACAAAGTGTCGTTGGCGTCATAGGGATCGGTCGTCGTGAAGGTCGAGGCGACCGCAAACACCACGTCCTTCGACGCGAGCGCGGCGAGGCGCCGAGGCCGAGCAGCGAAAATGCGACGATCACGGTGCGAAGCAGGGCTTTCAGCATGGGCGCTCCGAAATCAGAAATCAGGGTCAGACCACGTTTTGCCGCGGAAAACGTGGTCCGTCCCGGTTTTTGGGGGTCAGTACGCGCCGCCGACGGGGTGCGTCGCGACGAAATGCCCCGGCGCGACTTCGGTCAACGGAGAAACCTGCGGCAGGTCGCCCACGTCGCGGATCGGGCTCGGGACTTCGTCGGATGATAGCGCGCGTCCGCGCCGGCGCTGTGCCGGGTCTGCAACCGGCACCGCAGCCATCAGCTTGCGGGTATACGGGTGCCGCGGATCGCCGAACACGGCACGGCGCGGACCGATCTCGACGATCTGCCCCAGGTACATCACCGCGACGCGATGGCTCACCCGCTCGACCACGGCCATGTCGTGGGAGATGAACAGGTAGGCGATTCCGAACTCGGCCTGCAGGTCGATCAGCAGATTGACGATCTGCGCCTGGATCGACACGTCGAGCGCGGACACCGCTTCGTCCGCGACGATGATACGCGGGCTCAATGCAAGCGCGCGCGCAATCGCAATGCGTTGTCGTTGGCCCCCCGAGAATTCGTGCGGATAGCGCCGCGCATGATCAGGGGAGAGCCCGACCTGCCGCAGCAACGCGGCCACGCGCTCTCCCGCATCGCTTCCATCCACGGCGCCGTGAATATAGAGTGGCTCGGCGATCGAGTAGCCGACAGTGAGCCGCGGGTCGAGCGACGCGAATGGATCCTGGAAGATCATCTGGATGTCGCGGCGCAGCGGCCGCAATTGCGGCTTTCCCGAGCTTCGCGATGTCGAGGCCATCGAAATCGATGCTTCCTGCCGCAATGTCGACCAGCCGCAGCAGCGAGCGGCCGGTCGTCGACTTGCCGCAGCCCGACTCGCCGACCAGCGCCAGCGTTTCCCCGGCTGCGAGGTCGAAGCTCACGTGCTCGACGGCGTGGACGCGGCGGCGCACGCGGCCGAAAAATCCCGGCGCGACATCGAAGCGGGTCGTGAGACCTCGTACGCGCAGCAGCGGAAGGGGCGGCCTGCGTCGAGCGGCGGCGGTGCTGGCCTGGCACGAGCGGTTGGCGTCGCGGTGTGCCGTCCAGCGCGAACTTGCGCGGCGCGTCCTCGTCGCGCAGCGATCCGAGCCGCGGCACTGCGGCGAGCAGCGTGCGCGTATAGGGCTTTGTCGGCGCGGCAAACAGCGATTCGGCCGTTCCTTCCTCAACCTTGATGCCATCGTGCATGACAACGACGCGATCCGCGACTTCGGCGACAACTCCCATGTCGTGAGTGATGAACATCACCGCCATGTGCAGTTCATCCTGGAGCAGACGAATCAGCGTCAGGATCTGCGCCTGGATCGTCACATCGAGCGCAGTGGTCGGCTCGTCGGCGATCAGCAGCGCCGGGCGGCAGGAAAGCGCCATCGCGATCATCACGCGCTGGCGCATGCCGCCGGAGATCTGGTGCGGATAGCGGTCGCGCACGGACCCGGCGTCCGGAATGCGGACCTGCTCGAGCATGCGTAGCGCCTCGGCGCGTGCCGCCGCGGCGTCTTTCCGCTGATGCAGACGAATCGATTCGGCGATCTGTTCGCCGACCGGGAATACCGGATTGAGCGACGTCATCGGCTCCTGGAAGATCATCGCGATCTCGGCACCGCGGATCGAACGCAGCGTCGCGGCGTCGACCGCTGCGAGGTCGGTGGACCGCGCGTCCCCCGGGCGCGCGAACAGCATCCGTCCGCCGGTGATCCTGCCGCCGCCGGATTCGACCAGCCGCATGATCGACAGTGCCGTGACCGATTTGCCCGAGCCCGATTCGCCGACGACCGCGACGGTTTCACCGCGGTCGATGCCGAACGACAGGTCGCGCACCGCAGTGACGGTGCGCTCCGTCGTCGCAAATTCAACGGTCAGACGCTCGACGGCGAGAGCGGGCGCAGCGGGCGGGAGCGACGGGTCGGACGAGGCGGGCATGCAAGCAGGCGAGTGACGGGCACATTATCCCGAACCCTTGGGCGTTGCGCCAAATACATGCGTTGCCGCGGCGACGCGGAGTCTCGGCGCGTTCTCATTGACCGTACTCGGCCAGGATTTCGAGCGGCATATAATCCTGCCGATCTCCGCACCCGGCCCGCGGGGATTCGTTGCAGCGACATCGTTACCGGGCTTCGCCGGCGGTAAGTGGACCCAGGGTATTAGCAATCCATAAACCATAGGAGAAACGAGACCATGAACACGGCACGGTTTCTGGCGGTCCTTGCAATAAGTATGGCAGCGGGCACGGCGCTGGCGCAGCAGGCGCCACCGACCGAAGACAAGGGAGTGAGCGTATCGCAGCTCTCCAGCTTGGATCTCTCGAAGCAAGGGCTGAACGACTTCGACCGACGGCAGATGCGCATCCGGCAGATCAATCTTGGACCCGGTGGTGTGGCCGCCTTCCACAGCCACGCACAGCGCCCAGCGCTGACCTACGTGCTCAAGGGCAGCGTGCTCGAGCACCGCAAGGGCGCGTCCGATCGGACGTACGGGCCAGGCGAGGTGATCACGGAGTCGACCGATGTCGACCATTGGGTGGAGAACAAGGGCAGCGAGCCCGTCGAGCTCATCAGCGTCGACTTGTTCAAGAAATAGGTACGACTGAACGGGTCGCGCGCGCCTTTACGCGCCTTCGGGCTCCCCTGCGCTGGGTCTCTGCAACAGCGCGGCGACCGGCTTCGCCCGTCGCGTAGCTTGAATGTGCGCGTGCCCCGGAGCGAAGCCCGCGTTTGCGCCATTGATGGACGGCTGGTCGGGATTCTTCGCGTAGGCCGCTTCGCGCTCGGCGCGACGTGCATCGCCCCAACGGACGCTATCGCCGCGCGGGCTACGTGGTTCGCCGCGCGGGCTACTTGGTTCGCCGGGCGCGCTGCGGCTGGCAGCGTGGCCGTTTGCGCCATTGCCGCTGCGGCCATTCGCCGAAGCCGCGCTGCGCGGTTCGCGCCGCTCACGCGGGCCCACGGCGGTTTTCTCGGCGCGTACCGGGCCGGACGAGACTGCCGCGACGTCGAATCCATCCAGCGGCGCGATGGGCACCTTCTTCTTCAGCAACTTCTCGATCTCGGCCAGGTATTTCTCTTCCTCGGGGGCGACTAGTGATACCGCTTCACCGGTCGCGCCGGCGCGACCGGTGCGGCCGATGCGGTGAATGTAATCCTCGGGGACATGCGGCAGCTCGTAGTTGACGACCAGCGGCATGTCGTCGATGTCGAGGCCCCGCGCCGCAACGTCGGTCGCGACCAGGATTTGCAGTTTGCCGTCCTTGAATTTCGCCAGTGCCTCGAGCCGGGCCGCCTGCGTCTTGTCGCCGTGGATCGCCGAGGTCGCGAGGCCGTCGCGCTCGAGCTGGCGCGCGAGCCGCGATGCGCCGTGCTTGGTGCGCACGAAACACAGCACCTGCCAGATGTTGCGCGACCTGACGAGGTGGGCGAGAAATGCGCGCTTGGCTTCCTGCGGTAGCTTGTAGGCGCTCTGCGACACCGTCTCGGCCGCGGTATTGCGTCGCGCGACTTCGATCAGCCTCGGCGCGTTCAGCAGCTCATCGGCGAGCTTCTTGATCTCGTTGGAGAACGTTGCGGAGAACAACAGGTTCTGCCGCTTTGCCGCCGGGGGCAGCAACGCCATGATCCGCTTGATGTCGGGAATGAAGCCCATGTCGAGCATCCGGTCGGCTTCGTCGAGCACGAGAATCCCGACCTGCCCGAGATTGACGCTCTTCTGCTCGACGTGATCGAGCAGGCGTCCCGGAGTCGCGACGAGAATCTCCACGCCACCGCGGACGATCGCCAACTGCTGGCGGATGTCAACACCGCCGAACACGCAGGTCGAACGCAGGTTCGTGTACTTGCCGTAGTCCTTGATCGCCTCCTCGTCCTGGATCGCGAGCTCGCGCGTCGGCGCAAGGATCAGCGCGCGAACCGGATGACGCGCGGGAGAGGGACTGGTGTTCGCGTATTGCGCAAGCAGATGCAGGATCGGGAGGGCGAAGCCGGCGGTCTTGCCGGTGCCGGTTTGCGCGCCGCCCATGACGTCGTGGCCGGCCAGCACTTCGGGAATCGCCTGCACCTGGATCGGCGTAGGCGTGGTGTAACCGGCCTCGGTCACGGCCCGCAGGATCTCGGGCCGCAAGCCGAGCTCGGTAAAGCTCGTTGCGTGCATGTATTGCTCCTGGTGCGCGGCCTACCGCACTTGGCGGTTTCCGGTCCAGGCAGCGGAATGTCGTTGCTGCGGATTGAAGGCACCGGCACCGATATTGGCGCCGCGCTCGTGGGCGGTGACCGGAACGGCCGCCCGAAATCGAGATTATACCGTAAGTCACGGATTTTTCAAATTTTTGTAGCGAGGACCCGAACGGGGGTCCTATAATGGAAGGCTTTAACCCGCGCGCCGCATGACCAAGCTTCGCAACGACCTGCGCAACATCGCGATCATCGCCCACGTCGACCACGGCAAGACGACGCTCGTCGACAAGCTGCTGGTGCAGGCCGGCACGTTCGCGAAGCACCAGCACGTGGGCGAGCGGATGATGGACAGCAATGACATCGAACGCGAGCGCGGCATCACGATCTTCGCCAAGAACTGCGCCATCCGCTATGCGAATGGCGGCGCCATCACCCACGTCAACATCGTTGACACGCCGGGCCATGCCGACTTCGGCGGCGAGGTCGAACGCGTGCTGGGGATGGTCGACGGGGTCCTGCTGCTGGTCGACGCCGTCGAGGGCCCGATGCCGCAGACCCGCTTTGTCACGCTCAAGGCGCTTGCGCTGGGACTGCGCCCGATCGTCGTCGTCAACAAGCTCGACCGCCCGGGCGCGCGCCCCGAGTGGGTGGTCAACCAGACCTTCGACCTGTTCGACCGGCTGGGTGCGAACGACGCCCAGCTCGACTTCCCGGTGGTCTACGCGTCGGCGCTGAACGGCTGGGCGACGCTCGACGTCGGCGTTGCAAAGACGGGCGCCGCCGGCACCGACATGCGAGCGCTGTTCGAGACGATCCTCGCCCATGTCCCCGCACCGGCCGGTGAGGTGGATGCGCCGCTGCAGTTCCAGGTGAGCGCGCTCGATTACTCGAGCTATGTCGGTCGCCTCGGCATCGGAAGGATCCGGCGCGGCAGCCTCGTCGCGGGCCAGGAAGTCGCAATACTCGACCGCGCGCTTTCGCGGACGGGGAGCTGCCGGCGCGCGCGCGCATCGGCCAGATATTCATGTTCGAGGGCTTGAATCGGGTCCCGGTCGAACGCGCCGCCGCAGGCGACATCGTGCTCGTCACCGGGATCGAGGAACTCAAGATCGGCACCACGCTGGCTTCGGTCGAGCACCCCGAGGTGCTGCCGCCGATCGCGGTCGACGAGCCGACGCTGTCGATGTATTTCCAGGTGAACACGTCGCCGCTTGCCGGACGCGAAGGCAAGTACGTGACCTCGCGCAACCTGCGCGACCGCCTGGCGCGCGAGCTCCTCACCAACATGGCGCTGCGCGTCGACGAAACTGCCGACACCGACGCCTTCCTGGTATCCGGGCGCGGCGAGCTGCACCTGACGATCCTGATCGAGAACATGCGCCGCGAAGGCTACGAACTGGCGGTGTCGCGGCCGCGCGTGGTGACCCGCGAGATCGGCGGCGAGGTCTGCGAGCCCTGGGAAGCACTGTCGGTCGACGTCGAGTTGCGGCACCAGGGCGCCGTGATGGAAGCGCTCGGCGCGCGCCGCGGCGAGCTCGGGAACATGGAATCCGACAGCCAGGGCCGCACGCGCCTCGACTACCGGATTCCGGCCCGGGGGCTGATCGGCTTCCAGGGCGAATTCATGAACCTGACCCGCGGTACCGGCCTGATGAGCCACGTGTTCGACAACTATGCGCCGGTGAGAGGCGACATTCCCGAGCGCGGCAACGGCGTGCTGGTGTCGCAGGAGGACGGCGATGCCGTCGCCTACGCGCTGTGGAAGCTGCAGGAGCGCGGAAGAATGTTCGTGTCGCCCGGCGACAAGCTCTACGAAGGCATGGTGATCGGCATCCACAGCCGCGACAACGACCTGGTCGTCAATCCGATCAAGGGCAAGAAGCTCACCAATGTCCGCGCGTCCGGCAAGGACGACGCGATCCTGCTGACCCCGCCGATTGCCCTGACGCTCGAGTATGCGGTCGAGTTCATCGCCGACGACGAGCTCGCCGAAGTGACACCGAAGTCGATCCGCATCCGCAAGCGCCACCTGAAGGAGCACGAGCGCAAGCGCGCAAGCCGTGAAGCGGCCTGAGGCGAAATCCGGGGGCTCACTTGATCCAGGGGCTCGACCGCGAAACCGCGCAGCGCTTTGTCGCGCAGGCGCTTTCCAACATCGTAACCGAGTATCCGGCGAAGCTCGACCATGTCCTCGCCGGCGCCGCGGACGCGGCGACTCCATCGGCGCTCCATCCCGCGTTCCACGGCAGCTACGATTGGCATTCCTGCGTGCACATGCACTGGCTGCTCGCACGTATCCGGCGGGCATGCCCCGGTCTCGAATCCTTGCGTGACGTCGATGCGCTGCTCGACCGCGCGCCTGGCGCCCGAGCCGATCGCCGCGGAGCTTGCGTACCTCGCGCGGGCGCACAGCCAATCGTTCGAGCGGACCTACGGCTGGGCGTGGCTGTTGAAGCTCGCCGCCGAGTTGTCGCGGCACGACGATCCGCAGGGGCAGCGCTGGTCGACGCGCGCTGGCGCCGCTCGCCCGGGCCTTCGCGCTACGCTTCCTCGCCTACCTCGCCGCGCGCCGGCTACCCGATCCGGCACGGCATGCATGCGAACAGCGCGTTCGGGCTCGCCTTCGCGATCGATTATTCGCGGGCTTTGCATCACGGCGAGCTGGAGCGGCAATGCGAGGCGACTGCACGGGCGTGGTTTGCTGCCGATCGCGATGCCCCTGCGCGCTGGGAGCCATCAGGCGCGGATTTCCTTTCGCCGTCGCTGATGGAGGCCGCGCTGATGAGCCGGGTGCTGGTACCCGTAGCATTCGCCGACTGGCTCGACGCGTTCCTGCCCGGCTTCGCGGCGGGTGAGGCGCGCCCGTTATCGCTGCCGGTGAGCGTTGCCGACCGCACTGACCCGCAGATCGTTCATCTCGACGGCCTGAACCTGTCGCGGGCGTGGTGCTACGCGACCATCGGCGCGGCGTTGCCGACGGGCGACTCGCGCCTGCGTGCGTTACGCGACGCCTCGGACCGGCATCTTGCTGCCGGCTGGCAGGGACTCGCGAGCGGCGACTACGCCGGCGAACATTGGCTTGCGAGCTTCGCGCTGCTTGCGCTCGAGGCGCGCGCTGCTGCCGCATGACGCCACGGATGGTGTGCGTTTGACGGGCTGCTAGACTCGGCGGCATGGCGGAAATGCAGGTTGTTCTGGTCGTTGCGGCGTTCGCTCTGCTGGTGGCGCTGGTCGTGATCGGCATCGTGATTACGCTTCGAGTCGGTGCGCTGGCGCGCGAACGCGATACCGATGCGCGCGACGCCGCAGCACAGCGTGGGCACTTCGACGCCTTCGTCCGCCGCGCGGCGGACCATGAGCGCGATGTCCGCGGCGACCTTGCAACCGCGCGTGACGAGAACGCGGCTGCCGGCACGCGGCTGCGCGAGGAGCTCGCCGCGGCGCTCGCCCGGCAGCAGCAAGGCATCGGGCAAATGGCGCAGTCGTTCGAGGCGCGGCACGAGGTGCTGCGCAAGACGCTCGAGGAGCGGCTCGACCTGCTGCGCCAGGAAAACGCGCACAAGCTCGACCAGATGCGCGCGACGGTCGACGAAAAGCTGCAAACGACCCTCGAACAGCGCCTCGGCGCGTCGTTCAAGCACGTGTCGGAGCGGCTCGAACAGGTGCACCGGGGTCTGGGTGAGATGCAGGTGCTCGCTGCGGGCGTCGGGGACCTGAAACGCGTGCTGACCAACGTCAAGACGCGCGGTACCTGGGGCGAAGTGCAGCTTGGCACGCTGCTCGCCGACCTCCTGCAGCCGGCACAGTACGCGCAGAACGTTGCGACCCGACCGGGATCGAACGAGCGGGTCGAGTACGCGGTGAAGCTTCCCGGTCACAGCGATGACGGCACGCCGTGCTGGCTGCCGATCGACGCCAAGTTCCCGCTCGAGGACTGGCAGCGCCTTCAGGACGCGGTCGAAAATGCGGATCCGGTCGCAGTGGAGGCGAGCCGCAAGGCACTGGAGCAGTTCTTCAAGTTACAGGCGAAGGAGATCCGCAACAAGTACGTCGAGCCGCCGCACACGACCGATTTCGCGATCCTGTTCGTTCCGACCGAGGGGCTGTTCGCGGAGGCGCTCGTCCCGCCCGGGACTGACGGACGTGCTGCAGCGCGATTTCCGCGTGACGCTCGCCGGACCGACCAACCTTGCAGCGATGCTCAACAGCCTGCAACTCGGCTTCAGAACGCTTGCCATCGAGAAGCGCTCGACCGAGGTGTGGCGGGTTCTGGGTGCCGTGAAGACCGAGTTCGGGCGCTTCGGCGAGATCCTCGCGAAGACCAAGGAAAGGCTCGATCAAGTGGGCAGGACGCTCGACGAAGCAGGGCGCAAGAGCACGACGATCGCGCGCAAGCTGCGAGACGTCGAGGCGCTGCCCGAAGGTGAGGCCGAGCGCCTGCTTACCGGTGAGACGGGCCGCGTGATCGACGTCGACGACGAGCCGGACCCGGTTGCGCTCGATCCGCCCGCCGGCTGATGGCGTTTTTTGCGGCACTGAAGCGCTACCGCAGGCAGCGCGTGCTGCGCCGTTCCAGCCTGCCCACTGCGCTGTGGGACGATGCCTGCCGCGCTCTGCCGTTTCTCGCCCGCTACACACCCGCGGAGATTGCGCGGCTGCGCGAGTTCTGCGTGCTGTTCCTCGACGCCAAGAGCATCGTCGGCGCCCAGGGCCACGAGGTCACGCCGCCGCAACGGACGCTGATCGCCATCCAGGCTTGCGTGCCGGTGCTGGAACTCGATCTTGGCTGGTACGAGGGCTTCGAGAACGTCATCGTCTATCCGGACGAGTTTGTACCGGGCTGGGACTGGGAAGACGATGCCGGGGTGGTTCACCGCAGCCAGACACCGCTCGCGGGTGAAGCGATGCCGCGCGGGCCGGTGGTGCTGTCCTGGCCCGATGTCGAGGCCTCCACTCGCTGGGAAGACGCGCAGATGAACCTCGTCATCCACGAGTTCGCGCACAAGATCGACATGCGCGACGGCGACGCCAACGGCTGCCCGCCGCTGCACGAAGAGATGTCGCGTGAGGCGTGGCAACAGACCATGAGCGCGGCCTACGCCGATTTTTGCAAGCGTGTCCTCCGCGACGAGAACACCGCGATCGATCCCTATGCCGCGGAGAATCCGGGGGAGTTCTTCGCCGTGCTGTCAGAGGTGTTCTTCGCCGAGCCGCGGCTGTTGCAGCGCGAATACCTCGAGGTCTATCACGAGTTCGTGCGCTTCTATCGGCAGGATCCCGCCGGCGACAGCGCAGAGCGCGCCCATGCGTGACGCTGCGGTCGATCAGATCTCGACCACGAAGTCCGGGTCGAAGCGCGGATTCTCGTTGACGCCATTGCGCGCATAACCGCGAGGATTGCAGACCACCCGTGTTCCGTTGACGATGTAGTCGAAGCTGTCATGCGTGTGCCCGTGGATCCACAGGCGTGTCCGGCTGCCGTCGATCAGGTGCTCGGCGTCGGAGACGAAGCAGGCATTGAGTAGCGACCCCGCGAATCGCGGATGAACGCTTCGTGGCGACGGCGCGTGATGGGTGATCACCACCGTCGGGCCGTCGGCAGGCACGGCGAGCCGGCTCTCGAGCCACGCGGCATGGCGGGCAAAGCGCGCTGCAGAACCGGCGGGCGAGAACGGTGCGCCGGAATCGTCGTCTTCGCGGATTCGGCTGAAGTCGCGCATGAAGCGCTGTCCTTCCTGCATGGCCGCGATGCGCTTTGCGCCTTCGCCGAAGAGCATGAAGTCGGTCCACAGCGTGGTGCCCAGGAAGCGGACTGCGTCGATGACGATCTCGTCGTCGTCGAGATAGCGGATGCGGGTTCCGGCGCAGAGGTCGCGGAGTGCATTCGTGGTGCCGGAGATACTGCCGCCATAAAACTCGTGGTTGCCGGCCACATAAAGCACCGGTTTCGCGATCGACCGCGCCCACTCGACTGCCTGCGCAGGACGCGCGAGATCTCCCGCGAGAATGACCACATCGGCGTCGTTGTCCGGAATGGGCAGCGCGCCGAGGCTCAAGTGCAAGTCGGAGAGGATGTTGAGCTTCATCGCCACGTCGCGATTGCGCGATAATGGCGACGCCGCTTGCGCGAGCGCGGCTCGCAAAGGGAATGTCGGATGACAGACGAGTTTCTGGACAGGGTGTCGACGGCCATTGTGGCCCAGGCGGGTGAGGCCATCATCTTCGCCGGCCCCGATGGAGCGATCCGTCTCTGGAATCGCGGGGCCGAGGTGATCTTCGGCCACCTCGCGGCTGACGTGCTCGGCAACAACCTCGACATCATCATCCCTGAGCGGCTGCGTACGGCGCACTGGGAGGCCTTCGACCGCGCCCTCGAGAGCGGCCACACGAAGAATGGCGATCGGGTGCTGACGACACGGTCGGTGAAGAAGGATGGCAGCAAGATCTACGTCGACCTTTCGTTCGGACTGGTGAAGGATCGCTCGGGTGCAGTTCTGGGCGCGTACGCGATCGGCCGCGATTGCACCAAGCGCTACGAGGAGGAGCGGGCGCGAGCCAAGGGAGCGTGATCATCCACTCCATGGTTCCAGCGCGCGTGCGAGGATCCGCGCCGAGTCGACGCTGCGGGGAAGTGTTCCGAACGCCGCACCGGTGAAGACATCGGGCGCGATCCGCGTTGCGCAGAATGCGTCGGACACGAAGTCCGGCGCATTCCGGATCAGCGCGGCGGCGGACACCGCGAGTGCGATGGCCTGCGCGACCCGGCGCGCATTCGCGGGATCGTGGGCCGCCCCAAGCATCGGCTCGAGCCCGTCGACGTAAGCGTCGAAGTGCGCGTTGGCGCCTCGCGCGGCGCGCAGTTGGGAAAGAAGAGCATCAACTGCCGCCGGCTCCTTGCGTGCGCCGCGGCCGATGTCGAGGCATACGACGTTGCCCGAACCCTCCCAGATCGAGTTCACCGGCGCCTCGCGGTAGAGGCGCGCCAGCGGCGTTTCCTCGATGTAGCCGTTGCCGCCCAGCACCTCGATCGCTTCGCCGGTTACGGCGAGCGCACGCTTGCACACCCAGTATTTCGCCGCGGGTGCGGCGATTCGCGCAGCGGCGCGCGCCTGCGCCGGCGCATCGGCCTCGCAGGCGGACGCGAGTTGGAGCGCGAGCAGCAGCGCCGATTCACTCTCGAGGGCGAGGTCGGCGAGCACCGCGGCCATCAGCGGCTGCTCGATGAGGCGCGCGCCGAAGGCGATCCGGTTCGCGGCATGGTTGAGCGCCCAGGTGAGCGCGCCGCGCATGATGCCCGCGCTGCCGATCACGCAATCGAGGCGCGTGAATTGGACCATTTCGAGGATCGTCGCGATGCCGTGATCCGGGTCGCCCAGCGGCCATGCCAGCGCGGCGTCGAATTCGACCTCCGACGACGCATTGGAACGATTGCCGAGCTTGTCTTTCAGCCGCTGGATGCGAATGGCATTGCGTGTACCGTCGGGCGCGATGCGCGGCATCAGGAAGCAACCGATGCCGGCGCCGGTCCGCGCGAGCACGAGATGCGCGTCGCACTGCGGCGCCGAGAAGAACCATTTGTGGCCGGTGATCCGCCAGGTGCCGTCGCCCTGCGCTTCGGCCGAGGTGAGATTCGCACGCAGGTCCGAGCCGCCCTGGCGTTCGGTCATGCCCATGCCGATAAGCGCCGAGCGCTTGGCGGCCGCCGGCAGGTCGCGCGGGTCGTATTCGGTGCCATGGACGCGTGTCAGCCAGTTTGCGCCATCGGGAAGCGTCGCGGCATGGCGCGCCAGGACTGGCGACGATGCAAAGGTCATCGTCAATGGGCACTGCGTGCCGTTTTCCACCTGCGCGTGCAGGTAGTACATCGCAGCGCGCGCCGTCTGTGCGCCGGGCCGCGGATCACGCCACGGCGCGCAATGCTCGCCTGCGCTCATCGCCAGGCGCATCAACTCGTGCCAGGCCGGATGAAACTCCACCGCGTCGATGCGCTCGCCGCGGCGGTCATGGCTGCGCAGCACGGGCGGGTGGCGATTCGCGGCGTCGGCGAGCCCCGCAGTTGCTGCGCTGCCCAGCGTTGCGCCCCACGCGTTCAATTGCGGCAGCGCCCAACCGGCACTGGCGCACTCCACCGCCGCGCGCAGCGCGGGGTGGATCGCGAACAGGTTGTGTCCCTCGAACGGCGGCGGCTGGTTCGGGAACGGCGTGGCGCGCATCGCGTCCAGCTACGTGTTGCCCACCGGTGAGCGGATCGCCGACTTCGGCCTGAACGCCTTGCAGACGCCCTCGTGCGTCTCGACGTACGGACCGCCAATCAGGTCGAGACAATACGGCACGGCAGGGAACACGCCGTCGAGAGTTTCCTTGATCGCCTTCGGCTGACCCGGAAGATTCAGGATCAGTGCACTGCCGCGGATAACGCCCACCTGCCGCGACAGGATTGCCGTTGGAACGTAGCGCAGGCTCACCTGGCGCATCTGCTCGCCGAATCCGGGCAAGACCTTGTGCGCGACCGCAAGCGTCGCTTCCGGGGTCACGTCGCGCGGGGCGGGACCCGTGCCTCCGGTGGTCAGCACGAGCTGGCAGCGGACGACATCAACGAGCTCGACCAGGGCGCGCTCGATCACCGGCTGCTCGTCGGGAATCAGCCGGGATTCGATTCGCCACGGCGACTTCATCGCGGCCTCGAACCAGGACCTGAGACCGGGCACGCCCTGATCCGCATACACCCCCGAGGATGCACGGTCGGAAATGGACACCAGGCCAATCAGCAGCGAGTCGTCAGTCATGGCGCTCTCACACGGCTGTTGCAGATTGGTCGATGATGCGCTTGATCTCGCGAAACAGTTCACGGGATTTTCGCGGCGGCACGGCGCGCATGCGCTCGGCGCGTACGTCGGTCACCAGCGCCGCCAGTGCAGCGCGCGGTGCCGCGGGATATGCGGCTGAAAACGCGTCCAGTCCCTGCGGGTCGTCGAGTATCCGGTCGCGCCAGCGCTCGAGGTTCGCAAACTGCGCACGCTGGGCTGCGGTGCCGGAGGTTCCCGTTGCGAGCGCGGCACGCAGCGGCTCGGGATCGACGTCGCGCATCAACCGGCCGATGTACTGCATCTGCCTGCGTCGCGCCTCGTGCTTGTTGAGCTTCCTCGCGAGCGCGATCGCGTCGGCCAGTCGCTCGGGCAGTCCCAGCGCGGCGAGGCGGATGGGATCGAGCCCGAGGAGCGCCTGCCCGAGATCCTGCAGTTCGCGCATCGCCTCCTTGCGTCGGGTCTTCGAGAACACGTCGCCCGACGCGTCCGCGAGGGGCGATGCCTGGTGTGGGCCGGCGGTGGGCAAAGCGCGGGGCACGTGATCGAAGCAGTCCGGGAAAACGTGGTGCGTCCCGGATTTTTGGCGGCTATTTGCGAGCGTTTGCTATGATAGCCGAGACCCACGTCACGCGGACACCGATGGCGCTCATCCGACGCGTGGTTCCCCGACATTCCAACCTCCAGGCGCTGCGATGAGCGCATCGATGCCTGCAGTCAATACGGCCGAAGCTGCGCAGCCTGCTGCAGGACGCGAGCACGGTTCGCGCTTCCCCGTCTCGACGCGGACGCTCGAGCGTATTGCCGAAACCATTCTTGCGCGGGCGCGAAGCGCGGGGGCGAGTGCGGCCGAAACCGAGATATCGCAGGCAATCGGCCAGTCCGTCGGCGTGCGCAAGGGAGCGGTCGAGACGATCGAATACCATCGCGACAAGGGAATCGGCGTCACCGTCTATCTCGGACGACATCGCGGCCACGCGAGCACGGCCGACTTCGCCGCCGACGCGCTCCATGCCGCAGTCGACAAGGCGATCGCCATTGCGCGCTACACCGCTGAAGATCCGGCGGCAGGACTCGCCGATGCCGAGCGGCTGGCGAAGTCCTGGCACGACCTCGATCTCTATCATCCCTGGGATCTCGACGTCGACGCAGCAATCGAGCTCGGCCGTGCGACCGAAGCCGCGGCACTCGCCGTCGACCGGCGGCTCACCAATACCGAGGGCGCGAGTGTTTCGCGCGGTGAATCGGAGTTCGTCTACGCCAACTCCCTGGGCTTTCTCGGCGGCTATCGCAGCTCGCGTCATCACCTCGACTGCTCGGTCATCGGCGAAGCGGACGGCGCGATGCAACGCGACTACTGGTATAGCGCTGCGCGTGCGCCGGAGGACCTGATGTCGGCGGCCGAGGTTGGACGCATTGCCGGTGAGCGGACGCTGCGCAGGCTCGGGGCGCGCCAGATTGGCACGCTGCAATGCCCGGTGCTGTTCGAGGCGCCGGAGGCGGCCGACCTGCTGGGCGCGTTCGTCCATGCGGTCTCGGGAGGGAGCCTGTATCGCAAGTCGTCGTTCCTGCTCGACTCGAAAGGCACGCAGGTCTTCGCGCCGCTGGTCAACCTGCGCGAAGAGCCGCACCTGCCGCGGGCGCGAGGCAGCGCACCATTCGACAGCGAAGGCGTGACGACCGCGCCGCGGCAAGTCGTCGCCAGCGGAGTGCTCCAGGATTACTTCCTCGGCAGCTATTCGGCGCGCAAGCTCGGGCTGCAATCGACGGGGAACGCCGGCGGCGCGCACAACCTGGTGCTGCCCGGCAACGAGAATCTTGCGTCGCTCCTGCGGCGCATGGGACGCGGCCTGTTCGTGACCGAGCAGCTCGGGCAGGGCGTCAATCCGGTCACCGGCGACTATTCGCGCGGCGCGGCGGGATTCTGGGTCGAAGACGGTGAGATCGCCTATCCGGTGGAGGAGATCACGATCGCCGGCAACCTGAAGCAGATGTTCCGTGACATCGTTGCGCTGGGAAGCGACGTCGACGCGCGCGGTTCGCGGCACGTCGGCTCGATGCTGATCGCACGCATGACCGTCGCCGGCGGATGACTCTCTGCGCGCTCCGGGTCACGCTGGCGTTGCGATGATCGAGCCGCTCGTGGACTGGGTCCGCCAGCTCAAGGACCCGCTGCGCAATGCGAAGCTCGCGCGCCGCTGGATCGCAAGGCTTCCGCGCAACGACGTGCTCGAGGTGCAGCGGCTGGCGCTCGAACTGGTCGGGAACTTTCCGGGAACCAGAAAGCCGGCGAAGGTGCAGCAGGTCGAGGCGCTGCTGAAGCTCGACGCGCGCATCGAGCCGGTCATTGCCGACCTCACGCGGCAATACACCGTCAACTATCAGAAGAGCTCTACCGTCGAGTCACGCCTCTGGCATGCGGTGTTCGACCTCGTCAAAGCCTTCGTCGCCGCCTACCAGCACGCATTGACCGTGGGCTTTCCGCACCCGGAGAATCGCCGCTGGCGCGCGGTATTGCCCTGGGCGCTCGTGCGACTTGCCCATTACAAGGGCCTCGACGGCAAGTTCAGGCTGTTCCGCTACAGCCACTGGATTCCCGCGCAGTGGCGGGAATTCCACGAGGTCTACGAGCTCGGTCGCGCCCGGTCCTGGCAACGCGAGCAGCTCGCGCTGGGCCCGGGGCGGTTCGCGAGCACTGGCGTGTTCCTCGAGCAGGTGTACCTGAACACGCTCCTGCTGATGCGCCTCGATTCGGGGAACTTCACCCCCGACCAGGTCGAGTGGGTTGCGAGGCAAATCGACGAGTGGGCGCCCGCGCTCGAATTGACGCCGATCCCCCAGGAAGCGGCAGGCTTCTTCGTCGACGTGGCGAGCCAGAACGGCTTGCGCAGGCGCGAGAAGCGCCCGGCGGGGGGGCAGGTGTTGTACATCGATACCGGGCGGCTTTACGCGCGAATCGTCGAGCGTCTGCGCTGGTTGCCCGAACGCGACGAAGTCACGACGCCAGCGGGCGAGCTGCCTCCGCGCGAACAGCGGCTGCTGCTGATGCGGCTCGCTTCGCTCTACGGACCGGACGCGATCGCCCATGCGCCGCGCGCGACGCGCTACGCCGCCGACGAGCACGTGCGCGTCGTCAGCGGACTGCACGCGCTGGTGCGGGCGATCGCGGAGATCGACCGTCTCCCCGATGCAGCACGCACTCCCGGGGTGGTGTCGAGCTATGATGAGGCGACCCTGATGAATCCCGGCATCAACCCGGCGTCGATCGAGCGCCGGGTGCGGGGTTCGCGCTGGAAGATGGTCGATCGCAGCGAGACCGGGTTCCGGCTGATGGCACCTGCCAAAGAAGCCCCGGCGCGTCTGGGCGAACTGCTCGCGGTCAAGG
The DNA here is from genome assembly GCA_963701885.1 of uncultured beta proteobacterium. Lineage (GTDB taxonomy): Bacteria > Pseudomonadota > Gammaproteobacteria > Burkholderiales > Casimicrobiaceae > VBCG01. The sequence continues at coordinate 109,975 of CAVPBR010000020.1, forward strand.
ACGACGAGTACTGGACGCTGGGCGTCGTCCGGCGCATGCAGCGCCAGCAGGTCGATGAAATGACTGTCGGCGTGCACATTATCGCGCGCCGGCTCGTGCGGGTGCTGATGCGCGGCTGGGCCGCGCCGGTCGACGCCTCCCGCGGCGTGCAGGACCGCCCTTTCTTCGGCATCTACCTGCCGGCGGTCCCCGAGAATCGCCAGGTATCGCAGCGCAGCCTGATCGGTCCCGACGACCGCTTTTCCCCCGGGGGGATGGTCGAGCTCGACACCGGCAGCGCGCGCTACCTCATTCGCCTCACCAACACCCTCGAGCGCCAGACCGGCTGGACTTGGACCAGTTTCAACGCCGTGCGCAAGCTCAGCGCGTGAATATACCCAAAGGGTCTTGAACCTGCCTCCGGCCCGCAAGCGCCAGCGGCTCCGCTGTGCGGTTTGCGTGACCTGCTAGAATCGGCCGGCTTGCCGGGCCGACCTTGTTTGAACGCCGGGGTGGCCGAAAGGGAGGAAATTCGGGCGCGAGCCGCGCGACAGCGGTCCGCAGCGTCATCGGCACATTCGTCATCATTCAATGTGAGGAGATTCGCGATGGAGCGTCGTTCGTTCATCAAGCACGCTGGCCTTGCCGGCATCCTGGCTGCGGGCTCGGCTCCGGCGTTCGCGCAAGCCGCGCCCGAAGTCAAATGGCGGATGGCTTCGAGCTTTCCGCGCAGCCTGGATACGCTCTTCGGTGGCGCGGATCTGATCAGCAAGCGCGTCGCTGCATCGACCAACAACCGGTTCCAGATCCAGACGTTTGCCGGCGGCGAGATCGTCCCGGCGTTCGGCGTCGTCGACGCGGTGCAAAACGCGACCATCGAGTGCGCCCACACCGCGGCGTATTACTTCTTTGGCAAGGACCCGACGTTCGCCTTCGCCTGCACCATCCCGTTCGGAATGAATTCGCGCCAGCAGAACGCCTGGATGTTCCACGGCGGCGGTCTGGAACTGATGCGCGAGTTCTTCAGGGACTACAACATCATCAATTTTCCGGCTGGCAACACCGGGGCGCAGATGGGGGGGTTCTTCCGCAAGCCGATCAACACGGTCAGCGACTTCAAGGGATTGAAGATGCGCATCGGCGGCACAGGGGGCCTGCCATTGCAACGGCTCGGCCTCGTGCCGCAGCAGATCCCCGGCGGCGATATCTATCCCGCGCTCGAAAAGGGTACGATCGACGCGGCCGAATGGGTTGGTCCCTACGATGACGAGAAGCTCGGGCTCTACAAGGTCGCCAAGTACTACTACTACCCGGGGTGGTGGGAGGGCCAGGCCGAGCTCGACCTGTTCGTCAATGCCAAGGCCTACGAAGCGCTGCCGAAGGATTACCAGTCGGTTCTCCAGTCAGCTTGTTCCGAAGCGCTGGTCGACATGCAGGCGAAGTACGACGCGCTCAATCCCGCAGCGCTCAAGCGGCTGATCGGCGCCGGCGTCAAGCTCCTGCCGTTCTCCAACGAGATCATGGCCGCGTGCTACAAGGCGACGACGGAAGTCTACGGCGAGATCGCGGAAAAGAATGCCAAGTTCAGGAAGGTGTACGAGCCCTGGATGAAGTTCCGCAATGACGAGATCTCGTGGTTCCAGGTCGCAGAGAATCGCTTCGACAATTTCATGATTGCGGCGGCGCGCCTGAAGAGGTAACGCGAGGGGCCGGCGGCGGTGCGTATCGGTTCCGCGGGAGCGCCGGTTGTGGCGTGCACGGCGCCCGGTCGTCCGCAACCGCCTGCCGGCGGGTGCCCGGCGCGACGTCGCTCGAGGACATCCTGCCTTTGATGTTCCTGTCGGGCTCGCTCGTCGCGCCACCCGCGACGGCGATGAACCTGCGCCAGCGACGAAGTCGCGCGCAGCGCCCTGCCGTGCGCCGATCGCTACTTCCCGTCGGCCGGCTTCGTGTCGCCGAACGCCTTCTGCAGTGCCTTCGCGGTGCGGTCCTGTTCGCCGGGGCCGGACGAGGAATCCGGTGCTTCGGGTTCCTGCGTGGCTGGCGAATTCCCCGTATCTGCGGGAGCTGTTCCGCCTGAAGTTGATGCGCCCGAAGGCGCAGGTGCGCTGGAGGGCTGCGCACCGAATGCC
>CAVPBR010000021.1:0-26168 GCA_963701885.1 uncultured beta proteobacterium
GAGGCCTCCTGGTGGGTGTCATCGTGAACCTGATCGACGCCTTCCTGGCTCCGCAACTTGCGATGTCGATCGTGTTCGGGCTCTTGTTGCCGGCGCTGTACGTTCAGCTGACGGCCTGTTCGGCCGCAAGCTGGTGGAGAAGGTGTAGACAACGCACGAGAAGTTCCGGGAGCGTTCGACGTGCTGCGCAACAAACTCACGGCTGGGGCCTTGCTCGCGGGCGCACTGCTGCCGATCGTGCTGCAACTGATCGGCCAGCGGCAGGTGTACTGGCTGTTTGTCGTCTCCGAATTCTTCATCTATTCGATCGTCGCACTGAGCCTCGATTTGCTGATGGGGCGTAGCGGCCAGATTTCGCTTGGCCACAGCGGGTTCTTCGCCGTCGGCGCCTACACTGCGGCGATCCTCAACCAGCGCTTCGGGCTTGGACTGCTGGGCGGCATGCTCACCGGGGGAATGCTCGCGGGCGTCGCGAGCCTCGTCGTTGGTTTCCCGGCGGCGCGGCTGCGAGGCCACTATCTGGGCATCGTGACCTTCGGCTATGGCATTGCGATCGACCAGGTCGCGCTGGTCTGGGACACGCTGACCGGGGGCGACCAGGGCGTGCATCTGCACCGGCCGACGCTGGTCGGGCTCGACGTCGGCACGCCGCTGCGGATGTATTACGTCGCGTTTGTCGCGCTGATTGTCGTGTCGCTACTCGTCCGGAATCTGACCCGCACCCGGATCGGCCGCGCGTTCGCCGCGATCAAGGACAGTGAGGTCGCCGCAGCCGCAATGGGCGTCCCGGTGGCGCGCACCAAGATCCTGGCGTTCGTCTGCAGCGCCTTTCTTGCGGGTCTGGCCGGCGGCATCTACGCGTTTCTGGCGGGATTCGTTGCGCCCGAAGACTTCGGGATCGAAGTCGCGCTTCTGTTCTTCGCCATGGTAGTCGTCGGCGGCATGGGCTCGATCCCGGGGACCATCGGGGGGGCGATGATCGTCGATGCCGTCAAACACCTGGCCGCAACCGTCAGCGGTCTGTCGCTCGCGATCGTCGGCGGCATGATCGTGGTGATGGTGTTGTTTTTCCCGGGCGGGCTCAAGCGGCTGCTGCGCGGGCGGCCACCCTCACCAACGCATCGGTCAAGCCGTAGTCGCGGGTCCGACGCAGTTTCGGCCGATGCTTGAAGCGCGCCAGGTGACGGTGCGCTTTGGCGGGCTCGTTGCAGTCGACCGCCTGGATCTCGACATTCCCGATACCGGCATATTTGCGCTGGTAGGACCCAACGGCGCCGGCAAGACGACCCTGATCAATGTGCTTAGCCGCCTTTGTCCTGTGGCCGGGGGAACCATCCGGCTCGACGGGATGAACCTGCTCGCGCTGCGGCCGCATCAGGTCATGCGCGCGCGAATTGCGCGAAGCTTTCAACGCGCTGAGCTGTTTCCCACGCTGACGCTGGTCGAGAACCTGCTCGTAGGACTTCACGTCGAGACGAAGACCGGCCTCGAAGGCGCGCTGCTGACTCCGTCGACGCGCGCAGAAGAGGCGGCAGCGCGCGAGCGTGCGGAGCGCCTGCTGCGCGACATCGACCTGTGGCATCTGCGTGACGCCTCACCCGCGGAACTCCCCTATGGGCACCAGAAATTGCTGGACGTTGCGCGCGCGCTGGTCTCGCGCCCGAAGCTGCTGCTGCTCGACGAGCCGTTCGCGGGGCTCACCGAAGCCGAGGTGCCGCGGCTACTCGCGTGCATCGAGGCTGCGGGCAAGACCTGCGCGGTGCTGATGATCGAGCACCATATCGAGTTGCTGGAGGCGATTGCCGAGCGCATGACCGTGATGAACTTCGGTCGCAAGATCGCCGAGGGGCTGCCCTCCGAGGTGCGCCGCGATCCGGAAGTCGTGCGTTGCTATCTCGGAACCGGCGGTCGCCGCACGGTCGAGGCCGCAACGTGCTGACGCTCGAGGGCGTACATGTCCGTTACGGCCATGTGCACGTCCTGCACGGTATCAGTCTCGAGGTCCCTGACGGCTCGGTCGTCGCCTTGCTCGGGGCCAATGGTGCAGGGAAATCGACCACGCTCAAAGCGATTTCCGGGATCGTGCATCCCGCGCAGGGCACGATCAGATTCGACGGCGAGGACATCTCGCAGCTCGATCCGTCGGTGATCGTGCGCCGCGGCATTGTTCATTGTCCCGAGGGGCGCCAGGTTTTCCCGGGACTCAGCGTGCGCGAGAATCTCGCGCTTGGCAGCTACGCTCGCGGCAATGCGCGAACGGGATTCGACCGCGTCATCGACGTGTTCCCGGCGCTGCGTGATCGACTGGGTCAGCTCGCGGGAACCCTGTCGGGCGGCGAGCAGCAGATGCTCGCGATCGGTCGCGCGCTGATGGCGAGCCCGAAGCTCCTGCTGCTGGACGAACCGAGCCTGGGGCTGGCACCGATCATCGTCGAGCACATCTTCGAGGTGATCGCCGGTATCAGTCAGCAGGGCATTTCCGTTCTTCTGGTCGAGCAGAATGCAACGCTGGCGCTCGAGTTTGCCGAATGGGCCTACGCGCTGTCGCATGGGCGCGTGCGCTACTCCCGTGCCGCCGCCGGGCTCGATCTCGCCGAGCTCGTCGCGCAGGTCTACCTCAGCTGAGGGTGCTCTGCGCGCGTAAACGCACGGCGTGGACACGATCCGCATCTGCACACTCGTTGACAGCGACGGGTCGGGATGATATGTTCGACATGTGAAATAGCGATCCGTATGTTGGGAGTTTTGAAAGGTCCCAAAATGATTCGAAATACCTGGTACGTCGCCGGCCTGTCTCGCAACTTCAAGTACGCGCTCGAAAAGAAAGTCATCACCGGGCTGCCGATCGTCATGTGGCGCACGCAGGAGGGTCGCGTCGTCGCGTTCGACGGCCGCTGTTGCCACAAGCGGTTCCCGTTGTGGGAAGGCAAGCTGCTCGACACCGGCATACTTCGCTGCGCCTACCACGGCCTGTGCTACGACAGCAGCGGCCGCTGCGTCGAGATTCCCATGCAGCGCGACATTCCGATTTCACCGGCTGCCCAACTCCATGCCTATCCGGTGATCGAACAGGATGGACTGGTCTGGCTGTGGCCCGGGAACACCGCGAAGATGGACGGCGTGACCCCTCCGCGCATACCCGAACTCGTCGATGCCCACCATGAGGCGGTCATATCCGACCCCCCGATACGGATTCGCGCCAACTATCGCCTGCTGATCGAGAACCTGCTCGACATCACGCACTTCTTTCCTCTGCACGACGGAAACATCGGCGACCGCGCCAATTCCCTGATCCCCGTCGGACTGGTGGAGGGAGCGGTTGACGGCAACCCGCAGATCATGACCACACGCAGCGTGCAGAACTACCGCTTGCCACCGTACTATGAGCGCTGGTTCGGCCTGAGCCTTGTGGACCGCGAGCATACGCACGCGATGATCGGCCCGGGACTGGTGCGCGTTCAGCTCCGGGTCGCCCCGCCCGGTGCGCTCGGTACGGATGCTGAGCGCGGCTACATTTTGTGCCACACCGACACCCCGATCGACGAGCATCACCTCGAGTGGCACTGGATCATGATCACCAAGGGCGGCGTGCGCTTTCCGCCCGATCCGTCGATGACGCTGGCTCAGGGAATGGCGTTCGAGTTTCCCGCCGTCGTCGCCCAGGACGAATGGGCCCTGGCGAAGCAGCAGGAGATGCTCGACCTCCCCGACACGCTGTCCGACGGAACTCGGTATCACGAGATCAATGTTCGGTCCGACATCGGCGTCGTACATGCCCGGCGCGTCCTGGCACGCATGGAAACAGCCGAAGGCGGTTCGCTGTTCGCAACGTCGCCCTCGACCCTTGACATGGCGCGATACGCGCCCGAGCGCAACATCCGGGAAGTCCAGGCATGAAGATCGTTGTCGATCTCGATGCCTGCATGGGCAATGCCCTGTGCATGATGGCCGCGCCGGAGGTCTTCGAAGTGCGCGACGACGGCATGCTTTACCTGCTGCAGGAACAGCCGGCCGAGAGCCTTCGAAGCGCTGTCGAGAAGGCCGCCCGCATGTGTCCCACGCAGGCGATCACGATCGAAGGCTGAGAACTGGACGACCGCCTGACCGTCTACCAGCAGATGGTCGAGACCAGTGTGGAAGATCTCGCGCAGGTTGCCGCAGCATGAATGAGAACGCGCCCTGTGCGCCGCTCGCCGGCTTGCGCGTGCTCGAGTTCGGGCACATTGCAGCAGCTCCGTTTTGCGGCATGCTGCTGGCCGACCTTGGCGCCGACGTAGTCAAGGTCGAGCCGCCGGATGGCGACGGCCTGCGGCAGTGGCCCCCGCTGGTGGGTGACACGGCGGCGGAATGCTTCAGCCTCAACTTCGCTTCGCTCAATCGCGGCAAGCGTAGCGTCGTCGCCGACCTCAAGCAGCCGGATCAACTGGCGCGCGTGCACGTCCTCTGTGGGCACTCCGACGTCGTGATCGAGAACTACCGTCCGGGCGTGCTCGATCGGATCGGCGTTGGCTTCGACGCGGTGGCGAAATTGCAGAACGAGATCGTCTACTGCTCGATTTCCGGATATGGCCAGGATGGGCTGTCGGCTACGCGGGGTGCCTTCGACGTTGTCGTGCAGGGAGCCTCAGGGCTGATGAGCGTGACCGGCGAAGAGGGTCAACCGCCGGCAAAGTGCGGCGTGCCGGTGGCCGATTTCACGGCCGGGCTATACGCCGCATACACGATCCTTGCCGCACGCTCGCTCGCCATGCTGCAGCATCGTGCCATCCATCTCGACTGCGCGATGCTCGACTGCCTGCTAGGAATCTCGGCGCTGCAGACCAGCGAGTTCTGGGGGACGGGTGTTGCGCCCACGCGACTCGGATCGGCGCACCCGCGCAACGCACCGTACCAGGCGTTTGACGCGAGCGACAGGCAATTCATCATTGCGGCGGGCAACGACGACTTGTGGCGCGAGGTCTGCATGGCGACGGGCAAGACCGAGCTGATGGCTGACCCGCGGTTCGGCAGCATCGCGCAGCGGGCGAAGAACCAGAAGGCGCTCGCGGCGATATTGCAGGACGTGTTCGCGCTGCGCACTGCGCGCGAGTGGCTGGATGAATTCAGGAATCGCGGCGTGCCGAGCGGGCCCGTCAACAGCTTTGCCGACATTCTTGGCGACACCGAGCTGGTTGCGAACGGGCTCATCCAGGAGATGCCGGTTCCCGTCGTGGGCACCACCCCGACCGTGGCATTCCCCGTCCGGCTCGACGGCCATCGGGTGCGAGCGCTGTTGCCTCCGCCCCGCCTGGGCGAGCATACCGGCCAGGTCCTCGCCGAATGGACCGGTGTACCCCGCCGGCAGCGCGCCGCATCGTGACGCAACTGCTTCGCGTCGAGCGCGACCGTTCGCCGCAGGAGGTGTGGCGTCTGGTGCTCGACGATGCGCGGCGCGCGAACGCGCTGTCCCGCCAGCTTGTCGACGAGCTCCAGACGTCGCTGCGCACGGCATGGGCGAGCAGCGCGCGATGCGTCGTCTTCGAGAGCGCCGGCGAGCGCTTTTGCTCCGGCTTCGATCTCGCAGACACCGATCGGGCAACCGACATGGAACTTCAGGAACGCTTCGCCGCGACCGAGACTCTGCTCGAATCCATACGTCGCGCACCGGCCCTCACCATTGCCGTAGTGCGTGGCGCTGCGTTCGGTGCGGGTGCAGACCTGGTCGCGTCCTGCGATTACCGCCTGGGCACGCACGCCAGCCGCTTCGCATTCCCCGGAAACCGATTCGGCGTCGTCCTCGGCACGCGTCAGCTTGCCTCGGTCGTCGGGCTCCAGCGCGCCCGCGAGATCCTGATCGAGGGTGAAGTGCTCGATGCAGGCGAGGCTCAACGCTGTGGCCTGCTGAGCGAGCTTTGCACCGACGCTGAGCTATCGGGCCGCGTCGACGAGATCCTGCAACGCTCGAAAGCACTCGACGCCGCAACGCTCGAGGCAATTCTTCGGCTGACGCGCGACGAAGCCTCGGAGCTGGACGCGGCCGAGCTGGCGCGCTCACTGGCGCGGGAGGGCCTTGCCGATCGACTGCGCGCACACGCGCAGCGCATCGGCGAGGAGCGAGCGGCGCGCAGGCGCGCGGCGACATGAAGCCCGCCGCGCAACGAACCCGGGCCGTCAGGGCGAGCCGCGCACCACCGGAGACCCCCGGAACGCGACGGATAAGCTCGGTCGGCAAGGCACTGCTGGTGCTGGAGTGCATCGGATTATCGCCGCGGCGGACGTTGACGGAGATTGCGAAGGAGGTGCGCCTTCCCAAGTCGACGTTGCTGCGCCTGATTCAAGTTCTGGTGCGGCATGGCTTCCTGCGGCGTACCGCCCACGGCGAATACGCGGTAAGCCTCAAATTGTGGCGGATCGGTTGCAACGCGGTCGACTCCGAAGCCGTCCGGGACGAAGTCATCCCGTTGCTGCGCAATCTGGTCGAGAGCACCGGCGAGACGGCCCATTACGCGGTATACGAGGATGGTCACTCGATGTATGTCGAAAAAGTGGACGGCCTGCACCCGATTCGCGCGTACACCAAGGTCGGCGGACGCTCACCTGCGTATGCGACTGCGACCGGCAAGGCGCTCCTCGCGTGGCGCGAAGCCGACGAGATCGCCGAGATCGGACGTAGTGCGAAGCGGTGGACTGGAACGACGCACGTCGGAGCCGCCGAAGTTACGCGCGACGCGGCGCTTACCCGGCGCACCGGCTACGCAGTCAACCGCGGAGAATGGCGCGCGTCGGTCTGGGGAATCGCCGCGCCGGTGTTCGATCGCTACGGAAAAGCGGTCGCCGCCGTCGGCATTTCCGGTCCGCGCGAGCGCGTCGAGGCGAACGTCGACGCATTTGCGCGGGCGGTGCAATCCGTCGCCGAGGAGCTTTCCAGCCGCTTCGGCGCGACGGCGCGCGCCGCATAGGATTGTTTCGTCATCGAGTTTGACGACGACCGATGACGCGTCGCGACACGGCGCTCGCCGCTCTCACCTCCGTGATCTGGGGGCTCGCTTTCGTATTCATCAAGTTCGGCCTGGAGAGCTTTTCTGCGCCACAGCTTGTGGCACTGCGATTCATCGTCGCCTGTCTTCCCGTCCTGGTGCTGCCACGGCCCGCAATTTCATGGCCGATGCTGATCCTCGTCGGCCTCACGCTGTTCACCGGTCAATTTCTCTTGCTGTTCTTCGCCTACGCGCAGGGTCTGCCGCCCGGGCTTGCCTCGGTGACGCAGCAGATGCAGGTGTTCTTCACCGTGTTGCTTGCCGCGCTATTCCTGCGTGACGTCCCCTCATGGCGTCAGGTCGCGGGAATGACGGTGGCCTTCCTGGGATTGGTGCTGATCGGCGCAACGACCGGCGGCGATCTCACTTTCCTGGCACTCGGCCTCGCCATTGCCGGTGCATTGAGCTGGGCGGTCGGCAATGTTCTGGTCAAGCGCATGGGCACGGTCCCGATGTTCTCGCTCGTCGCGTGGCTCAGCCTGATTCCACCCATCCCCGCACTGCTCGTGGCCGGACTCGACCACAGCGTGCCCTCGCTTTGGCATGCACTGCTTGTTGCGTCCTGGACGAGCATCGTTGCGGTGGTCTATCTCGGCGCCGTCGCGACGGCGCTGGCGTACGCCATCTGGGGCTATCTGCTGGCACGATATCCCGCGGCCTCGGTGGCGCCGTTCACGTTGCTCGCGCCCTGCACCGGTGCCATCGCCGCGGCGCTGATCTTCGGTGAGCGCTACGGCGCGATGCGCTATGCGGGAATGGCGCTGATCCTGGCAGGGTTGGTCGTCACTGTCATGCCCGTGACACGGCGCTCTCGCGAACATGCAAGATTTCGCGCTGAACGGCCCGACGGGCCGAGGCGATGAGACGGGCGGCGGCAGCGACCCCATAGGAGACCCCGAGAGTGGGAGAACAAAGACGACGCCAGGCGACGAGCCTGTCGTTGCTGCAAAAGGCGCGGCAGATGCATGAATCCCGCCACCTTGCCGAGGCCAAGGCCCTATATCGGCAGGCGCTCGCAATTCAGCCGTCGTCCGAGGCGTGGCGTGGTCTGGGTGTGCTGGCACGGGAGGCTGGTGCGCTGGATGCCGCCGCACAATGCTTTGCCAATGCCCTGGCGCTTGAACCCGACTCGCCTCTCGCGCCGGAGCTCCTGATCCAGGAGGCCGATGTCTTGCAGCGGGCGGGTCGCCTGGCGGACGCCGCGACGCGGCTGGAGACGGCATGTCGCCTGCGTCCGATGGACAGTGTCGCGAGGGAACGCCTGGGCATCGTGCAGCAGGCCCTGGGCGACATCTCCGGGGCAAGCGAATCCTATAGGCAGGCTTGTAACATCGCAGCTCGCCCAGGCGCACGCGTCAAGCTCGCCACCCTCGTTTCGCCGATCATCCGCTCGCGCGAGGCCATGGAGGCGGAACGCGCGCGCGTCGACGCGGAGCTTGACACGCTGCTCGCTGATGATGCGCTTCACATGGACCGTCCGATGGATGCGGCCATGTGGACGAATTTCTATCTGGCATTCCACGGCAAGAATAATCGCGCGCTCCAGATCAAATATGCGGCCCTGTATCGCCGCATGTGTCCATCGCTCGAATACGTGGCGCCGCATTGTGTTCGTCCACACAGGACCGGCGAGCGTATTCGCGTCGGCCTGCTTTCAAAGTTCTTCCACAACCACAGCATCGGGCGCACGAGCCGTGGCCTGTTCGCTGGTCTTGCGCGCGCCGAGTTTGAAGTGACGGCAATTTTCGTCGCGCCTGTCATCGACGACGACTACTCGCGATTCATTCGCCAGCACGCCGAGCGGAGCATCGTGGTACCCGAGGATCTGGCCGCAGCCCGACACTTGATCGAAGCGCTCGAGCTCGACGTCCTTTTCTATCAGGACATCGGGATGGAGCCTTTCAGCTATTTGCTGGCATTCTCGCGGCTGGCGCCGGTCCAGTGCGTGTCGTTCGGCCATCCTGACACGACGGGCATCCCCACAATGGACTATTTCGTGTCGAACGACCTGTACGAAACCCCGGCCGCGCAAACGCACTACAGCGAGAGCCTGTTCCTGCTGCATGATCTCGGGAGTCTTGCGTACTACTATCGGCCCCCGCTGCCGCAGCCGAGCAAGCCACGCTCGGCATTCGGGCTCGCCGCCGACGATCGCCTGTATATCTGTCCGCAGAATCTGTTCAAGTTTCATCCAGACATGGATGTGCTGATTGCCGGCATTCTGCGACAGGATCGAGGTGGAAAATTGGTCGTGGTCGACGGCCGCACCGAAAACTGGACCGACCTCCTGCGTCGCCGTTGGGCTGCCGTCATGCCGGATGTGCTCGACCGCATCGTGTTCCTGCCGCGCCAAACAAGTGCGGATTATGTGAATCTCATCGGGCTCGCTGACGTGATGCTGGACACCGTGCATTTCAACGGGATGAATACGTCGCTCGAAGCGTTTTCGGTCGGGACGCCGGTCGTGACGTTGCCGGGTGAATTCCAGCGCGGCCGCCACACCCAGGCGATGTATCGCAAGATGGGGATCACCGAATGCGTCGCAATCGACGCCGCGCACTACGTCGAGCTTGCAGTTAACCTCGGGAGCGATCGCGCCTGTCGCCGGAGGATCCACCAGGAAATCATTCTCCGCAACGGCGTCCTGTTCGAGGACATGGAGGTCGTGCGCGAGTTCGAGCGTTTCGTTCGCGAAACGGTCGCGTGGTCGACGGTGGGCCCGGGTTTGGGAACCCGTCGCCGGGTATGATGGCGCGACGCAACGCACGGGAACTTCTTGCATGAGTGACGGATGCGCATGGATGCGCTCGAGGCGCTGACGACCCGGGCGAGCCCTCCGGGTCTGGTCGAGCCGGCGCCCGACGGGGCTACGCTCGACCGGATCTTGCGCGCCGCCGTGCGCGCGCCCGACCATGGCAGATTGCGCCCGTGGCGGTTCATCGTCGTCGCCGGTCCTGCCCGCATCGCGCTGGGTGACGTCCTCGCCGGCGCCATGCGCGAGCGTGACCCTGGCACAGCGGAGGTCGCGTTGGCGAAGGAACGCTCGAAGCCGCTACGTGCGCCGCTGATCGTCGTCGTCGCGGCGACGTTGCGCGAGCACCGCGGCGTGCCGGCCGTCGAGCAGATCATCGCAACCGGCGCGGCGGCGCAGAATATCCTCGTGGCGGCGCATGCGCTGGGTTACGGTGGCTTCTGGCGCACCGGAGCCGCCGCGTATGACGCCTTCGTCAAGCGCGCACTCGGCTTGCGGGACGACGACGCGATCGTGGGCTTCCTGTATCTCGGCACCCCGGCGGCGGCTCCTGTCGTGATGCCCACGCCGGATGCCGCTGCGTTCGTGACGCAGTGGACCGGGCCGATTGCCAGTACCGATCGGTGATCGCAAGCCGTCAGTAGCGCGTCGTCAGCGTGGTGAGCCAGGCCGGTGACACGTTCACCAGCAGAGCTTCGAGCGAGCGGTCAAGCCCAGTGAGCTCGCTTGCGCCAAGCGCGATCAGCAACATGCCGAGCGCGTAGCGGCCGAAGCGCTCGACGCCGGCGAGATTGCCGCGGGCACGGCCGGCGAGGCGTCGCGATGCCGCTCCCAGCACGGCCAACGGCCATGCAGCGCCGATGCCGAACAATGCCATGACCAGCGCTATCTGCGGCAGATCGCGCCCTTGGCTCGCGAGAACCGCGGTGGCGCCCAGGGTCGGCCCGACGCACGGCGTCCAGACGAGGCCGAGCAGCGCACCGACCGCGAACTGGCCACTTGCACCCTCCAGGCGCACTCGCCGCAGCCATTGGTCCGCGTGCGCGCCGAATGACGCCGTTGATGCGGAAAAGCGTTGCCGCAGCGTCGCATTCAGCAGCACGACGCCAAATCCGATCAGGATCACCGCGGCGACGTGGCTGAACCAGTCGGCATCGAGCCCGATCGCAAAGCCGATCGACGCGATGAACAACCCGACGACGGTGAACGACAGGGCCAATCCGGTAGCGAGCGCGGCCACGCCGCGCGGGTGTGCCGACACCGCGGTGCCGGCGACGATCGGCAACAGCGGCAACACGCAAGGCGACAGGACCGACAGCGTTCCGGCGACGAAGCCGAAGCCGTAACTCAGCGCACCGAAGGCCATTTTGGACGTAGTGCCTGGAACGTCCTCCCTTACGAAGCCTTGTCCAGCATGGCCTCGATCGACGTCGCGTCGGTGTCGCCTACGGAGCGCGCGATCTCGCGCTTGCCGCGAAACACGATCAGCGTGCTCTGCTGCGGCACATGGAACCTGCGGCGCAGTTCCTTTTGGGTGTCGAAATTGACCTTCAGAACCGTGAAGTCACGAAACGCCGGCTTCTCCATCAGCGCGGAGACGATGGGGGCCTGGGCCTTGCAGGTCGGGCACCAGTCGGCGTAGACGTCGACGACCACCGGCTGGTTCGCCGCCTGGAGCGCTGCGAATTTTGCCGCGTGGAAAGGCTCGATGGTGCCGGCAAACGCCAGAGTCGCGACGAAGAACAAAAATGCCGCGGCGATCGATGCGAAACGAATGTTCATCTACGGACTCCTTGCGGGACGGGCGTCCCGCGATCTTGGATTGCTGCGCCGGGGGTTTGGTTTCGGTCCATGGAGTAGCGTCGGGCGGCGCGCCCGCTACCTTACGCGTCGCAAGGTTCTCGCGCGCGCCGGGCTCATCACCCGCGGGCGCAAAATGTCGATTTGACAGCGGCTCTTTCGACTTGGCACAGGAAGCGGAATTGCCCCAGACCAGATCGTCGTGAGGCAACGACCCGCATCCCAATCATTTCAAGGAGATACGACAATGCGATTCATGGTGATCGTGCGTTCGACCCCGAACACCGAAGCCGGCGTAATGCCAACCGAGGCACTCCTGGGCGACATGACGAAGTTCAACGAGGAACTCGTGAAAGCCGGCGTGATGCTCGCCGGCGACGGACTGCACCCGAGCTCCAAAGGCGCACGCGTGCGCTTCTCGGGCAACAAGCGAAGCGTGATCGACGGGCCTTTCGCCGAGACCAAGGAGCTGATTGCCGGCTACTGGCTATGGCAGTGCAAGTCGCTGCAGGAGGCGATCGAATGGGTGAAGCGCTGCCCGCACCCGATGCCGGGCGAGGTTGCCGACATCGAGATCCGGCAGGTGTTCGAGGCCGAGGACTTCGGTGCCGAGTTCACGCCGGAGTTGCGCGCTCAGGAAAAGCGCCAGCAGGAAGCCTCGGCGAAGCTCGCGAGCAACGCCAAGCGCCGCGCGTGAGCCCCACGTTGACCGGCCTGGTGCAGGAGCGCATCGACGCCCTGTACCGGACCGAATCGCGCAGGATCTATGCGACGCTGGTGCGGCTCCTGGGTGGCTTCGACATCGCCGAGGAGGCGCTGCACGACGCGTTTCGCGCAGCCCTCGAGCAGTGGCCGCACGAAGGTGTCCCGGCAAATCCGCGGGCATGGCTGGTCTCGACAGGTCGCTTCAAGGCGATCGACAGCCTGCGCAGACGCGGAAGATTTGTTGCGATCGACGACGTGGCCGAACTGGTCGACGCGCTTCCGGACGAGACGTTGCCGCCCGACGCCGAAAGCATCGAGGATGATCGGCTGCGGCTGATCTTCACCTGCTGCCACCCGGCGCTGTCGGGTGACGCGCAGGTCGCGCTCACCTTGCGCGAAGTCTGCGGCCTCACGACCGAGGCGATCGCGCAGGCATTTCTGGCCGGCGCGCCGACGCTTGCGCAGCGCATCGTGCGCGCCAAGGCGAAGATCCGCGATGCGCGCATTCCCTACCGCGTGCCGGATCCGCAAGAGCTTCCCGAGCGGCTCGAGATCGTCCTGCGGGTGATCTACCTGGTGTTCAACGAGGGCTATTCGGCTTCCTCTGGAGAATCGCTGCTGAACGTCAACCTGTCGGCGGAGGCGATTCGCCTGGGACGCCTGCTCGTCGCACTGCTGCCGAGATCCGAGGCTCTGGGCCTGCTCGCGCTGATGCTGCTGCAGGAGTCGCGGCGTGGCGCGCGCACGACCCCCAATGGCGACCTGGTGCTGCTGGACGAGCAGGACCGCTCGCTCTGGAATCATGAACTGATCACCGAGGGATCCGCACTTGCGGAACGCGCCTTTGTCGCCCGCGCACCCGGCGCCTACGCGATCCAGGCCGCGATCGCCGGGGTGCACGCGAACGCGACCCGGGCGGATGCGACCGATTGGATGGAAATCGTCGCGCTCTACGATCTCCTGCTGCGCGTCGAGCCCTCGCCCGTGATCGAGCTGAACCGGGCGGTCGGGGTTGCCATGCGCGACGGCCCGGCCGCCGGCCTGGCTCTGGTCGACGCGTTGCTGGCCCGCGGCGCACTGGCGGATTATCATCTCGCGCACGCCGCGCGCGCCGACCTTTGCCGGCGGCTTGGCATGACCGCACAGGCGCGCTCCGCCTACGAGCGCGCGCTCGCGCTGGCGCGACAGTCGCCCGAGCGGCGCTTCCTCGAACGCAGGCTCGCCAAGCTGCCGGCATGAGCGTGCGCGCATCCCTGTCGAAATCCGCAGGCGCCGTTCGACAAGACAGTGCAAGAAACCGAAGTTCCGGCCGATTCACCGGGAAGGAGACCCAGGAATGCAATATCTGTTGCTGTGCTGTTTCGAAGAGGCCCGCTGGACGGGCCTGTCGCAGGAGCGCCGCGAGACCATCATGAAGGAATATCGAACCGTGCTCGAAGACCTTAGCGCGACTGGCCACTACCTGGCTGGGGCGAAGCTCGAGCCCTGCGCGGCAGCGACCACGCTTCGCGAGCGCGGAGGCAAACCGGTCATGACCGACGGGCCTTTCGCCGAGACCAAGGAGCAGCTCGGCGGCTATCACCTGGTCGAGTGTCGCGACCTCGACGAAGCGCTGGCGATTGCGCGGCGCATTCCGACCCTTGGTGCGGGCGGTGCCATCGAAGTGCGTCCGCTGACCTTCGAGTCGGCGCGACACGTGAGGAGCGCGGTATGAAATTTCTGTGCCTGATCTGTGCCGAGAAAGTGATGGAGCAGTTCTCCGAGGCCGACGCCAGGAAGCATTTCGAGGAGTATGTCGAGTTCACCCGGGACATCCACGCGAGCGGCCATTTCCTCGGCGGCAACCGCCTGCTGCCGCGCGACACCGCGATCACGCTGCGGGTACGCAATGGCAAGGTCTCGACGACCGACGGGCCTTTCGCGGAAACCAAGGAGCAGCTCGGAGGCTATTACCTGATCGAGGCGAAAGACCTGAACGAGGCCATTCGCATCGCCTCGCGCATCCCCGGTGCGCGCTACGGCTGTGTCGAGGTGCGCCCGGTTGCCGAGGACGCACGCACGCTCGAAGTGCTCGGCACCACGACGCAGGACACAACACCTTCCGCCGGCAGCACCACCGCGGCGGCCACTCACTGACAATCCAAGGAGCCATCATGCTGATCCAGCCCTACCTGTTCTTCGACGGCCGCTGCGAAGAGGCGATCGAGTTCTACAAGCGCGCACTCGGCGCGGAAGTCACGGCGTTGATGCGCAACAAGGAGAGCCCCGAACCACCGCCATCCGGCGCAATGCCCGCGGGATCCGAGAACAAGGTCATGCATTCGAGCTTTCGCATCGGCGAGACCGTGCTCATGGCCTCCGACGGTCATTGCAAGGGAAAGCCCGTCTTCAATGGTTTCTCGCTCACGATCACCGTCCCGGACGCCGCGACGGCCGACCGCCTGTTCAATGCGCTGAGCGAAGGCGGACAGGTGCAGATGCCGCTGGCGAAGACGTTCTTCTCGCCGCGCTTCGGGATGGTCGCCGACAAGTTCGGCGTGTCGTGGATGCTCTATACCGTCGAGAAGCATTAGGCTCGGTCGGCGCGACGATCACAGCGGCATGCGGCGGGAGTCCATCACCAGACGAGGAGCACCGATTGTCCGCGGTCCGGGCGCGCCGCGTTTTCGCTGTGCTCGCCCTTCACTGCGCGCGCAATGAGCTGCAGCGGCGCATCAAAATCGCCGCGGGTGCGCGTTGTTGCCATCAGGCCGTAAACGGACTCTAGGCGCTCGAACGTGATCATCGCGACCCACAGCGAGCGTCGCGTGTCCACGCCCGGGCCGACGACGTCGGCGACGCGCCACAGGCGGGCGACGACGCGCTCGCGCGCACCGAGCGGGTGCACAAACGTCAGCGCCTGCGGCTCACCGTGATGGAACTTGGGCAGCACCGGCAAAGCGTCGATCGGCGTCGACGGCAGGAGCCACAGCAGTGCTGCCTTCGACCACCAGGGCTCCGGCACTTCCCAGCCGGCAGACCCCAGCACCTGTCCGACGCTACCCGCGCCTGCAACCCATTGCACGCGAAACGGCTCGTTCGTGCGGCCCGCGATCTCGGTTCGGGCAGCGGCAACACTGCGCCAGCCTCCGTCCTTCCAGGTATCGAAGGCGAGCGTCGTCGTGGCCGGCAGCTTCGCATAGCGTGCGAGGTCGCGCGCGTGGTCGCGCCCGGCATAGAGGCTCCCGCTCACGGCAACCGTCACGACGACCATCAACAGGATCGGCATGGCCCGCAGCGACCGCTCTTGCACGTGGGTCGCATAGGCGATTGTCAGCAGCGCGATCCAGGCGAGCCCGAGAGCGAGGCTCGCCGCAACGTCGGAGAACCAGTGGATACCGAGATAGACTCGCGAGAATGCAATCAACAGGATCGGGATCGCGGTACCCACGGTGATTACGGCCTTCTGCCAGGCGGCCTTGCCGCGGGCGACGAGCGACGCGAGAAAGCCGTAGACCACCATCGCCACGGCGGCATGTCCGCTGGGAAACGACAGTGCGTCGATCATCGCGGTGTCGTGCAGCGGCCGCACGCGGCCAATCGAATACTTGAGCGCCAGCACGGTAAGCGACGAGAACACGATCGCACTAAGCCAGTAGCCCAGCGTGCGAAAGCGGCGCGTGGCGGCGAGCCACAGCGAGACGACGGCAATGACCGGCACGATCACGTACGCACTGCCGAACTCGGTGATGGCAATCATCACGTTGTCACCCCAGCCGGTGCGCACGGCCTGCAGCGCGTCGTAAACGGTCCGGTCGAAGGCCACCAGCGGGTCACCGGAGAGGACGTCCTCGACAATGCCCATGAACAGCCACGCGGCACCGATCAGCACGATCGCCGAGACGAGCAGCGTGCCGGTCTCGCGCCGCGCGGGGTCCAGCAGCGCCAGCACCGCGCGCGATACGATGCCCCGGCCATCACGCGCACGAGCAACCACGCGGTCGCGGATCCATTCAACCAGCGGGCTTCCGTAGTGGATCGTGAGGCGCGTCACGTGCGCGACGAGCCACATCCCGGCGACCAGTACCGCGACGACGACGACGAGCCGCGAGCTGACTGCGCCCGCGAGCTGCAGCGACGCGCCGAACAGCATCCCGGGAATCATATGCGCAGCCGCCCACGCGAACGCGGACAGCACGTTCATCCGGTAGAACGGGCCCGCCCGCATGCCTGACATTCCCGCGACGATCGGCACGATGGCGCGGATCGGGCTCAGGAAGCGGCCGAGGAACACGCTGGCTGCGCCGTGCTTCGCGAAATACGCCTCGCCGCGCGCGAACAGCCGCGGGTAGCGGCGCAGCGGCCACATCGCGCGGAGCGCGTCGCGATACCGGTCGCCGATCCAGTAGCTCACGCTGTCCCCGAGGATCGCGCCGGCGACGGCACAGCCACTTGCGAACCACGGATCGAGCGCCTTCAATCCGACCAGAATGCCGCCGGCGAAGACGACCGAGCTTCCGGGAATGAGCGTGCCGACGACGGCGAGTGCCTCGAGGAACGCCGCGGCGAACACCGCACCGAGCGCCAGCGCCGGATGCGCCGACAGGTAGGCGACCAGCGACTGGAGGTGCAATTCCACGCGATCAGGATACCGGACTACAGCCTCGCGCCCCGGCCAGCTTTTGCCCTAAGATTACGTGTCCGCCGACTGAATCCCCTTTGGACTCTGACCCGTTCGCCGCCGAGCTCGACTCTCACCGCAGATACTTGCTGCGCGTGGCCCGGCTCCAGTTGCGCGATCCCGACCTGGCGGAGGACGTCGTCCAGGACACCTTGCTCGCGGCGCTCACCGGCCGCGGCGGATTCTCGGGCCGTTCGAGCCTCAAGACCTGGCTCACCGGCATCCTCAAGCACAAGATCGTCGACGCGATCCGCCAGAAGCAGCGCCAGCCGATCTTTGCATCGTCGTTCGAAGAGGAGCTCGACCTCGAGGATTTTGACCCGCTGTTCCGCGCCGACGGGGGGTGGGCCGCTCCGCCTGCCGACTGGGGCGACCCCGAGGGCGCTCTGTCGCAGCGGGAGTTCTTCGACGTCATGGATTTCTGCCTCGAAAAGCTGCCGACGAACACGGCGCGCGTGTTCATGATGCGCGAGGTCATGGAGCTTGAAAGCGAGGAGATCTGTAAGGAATTGACGATCACTGCGAACAATCTGTGGGTGATCCTGTATCGGGCCAGGATGGCGTTGCGCCTGTGCCTGGAGCAGAACTGGTTTTCCGGCAACGCTCGCGTCTGACTCCGGTTCCGATACGTGGAGACCTTACGAAAGTGAAGCTACTGCATCGGCTGACGCATATGGTGTCCTGCAAGGAAGCCTCCCGGCTGCTTTCGCAACGCGCGGAGCGCTCGCTCACGCTCGGCGAGCGCATCAGGCTGCGGCTGCACCTCGGTGTCTGCGGTGCGTGCACGCGCTTCAAGCGGCAGCTCGAATTCATGCGCGGCGCCATGGCGCGCTACCGGCAATGAGTGTTCCAGCGCCCCCTCGGTCACCCCTGCCATCGTGTTCACGCTAACGGTCAACGGCAAGCTGATCGCGATCCCGCAACCGTCGCCGACTCTGACCGATGTCGTCGCGCTGATGGGACTCGCGGGCAAGCGAATCGCGATCGAGCGCAACGGCGAGGTTGTTTTGAAGAGCCGTTATGCGACGACACTGGTCGCGCCGGGCGACCGGCTCGAGATCGTCGGCGCGGTCGGGGGCGGCTGAGCGTCCAGCCGAATCCGCGGCGGCTGAGCGTCGAGCGGAATCCGCTGGGGTTGAGCCTCAGGACGGCCCTGCCGCCGGAGTAGAATCGGCACGATGAATGCGCCTGCCGACACTGCCGTCCTTTCCGATCCGCTTGTCGTCGCGGGCCGCAGCTACCGCTCGCGGCTTTTGATCGGCACCGGCAAGTACCGCGACTTCAACGAGACGCGCGATGCGGTGATCGCTTCGGGCGCCGAGATCGTCACTGTTGCCATCCGCAGGACCAATCTCGGGCAGAACGCCGGTGAGCCGTCGCTGACCGACGCATTGCCGCCGTCGGATTTCGCCTATCTTCCAAACAGCGCCGGCTGCTATTCCGCCGACGACGCCATACGCACGCTGCGGCTGGGCCGTGAGCTCCTCGACGGCCATCGGCTGTGCAAGCTTGAGGTGCTGGGCGATGCGCGCTCGCTCTATCCGAACGTGCGCGAGACGCTGATCGCCGCGGAACGACTGGTTGCGGACGGTTTCGACGTCATGGTCTACACCTCGGATGATCCGATTGTCGCGCGCGAGCTCGAGCAAATCGGCTGCGCCGCCATCATGCCGCTCGCGTCGCTCATCGGCTCCGGGATGGGCATCCTCAATCCGTGGAACCTGCGCCTTATCCTCGACCAGGCCAAGGTCCCGGTCATCGTCGACGCCGGGGTCGGAACGGCCTCGGACGCGGCGATCGCGATGGAGATGGGCTGTGCCGGCGTGTTGATGAACACCGCGATCGCGAAAGCGCGCGAACCGGTGCGGATGGCGCGCGCGATGAAGCTCGCTGTCGAGTCGGGCCGCGAGGCGTTCCTCGCCGGCCGCATGCCGCGCAAGTATTACGAAGCAAGCGCCAGTTCCCCCGGCGCGGGCCGCATCGGCTCCTAGGCGCGTGGAGCGCGCTGCTCGAGCCACGGGCGCCACCCACCGCCCGATCAGGAGTTATGTCCTGCGCCAGGGCCGCATGTCGCCGGCGCAGCGGCGTGCCTGCGAGGAATTGCTGCCGCGCTACGGCGTGACGCCCGCTCCGGCGCTCGACTTCGAAGTCGTCTTCGGCCGCAAGGCGCCGGTGGTCCTCGAGATCGGCTTCGGCATGGGCGAGACCACCGCGGCGATCGCGGGGGCGCACCCGCAGGTCGATTTCCTCGCCGTCGACGTGCATCTGCCGGGTGTCGGTGCGCTGCTGCGCAGCATCGCCGCAAGCGAGCTCACCAACCTGCGCGTGCTGCACCATGACGCCCTCGAAGTTGTCGGCACGATGATCGCACCCGCAACACTGTCGGGTATCCACGTCTTCTTTCCCGATCCCTGGCCTAAGAAGCGCCATCACAAGCGGCGCCTGCTCGGCGGCGTGTTTGTGCACGAGCTTGCGCTGCGTCTGGCACTTGGCGGCTACCTGCATGTCGCGACGGACTGGGAGGACTACGCGCAGGAGATCCTTGCGGCGCTGGAAAGCGAGCCCATGCTCGCGAACGCCGCCCCAGGGTTCGCGTTGCGTCCCGCCTGGCGACCACTGACCAAGTTCGAGCGGCGCGGCATCGGCCTCGGCCATACCGTGCGCGATCTCGTGTTCAGACGACGCGGCGACGGCGGGAACCCAGGCTGGCGCCTGCCTAACGGGTAAATACGATCACGCCGGTGGGACAGAGTTCGCGCTTGAGGTTCAGGCCCATGCCACCTTCGAACATCCGCACGCAGTCAATTACTGCCGCCGGAATCGGCACCGCGGCAAGCCCGCCGTCCGACAGCAAACTCCTGAAGGCATTTTCGTAGACATGTGACAAGTCGGGATCGGCAGGATGCACCTCGACCTTCGAGAGACCGAGACCCGCGGCAAGTTCCATCAGATGGGGCTCGTCGAACACCCATTTATCGTCAAGATCGCGCGTCCAGGGTTTCTCGACCGGGGGACTGAGTCTCGACTGTATATCGAGCCTCATCGCTCTCATGAAGCCCGCGAGTTGACCGTCTCCGTCGCCCGCCCGAACGAGCACGGCAAGAACCCGGCCGAACATCGCAACCAACGCCAGTGATCCCGATTCCAGCGGCTCGACGAGAATGATCTTGCCGCGTGGTCGCAAACTTGAGGCCACGTTCGCGAGCGCCGCCCGCGGATCGACCAGGTGGTGGAGTACCGCGCATCCGACGACCAGATCGAAGCTGTCCGGTCGAAACACGCGGCGGTGCAGATCGAAGCAGAGCGCCATAATGCGTCCCCGCAACTCTTCGCGCGAATCGACGAAGCCGGCGACCATTCGCAGCAGTTGCGGTGAAATGTCCGAGGCGAGAATTTCGGCGTTCGGTAACAGTTTGCATAGGGCAAGCACGCTGACACCGCTTCCCGATCCGATATCGAGGACCCGCAACACACCGGATCCATCAATTGCAGCAAGCCGGAGGCAGTGGCCGATCAGCTCCGTGAAGTCGAGCCGGTCGAAATAGCGTTCGTGATAGGTCCGCGCGTTGTCCGTGAACTGCGCGGTCACGCCTGTCGGCGACCAGACCCGGTCGACGAGATTGCGCCATCGCATACGAATTCGACGCCCGGCGCAAGGACGGCGGACAGCGTTGGTGAAACGGCGGACTTGCCCCCGCGGCCGATCGCTGGCGCGCGCATTGCGTGGTCCAACGCCGTGCGGAGGCGACGTCCGAGTCTTCGTTTCGCCGCGCGCAACACCGTTGCTGCTGCATATCGCACGCGCATCGCGGCTATCTCCGCCGGCGCGCCCAGTGGAGAACCCACTTGCCGAGCAGCGACGCACGGATACGCCGAAGCTCGGACTCCCGCTCGAGTGCCAGCGTTTCGGCATGGCGGAAAGCCGCGGTGAGCTTCGCGATTTCCTCGTTGCGCTCGCCGACCAGCGTCCCGGCGTGCGCCAACGCCGATTGCAGCGCGCCGATCTGCGTGCGCTGCCGGCCGTTCGCCTCACGCTCGCGCGCAACGAACAGTGCGCGCTCGTCCCAAACGTGGCGGGTCTCGTCGCCTCCCAGTGCATGCCGGGCCTCGTCGATCGCAGTGCGCGTTTCGTGCAACGGGTCGGCGTCGTGAAAGGCGTCGATGCTGCGCGAATAGCCGGGATGGCGCTCGAGCAATGCGGCGGCCGCCGCGGCGGTGAGCGTCTCCCGCTCGCCGGAAAAGCTTACCGCTCCCTGGTGGAACACGAACACATCGGCAGCGATGACGCTGCGCCATCCCGCCTCGCGTGCGCGCAGGCTGAAGTCGTTCTCCTCGCCGTAGCCGCGACCGAAACGCTCGGCGTCGAACATGCCGACGGCGTCGAGGCATGCGCGCCGGATGTACATGCAGAAGCCGACAGCGGTGGGAAGTTCGACCGCGCGCCCGGCATTGACTTCCGCGAACAGGCGATCGAGCCCGGCGAGACCCAGCGTCCCCGGCGTCGGTCCGGTCCAGCCTTCGAACGGATACGAGCAGATCGTCCCGTTGTTGGAAAATGGCGTAACCGTGCCGATGTCCTGCGTGCGGTAGGCGCAGGCCCGCAGGCGGTCGAGCCAGTCGTTCGCAACTTCGGTGTCACTGTTGAGGAGCACCACGTCGCGATCGGGATGCAGCATGAGCCCGCGGTTGACCGAATGCACGAAGCCCAGGTTGCTTGCGTTGCGCAGCAGCTCGATTCGCTGCTGCGCGGCAAGCTCGTCGAGCCAGGCAGCGATCTCCAGTTCGGGGCTCGCGTCGTCGATCACCACGACGGAGGATGCCGCTCGCTGGAAATGGGCGAGCACGCTCGCAAGACAGCGCTGCGTCGCGTCGAGGCCGCGGAAGACCGGAATGATGACGTCGATCATCGCGACCCCTGTCCCCGCCATCGCCCGAGCCGCCGGGCGATCCCCGCAAGCCCCTCGGTGCGCAGGATCGAGTAACCGCGCTCGCGCAGCGCCTGCCCGGCCCGCGGCGATGCCGCGAGGCGCAACAGCCGCAGCGCAGTCGCGCCATCGACCATCAGGCGCCGCCCTGCCGTCCCGTCACCTCGCCGATCGTAGCGCTCGCGCAGCAGCCGCCCTTCGCTCGCGCACCAGCCGCGGAAGCTTCGTTGCGCGGACGCTGCGTCGTACGGATCGGGAAAGGTCTCGCGCAAGTCCTCGCGATCGCGGTAGAGCGCACGCTGCCAATTCTCGATCGGCGTGGCGTCGGAATAGCTCCCGAACGCCCACGGGGTCCTGCTGACCGGGTCGCCCGCGGCGACTTCCGTCTCGCGCTCGTACCATGCGATGAGTTCCTGCACCGCCGTGCTTGCGGCGGCATTCTTGACGGCCATGATGCGATGCGCGCCGCTGTCGAAGCCGGTGAAATGATAGAAGCCCAGCGGTGCGCCGTCGACCTCGAATCCGCCCTCGAGGCTTCCGGTGAGCGTGCGGGTCGTGAGGTTCCAGGTTGCGACGTTGTGCCGCGACGACTTGACGATGGCGACACCGTCGAAGAATACCGGCGCGAAATTGATCCACTTCTGGTCGGTGAACAATCCGTCGCGCAGGTCGGCGCGGCACAACGCATACGTGCGCTCGCCCCACCAGCGCGCGAAGCGCCGGCCCTCGTCGCCTTGCGACACGCCGATGAAGCCGAGATTGAAGATCCCGTGCTTCAGGCTCGCAACTTCGTTGTCGAGCACCGCCTCCAGCGTCCGCTCGGGAACGGTCTGGTGCGGCGTCAGCGCAAGGTTCCCACCGGCGAGCGTCGCCAGGATGTCATCGACTCGCGAGAACAGCACGATATCCGGATCGAAATAGAGCACCGACGCGCAGCCGGGCAGCGCGAGGAGCCGTGAAAGCGCGAACGGCTTGATCGCGGTTGCAAGCTCCACGATGGTGTGGGTGAAGCTCCAGCGATACCAGTCCGCAATCCCCAGCGCCGAAACGTCCTGCACGTCGTCGAAGGGTTCGCCCTCGGGGGTGAGCCAATCCGGCCTGCGGTCAGCGAGGACAAGGTGAACGACCGCCTCGGGATGGTGACGTCGAATCGACCGGCACAGGATGCGCACTTTCGGCAGGTAATTGACCGCCGCGCTGGTAAATACGTGCAGGCCGCCCGGCATCAGCGACCTCCACCCGGATGGACGCGCGGCGCGGCGAGCTCCTCGTGGAACGCGACCAGTGTGTCGAGCGCAGCGTCGGCGCTGACTTCAGTGCACAACCGTCCCAGGTCGTAGCTGCGCAATCGTTCCCCCGGCGCGCCCAGGTCGAACGAGACGATCGGCAGGCGCAACCGCATCGTTTCCTCGACGACATAGGAGAATGTCTCGGGGCAGATCGACGGAAAGAACAGCATGTTGACGCCGTTCGCCTCGATCAGGTCGACGAGATCCTTGCGCTCATAGCGCCCGGTGATTCGCAGACGCTTCGACACGACCCGCATGTCGAGTGCCCCGATGACCACAACGCGGATGTCCCGTGCTTCGCGATCGATGCGTGCCACGAGATCCGCGACAATGCGTGCACCTTTCTGCACGCTGATCTGCCCGACGACGCCGACGCATAGCGGCGCCGCGGGATCGACGCTGGGCAACCGCGCCGGCAGGTAGTCGACGCGATGCGGAACGACGCTCACGCGACGGGTGTCGAGATCCGGATACGCGCGCAGGAGCAGCGCCCGCGTCGACGGCGAGAAACAGCGGATCTCGTCCGCTGCAGCGAGGCAGCGGCGCCAGATCGCGCGCCACGGACCGATCTTCGTCGGCGGTGACAGCGCGACCCAGCTCGCCCGATGCCGCGCGAGGCATGCCGCGCATTCGGAGAGCGCCGGGATGCCGCAGTAGCGTCCGTCCGCGTTCAGCAACACGAACGACGGGCATACCGAGAAATAATCGTTGACCGCGATGATCAGCTTCACCCGCGGATGCGCCGCACGCAGCGTCGCGAGCCATTCGGCGAAAATCAGCGGCTCGTCGAACGACACCGGGCTGTTCAGGAACACCTCGTCGATTGCGGTGCCGGCCACGACCTCCTCCAGCGGCAGAAACGACGCGATGCGAAACACTTCGGTGCCTGCACCGGGGCGCAAGACCTGCAGCCGGTAATCGAGGGTAGGAAGGTTGTAGGTGCAGAGCAGGACAGCAGCGCCCTCTGCCAGGCGCTCGTCGATGATCGCCTGGCGATAGACGTTTGCGCCGCCGCCCATGTTGTGGTCGAACATCAGTGTCACGCGTGACGCACCGGCGAGGCGGCCCCGCAGCTCGCGCAGGACCGTCGTATCGGCCAGCGTCGGCGCGAGATAGCTCTGCGCCCGCGCTCGATGCACGATACCGGAAAAGTCGCCACGCGCGAGGCGCCGTCCCGTGGCGCGCACGATATAGCGCAATTCGCGCAGCCTGCGCCTGCCGGTTCCCGCATCGGCCGCCGCGGTGATGTCGATGGCCGTGCTGCCCCCGTCGCCGAATTCCACGTCCAGCTTCCATTCGAGCACCGGGGTCGCGGGAACATACCCGGTCGCCACAAAGCCCGAGGCACCGGCGTCGGGAAGCGACGGGAAAGCTTCCTTCACATCGTCGCGGACGAGGCCGAAGTCGACCGGCAGCCGCGATTGCCAGCCCGTGCCCGCGACCGAGAGCATGACCGACGCAATCGGCCGCAGCGGGTGCGAGACCCAGCCCCAGCCGAAGATCCGCCGCCCTCGCGCGACCATGCGGTCGATGCCGTAGCGAAGCTCGGGCTCGTCGCCGGCGCTCATCGGTGTTCCTTCGGTTCGATGCGTGGTGCCGCGTTCATGCAAGCGTCACGATGATCGGCTGATGGTCAGAGGCCCGCGTCTTTGCGTCGACCCGGATGGCGCGGACGCGCCCGTGCAGCTCCTCGGAGGCGAAAACGAAGTCGCAATGCTGCTCGGGCTCGCCGGGGAACGTCTTCTCGTAGCGCTTGAACGTCGCCGGATGCGGTGTCTGCGGATGACGCTCGCGCCAGGCGTCGAAGAGCGGCGTCGTGTCGTCGTCGAAGGCTGCGAGCATGCGCGCGTAATCATCCGAACCCGGTTCGAAATTGAAGTCACCTGCGATCAGCGCAGCGTGCGGCCGCGGAAAACTCTTGAACGGTCCGCCGTCACGCTTGGCTCCTTGCGCCTCGCGCGCATGCGCGTGCCCTTCCGCGTGAATCCGGCGCAACGCCGCGACCTGCGCGAGCCTCTGCTTCGCAGAATAGTATTCGAGGTGCGTGGTGACCACGCGGATATCGCTTGAAGGCGCGACGATCACCGCTTCCAGCGCCATTCGCGGCATGCCCGGCACTCCGGGGTCGCAGGGATACGGCAGCGGATGCCGGTACACCTGTCCGACCGGAAGGCGCGAGGCGATCAGGTTCCCGAAGCGCCGGCGGCGAGCGCAGGTGCCGGGCTCTACGGCAACGTCGCCGGCCGCAGTGACGCGCCTTCCGGCCGCGTCATCTGCGGGCTGGTCGACCGCAATGCCCTGGAGCACCGTGTATCCGGGCAGCAGCTCCGCAACGCGCGCGAACTGGTCGCCGGCATCCGCGCCGGCCAGGCGTGGATCGGGAAAGTTGTCGGCGACTTCCTGCAGGCATAGCACGTCGAAATCGGCAAGCCGCTGCGCCTCGGCGACGATACGTGCAGGATCGACTCTGCCGTCGATGCCGCGGCACCATTGCACGTTCCAGGTGATCAGGATCACCGGATTCCCGCACGCATGAACGATTGCACGAACTGGCGCTGAAAGAGCAGGAACGCGACCAGCAGTGGTCCGGTCGACAGCAAGGTCGCGGCGCTGATGATCGACCAGTCGATGCCCTGGTCGGTAGCCGAGAACACCTGCAGGCCGACCGTCACCGGACGCGATTCCACCGAATTGGTGATGATCAGCGGCCACAGGAAATTGTTCCAGTGGTAGGACACCGACACCAGCGCGTAAGCGAGGTAGGTCGGGCGCGCGAGCGGGACGTAGACCTTCCACAGCGTTGCCAGCAGCGAGCAGCCCTCGACGCGCGCGGCCTCGTCCAGCTCGCGCGGCACCGTCTTGAACGTTTGTCGCAGCAGGAAGATGCCGAAGGCACTCGCCATGTACGGCAGGCCGATCGACAGGATCGTGTCCTTGATTCCCAGCGCGACCATCGTCCGGTAGTTCTCGACGATCAGCACGTCGGGCATCACCATGAGCTGCACGAGTACCAGGGCGAAT
>CAVPBR010000022.1:0-68521 GCA_963701885.1 uncultured beta proteobacterium
CGAACGCGATCGCTGAACGGAATGCCATGCCAATTTCATCGGACATTGTTTGCCAGGTCCAATCCCGTTCACGACAAAGGAAGCGCGAAGCCGGCCGATAAGCCGGGTTCTGTTACGGCGCGCGGAACACGCGCGCTATGACCGTCATTCCTCTAGGCCCGGCGTTGCCGCCGGGCTCGAGCCGCCTACCCGCGGACTCGGCGAGCAGCGTCGTCGTCCGCCTATTTGGCGTTGCTCCGGATGGAGGTTGCCGCGTTTCACCCGCCCCCGTGTGACCGGGAACGACTCGTCTCTGTGGCCCTGTTCCTGACCTTCGCCTTGGCCGCGAGGCCTCGGCTGGTGCCGCCGGGCGTTACCCGGCATCCTGCTCTGTGGAGCCCGGACTTTCCTCTCCCCCCGGCGCTTGCGCGTCGAAGGCAGCGACGATCTGGCCGGCTTCGCGGCGCGATTGTACCGCAGCAACCGGCAGCGACCACTGCGCGTGTTACGGCGAGTGCCTGGCGGATGAGGCGACGCTTCGAGCGGCGTGCGGTGGGTCGCATTGCGCCGCGCGCCTGTGGCGCAGTCGTCGCAAAGCGGGTGGTGCGACAAGGGAGTCGTGGGTTGACGACCGCAGTCGCACCGGGACCCGCTCGACGACGCGGGTGGGCCACCGAAGCGCGGCGCAATGCGACCCACCGCACGCCGCATCACGCCCACCAAGCTCACTCCCGCGTCGCCGCGTAGCTGCCGCTCAGCACCGCTGCCGTCGTGTCGATCGCGAGTGACGCCGCGAAGAGGCGCTGCGCTTCCTCGAACTCGCCTTTGTGGCGCGCCAGCTCGCCCGCCTCCTCGAGATAGTGGATCGCCTTCGCCGGCTCGTCTGCGGCGCGCCAGTGATAGGCGAGCGTCTCGTAATGCGGGGCGAGGTCGGCGGCATGGTTGCGTTCGAACCATTCCGCAACTGCGCGATGAAGCTGGCGCCGCTGCGCGAAAAGCATCAGTCCATACGCGGCCTCGCGCGCGGAGGCGCTGACGAACGTGTACGCGGCCTCGCCCTGATCCGGAACGTCCGGAGCCGGGGCGATCAGTTTCGCTGCGCTCAAGTGGCCAAGATGCAATGCGATGTCAGGCCGCGCGGTTCGGTCCGGGTGCACGTCGCTGAGCACGCGAAGCGCAAACACGTTGCCGATGACGCTGGCCGTCTTGAGGGTCAACTGCTCGGCGGGGGTCAGGCGGTCGATGATCGCCGACGGCTCCAGCTCCGAGAAAGCCGCTCCGGTCGGGGGCTCGGCCAGCGGGCGGTAGGCGCTGACCGGTTGCGACTTGCCCTTGACCGTCAGTGGCGGCAGCGCTTCGAATGCGATCCGCCCGCGCGTCGCGGCGTAGACCGCGTCGTCGCAGAGCGTCGTGTTCGGCGCGGCGAGCATCATCAGGCGCGCAGCGAGGTTGGCGCGGTCGCCGATGACGCTGTAGGCGCGCTGCGCCGGGCTGCCATACGCGCCGGTGCGGACCTGGCCGTAGGCAACGCCGGCGGCGACGTCCGTGACCTGCGCGAAATCGGCCGGCGGCGCCTGCAACTGCAGCGCGGCCTGCACCGCTCGCAACGGATCGTCGTGGTGCGCGAGCGGTGCGCCGAAGGCTGCATAGATACTGCTGCCCTTGTCCCCGATCGTGAGCTGCAGGAGCGTGCCGTCGTGCCGGGTCACGATCCGCTGCACCCAGCGGACGAAGGCATCGAGCTTGCGCCGTGCGTCGGGATCGCCGTCGTAGTCGATCCCGCCGAAATGCAGGAACAGCAATGCGGCAGGCCGCAACTCTGACAGGTAGGCGCTCTGCCTGCTCGTCACTTTCTCGTAGACCGCAGGCGGAAGCCACGCGCGGGATTGATCGTCGCGAATTGCGCCCGCCGCGATCGCGGGCCATGGCGCAGGTTCGACCGCGGGGTTGAGCGCGTCGATGCGGGCGAAGGCGCGATCTCCGCGCCAGGCGGAAATCGCCACGCGTTCACCGAGCGCCTCGGCCAGCGCGCGCGTGACGATGACTTCGCCGCGCTCTGCATGATGTTCGGCCGCCGCCAGCACGTCGAGCAGTGCGTCCTCCCAGAACGTCGAACACCTGGGTCTGCGGATCGCCGACCAGCAGGCGGCGGGCTGCGCCCTGCGCGATCGCGACCTTGACGCCGATCGACACGACCATGCCCCCGGGCGCAGTGATGCTCTCGAATTGCCGCATCGCATCCTGGATCACCAATGCGCAGGCGATCGGCGCGCAGGCCGTCGTCATCCTCGAACCAGCAGGTGATCGCGTCCCCGCCGAATCCGGTGGCACTCCCGCCGTAGCGATGAACGCAGTCGATCAGGACCGCATGCACCCGGTTCACCTGGCGCGTGACCTCTTCCGCGCCGCGCTGCATGCCGAGCTCGCGGGCGAAGGACTCGGTCAGCGGTGTGAAGCCCGAGATGTCGGCAAAGAGCGCCGTGCCCTGCGCCGCCTCTGGCAGGTGGTCTCCGTGGGCGAGTGCCTGACGGCGGTCCATCGGAACATAGACCGCGGCGGTGTCGCCGGCGCTTGCGCGGTGTTCTTCGATGTCGAGCTGGAGCTGGTGAAGTTGCTGCTTCAAGCGCTGCTCGCGGGCGACGACTTCCTGCGCCATCTTGCGAAACACACGCGCGAGGTTGCCGAGCGCGTCGTCGCGCGAGGCTACCGGCGCGAGCGTGGCCTCGTCGTAGGCGCTCGCCTGCACCGACTCCGCGACCGCAGTCAGGCGTTCGACCTGGCGCAGGTATTCGAGCTCGCGGTCGCGCTGCAGCTTTCGGTCGATGCCGGTCCGGATGCGCGCCTGCAGCAAGACCGGCTCGAACGGCTTGGGCAGGTAGTCGTCGGCGCCGCGGAGGATGCCCTTGACGATGCTGCCGATGTCGTTCATCGCCGAAATGATGACGACCGGGATGTCGCGCGTCGCGGGGTCGGCCTTCAGGTGCTGGAGGACGGCGAAGCCATCCATCACCGGCATCATGATGTCGAGCAGCACCAGGTCGGGCGCCGTCGCGCGCACCTGCTCGAGGGCCTCGCCGCCGTCGGCGGCGGTGACCGTATCGTAGCCGAGGTCGTCGAGCTCCTGCTGGAGGAAGTCGACGTTGAACGGCTCGTCGTCGACGACGAGGATCTTCGGCCGCGCTGCGGTCACGTGCAGCGGTCAGGACTTGAGATACTGGTCGAGCTTCGCGAACAGCAGCGCATCGTCGACGGGCTTGGTCAGATAGTCGTCGCAGCCGGCCTTGAGCGCGCGCTCGGCGTCGCCGTTCATCGCGTGGGCCGAAACGCCGATGATCGGGCGCGTGAAGCCGCCGGCGCGAAGCCTGCGGGTCGCCTCGTAGCCGTCGCAGACCGGCAGCGACATGTCCATCAGGATGAGATCGGGTTGTTCCCGGCCGGCGAGCGCCACGCCCTGCTCGCCATCCTTTGCAACCGCAAGGTCATAGTCGTCCTCGAGCAACTGGGTCAGGAGCTCGATGTTGAGGTCGACGTCTTCGACGATGAGAATCTTTTTCATGGCATCGGGGTGATGTTCAGCGCGGTGAGTCGTTCATCGGGTCGGGTGGCTGTCGTCGCCGGTGGGGGGCCGCGGCAGCGCACCCTCGATCGCGGCAACGAGTGCGTCACCGGCAAGCCCCTGCTTCTGAATCACCTTGGCCACCCCCGCATTCAGGCTCGCCGCTTCTTCCGCGGACAAGTTCTTGGCGGTCAGCACGACGACTGGAATGCTCCGCTGATCCGGGTGCTGCTGCAACTTTTCGATCACGCCGAAGCCGTCCAGCCGGGGCATCATCAGGTCGAGCAGGAGGATATCCGGGCGATTTCTCTCGATGGCGGCAAGGGCTTCGATGCCGTCGGCCACCGCCTCGATCTGGTAGTGCTCGCCCAGCAGTTGCGAGATCAGGTCGATGACATTCGGATCGTCGTCGGCCACCAGCAGGCGCTTGGCCGCATGGCCGCCATTGGCGTGCCGGACGCGCTGCAATGCGGCCAGCAGGGTATCCGAATCGAAAGGCTTCAGCAGATAATCCGCTGCGCCGAGCTGGTAGCCGAGCGGTTTCTTGTCGACCACCGTCAGCATGATCACCGGGATGTCGTGGGTGCCGGGGTCGGCCTTGAGATCGTAGAGCACCTGCCATCCGTCCTTGTTCGGCATCATCACGTCGAGCGTGATCACGTCGGGGTGCAATGTCCGCGCCTTGGCGAGGCCTTCCTCCCCGCTCGCCGCGCCGGCGACCTGATAGCCCGCCTCGTGCAGGTTCTCCTGCAGGATGTCGAGGTCATTCGGGTCGTCGTCGATGGCGAGGATCATTGCCTTGCCGGGCCGCGCTGTCGGCTCCGGCCCGGCGACTCGCGGCACGGCGGCCTGCGGACCTTGGCCATACCGGAGCGGCACGCTCAGCGTGAAGGTCGAGCCGACGTCGACCTCGCTCGTCACCGTGATGTCGCCGCCAAGGAGCCGCGCGAGGCTGCGGCTGATGGAAAGCCCGAGCCCCGTGCCGCCGTACTTGCGCGTCGTGCTGGTGTCGGCCTGCTGGAACTCCTCGAAGATTCGCCCGATCGCCTCGGCGGTCATGCCGATGCCGGTGTCCGCGATCGCAACCGACAGCCGGCCGTCGCGCACCTGCGCTCCGACGGTGACCGTTCCCTTGTGGGTGAACTTGGCCGCGTTGCCCAGCAGGTTGAGGAGGATCTGCTTGATCTTGTCCTGGTCGGTATGCGCGATTGCGAGATCGGCATCGAAGGCCTTGACCAGTGCCACGCCGGTCTTGAGCAGAGGCGCCGCGGTGGTCGCGCACTGGTCGAGCAATTGTGCGGGACTGAAATTCGCCGCAGTCACGTCCATCCGCCCGGCCTCGATCTTGGCGATGTCGAGCACGGTGTTGATCAGCGACAGCAGGTGCTCGGCGCTGGTCAGGACCTTGTCGAGGTTCTCGGTCTGCTTTTCCGGCAGCGCGCCCTCGGCCTTGCGCCGGACGATCCGCGTGAAGCCGATGATCGCGTTCAGCGGCGTGCGCAGCTCGTGGCTCATGTTGGCGAGGAAACGTGCTCTTGGCCTTGTTGGCCTCCTCGGCCGAGGCGCGCGCGTCATGGGCCTCCGCGAACAGCCGCGCATTCTGGATCGCGACGCCGACGTTGGCAGCGATGGTGGCAAGCAGATGCTGGTCGGCCTCGCTGAAGCGGCCTTCGCGCTGGGTGCTCTGGACGCTGATCGCGCCAATGGCATTGGTGCCCGCCATGATCGGGACACCGAGGTAGGACTTCGACATCGCTGCCGATCTGCGAGGCGCCGATGGCCGACGTCGTCTCATCCAGCGCCTGGTTGATCATTAGCGGCTGCGCACGAGTCGATGATCCTGCCGGTGAGCCCTTCTCCCAGCGCCAGCGGCTTCATTTCATCGCCGGCGCGTACGGGAAGCGGATGAGACCGGCCGCCCGGTCGACCAGCGCGACATAGACGATATCCGCGTAGAACGCCTGGCGCATCCGCTCGCCGACGAACCGGATGAGGGCGTCAAGGTCGAGCCGGGACGCGAGCGCCTGCCCGATCGTGTTCACCATGGTCAGCTCGCCTGCGCGCTGCTCGGTCTGCTCGAGCAGACGCTTGGTCTCTTCAAACAGCCGCGCGCTCTCGAGCGCCACGCTCATGCTGCTGGCAAGCGTCGTCAGCAGCCGAATATCGGAGTCGGTGAAGGCGTTCTCGCGGTCGACGTTCTCCAAAGCGATGATGGCGCGTACTTCATTTCCGACAAGAATCGGGACCCGGACCGCGCACTTGGGCTGCTCCGTGCCAGGCAGCACCGCCGCCTCGATGCCGATTGCCGTCATGTTCTCGACGTAATTTTCGTTGATCGAGAGTGTGCGCTTCGTGCGGATGATGTATTGGCTCAGCGGGGCGATCTCCTCGTCCGGAAATTCGTAGCGCTTGCCCCTTTCCACCAGGAAGTGCAGGTGCCGGACATTGTTCTTCAGGTCGAACGACGTCAGGCTGATGCCCTGCGTATTCTGGAACAGCTCGCGAGAGCTTCTCGCCGACGAGGTCGTAGATCGCCTGAACCTCGAGCTTGGAGGCAAGTCCGACCTGGACGCTGTTGATGATCGCAAGCTCCGCCTTGCCCTGCTCGGTCTCCTTGAGCAGGCGCTGGGTTTCATCGAACAGGCGCGCGTTTTCGAGCGCCACGCTCATGCTGTTCGCGAGCGTCTGCAGCAGGCGCAGGTCGGAATCGCCGAAGGCGTTCTCGCGCTCCATGTTGATCAGGCTAGGAGCCCGCGCACCTGGTCGCCGACGACGAGCGGCACGTAGATCGCGGACTTGGCCATCCGCGTGCCGGGAGCGACGGACGAGCCGTAGCGGACCAGCGGCCGCTGCCATGTCGTCGTTGATGACCAGCGGCTCGCGGGTACGCATGACGTGCGCGGTGATGCCGCGCTCGCCCAGCGGATGCGAGTCGATGTGATCCGCGTGCCATCTTCGTAGATGTAGGGATAGTGGACGAGGTCGGTCCGCGGATCGTAGATCCGGATCGACATGTCCGTGTCGCCGAAAACGTCGCGGATCTTGTCGCCGACCGTGTCGTAGATCCCCTGGATGTTGAGTTCGGCGGCGAGCGCCGCCTGCACGCTGTTGATGATCGCGAGTTCCGCATTGCGCTGCTCGGTTTCCTTCAGCAGGCGCTGGGTCTCGTCGAAGAGCCGCGCGTTTTCCAGCGCGACGCTCATGCTGTTGGCGAGGGTCTGCAGCAGGCGCACGTCCGACTCGCTGAACGCGTGCTCGCGCTCGACGTTCATCAGGCTGATGAGTCCGCGTATCTGGTCGCCCGATCACCAGCGGAACGTAGACGGCCGACTTCTCGGCCTGCGTGCCAGGGACGGTCACGGCGCCGTAGTTCGCCATCGCCTGCGCCATGTCCTCGTTGACGACCAGCGTTTCCCGGGTAGCGCATCACGTGCGACTCGAAACCCTGCGTCGCGCAGCGTCAGACGAATCGATACTGAATCCGCTGCCCCGCTTCGTAAACGTACGGGTAGTGGACCAGATTGGTTCTCGGGTCGTAGATCACGGATCGTCATGTCGGTGTCGTGGAAGATGTCGCGGATCTTGTCGCCGACCGCGTCGTAGATCCCCTGCATGTTCAGCTCGGCGGCGAGCGCTGCCTGGACGCTGTTGATGATCGCGAGCTCGGCATTGCGCTGCTCGGTTTCTTTCAGCAGCCGCTGCGTCTCGTCGAACAGTCGCGCGTTCTCGAGCGCGACGCTCATGCTGTTGGCGAGCGTCTGCAGCAGGCGCACGTCGGAATCGCTGAACGCGTGCTCCCGCTCGACGTCGATGAGCTGATCAGCCCGCGCGCCTGGTCGCCGATGACCAGCGGCACATAGACCGCCGATTTCTCGGCATTCGTACCGGGCATCGTGAAGCTGCCGTACTCGCGCCGAGACCTCGTCCATGTTGTTGTTGACGACGAGGGTCTCCCGGGTGCGGATTACGTGCGCGCCGAAACCCTTGTCCGGAAAGCGGTGTGAAGCATCGCGATGCGCTCGCCGCCCTCGTAGACGTACGGGTAGTGGACGAGGTTCGATTGAGGATCGTAGATGCGGATGCCGACGATCCCGGTCGTGGAAGATCTCGCGGATCTTGTCGCCGACGCATCGTAGATGCCCTGGATGTTCAGCTCGGCCGCGAGCGCCGCCTGGACGCTGTTGATGATGGCCAGCTCGGCGTTGCGCTGCTCGGTTTCCTTCAGCAAGCGCTGGGTCTCGTCGAAAAGCCGCGCGTTCTCGAGCGCGACGCCCATGCTGGACGCGACGGTCGTCAGTAGGCGCACGTCGGAGTCACTGAAGGCGTATTCGCGCTCGTGATTCTCCACAGAATCGAGCCGATCACGCGATCGCTGCTGACGATGGGTACCTGAACCGTTGCCTTGGCGACGTCCGTCCCCGGGACGTTACCGATGGTGGCTACTTCGGCCTGGGTA
This sequence comes from uncultured beta proteobacterium, assembly GCA_963701885.1. Lineage (GTDB taxonomy): Bacteria > Pseudomonadota > Gammaproteobacteria > Burkholderiales > Casimicrobiaceae > VBCG01. The sequence continues at coordinate 7,992 of CAVPBR010000022.1, forward strand.
TTGTGGACTCGCGGCTCGCGCCTCGCCATCAGCGCATCCCAGCCCTGCCGGGGTGGCGCGGACGGAATGGTCAGCCGCTGGCCGTGCTCGAATTCATAGAGATAGTGGACGACGCCGTTCTTCTCGTCGTACCAGCGGATGCCAATCTCGCCCGTCTTCAACACTTCCCGCAGCTTGTCGCCGACCAGGTCGACGATGGCCTGGAATTCGAGCTCGGCCGCCACGCCCCTTCTGAATGCTGTTGATGACCGCGAGCTCGGCGGCGCGCTGCTCGGTCTCCTTCAGCAGATGCTGGGTTTCGTCGAAAAGTCGCGCGTTCTCGAGTGCGACCGCCATCGCCGAGACCACGGTCTGCACCAGGCGCACGCTCGTCTCGGGGAAGGCGTTCTCGGTCTCGTAGTTGCCGATCCCAACCAGCCCCAGGACGCGGTCGCCGACCAGGATCGGCACCGCGACGAACGACTTCTCCATCTGGTGCCGGGAATGTTGACGAGTCGATTTCCTCCATCCGCCGTCGCATGTCGGTATTCACGACCCACGGCTGTCGCGACTCGATCACGACTTTCGACACACCCTTAGCGCCGTCGGCTCGGCGTGATGCGCCTGCCGTTGTCCTTCAGGTAGGGAAAGAAGACCCGGTGGGTGGCCGGGTCGTAAGGCGGATGTCGACATCCTGCGAATTCAGCACCTCTGAGAGCTTGTCGCCGACGAGGTCGTAGATCGCCTGCATGTCCAGCTTGGACGCTAATCCCTGCTGGATGCTGTTGATAATCGCGAGCTCGGCCGCACGCTGGTGCTCGGCCTTGAACAGTCGCTGCGTCTCGTCGAACAGGCGCGCGTTCTCAGCGCCGTGCCGAGCGAGGCCGCGACCGTGGTCAACATGCGGACCTCGGCCTCGCCGAACGCGTACTCGCGATCGTAGTCCTCGATCGTGATACTGCCAAGCACCCGATCGCCGGTGAGGATCGGGACCCTGATCATCGACTTGCTCTCGTCGGTGCCCGGGACAATGCCGCTACGCGAGGCCCGCGATTCGGCTAACGTGTTGAAACGATCGGCTGGCGCGTGCGCTGCATGGTCTCGAAAAGGCCACCCGGCTTCGGCGGACTGGCCTCGATTGGAGGCGCTTGCCGTGCTCGTACGTGTACAGGTGGTGGATCGAGATTGCTGCTCGCGTCGTACCAGCCGATGCCGAGATCGGGCGTAGAGAACACCTCGCGTAGCTTGTCGCCGACCACGTCGACGATCGCCTGGAAGTGGAGCTCAGCCGCGACACCCTGCTGAATGCTGTTGATGACCTGCAGTTCCGCGCTTCGCTGCTCGGTTTCCTTCAGCAACCGTTGCGTCTCGTCGAAGAGCCGCGCGTTCTGCAGCGCCGTGCCGAGCGAGGCCGCGACCGTCGATACCAGGCGCACGTCCGACTCGCCGAAAGCGTTCTCGCGTTCGTAGTTCTCGATACTGATGTCCCCGAGGAGTCGCTCGCCACTGACAATCGGCACCGACAGCATCGACTTGCTTTGATCGGTTCCGGGCACTGCCGATAGTCCGAACTGGGCGTAGTCCTTCGCCCGGTTGAGTACCTGCGGCGCCAGTGTCTTGCGCGTGGCTTCAAACAAGCCGCCGGGATCGCGGCCGCGGCTTCACGTCGAGCCGCTTGCCGTGCTCGTAGGCGTACAGGTAGTGGATGAGATTGCTGCTCGAGTCGTACCAGGTTATGCCGAGATTTGGCGTTGTGAAAACCTCGCGCAGCTTGTCACCGACAACGTCGACAATCGCCTGGAAGTGAAGCTCCGAGGCGAGCCCTTGCTGGACCGAGTTGACGATCGCGAGCTCTGCATTTCGCTGTTCGAGGCGCGCGTTCGACAATGAAAGCTCGGCGGTGCGTTGCTCGACCTTCGCTTCGAGCGCTTGTGCCCATTGCGCGTTGTCGAGCGCCACCGCAGCCTGATTCGCGAGCATGCCTAGCATGTCGCGGTCGGTCTCACTGAACCGCCCGTAGACGCCGTCGATGTCGGCGTAGAGGTAGCCGAGCACGCGGTTCTGCGCGATCAGCGGTGCGACGATGCGTGAGCGCTGCTTCAAGGCCACTGCAGCTTGCGGCGTATGGATGAGGTGCACGGTGCGGGTTGTGCGCGCGCGCTCCAGATGCGTACCGATCGAGCGCAGAACCGCGGTTGTGTTTTCTCCACGTGGATGCATCGCCTCGGCCACCGTGGGCTTGCCATCGACCTCCAGAAGCAGCAGTACGCGCTCGCCGCCGGTGAGCTCGGTCGCCTCCTCGACGACGAAGACTTCGATCTCCCTCGCGGTGTGCAGCGCGTTGAGGCGCAGCCCCGTGTCGGCCAGCCGCTGGAAGGGCTCCCTCACGTTGGATTCGATCGCGAGGTGGGCGAGCGCCTTGTCCTTAGACAGCTTGCGGCGTGCACTGTCGTCGAGCCACGCGGCGAGAATTTCGCGATTGACGGCGACCTTGTTGAGATAATTGCGGCGCAGGCCCTCATCGCGTAGCGTCGCGATCCTTTCGAGCAGAAAGCCGTGTGCGCGCGCTAGCGTGTCACGCGCCTCCTTCGCCCGCTTGTTCGCCGACAGCGCCTGCGCATGGCGCCACCAGATTTCCTGCGACGTGAGCCCGTCGGGCGCAGCGAACGCATGACCGCGATGGAGCGTGGTGGCGCGCGTCGTCGCTTTCAACGCGGCGACGGCACTTCCACTTGCGAGCAAGGCGCTCCCCAGCCGGGTCAGCATCACGTGCTCTAGGCGGGCGCTCACTTTCCGGGCGACCTTGGCACTCGCGTCGAAATGACGCGCTGCGCCCTGTGGATCACCTGCAGCGAGTGCGATTTCTCCCTTCAGGCGGGGAAGCGCCGATTCCATCACGGGATCACCGAATGCGGACACCAGGTCGCTCAATTGTCGGCAGTGGCGGCTCGCGGCATCGAGCGCACCGATCTGAACTTCGACCTCGCCGAGATTTTCCAGCGCATAGGCCTGACTCAGGTTGGAGCCCATGCTTCGATGCGTCCGTACGGCGTCCTCGTGCAGCCTTCTGGCGTGCGGATAGAGGCCGAGGTCGGCGTAGTAGATCGCGAGATTGCTGGTCGAGATCGCCTTGCGCTCGACGTAACCGGCGGTTTCGAAGGCCTGGATCGCCTGCTGGCCGTGGCGGATTGTCTCCCCGATGTCGATGTCGGTTTGCGCGAGCGCGTTCAATGCATTGCCCACGCCGTACGAGTCGCCGACGCGTTGGCAGAGATCGACCGCCGCTTGCGCCGCACGACGCGCGTCGTCCGCCTTGCCTGCGCGCAGAAATTGCAGCGCGACCACCCACTGAGCGCGTCCCGCCCCCGAGTCGTCGCCCGCCGCGTTGAAACGGTCGAGCGCTTCCTGAGCGGTGCGTGCCGCTGCGTCCAGCGACGCGCGATGCTGGGCCTCTGCCAGGCGCAGCAGGCATTTCGCGACGAGCGCGCCGTTTCGCGCCCGCCGGGCGGTGGCGAGCGCGCTCGTCGCAGTCTTGACGGCTTCCTTCACTTCACCGCGGCGCATCTCGACCAGCGCGCGGCGATCGAGGGCCCGCGCCTTCAGCCCAGGCGCCTTGCGCGGCGTCGCGACCGCGAGCATCGCGGCCGCATCGTCCGCAGCCAGATCGAGCCTGCCGAGCGCGACGTGCGACTCGACGCACAAGTCCAGAAGATCCTCATCCGTGCGTCGGCGTCGGCGGCGCGCTGCGGGTCCAGAGCGGCGAGCTCCTGCGAGCACAGATCGATCGCCCGGTGATGTTGTCCTGTCGCTGCGAGCTCACGCGCAAGCGACAGCGTCGCTGCGAAAACAGGCGTCGCCGGGTGCTTGCCCAGGGATGTTGGCGCCGAGCCGGCGCCGATGCGTCTCGTGCCCATGGATTCCTCGTAGCGCGGCGCGAGCCGCGGTTCATGCGTCCGGCGTGGCGTCCTTTGTTCGCGGCCACCTCGAACGGGAAACGGGCCGATGGTGCTGCCGGAGTTCGTGCGGGGTCAAGGGACGCCTGCAATGGGTCGCGATACCTCGGGTGGGGCTGCGGCGCTGCGCCCACCCCGGATCAGCCGGAGGAAGCCACGCGCCAGCGCAGCGTCTCCCCGGCGCGAAGCGGAATGACCATCTCGCCAGCCATCGGAAGCGCGTCGGGTACGCACCAGGATTCGCGATTCAGCGTGATCGAATCGCCATTGCGCGGAAGGCCGTAGAACGCGGCGCCGTGATAGCTCGCAAAGCCTTCGAGCCGATCGAGCGCGCCCGCAGCCTCGAACACCTCCGCGTACATCGATAATGCTACCGGCGCCGAATAGCATCCCGCGCAGCCGCAGGCGCTTTCCTTGGCCTGCCGCGCATGCGGCGCGGAGTCGGTCCCGAGAAAGAATTTTGGATTTCCCGATGTTGCCGCGGCGACCAGCGCCTGCCGGTGGGTCTCGCGCTTCAGCACCGGAAGGCAATACAGGTGCGGCCGCAGGCCCCCGGCGAACAGTGCGTTGCGCGAGTAGGCGAGGTGTTGCGGCGTGATCGTCGCGGCGACGCTGGCCGAGGTCTCGGCGACGAAGCGGGCAGCCTCGCGCGTCGTGATGTGCTCGAGGACGACGCGCAAGCCGGGGAATTCGCGAAGGATCGACGTCAGCTCGCGTTCAATGAATACGCGCTCGCGATCGAAGACATCGATGCCCGCGTCGGTGACTTCGCCGTGGATCGACAGTACGACGCCATGGCGTTCCATCGCGGCCAGCGCGGGATACACCCGCGCGAGCGCGGTGACGCCTGCCTCTGAATTCGTCGATGCTCCAGCGGGGTAATACTTGATTGCGTGGACGAAGCCGCTTTGCTTAGCGCGTGCGACCTCGTCCGCGGAAGTTGCGTCGGTGAGATAAAGCGTCATCAGCGGTTCGAAGCCCCGCCTGCCCGCAGGCGTACTCTCGTCCAGCTCGTCGGTTCCTGCGCCCAATGCGCCCTCCCAGGCAGCAAGGATCCGCTCGCGGTAGCGCGCTGCGGCCGTCACCGTCGTCACCGGCGGCGTGAGATTGGGCATGACGATTGCTCGCCCGAAATTCCGGGCGGTGGCCGCGACCGCCGCGGCGAGTTGCGGACCGTCGCGCAGATGGACGTGCCAGTCGTCGGGGCGCGTCAGCCTGAGTGCGGAAGGGACCACCGGAACTCCTTGTTTTGCCGCGATTATAGAGCGCCGAATTGGCCGCGCCCGAAGACGACTGCGGGCTTGCCGGCATTCGCTCGCGGTGCCCTGAGGCGCTATAATGGCCAATTTCCCGCGGGCATGGCGCAGCCCCTCATCGGACATCGCGCCGCGACGACGTTACGGATGAAACCACGCATGGCAGCCAAGACCGCAACCGCCGTGAAGAAGCAGCCTCGCGAGCTCACGGAGGAGGATATCCTCAAGGCTCCCGAGAAAGATTACATGAACGATGCGCAGCTTGCGTTCTTCAAGAAACGCCTGCTGGACGTTCGTGACCAGATCCTGCGCAACGCTGACGACACTGGCGAGCATCTGCGCGAGAACGAGATCACCACCGACCCGTCCGATCGCGCGACGCTCGAGGAGGAATACACGCTCGAGCTCCGCGCGCGCGACCGGGAACGCAAGCTCCTGAAGAAGGTCGAAAAGTCGCTGCGGATGATCGACGATGGCTCGCTATGGCTACTGCGAGGAGACCGGCGAGCCGATCGGCGTGCCACGGCTGATCGCGCGCCCGATGACGACGCTGTCGATCGAGGCCCAGGAACGCCGCGAGCGGGTGCAGAAGCTCTACGGCGACTGACCCGCAGCGCCGCATTCCCGATCCAACGACCCAAGGAGTCCGTCGAAATGTTCACGCTCCCGCCGCTTCCCTTTGCCGAAGACGCACTCGCGCCGGTGATCTCGCCGAACACGCTGTCGTTCCACTACGGCAAGCATCACAAGGCCTATGTCGATAACCTGAACAACCTGGTCAAGGGCACCGAGTACGAGAGCGCGACGCTCGAGAAAGTCATCGCCGACACCGCCGGCAAGCCGGACAAGGCGGGCTGGTTCAACAACGCGGCGCAGATCTGGAACCACAGCTTCTACTGGAAGAGCCTGCGCCACGGCGGTGGCGGCAAGCCCACCGGCCGCCTCGCGGCAATGATCGACTCGGATCTCGGCGGCTACGACACGTTCCGGAAGGACTTTGCCGCCAATGCGGTGTCGCAGTTCGGCTCGGGCTGGGGGTGGCTGGTCGCCGCCGGCGGCAAGCTCAAGATCGTCAAGACGGGCAATGCCGAGGTGCCGCTGACCAACGGCCAGAAGCCGCTTTTGACAATCGACGTCTGGGAGCACGCGTATTACCTCGATTACCAGAACCGCCGCGGCGATTACGTCAATGCTGTAATCGACAGGTTGCTCGACTGGAATTTCGCAGCGGAGAACCTCGACCGCTCCTGACCCCGGCAACCGCTTCTTGGAGGACGCGACGGCCGGCTCCCCCGGCCGTTGCAGCTCCAAGGCAACGCCGCGCCTGAATTCCTTCCGTCCGCCGGCTTCTCTTGTTGCCCGGTTGGTGGAAGGCCATAATCATCATCTTTCATTCCAACGGCATAGCGGTCGGGATGGCGATTTTCGGGAAAGCTTCTGCCAGGAAACCGACGGGCGCCAGGGCGCCACGGGGAGCGCCGCCCGCCGCGCCGCGGGTCGTGTCCGCGCGCGAGCTCGCTGCGCAGGCGGCAAGCCGCCGGGCGGGAAAGTCGTCCGCGTTCGAGCCGCTCGGCGAATCGAGCCAGCGCGGGGCAAGCATCATCGACTGGTCGGCTGCGCCTGCGGCAATCGAGGTCGCACAGACGAACCCGGGCCTGTGCGAGATGCTGGAGAACGCCGCGCTGCTGTTCGCGAGCGGTCAGCAAAGCGCGGCGAGGCCGGTGCTGGAGCAGGGCGTTCAGAGTGACAGCGATGCCCGCCAGTCCCCGCTTGCGTGGCTGGCGCTGTTCGACCTCCTGCAGCGCGCCGATGACCGGGCGGCGTTCGACCAGCTTGCGATGCAATATCTGCTGCAGTTCGAGCGCTCTGCGCCGTCATGGGACGAGCAGGCGCGGCCGAAGGGCGGCGACGGCGGCCGGGGCGGCGGATACATTGCGATCACTGGCAAGCTCTCGGCACACAGCGGACCCCAGCTCGAGGGCCTGCGGCGCGCGCTCGAAAAGCAGGTCCCGCGCGCGCGCGTCGACCTTGGCACGCTCGCGGGCTTCGACGACGACGGCGCGCGCCTGTTCGCGCAGGATCTCGCACGGGCCCGCCGCCAGCCGATGGAGCTCACGCTCCAGCGCTCCGAGTCGTTGCGGGCGAGCCTGGAAGCTGCCGTGGTGAAGGGCGCAGGGGGAGGCGAGGGTGCATGGCTGCTGTCGCTCGAGCTGATGCAATGGGATCGAGACCAGGCAGGATTCGACGAGCGGGCGCTGGCCTATGCGGTGGTCTTCGAGCGCTCGCCGCCGTCGTGGGAGCCTCCGTCCAGAATACCGGCGCCGGACGCGGTTGCGGCCGCCGCGGCAACAGCAGGCACCGCGTCGCATCGGCACGAGGCCGCGTCGGCGCGGGTTGCCGCCGCCGCAGATCCGGAGACGCTCACCTGGGAAGGCGCGATCCTCGGCACGGCTCCGGTCCAGCTCACGCGGCTCGACACGTTCGCTGCGCTGCATGATGTGGTCACGATCGACATGTGCGCCGTCGAGCGCATCGACTTCGTCTGTGCCGGAGCGCTGCTGAATTCGATCCTGCGCATCGAGGGCCAGCACAAGTCGGTGCAGGTCGTCGGGGCGACGCCCATCGTGCGCGCGCTGCTGCTGCTCATCGGCATCTCGCCGCGACATTTCCTGAAAAAGATCGACTGACGAGAAGAGGGGCGTGCCGGCAGCCATGGAGGTGTTTCACGGAACCACGATCCTTTCGGTTCGGCGCGATGGCGCGGTCGCGCTGGGCGGCGACGGGCAGGTCACGCTAGGCCAGGTCGTCATCAAGTCCACGGCGAAGAAGGTTCGCCGCCTGTACCACGGCAACGTACTGGCAGGCTTCGCCGGTGCGACTGCCGACGCGTTCACGCTGTTCGAGCGCTTCGAGGCCAAGCTCGAGAAGCACCAGGGGCACCTGACTCGCGCCGCCGTCGAGCTCGCCAAGGACTGGCGCTCGGACCGCGTGCTGCGCCGGCTCGAGGCAATGCTCGCGCTCGCCGACAATCAGGCATCGCTGATCGTGACAGGCACCGGCGACGTGCTCGAACCTGAGCACGGCATTGTCGCGATCGGCTCGGGCGGCGCTTATGCCCAGGCGGCGGCGCGCGCGCTGCTCGACAACACGATCCTGCCCGCGGCCGAGATTGTTGCCAAGGCGCTGGCAATCGCAGGGGAGATCTGCATCTACACCAACCAGCAGGTCGTCATCGAGACCCTGGAGCCATGACCGATCACGACGTGGATCGTGATGTGGTCATCGTCGGCGCGGGTCTCATTGGTCTATCCCTCGCGGTGGCGCTCTCCCGCGCAGGTCTCACCATCACGCTGGTCGATCGTGGATCCCTCGCGGTGCCCGCCACGGACGGCTGGGACAGCAGGATCTACGCAGTCAGTCCGGGGAGTGCTGCGTTCCTCCGGACGCTCGGCGCGTGGCAGGCGCTTCCTTGCGAGCGCGTCGAGGCGATCGAGTCGATGCTCATCCGGGGCGACACCGGGGCGAGTCTCACGTTCTCGGCGTGGGATCTGGGCGAGCGCGCGCTGGCGTGGATCGTCGAGGAGCGGACGCTGCGTGCGGCGCTGCAGCGCCAAGTGCACGCGGCCGGCGTCGAGGTGGTCACCGAAGCACGCATCGGGAAGCTGGCGTGGTCGAGCGCTGAGGCAACGCTGGAACTGGAGAGCGGTCGCCACCTCGCCGCGCGGCTGGTGGTTGGCGCGGACGGTCTTCATTCAGGCGTGCGCAGCGCCGCCGGGCTCGACGCCCAGGCGAAGGGTTACGGCCAGCAGGGCGTCGTCGCGAACTTCGATTGCGAGCGCGCGCACCACGGCTGCGCGCGTCAATGGTTTCGCGATGACGGCAGCATCCTCGCCTGGCTGCCGCTCCCCGGGCGGAGCATCTCGATCGTCTGGTCGGCCCCTGACGCGCTCGCCGAAGATTTGCTCGCGCTTTCGCACGACGCGTTGGCGCTGCGCGTCACCACCGCAGGCGGCGATGCGCTGGGCGCCCTGGGCGTGATCACGCCACCCGCGGCCTTTCCGCTGCAATCGCTGCGACTCGCGACGCCCGTCGCCCATCGGATGGCGCTCGTTGGCGATGCTGCGCATTGCGTGCACCCGCTGGCGGGCCAGGGTGTTAATCTGGGCTTCGGGGACGCGCTCGCCTTGGCCGGCGTACTTGCCGAGCGTGGCCCGGTGTCCGACGCCGGCGCGCCGATCCTGCTCGAGCGCTACGCACGCCGGCGCGCCGAGCCGGTGCTCGCGATGCAGGCAGTCACCGACGGGCTCGCGCGGATGTTTTCTGCGCCGAGTCCGTGGCTTCGGGCATTGCGTAACGCAGGCCTTGCCGCAGTTGACAGGCTGCCGATCGTCAAGCAGGTGCTGTCGCAACCGGCGCTGCGATAACAGGGTCCTCCGGAGAATCCGATGAAACGAGCTTCATGGCTGTCGTGTCGCGCGATCGCGGTGACCAGCGCGATCGGCGCAATCGCCGCGGTCGCGATCGCGGTACCTGTGGCCTTCGCGCAGACGCCCGCGGCCCGGACGGCACCCGCCCGCACCACGCCGGCAATGGCATCGTCCTCACCAACGTCGCCACCGCAGGCATTGCCTGCATCGGTAACCGCGCGCGATCCCGTGAGCGAGGACACCGACGTCGCTGCGGTCCGCAAGCAGGTGGAGGCGCACTTCCCCGGCGCGCCGATCCGGCATATCGCCAAGAGCAGCTTCCTGGGGCTGTACGAGGTGATGCTGGGCGACCAGCTCATCTACACCGACTCCAACGTCGGCTATGTCTTCGTCGGTTCGATCTACGATACCGGGACCAAGCAGAACCTGACCGAAGCGCGGTTGCGCAAGCTGAACCGCGTGGCGGTCGACAAGCTGCCGATGGACCTCGCGTTCAAGCGGGTCAAGGGCGACGGCTCGCGCACGCTCTACCTGTTCTCGGATGCCGATTGCCCGTTCTGTCACCGGCTCGAACAGGAAATGCGCGGGCTCGACAACGTCACCATCTACACCTTCCTGTTTCCGATCGACCAGTTGCATCCCGACGCAGCGCGCAAATCGAAGATCCTCTGGTGCGCGCCCGACCGTGCGAAGGCGTGGAATGTGTACTTCGCGTCCGGCAAGCTGCCGGACAACAAGGGCGATTGCGGGGATCCCGTCGCGAAGACCCAGGCGCTCGGCGATTCGCTGCACATCAACGCAACCCCGACCTTGATCTTCGCGGACGGCACGATGATCGCCGGCGCGCTCCCGCTGCCGGACCTCGAGAAGGAGATGGCGAGCGCCCAGTCCGAACTCAGGAAGACCGCGGCCCGGCACTAGCGCTCCGCGCTCCGTCGGGATCTTCGGTTCGCTTGCCATGAACGGCGCGATTGTCACCGGTGTGTCGAAAGGGCTGGGCGAGGCGATCGCGTTCTGCCTGGTCGAGCGCGGCTATCGCGTGCTCGGCGTCGGGAGGAACTCTTCGCCGCGCCTTCGCGGAAGCGGCTACCGCTTTGCCGCCAGCGATCTCGCCGATGTGCCGGGGATCGACACCGCGCTTGCGGGGCCTTTTGCCGATCTCGCTGCCGCGTCGTTGTCGAGGGTGTGCCTCTTCAACAACGCGGCGATGGCCGGTCCGGTCGGGGTGCTGGGGCATGTCGACGCCGCGGCGATCGCAAACTCGCTCGCAGTGAACCTCGCCGCACCCGCCGCGATCGCCAACCTCTTTTGCCGCGTCTTCGTCGGCACGTCATTCGATGCGCGGATCATCAACGTGTCTTCCGGCGCTGCGCAGTCGGCGATCCCGGGTGCGGCGCTGTATTCCATCGCCAAGGCGGGGCTCGAGATGCTCACGCGATCACTTGTGGCCGAGCATGCCTCGCCGCGGTTTCGAGCGATCACTCTACGACCCGGCGTCATCGACACCCCGATGCAGACATTCATGCGCGAGCAGCCGGGCGAGCGCCTGCCGAGCGTCGCGATGTTCAGGGATTTCCATGCCGCGGGCAGGCTGGTCGCACCCGACGTCGCCGCAGCGCGGATCGTCGAGCGCCTGGTCCTCGGCGAGGTGGAGCACGGGCGCACTTACAGTTACGCCGAGCTCTGAGCGCCTGCGCGCGTTGGTCACCGCGTTCGGTCGCAGGCGCACGGCAGGGCACCGTGCGCGGCTTCGTCGCCGTCGTCGCGCGTTCGGTCACCGGCGTGCGGCAGGGCGCGGTCGTACGGCAAGGCACTGCGCACGACTTCGGTGGCGCACCCGCGTCGGCGAGCGGGTCCCGGCGCGACTTCGCTCGAGGGCACCTTGCCTTCGTTGTTCCTGTCGGGCTCGCTCGCCGCGCCACCCGCTTCACGCCGACTGCGCCACAGGCGTCGCGCGCAGCGCCCTGCCGCACGCCGGCGACTGAACGCCGCGCGGGCACGACGTGGCGCGGATGCTCTACCACGATGCGGCGAAGCTGTGGCGGTGACGCTGCGACGCTGCGCCGAACCGGTTCCGCGGGGGCAGCGGTGGGGGTGGGCACGGCGCCCGTGGTAGCGCCTGCCGTCGCGGGTGGCGCGGCGAGCGAGCCCGACAGGAACATCAGGAGCAGGAAGGCCTCGAGCGATGTCGCGCCGGGCACCCGCCGGCAGGCGATTGCGGACGACCGGGCGCCGTGCCCGCCCCCACCGCTGCCCCCGCGAAACCGGCACGGCGCACGCCCCGCCAGTCGCCGCGCTGCAGAAATCGGTAGCGAGCCTCAACTGACCGGCGGGCGCAAGACGACGCGGTAATGGAGAATTGCCCCCGCCGGGCCGGCTTCCCAGGTCAGGCAGTAATCGTTGGCGAACAGCGGCTGGTAGATCCCGCTGCCCGAAGTCGCTCCCGGCGTGACGATCGGCATCAGGACGCTTGCAGCGTCGTGATAGCGAATGTCGAAGTTCACGGCGGCACTGCTGGCGTAGCGGTAATCGAGCCGCTCACCCGCAGTGGCGTGAACGCATTCGTCATGGGTCGCGTACGGCGCGATGATCACGCGCGAAACCACACGCGGGACGCCGATGGCAATGGGCGGCGTCGCGCAGCCGCACAGGACGAGCGTCGCCGCGAGCGCCGGTCTCAGCCAGCACAGCAGTGCCGGGACGGGGTGAGCGGCGGCGCGCACTGTCAGCGCGACTGCGCGATCGCGCGATGGACGTGGCGGCGCTCGCGGGTCCAGTCCTCGGCGAGCATCGCGAAGCGCACATGGTCGCGCCAGCGGCCTGCAATCTTTACGTAGCGGCGCGAATAGCCCTCGCGCGTGAATCCGACCCGCTTCAGCAATGCGAGCGAGCGGACGTTGGCGGGCTGGACGTTCGCCTCGACACGATGCAGGCGCAATTGCCGGAACGCGATGTCGAGTGCGAGCGCGAAGCCCTCGGTCATGTAGCCGCCACTCGCGAGCGGGGCGAAGCCGTAGTAGCCGACGTAGGCGCTGCGAAACACGCCCCGGACGATCTCGGAGAAGTTGAACACGCCGGCCAGTGCGTTATCGGCGCTGCGCAGCACCAGGAATCCGGCATGGGTCGGGGACGCGTTCGCCGGCCTGTAGCGGGCGAGGTAGGCCGCGTAGGCCCCCGGCGACTCGGGTATCTTGACCCAGCGTCCGTGGAGCGCACGGCTCGCCCGGGCGTTGGCAATGAAGCTCTGCTGGTCGACGCGCCGCGGGGGCCGGAGGTAGACCCGGTTTCCGGCAAGCGTCGCCCGCTTCGGGCGCGTTGGCATAATCGGAATCTTATCGTGAGAAGGACGACGCATGAGCACGTGGATCGAAGGCCGTGTGGCAGGCCGCAGGCAATGGACGCAAAGCTTGTTTTCGCTGCAGGTCGATGCGCCCCAAGTCGCGTTCGCCGCAGGGCAGTTCGCCCGGCTCGCGCTGCCCGCGCCGCCGGGTTCGAAGGAGCCGATGATCGGTCGGCCGTATTCGTTCGTGAATCCGCCGGCGCTCGCGCCGCACGAATTCTATTTCATCATCCTTCCCGAAGGGCCGCTGTCGCCGCGGCTTGCGGCGCTCGGTAGCGGCGACAGCGTATGGCTCGCTCCGCGGGCGAACGGCTTTTTCAGCATTTCGGAAACCGCCGAGGCCGAATCCCTATGGTGCCTTTCCACCGGGACCGGCATCGGACCGTTCCTGTCGATGCTGCGCAGCGCCGACCCGTGGTCGAAGTTCGCCCGCGTGGTCCTCGTGCATTCGGTGCGCCATGCTGAGGAGCTGACCTATCGCGAGGAGATCGCGGGCGTCTCCCGCGCCCACCCGGGGGCGTTCCACTACGTGCAGATGGTGAGCCGCGAGGCCCACCGCGACGCGCTCGCCGGACGCATTCCGCAGGCGATCGAGGACGGGCGGCTCGAGGGCCGCGTCGGCCTGTCACTGACGCCGGAAAACGCGCACGCGATGCTGTGCGGCAATCCGGCAATGGTCGATGACGTGCAGAAGGTCCTCGCGGCGCGGGGCATGCGCAGGCATCGGCGCAGGGAGCCCGGGCACATCACGCTCGAAACCTACTGGTAGCGCGCCGGGTATCCCGGCGCAATACGCGCAGGGACGCCCCGGCCTACGCTTCCAGTGCGCGCGCGACGATCTCGCCCACGTCCTGCGACAGCCGCGGCGCCCGCCCGATGCGCTCCAGGCAGTGCCGCATCAGGCTGCGCCGTGGCTCCGGCATGCGCTTCCAGAGATTGAACGCGCCAGCGAGCATTGCGGCGAGTTGCGGATTGGCCCGATCGAGCGCGCGCAACTGCTCGGCGACGAACCGGTACCCCGATCCGTCTTCGGCGTGGAAGCCGGGGAAATTCGACAGCGCGAACGCGCCCACCAGTGCGCGGACGCGGTTGGGGTTGCGTGAATTGAATCGCGGATGGGTAACCAGCGCCTGGACGCGGGAAAGCGCGTCGAAGCGCAGCGAACGGGCCTGCAGCGCGAACCACTTGTCGAGCACGATGGGCTCGTCGCGCCACTTGGCTTCGAAGCGCGCGTAAAGCGGGTCGCGCGCATCCGCGGTGCCATCGCGCAAGGCATTGAGCGCGCCAAGCGCATCGGTCATGTTGGCCGCGGCGGCGTAATGCGCAATTACGAGCGCGTGGGCGGGCGCATCGTCGAGTGCGCCGAGGTAGGCCAGCGCGAGATTCGCGAGCGCGCGCGGCCCGGCCTGGTCGGGATCGGGCCGATAGGCGCCACGCGGCCCGTGCCGGGCGAACGCAGCCTCGAACTCCGCGCGATGCTCCTCGGCGAGAGCTCGCCGCACGAACTGCCAGCCGGTGATGACGCCGTCGACGTCGAGCGTCGGCTCGAGCGCCGCCACATACGCCGGATCGGGCAGCGCAAGTGCCAGCGCAAGCAGCGCAGGATCGCTGCGATCGTCGGCAAGCAGTGCCGCAGTGATCCGCGACAGCGTGGCCGGCAGAGCAAGGCGCTCGCCGCTTCGGTGGGCGCGGGCGAGTGCGAGGATGGCGCGGGAGAACGACCGCTGCGCCGCGTCCCAGCGGTTGACGGCATCGCGGTCGGATACGGCGAGGAGCGCCAGCTCGTCGTCGCTGTAGTCATACTCGAGGCGAACGGGGGCCGAGAAGCCGCGCAGCAGCGACGGCACCGCACCGGGTGGCACGTCGATGAATTCGAACGACTGTACCGGGGCGCGCAATTCCAGGATCCGGGTTGTCCCCTGCGCTGCGGGCTCGCCCGCGAGCCGCAGCGGGATATCGTCGCCGTCGGGACCGACAAGTCCAATCGCAAGCGGGATGTGCAGTGGTCCGCGCGCAGTGCCGCCCTGTGTCCCGATCCCCACCGGCAGGCTTTGCGCCGCATCGACGGTGTAACGCCGCGCCTTCCCGTCGTAGCGGGCGCCGACACGAACCACCGGTGTCCCGGCTTCCGCGTACCAGCGGCGAAACTGCGCCAGGTCGACGCCGGAGGCATCCTGCATCGCCTGCACAAAATCGTCGCAGGTCACCGCCTCACCGTCGTGGCGCTCGAAATAGAGATCCATTCCGCGCCGGAACTGCTCGGACCCCAGCAACAGATGCTGCATGCGGATCAGTTCGGCGCCCTTTTCGTAGACGGTCGCGGTATAGAAATTGTTGATCTCGACGTACTCGTCGGGGCGCACCGGATGCGCCATCGGCCCGGCATCTTCGGCGAACTGCCGCCGACGCAGGTACTCAACGGCACCGATGCGCTCGACCGTACGTGAGCCCATGTCGCTCGAGAACTCCTGGTCGCGGAAAACGGTAAGTCCTTCCTTCAGCGACAACTGGAACCAGTCGCGGCAGGTGATGCGATTGCCCGTCCAGTTGTGGAAATACTCGTGGCCGACAATGCCCTCGATCGCGCTGAAATCGGCGTCGGTTGCCGTCGCTGCGTCGGCCAGCACCATGGCGCTG
Organism: uncultured beta proteobacterium; assembly: GCA_963701885.1. Classification (GTDB taxonomy): domain Bacteria; phylum Pseudomonadota; class Gammaproteobacteria; order Burkholderiales; family Casimicrobiaceae; genus VBCG01. The sequence goes on from CAVPBR010000022.1 coordinate 23,584, forward strand.
TTGAAGATGTTGAGGCCCTTGTTCTCCATCGCACCCATGTTGAAGTCGTCGGCGCAATAGAGCATGAACGTGTCGAGGTCGTATTCGCGCCCGAAGCGCTCCTCGTCCCAGCGCATCGCGCGCTTCAGGCTCGCCAGAGCATGGTGGCAGCGGGACAGGTTGGCGGAGGGCGCATGAATGCGCAGCGACACCCTGCGGCCGTGCATCGTGACGAACTCGTCCTCGAGGACGCCGAGATCGCCGGCCACCAGCGCGAACAGGTAGCTGGGTTTCGGGAACGGATCATCCCAGGTCGCGAAGTGCCGTCCGTTGTCGAGCGGCCCCGCGGCGACGCAGTTGCCGTTCGACAAGAGGCTCGGATAGCGGGAACGGTCTGCGCGAAGCGTCACGCGGTAGCGCGCGAGCACGTCGGGCCGGTCCGGAAAATAGGTGATTCTGCGAAATCCTTCGGGCTCGCACTGGGTGCACAAGACGCCGGAGGAAACGTAGAGGCCCTCCAGCGCCACGTTGCGCCCGGGAGCGATCCGGGAGCGCACGGTCAGCGTACCGCGCTCCGGCGGATTGGCGATCGTCAGCGTGCCGGGGCCGGGAATCGCCTCGCCGGAGCCGAGCACGCGGCCGTCGAGCGTTGCTTCAACGTCTTCCTGCATTTCGCCGTCAAGGACCAACGGCGCCGCCGGATCGGCACCCGCGGCGGGATTCCTGCAAAAGGACATCGTCGCGCAAACCCGCGTCGACGCGGGATCGAGGTCGAATTGCAGCTCCAGCGAGGGGACGAGGAACGCAGGCGCCCGGTAATCGAGGCGCCGGCGAGCGGACATGCCGCAATTGCGGGGCGGCTTTGGCAGGCTCACGCGTCGACCTTCGGTCTAATCGATCCCCGGCGTTGCGCCGTCCAAGATGCGCAGCACGCGGTGCGAAACGGCGCGATCGGTCCTGCATTTGCGTGTGGTGACCATTCCAGAACCTTGTTTAGCATCGGTTTTTTGTATCACCTCGATTGTGGCATCCAACTTGCTAGTTACTCACTGATGAAGGCCCACAAGGGCCTCGGATGGCGTGGATTGTCCATTGGACATAACGACCCGGCGCGCGGCGAAGCCCTCGAGGCTTGCGCGTCGCAGGCACGGGAGAGTGCGTATGAGCGTCGATTCCAGTCGATGCAAGGAACGGCGCTTGCGCGAGCGCAGGGATGGACGCGCCTCACGGGTGTCGCCGCGGTACGGCAACGGCCGCGATTCTACGCGACACGACTGATACCGCGATGGCCATGTTTGCGTTCCTGAATCCCGCGGCGCGCGTCACCAGCGATCCGCTTGCGTCGCCGAAGTCTGCGGCTCTCTGGCTCGCCGAGCTGCCGTCGCTCGACATCGTCGCGCGGCAGCAGCTCGTTCTGCGCGCCTTCGACGCGATGCGCCAGTCGCCGCGCCCGGTCGACGTCGCGCGCGTGCAGGCGTTGTTGCACGTCGACGCGGGGCTGGGCGGAGATCGCCGCAAGCTCTTCAAGCAATATGTCGATACCCTCGATACTGCGCCGAAGGTCGCTGATCGCGTCTGGCAGGCTGCGTTCGACATGGCGCAGGCGTTCATTGTCGCCTACCAGAGCGCCGTCGAGACCGCGCTCGCGCCGCCGTCCTACGCGCGCTGGAAGCCGCAGGTGCCGGTGTTGTTTGCGCGGCTCATCCATTACTACGGCACCGACGCGAAGCTTCGCGTGTCGCGCCACGAGCACTGGATACCCGCGAAATGGGTCGAGATGCATCGTGCGTACCTGCGTGCGACCGAGCTCGGGCTCGAACGCGTCCCGACCAGGACCGGTGCGGGTACCCATGGCCATGTCCAATGGACGATCGAGCAGGAGTACGTCTACGTTCTCCTCGTCCACCAGCTCAACACCGGAAACCTCACCGCGGGGAACCTGGACTGGGTCCTCACCCAGTTTCGCGCCTGGTGCCGGCGCCTCGAATTGCTGGCAATGCCCAAGTCGATGGAAGGCTTCTTCATCGACATCGCCGGGCGCGAAGGACTCGCGCGGCGCACCGGTCAGGACACCGGCGCCATGCTGCGCTACCTCGACACGACGCCGCTTTCCGACCAACTCGACATGACGCTCGCCGCACTGCGCAACTCCGAAGCAACCGACCAAGGACCGGTCAGCGCGGTGAACCAGCAGCGCGCAATGATCCTCGACAAGGCCCGCCCCGCGGTCGCCCCCAATCTGAACATGGACATGCGGCGCGACCCGCGGGTGTCGTGCATTCACGCGGCGCGCGTACGCATCGGCATCGCGCGCATTCTGAAGGAATTGGCGGCGCCCGAAACCGCGGGCGTTGCGGAGGCTGCGAACACTGCCAATGCGTCCGTGGGTGTCCAGGCCGCGAGCCGCGCCGACCTCGCCGACCGCGCTGACACGACCCTGCAGAGCGAACAGATCGAGGTCTATGCGGTGGCCGGCGCCGCGCATCCCGCCGCGCGAAGTGGCGCTGATCAGGACACGATCGCCGTCAGCCTCGCGCGCTTTCCCGAATCATTGTGGCAGGTCAAGGATCGAAGCGTCGCGGGACTGCGGATCTGCGCCAGCGGCGGAGTCGGACAGACGCTGATGCTGGGCGCGCTGGTTGCCGTGCGCGAATCGCCGCGCAAGCAGTGGGCGCTGGGCGTGGTGCGGCGCGTGAACAAGGTCTCGCCGGACGAGGTCGAAGCGGGCCTGTCGGTGATCGCCGAACGCGTTGTCGCGGTGAGCCTGTACACGTTGCGCGAGTCGCGCGAGAGCCTCGGCATTGTGGTCAACGGCGTCGACGCGATGTCGCTCGGACCGCGCTTCGAGGGCTTGTACCTGCCGCCGCCGTCGCGTCCCGACAAGCCGCTTACCGTGAAGACCGTGATCGTGCCGACGCCGGAATACAGCGAAGGTCGCAAGCTGGTCCTGACCACCAGCCGGTCGATCTACACTGTCGCGCTCCGGCAACTCGTCGAGCAGCGTGCCGACTGGAGCTGGGTGGCGATCCAGATCGTCGACAAGACGACGCGCAACTAGGGCCCATTCGCGGTTGCAGGCACGGACGCCGTCACTGGTCGTAGGGCCGAAATCGCAGCCGCAGGCTCCGCTGGAACGATCCCGGCGACGGCGATTTCGGCAGTGGCGACGACTTGAGGATCGCGCGCTGCACTGCGTTGTCGTACGCCGGAACACCGCTCGATTGCCTGATCTCGACGTCGATGATCTCGCCGGTAGGCAACTGGACGACGTCGAAAACCGCCTCGGGATTGCCCTGGATATCGGGCGGCATGGTCACATTGCTGCGCACCTTGCTGCGGATCTTGTCGATCCAGTCGGCCTCGGCGCGGTCGGCCGCCGTCGCTGCCGCCTGCTGCTCGGCCCGGACCTGTGACTCACGCTCTGCCTCGGCCCGCAGTTGCGCCTCCTTCTCGGCCTGGCGCGCGCATCTGCGCTTCGTGCTGGGCCTGGACGCGGAACTGCTCTTCCTGCGCGGCCTGAGCCCGCATCGCTTCGACGGCCTTTGCCTGCTGCTCCGCCAGTTTCTTTTCCTCTGCCTGTCTGGCCTTGAGCTCGATGTCGGCGTCGGGCTGCGCCGGCTTGGGCGGCACGGGCGGCGGCTTCACGGCCGGCGAAGGCGGCTGCGGTTGCGGGATGGGCTGAGGTTTCGGGATAGGCTGCGGATGCGGCGGCGGTTGCTGGACCGGATTGGGAGCCACCTTCGACGGGGGCGCATACAGCTCGGCAGTCACCGCGCCGGGGGTGCGGTTCTGCCACGACACCGAGAACACCAGCACCGCGACGAAGATCAGGTTCACCGCCAGCGCGAGGATCAGCGCCGTCCATTTGCCGCGCACGCGCCGCGGGCGCGCCGGCCGGTCGCCGCGCGCGGACATTGTGGACTGCGCGTGCCCGGACATCGTGGCTGGAGCGTGCGCCGGGCTCAAGACTCGGGTCGCGCAAGGAGACCGACTTTTCTGACCCCGCCGCGCTGCAGCCGGTCAAGGATGTCGATGACGTCCTCGTAGCGGGCACCCTTGTCGGCTTCGATCACAACGGACTGATTGCGGCCGTCCTGGATCGCCTGTACTTCGCTCACCAGGTTGTCCAGCCGCACGCGGGTGATGCGCGCGTTGGCGCTCGACTGGTCGAGCAGCGTGATCGTTCGGTCGCGATTCAACCGCACCCGCAGCGGATTGACGGGCGGCTGGAGCTTGCTGCCCACCGACGGCAACTCGATCTCGCCCGGCGCAACCAGAGGCGCAGTGATCATGAAGATCACCAGCAGCACCAGCATCACGTCGATGTAGGGAACGACGTTGATCTGGTTGACCGTCTTGCGGGGGCGGCGCATCGGTCCGGATCAGCCCTGGCGCTGGAGAATGTTGGAAAATTCCTCGATGAAGGTCTCGAAGCGCACCGCGAGGCGGTCGACGTCGTGCGTGAAGCGGTTGTAGGCGACGAATGCCGGGATCGCCGCGAACAGGCCGATCGCCGTCGCGATCAGGGCTTCGGCGATGCCGGGAGCGACGTTGGCGAGCGTGGCCTGGCTCACATTTTCCAGACCACGAAACGCGTTCATGATTCCCCACACCGTTCCGAGGAGCCCGATGTAGGGCGAAACCGATCCCACGGTCGCGAGTCCAGACAGATGTGCCTCGATCGCGTCGATCTCGCGCTGATACGCGGCGCGCATCGCGCGGCGCGCGGCATCGAGCGTCACAGCCGACGGACTCCCCTGCCGCCGGTGCTTCGAAAACTCGCGAAATCCCGCGCCGAAAATGTGCTCGAGGCCGCCGCCAACGCGCGTCTCTCCCGCCTGGCGAAACAGCGCGTTGAGGTCCCCGCCTTTCCAGAACTCGTCCTCGAACGCGTCGGCCTCACGGACCGCACGCTTGATCTGGAAGATCTTCAGGAAGATCTGCCACCACGACCACAGCGAAAGTGCGGCAAGCAGCGCGATGATTCCCTGGACGATGACCGAGGCATGGATGACCAGCGTCAGGAAGGAAAGGTCGGTGTGGACGTTCACGGCGATTCCTGTTTTCGCATCATCATGGGCCGGGGAAGAGGTCGCCGCCGCCTTGCGCTGGCGAGGCCAATCCGAAGTGCCGGTAGGCCAGTGCCGTCGCGACGCGACCGCGCGAGGTCCGCTGCAGGAATCCCTGCTGGATCAGGAACGGCTCGAGCACGTCCTCGATGGTGTCGCGCTCCTCGCCGATGGCAGTCGCCAGGTTGTCGAGGCCGACCGGTCCGCCGGCGAACTTTTCGAGCACTGTCGAGAGCAGCTTGCGGTCCATCACGTCGAGACCGGACGCGTCGACGTCGAGCATCGACAGCGCCGCATCGGCGACCTGCCGCGAAATCTCGCCGCTTGCGCGCACCTGGGCAAAATCGCGCACCCGGCGCAGCAGGCGGTTCGCGATGCGCGGCGTTCCGCGCGAGCGGCGCGCGATCTCGTGCGCGCCGTCGGCGTCGACGCTGATCGCAAGTAGCTGCGCCGAGCGCGAGACGATCCGCGTCAACTCGGCTGCCGTGTAGAACTCGAGACGCGCAGCAATGCCGAAGCGATCCCGCAGCGGGTTGGTCAGCATTCCCGCGCGGGTTGTCGCGCCAACCAGCGTGAACGGCGGCACGTCGAGCTTCAGGCTGCGCGCCGCCGGGCCCTCGCCGATCATGATGTCGATCTGGAAATCCTCAAGCGCAGGGTAGAGGATCTCCTCGACCACCGGCGACAGGCGGTGGATTTCATCGATGAACAGCACGTCGCGCGGCTCGAGGTTGGTCAGGATTGCCGCGAGATCGCCCGGGCGTTCGAGCACCGGTCCCGAGGTCTGCCGCAGGTTGACGCCGAGTTCGTGGGCGAGGATGTGCGACAGCGTCGTCTTGCCGAGACCGGGCGGGCCGAAGAGCAGCACGTGGTCCAGCGCTTCGCCGCGGCGCCGCGCGGCCTCGATGAATATGGTGAGCTGATCGCGGAGCTTCTCCTGGCCGATGTACTCGGCCAGCCGGCTCGGCCGCAGCGCGCGATCGACCACATCTTCCTGCGTTCCGCCACTTGCACCGGCGACGACGCGAGTCAGCTCGTCGTTTTCGATTGCCATCCGGTGCTCATCCTTTCGCGAGCAGCTTCAGTGCCTGCCTGATTCCGTCCGCGACTGTGACATCGGCGGACAATTGCCGCACTGCGCCTGCCGCCTCGCGCTCGCTGTACCCCAGCGCATGCAGCGCGTGCATGATGTCCGGTGCGCTCGTCGCCGCGCGCCCGGCGCCTGCGCTGTTGGCAATGTCCGCGCCGAGCTTTCCCTTGAGCTCGAGCATCAGGCGTTCGGCAGTCTTCTTGCCGATTCCCGGCACGCGCGTGAGGCGCCCGGTGTCCTGCGTCGTCACCGCGTGGGCGAGCTCGGTCACCGACAATCCCGAAAGCACGGAAAGCGCGATCTTCGCGCCGATTCCGTTCACCTTGAGCAACTGGCGGAACGCATGGCGCTCCGGCTCAGTGCCGAAACCGTAGAGCAGGTGTGCGTCCTCGCGCACGACGAGGTGCGTGAACAGCGTGATGCGCTCGCCGCTCGCCGGCAGGTTATAGAACGTGCTCATGGGCACGTCGACCTCGTAGGCGACGCCCTGCACATCGAGCAGCAGCTGCGGTGGATTCTTCTCGAGCAGCGTGCCGGAAAGACGGCCGATCATGGGGGTGGATATTACAGGGGTGTCGAAGCATCACCGCTCGCTGCCCACCAGCAGGCGGCCGCCGCGCACGCGATAGCCGTGGCGTGCCAGCGTGCCGAGACCCGTCGACGCATGCGCGTGGCAGATCGCCGCCGCGAGCGCGTCGGCAGCGTCGGTGGCGGGCGTGCCCGGCAGCAGCAGCAGACGCTTGACCATCGCCTGCACCTGCGCCTTCTGCGCGCGGCCTGCGCCGACCACCGCCTGCTTCACCTGTCCCGCCGTGTATTCGGTCACCGGCAATCCCGCGAGTACTGCAGCGGCGATCGCGGCGCCGCGCGCCTGCCCGAGGAGCAAAGTCGAGTTGGGGTTGACGTTGACGAAGACCTTCTCGACCGCCACCTCGGTCGGCCGTGTCTCCTGGATCACATGCGCGAGGTCGCGCGCGATGACGCCGAGCCGGGTAGGAAGGCTCGATCCTGCCGCCCGGATGCAGCCGCTGGTGACATAGACGAGCTTTCCGCCGCTGGCCTCGAGGATGCCGAAGCCGGTCACCCGCAGACCCGGATCGATCCCCAGGATGCGACGAATCACGGGCGTCCGGCCCGCCGGAGCGGGGACCGCGGCGCTGCCGGAGGATGGCTAGTCATCGACGATCGCCGCCGACGTGTAGACATCCTGGACCTCGTCGATGGCCTCGAGCGCGTCGAGCAGCCGTTGCATGCGCTGCCCGTCCTCGCCCGCAAGCTCGATCTCGTTCAACGGCTTCATCGCGACTTCGGCAAACTCGGGTTTTAAACCCGCGTTGCCGAGTGTCGCCTTGATCGCGATGAGATCGTGGGGTCCGGTGATGACTTCGATGCTGCCGTCGTCATGACCCTGGACGTCCTCGGCGCCAGCGTCGATCGCCGCTTCCATCACCTTGTTCTCGTCGGTTCCGGGAGCGAAGACGATCTGGCCGCAATGCCGGAACAAAAAGGCAACCGACCCGTCGGTGCCGAGGTTCCCGCCGTGCTTCGAGAAAGCGTGGCGAACGTCGGCGACGGTGCGCGTGCGGTTATCGGTCATGCAGTCGACAATGACCGCAGCACCGCCGATGCCATAGCCTTCGTAGCGGATTTCTTCGTAGCTCACCCCCTCGAGGCCGCCCGAGCCACGCTTGATCGCGCGCTCGATCGTGTCCTTGGGCATGTTCTCACCCGTCGCCTTGTCCATCGCAAGGCGAAGCCGCGGGTTGGCCGACGCATCACCGCCGCCCAGCCGCGCGGCGACGGTGATCTCCCTGATGAGGCGGGTGAAGGTCTTGCCGCGCTTCGCGTCGGCGGCCGCCTTCTTGTGCTTGATGTTCGCCCACTTGCTGTGACCGGCCATGATCGGGTGCTGACCTCATCGCAATCCGTCGATTATAGGTTCCCGCCCACGGGCCCCGAAGTGATCGCGCGGTGAGGTCAGGCGCGCTGGATCGGCTCCGGCCCTGCGCTGCGGCTTGCCCCAGCGCGGCGCAAGCGAGTTCGGCACGCCGACATGATCGAGGATGCGGGCAACGACGAAATCGACGAGATCGGCGATCGAGCGCGGGTGGGTGTAGAAGCCGGGGGCGGGGGGCAGGTATGATCTGCGCCGGCGCGTGCGAGCTTCAGCATGTTTTCGAGGTGGATCGCCGACAGCGGTGTCTCGCGCGGGACTACGACCAGCGGGCGCCGCTCCTTCAGCATGACATCGGCGGCACGCTCGATCAGATTGTCGGCGAGACCGTTCGCGATCGCGCCCAGCGTTCCCATCGTGCAGGGGCAGACGATCATCGCGTCGCCGGGATTGGACCCTGACGCCATCGGCGCAAGCCAATCCTCGCGCGAGTAGACGACGAGCCGGCCCTCGGGAGCCCCGTAGCGCGCCCCCAGCAACCGCGCAGCTTCCTTCGGCTGCGCGGGTAATGTCAGGCTGCACTCCTGCCGGGCGACGATCTGCGCCGCGGCCGAATAGACGAGGTCGACGTGCAGTTCCGCCTCGAGCAGGCATTCGAGGAGCCGCAATCCGAATTGCAGTCCCGAGGCCCCGGTCCAGGCCAGCGTTATCGCGCGCGGCGTCGGCATCGTCAGCCGCCCTGCAGATCGCGATGTCGCACCAGCACCTGGTAGCGCGGCGAGAACGCGCTCGCGAGCCGCTCGGCCAGGTAAACCGACCGGTGCTGGCCGCCGGTGCAGCCGATCGCAACCGTCAGGTAGGTCCGGTTGTCGCGGGCGTAATCGGGGAGCCAGCTCGCGATGAAGTGATAGATGTCGCCGTACATGCGCTCGACCTCGGGGATGGTTTCGAGGAAGTGGACCACCGGCAGGTCCTTGCCCGACAGCGCCGATAGCGCCGCCTCGTAGTGCGGATTCGGCAGGCAGCGGACATCGAAGACGAGGTCGGCGTCGAGCGGAACACCGTGCTTGAAGCCGAAGGATTCGAGCTGCAGCGTGAGCTTCGAAGCATCGACCGACACGAAATCCTTGATCCAGGCGCGTAGCCCGGCGGCGGGTAGCTCGCTGGTGTCGAAGGTGATGCCGAGATCGCGCACTTCGGCGAGGATGTCGCGCTCGAACTCGATCGCCTCGGTGAGCGTGCGCGCTTCGCTGGAGAACGGGTGCCGCCGGCGCGTCTCCGAGAAGCGCTTGACCAGCGCTTCTACGGTGGTATCGAGATACAGGAAGCGCGCGTCCCAGCCGCGTTGCTTGAGCTCCGCCATCGCTTCGGCGAGGCCCGGCAGTCCGGGCCCGGTCTTGACGTCGAGCGCGACGGCGACGCGCTGCCATCCCGCTTCGCCGAGGTGGCCCGCGGTCTGGACGAGCAGCGGAACCGGCAGGTTGTTGACCGTGTAATAACCCGCGTCCTCGAACGCCGCGAGCGCCACGCTCTTGCCTGAGCCCGATACGCCGCCGATCAGCAACAGGTCCACTATTCGCCTTCGTTCATCAGCTTCTGCTGGCGCTCGATGAATTCCTTCGTGCTGTCGATGCCGCGCTGGATGAGAACGAAATTGCGCACTGCAGCCTCGACCAACACCGCGAGGTTGCGGCCCGCGGCAACGGGAATGGTCACCTTGCGGATCGGCACCGCCAGCACTTCCTGGAACGTCGCGTTGACCTGCAGCCGGTCGAGATCGGAGAACGCTTCGTTGCCGTGGTCCTCGAGGTGCACGATCATGCGCAGCAGCTTGTGCGGGCGCACCGCAGTTTCGCCAAAGATGGTCCGGATGTTCAGGATGCCGATGCCGCGGACCTCGAGGAAATCGCGCAGCACCGGCGGGCAGCGCCCCTCGATCGTGTCGGGCGAGATTCGATAGAGCTCGACGATGTCGTCGGCGATGAGCCCATTCCCGCGCGAGATGAGTTCCAGCGCGAGCTCGCTCTTGCCGATTGCCGACGCGCCGGTGATCAGCACCCCCAGCTCGAGCACATCGAGGAACACGCCGTGGAGCGTCGTCGATTCCGCGAGCACGCGCTGCAGGTAGATCCGGAACACGTCAACGATGTGCGGCGTCGGCTGCCGCGAGGTGACCAGCGCGATCCTGTGCCGCGTGCACAAGTCGACGAGATGCTGCGGGACCGGCTCGGCGTTCCCGACGACGACCGCGGCGAGCTCGCGGGTGAAAAGCCGCTCGATCGAGCGCTGGAGTTCATCCTGCGGCAGCGCCTGCAGGTAGCCGATCTCGGCCGGACCGAGGATCTGCACCCGGAACGGATGGATCAGATTCATGTGTCCGACCTGGCCGATCGTTGGTCGCAGCTCGTTCTCGGCAACGAGTTCGCGGTCGCCGCCGTCACGGCCCGCAAGCCAGACGAGCCCCAGACGTTCGCGGTTCTGCTCGAGGAACGTCGCGATGCTCACGCGGCGCATCGTCCCCCCGCTCGTGGCCCAGGTGACGGCGTGCGCCGCATCAGCTCGCGGCTTGCCAGTGCTGGAACAAGGTGGCGATGCCTGCCGCGTCGGCGCTCGAGGCGAGCCGGTCGCGAAAGCCGCGGTCGCAGAACATCTGCGCGAGTTCGGAGAGGATCTCGAGGTGCCTTTCGGTCGCGCGCTCGGGAACGAGCAGCACGAATGCCTGCCCCACCGGCTTGCCGTCGGGAGCGTCGAAGGCAATCGGCGCCTTCAGGCGCGCGAAAGCGCCGGTGGCTTCGGCAAGGCCCTTCATGCGCCCATGGGGGATCGCGACCCCCTGGCCCAGTCCGGTAGAGCCGAGCTTCTCGCGGGCGGCAAGGCTTGCCGCGACGCCTTCGCGCGGGATGCCGGTGCTCGCTTCGAGCAACTGGCCCATCGCATCGAAGAGCTGCAGCTTGGTTTCGACGTCGAGGTCGACCACGATATTGGGCTGCACGAGGAGCCTTGCAATCTCGCCCATGGTTGCGCGGCAGCGGGCGCCTGCGAAATGGCGATCAGCCGGCCCGCCGGGTACCGGTATCGGTACCGCTGGCGACGCGGTCGCCGGGGACGCTCTCGCTGCGATGGGCCTTCTGCTTCTCCTTGTGCTTCACCACCTGGCGATCGAGCTTGTCGGCGAGCGCATCGATGGCCGCGTACATGTCCGCGTCGATGCTCTGCGCGTGGAGGTCCTTTCCGCGCACATGCACGGTGGCCTCGATCCGCTGCTGCAGCTTGTCCACGGAGAGCACCACACTGACGTCGATCACGTGATCGAAATGCCGGTTGACGCGCTCGAGCTTGGAAATGACGTAGGCGCGGATTGCAGGCGTGATCTCGAGATGATTGCCAGTGAGGTTCAAGTTCATCAGGCTCTCCTTGTGGACTGCGAAGGTGGCATCGCGTCGAGCGCCGTCGCGGCCGGCCGGCAGGACCCTCCTGGTGCCGGCCGTGGGATCCCGGGGCGGCGGTCAGAGCGATTTGCGCATGTTCACCGGCGGAATCTGCAGCGCTTCGCGGTACTTGGCAATCGTGCGCCTCGCGACCAGGATGCCCTGCTCGCCGAGCAGTTCGGCGATCCGGCTGTCGGTCAGCGGGGTACGCGCGTTCTCCGCTGCGATGAGTTGCTTGATCAGCGCCCGGATCGCCGTCGCCGACGCGGCACCGCCGGTGTCGGTCGCGACGTGGCTGCCGAAGAAATACTTGAGCTCGAAGGTTCCGCGCGGCGTCAGCATGAATTTCTGCGTCGTCACGCGCGAAATCGTGGATTCGTGCAGCGACAGCATGTCGGCGATCTCCCGCAGCACCATCGGCCGCATCGCGACCTCGCCGTACTCGAAGAAGCGCCGCTGCCGCTCGACGATCGCGCGCGCGACGCGAAGGATCGTGTCGAAGCGCTGCTGCACGTTGCGGATCAGCCACTTGGCTTCCTGCAACTGGGCAGCGAGCTGCTGGTTGGAGCTGTCGCGGTTGCGGGTCAGGATGTCGGCGTAGATCCGGTTCAGTCGGAGTTTGGGCATCGCCGCCTCGTTGAGCGTCGCGACCCACTGGTTCTTGACCTTGCGCACGACGACGTCGGGGATGACGTAGTTCGCCTCCGTGCGCGAGAACGCCGCGCCCGGCTTGGGGTTCAGGCTGCGGATCAGGTCGCGCACCTCGCGCACCCCGGTGTCGTCCGTGTGCAGCGTCCGCTTGAGCTTGGTGAAGTCGCGGTTGGCAAGCAGCGCGAGGTGTCCGTCGACGACTTTCAGCGCGTCGGCGAGACGGGGCGTGCCCGCGGGCAGTGCGCGCAGTTGCAGCGCCAGGCATTCGGCGCAATTGCGTGCGCCGACGCCGGCAGGCTCGAAGCTCTGGACGTATCTGAGCGCAATCGACAGCTCCTCGGGCTCGATCTCGAGCTCGGCGGGAAACAGCTCGGCGATTTCCTCGAGCGGCGTCGCGAGGTAGCCGTCATCGTCGAGCGCGTCGATCAACGCGGTGACGATCTGCCTGTCGCGAAGCGGCAGGTTGAGCAGCGCGAGTTGGCCGATCAGGTGGTCGCGCAGCGTGCTGGACGCGACCTGCTGCGGCAGGAAATCATCGTCGTCGGACCCGCCGGGGCCGCCCCAGTCGCCATCACCGCTGCCGCCGAACTCGGCGTAGTCCGGGACGTCACGCTCGTCATCGCGTTCGCGGGTGCCGCGCGCGTCGGCTCCCGGATCGGTGTCGGCGCGGCCGGCGTCGTCACGCGTGCTGGCGCGTTCGTCGCCGGCGCGCTCCTCGCCTGCGCGCCCCGGACCGGAAAGCGGAATCTCGACCGGTTGCCGCTCGTCCTCGCCCTCGGCTCGCTCGAGCAGCGGGTTCTCCTGGAGCATGCGCTCGACTTCGGCATTGAGCTCGATCGTCGAAAGCTGCAGCAGCCGGATCGACTGCTGCAGTTGAGGCGTCAGCGTGAGGTGCTGCGATAGTTTGAGCTGGAGCGTCTGCTTCACTGGCGTCCGCGTCGTCGGCAGTCTGTCAGCGCCAGTATGGGCGGATTTGGGTACGGAATCGACGAGGACGCCGACCTGCCTGCGCGGCGCGCATCAGAGTCGGAAATGCTCGCCCAGATAGACTTTCCGGACGTCCTCATTATAAACAATCTCTCCCGGCGCACCGGACGCCAGGACCCGCCCCTCGTTGATGATGCAGGCGCGGTCGCAGATGCCGAGGGTCTCGCGCACGTTGTGGTCGGTGATCAGCACGCCGATCCCGCGCTCCTTCAGGAATCCGATGATCTTCTGGATGTCGAGCACCGCGATTGGATCGACCCCGGCGAAGGGCTCGTCCAGCAGGATGAAGCGCGGCCGTGTCGCGAGCGCGCGCGCGATCTCCACCCGCCTGCGCTCGCCGCCCGAGAGCGAGACCGCGGGCGCTTCGGCAAGATGCGAGATCGACAGGTCCTCGAGCAGCGCATCGAGGCGGTTGGACAGCGTATCGTCGTCGAGCTGCTGCAGCTCGAGGATCGCACGCACGTTCTGCGCCACGGTCAGCTTGCGGAAGATCGACGCTTCCTGCGGCAGGTACGACAACCCGCGCCGCGCCCTGCGGTGGATCGGCAGGCGCGCGAGGTCCTCGTCGTCGAGCGCGATCGAGCCGCCGTCGGCTGCGACCAGCCCGACGATCATGTAGAAGCAGGTTGTTTTTCCCGCACCGTTCGGACCCAGCAATCCGACGACCTCGCCGCTGCCGACCTCGAGCGAAACGTCGTGGACGACGGTGCGCGCCTTGTAGCGTTTGCGCAGGTGCGTTGCGGTGAGCGTGCTCACCGGGGGGAAGGCAAAGTGGTGTCGGGCGTCAGCGCAAGCGGCGCAGCGCCAGCCGACGGCGCGGCAGCAGGCGTCGCAGGCGCCTTGGTTCCACTCTTCGCCGGCGCGTGGCCGGGCAACGGCGAATCTTCGCGCGGCTGGAACACGCCGCGAACGCGGGACCCGGGACCCTCGACGCCGGACTGGTCCGGCCGCCCCTCGGCCTTGAAGATTCCGGTCGCCGAGTTGTACGAGATGTAATTGCTGCGGATCTCGTCGCTCCCCTGCTTCAGCAGCGCGCGGTCGAAGAGCTCGAGGGTCTGCGTCTGACCGTCATAGACCGCCTTCTGCGCATAGCCTTCGAAATATTCGTCCGAGCCGTCCTTCTTCTGGCGGAAGCTGACCGGGTTGCCAAAGGCCGTCGCCGAAAGCGAATTGTCCGGGTTCTGTTTGAAGTCGATCCGGTCGGCATGGATCGTAAGCGTGCCCTGGGTGATGACCACGTTCCCGCGGAGCGTTCCGACGCGCTTCTGGAAATCCACCTGGGCCGGCTGCTCGGCCGAGAAGCTGATCGGCTTGTCGCGATCGGCCTTCTCGGCGTAGGCGGAGGCTGGAAGCGCGACCACGACGGCGAGCGCGAGGCATGCGAGCCCAAATGCCGCGCGGGAAGTTCGGGTGAAATCGGTCACCTGGGGGGCTCTTGGGGTTGGAACGTGCCGCTGACCCGCGACTTCAGCGTCAGTGTCCTGGCCTTGTTGTCGAAGGACAGGCCTTGGCTCCGGATTATTCCACGTGGCTCCTGGATCGTCACCGGCGCATCGGTATCGACCTGCTGCTCCTTCGCGAGCACGTGCAGCGAATCGGTCGTGAGCGTTACCGGACCGCTCGGTCGCCCCGAAGGCGGATGCGGGTCGGCATCGCGCGTCACCTTGACGTTGCCGGTGAACACGCCGCTGTCGCGATCGCCGGCGATCGTGCCCTTGTCGGCGGTCAATGTCAGCGTCGGGTGCCCGGTTTCGGTCAGCATCAGCTTGGGCGACTGGAGCACCGAGCTCTGGTCGTCGGGGAAATGCCGCGCACGTGTCGCCGAAAGCTCCTCGCGAAGCTGGCCCTTCGCGTCGAAGGTCAGGGCACGGAAATTCTCCAGGAACAGGTCGGGATCATGCCGCGTCGCTCCGTCGGCACGCGCCCCTGGCGCCTGCACCTGGGTATCGAGCCAGTAGGTGAGCGCCGCGAGCCCCCCGAGAAGCAACACCGGCGACCACGCGACCAGGCGATCGAGAAATACCCGGCGTCTATCCATCGATCCAGGGCCCCTCACACGCTGTCCGCCGCCAGGACTTCAGCCGCCATGGCTGGCCGCCGCAGCGCCGATCCCGCGTGCGTCGAGGATCAGATCGACTACCTCGCGCACTGCGCCGCTGCCGCCATCGCGTGCGGTCACGTAATGGGTGCGGGCGCGCACTGCGGCAGGCGCGTGCGGAACGGTCACGGCGAGGCCGCAGGCGGCGAGCACCGGGATATCGGGCAGGTCGTCCCCGATGTGGGCGCAGGCGGCGGCCTCGCAACCTACTTCGGCTCGCAGCCGCTCCCACGCCGCGAGCTTGTCGCGCGCATCCTGCACCAGGTGCGGAATGCGAAGCTGCCGCGCGCGATGGGCGATCGCGGGGGCGGAGCTGCCGGTGATCCAGCCGACGACGATGCCGGCGTCTGCGAGCAGTTTGACTGCGACGCCGTCGAGCGCACAGAACGCCTTGAACTCGCAGCCCCGGTCGTCGATGTAGATGCGCCCGTCGGTCAGCACCCCGTCGACGTCGCAGGTCAAGAGCCGGATGCGCCGCGCGCGGTCAATGACGCCAGGCTCCATCAGGCGCGGCCGGATCGCGATCGCCGCGGGGGCATCAGATCACCTGCGCACGGAACAGGTCGTGCATGTGCAGCGCGCCCGCGAGCTTGCCGGCGGCGTCGACGACGACGAGCTGCATGACCTTCGGTGCCGACTCCATCACCACGACGCAATCGGCGGCGAGGCGGCCCGGCTCGATCGTGCGCGGCGAGCGCGTCATCAGCGCCGCCACCTTGCCGTCCTTGAGATCCGCGCCGCGCGCAAAGGCGCGCCGCAGATCGCCATCGGTGAAGATCCCTCGCACGCGTTCGTCCGTCCCGACGACCACGGTCATGCCCATGCCCTTGCCGCTCATTTCGAGGATCGCCATAGCGAGCGTCGCGTCGTCCGGTACCCGCGGGACGGCGCTGCCGGTGCGCATGACGTCGGCCACGCGCGTCAGCAAGCGCCGGCCGAGCGCACCGCCCGGGTGCGAGCGCGCGAAATCCTCGATCGAGAAGCCGCGCGCGTCGAGCAGCGCCAGCGCCAGCGCGTCGCCCAGGGCGAGCGCAGCGGTCGTACTCGCCGTTGGCGCGACGCCGAGCGGACGGGCCTCGGCATCGACCGCGGTATCGAGCTGCACATCCGCCGACTGCGCCAGCGAGCTCGCGCCGCTGCCGGTAAGCGCGATCAGCTTCGCACCGCGAAGCTTCAGGTGCGGCGTCAGCAACACGAGCTCGTCGGTCTCGCCGGAATTGGACAGCATGACGACCACGTCGTCGGGCGCGATCATGCCGAGATCGCCGTGGGCGGCCTCCGCAGGGTGGACGAAGAACGCCGGCGTCCCGGTCGAAGCGAGCGTCGCCGCGAGCTTGCGCGCGACGTGCCCTGATTTGCCGATCCCGGAGACGACCACGCGGCCGGGACAATCGAGCATCAACTGGACCGCGGCAACAAACGCCCCTCCCAGCCGGTCCGCGAGCGATGAGATCGCCCGTGCCTCGGTCTCGAGAACGCCGCGCGCGAGCGAAAGCGCGCGCTCTCGATCGACCGTGGTTGACGGGGCGCCGCGCGCATCGCTGCGTACGCTCGCAGGGGCCATCATGGACAAAGTATACCGCCCGGCTCGCGTGGAACCATGTCCGGACGGCCCGCGTGTTAACGTTGGCGCAAACGCCAACGCAACACCTACGTGCGATCGCCGACACGCAGATGTCGCAACCGTTGCTCCTTGTACTTGTGCTGCTCGCGGCCTCCGTGGTCGTGGTCGCGATCTGCCGCAACTTCCGGCTGCCGCCGATACTCGGTTACTTGCTGGTCGGGGTTGCGCTCGGACCGCACGCGCTCGCCGTCGTTCCCGACGACCAGGCCACGCGGCGGCTGGCCGAATTCGGCATGGTGTTCCTGATGTTCTCGATCGGCCTCGAGTTCAGCCTGGCGCAACTGCATGCGATGCGCCGGGCGGTGTTCGGGTTGGGCCTTGTCCAGGTGACGATCACGACGGTGGGCGGGCTGGCCGTCGTGGGGCTCCTGGGCTTCGGCTGGCGCGCAGGCGTCGTGCTCGGTGGTGCGCTGGCGATGAGTTCGACGGCAATCGTGTCGAAAATGCTTGCCGAGCGTCGGGAGCTCGCCACCGCCCACGGCCGCGGCGTGATGGGCATCCTGCTCTTCCAGGACCTCGCGGTTGTTGCGTTTCTCGTCCTGATCCCCGCCCTTGCCGGCGTCGGGGGCGGTGGCATGGCGGCGCTCGGCGAGGCGGCGCGAAAGGCCGCAGTCGCGCTGGCGCTGATCCTGTTCTTCGGTCAGCGGCCGATGCGTGCATGGTTCCACCTGGTCGCGCGCCAGCGTTCGTCGGAGCTGTTTGTGCTGAACGTGCTGCTGGTCACGCTGGCGATGGCCGCGCTGACCGAGCTCGCGGGTCTGTCGCTCGCGCTGGGCGCCTTCCTCGCGGGGATGCTGATCTCGGAGACCGAATTTCGCTACCAGGTCGAAGACGACATCAAGCCGTTCCGCGACGTTCTGCTGGGGCTGTTCTTCATCACCATCGGGATGATGCTCGACCCGCGCATCGTTGCCGGCCACGCCGGGCTGATGCTGCTGCTCCTGGTCGTTCCCGTCATTGCCAAGCTGCTGCTCGTCGTCTTCCTCGCGCGCGCATTCGGCGCACCGCTCGCGACTGCGCTGCGCACCGGCTTCTACCTGGCGCAGGCCGGCGAGTTCGCGCTGGTCATGCTGGCGCTTGCGACCGGCTACGGCCTGCTGCCTCAGGAGGCGACCCAGGTCGTACTCGCCGCGATGATCGTCTCGATGCTGGCGGCGCCGCTGCTCATCCAGTCCGCGGAGCGGTGGGTGCGCAAGCTCACGGCGAACGACTGGCTGGCGCGCGCGGCCGAGCTCACCAGCGTCGCCGCGCAGACGATGGCGCGACAGGATCACGTGCTGATCTGCGGCTTCGGGCGTAGCGGCCAGAATCTCGCACGGCTGCTCGAGCGCGAGGACATCCCGTACCTTGCGCTCGACTCGGATCCGCAGCGGGTGCGCGAGGCCGCCGACGACGCCAACGTCGTTTATGGTGACGCGGCGCGGCGCGAAACGCTTGCGTCGGCGGCCTTCGCCAAGGCGCGTGCGCTGGTGATCACCTTCGCCGATACGCCCGTGGCGCTGAAGATCCTGCATCATGCACAGCAGATGCGCCCGGAGCTCCCGGTCATCGTGCGTACGCTGGACGACAGCGAGCTCGACCGCCTGCGCAAGGCCGGCGCGACCGAGGTGGTTCCCGAGGTGCTCGAAGGCAGCCTGATGCTGGCCAGTCACTCGCTGCTGGTGCTGGGGGTGCCGCTCAATCGTGTGCTGAAGCGCATCCGCGCGATCCGCGAGGAGCGCTACGGGCTGTTCCGCGGCTTCTTCCGCGGTGCGAGTGATGCGGGCGATGCCGCAGAAGGCACCCAGCCGCGCCTGCATACGATCGTGCTTGGCGAGCGCGCGCACGCGGTCGGCCGCGCGCTTGGCGAACTCGGGATCGACGCTACGGTGAAGGTTACCGGGGTGCGCAGGCACGGCGCACGCTCGATCGAGCCCAGTGGTGATTTCCGCTTCGATGCGGGTGATGCCGTTGTGATGCTCGGCCGGCCGGCCGATCTTGCGCGCGCCGAGCGGCGCCTGCTCGACGGCGCGTGAGACCGGCTACAATCCACCTCCCGCGTTATCCGTATGCTCATGCCCGCCGCAATACCCGCTGCCGCAGCGCCCGCCTGTCCCACCGAAACCGCGGTCGAGATGTCCGCGGTTTCATTCGGCTATGACCGCGCTCGCCCGGTGCTGCGCGGAATCGACCTGTCGATTCCGCGTGGCAGGCTGGTCGCGATCATGGGAGGGTCAGGCTGCGGAAAGACGACGATCCTGCGCCTGATCGGAGGGCAGCTTCGCCCGCAGCGGGGGAAGATCACCGTAGCCGGGCAGGATGTTCTCGCGCTCGACCGCGATGAGCTGTTCGCGCTGCGGCGCAGAATCGGGATGCTGTTCCAGTTCGGCGCGCTGTTCACCGATCTGTCGGTGTTCGAGAACGTCGCGTTTCCGCTGCGCGAGCACACCGCGCTTCCCGACGAGCTGATCCGCGACCTGGTGCTGATGAAGCTGAATGCGGTGGGGCTCCGCGGCACCGCGCAGCTTCGACCCGCCGAGCTCTCCGGCGGCATGGCGCGGCGAGTGGCATTGGCGCGCGCGATCGCGCTCGACCCGATGCTCGTCATGTACGACGAGCCTTTTGCCGGGCTCGACCCGATCTCGCTCGGTATCGTCGGCCAGTTGATCCGCAAGCTCAACGACGCGCTGGGGATCACGTCGGTGGTCGTCACGCACGACATCTACGAATCGCTGAAGATCGTCGACTACATCTATTTCGTGTCGGAAGGGCGCATCGTTGCGCAGGGAACGCCGGACGAGGTCCGGGCGTCGGCGGAATCCTACGTGCGCCAGTTTGTCAACGGCGCGGCGGACGGTCCGGTTCCTTTCCACTACCCCGCCCGCCCGATCGCCGAGGAGTTCGCGCATGCCGGCTAGCGCGGTCGCGGGTGCGCTGCGGCGGGTCGGGCGCTCGACGCTGACGTCGATCGAGCACTTGGGCTTCGCGGCGCGGTTCTCGCTGGCGGTCCTCGCGCATTCGCCGGCGGCACTCAGGCGCCCGCAACTGTCGCTGCGCGAGATCTATTTCTCCGGTGTGCTGTCGCTGGTCATCATCCTCGTGTCGGGACTGTTCGTCGGAATGGTGCTGGCACTGCAGGGTTACGACGTGCTGACCCGCTACGGCGCCAACGAGTCGCTGGGGGTACTGGTGGCGTTGTCGCTGGTGCGCGAGCTCGGGCCGGTCGTCGCGGGTTTGCTGTTCGCGAGCCGTGCGGGCAGCGCGATCACCGCCGAGATCGGCCTGATGAAGACCACCGAGCAGCTCTCAGCGATGGAGATGATGGCGGTGGACCCGCTGGCACGGGTCGTTGCGCCGCGCTTTTTCGGCGGGATCGTGTCGATGCCGCTGCTCGCCGCATTGTTCTCGACGATGGGCATCTTCGGCGCCTACCTCGTCGGCGTGCGCCTGATCGGCATCGATTCAGGATCGTTCTGGGGCAATATGCAGGCCGCGGTCGATTTCCGCTACGACATCGTCAACGGAATCATCAAGAGCGTCGTTTTTGGAATCGCGGTGAGCCTGATCGCGGTGTTCGAGGGCTACAACGCCCGTCCGACCGCCGAAGGCGTGTCGACGGCGACCACGCGCACGGTCGTCGCCAGCTCGCTGTCGATCCTCGCGCTCGATTTCGTGCTGACGGTTTTCATGTTCAGGGGCACCGGCGTATGAATCGCTCGACGCTCGACCTGTGGGTCGGCATCTTCGTCACCATCGGCATCGCGGCGATCCTGTTCCTGTCGCTGCGCGTCGGCAACCTTCTGACCGTGAGCCATGACGCCGGTTACCGGCTGCAGGCCGAATTCGACAATATCGGCGGGCTCAAGCTGCGCGCGCCGGTGAAGGCGGCGGGCGTGGTGGTGGGCCGGGTCGAGCGCATCACGCTCGATCCTCGGACCTACCAGGCGGTGGTGATGATGCGCATCGATCGCGGTTACGAATTCAGCAAGGATACGATCGCGTCGATCCTGACTTCCGGGCCTGCTGGGCGAGGTCTACATCGGCCTCGACTCGGGTGGCGATACTGTGATGCTCGCCGACGGCGGCAAGATCGCCAAGACGCAGTCGGCAATCGTCCTCGAGAAACTCATCGGGCAGTTCCTGTTCGACAAGGCCGCGGATAGCAACGGCACTCCCGCAGCTGCCACAAACCCCACACCCGTGCCCGCCGCCGCCGGAGGCGCCAAGTGATCCCGATGTCCTGCGCTTCTCTGCAGGACCGGAGCGCATCCCTGCCGGGCCGCAGCGTTCACCCGTATGCTCGCCGCACTGGCCGGCGTAGCGTTGCTGGCTGGTTGCGCGGCTGCGCCCTCACGCGACGATCCTTTCGAGTCGATGAATCGCGCTTCGTACCAGGTCCACCAGGTCGTGGATGGGCATTTCGTGAAGCCGATCGCCCAGGCTTACGTCGATTACACGCCGCATCCGCTCCAGGCCTCGATCCGCAACTTCTTCGGCAACATCGACGACCTGTTCTCGGCGATCAACGGCCTTCTGCAGGGCAAGCTCGACAAGGCCGGCAATGACTTGGGGCGCGTCATACTGAACACTGGATTCGGAGTGGTCGGCCTGTTCGACCTCGCGTCAGAGGCCGGAATACCCAAGGGCAACGAGGACTTCGGACTCACGCTGGGCGTCTGGGGATTGCCGCAGGGCCCGTACCTCTTCATCCCGGTGTTCGGTCCGACCACAGTGCGCGACGGAAGCGGGACGCTTGTGCGCCTCTACCTGGGCCCGGTCGGGTACCTGCGCGATGTTCCGCTGCGCAATACGCTCTATGGAGTGAGTGCGCTCAACGAGCGCGCCGAGGCGCTGGGGGCCGAAGCGCTGGTGCGGCAGGCGGCGATCGATCCCTACGCCTTCATTCGCCGCGCTTACCTGCAGCGGCGCAGATACCTGCTCTACGATGGCAAACCGCCTCCGGAAAAGGACGATCCATGATCCGCAGACTTCACCGCATTCCCTCAGCAAGGGCCGCTCGCACGCTCGCATGGCATTGTGCTCTCGTGCTCGCCTGCGCCGCCCTTCCGGCGCTCGCCCAAGAAGCGCCGGACGCGCTGGTCAAACACGTGTCGCAGGAGATGTTGCAGATCATCAAGTCGGACCCGAAGATTCAGGCTGGCGACCAGGCGCGAATCCGCGAAGTGATCGAGGCGAAGCTCGTTCCCTATTTCGATTTCGAGCGGATGACCGCGCTTGCGACCGGTCGCGGCTGGCGCTCGGCGACACCGGAGCAGAAGAAGCAATTGGCCGAGCAGTTCAAGACGCTGCTCGTGCGCACCTACTCGGGGGCGCTCAACCAGTATCGCGACCAGACGATCGCCTACAAGCCGCTGCGACTGGACGCGGGTGCGACCGACGTCACCGTCCGCACCGAAATCCTGCGTTCGGGCCAGGCCCCGGTGCAGATGGATTACGCAATGGAAAAAACGTCCTCGGGCTGGAAAGCCTACGACGTGGTCGTCGGAGGCGTGTCGCTCGTCACCAACTACCGAGACGAATTCAATGCGCAGATCCAGAAGGGCGGGATCGACGGGCTGATCAAATCGCTGGACGCGAAGAACGGCGGAGGCGCGCCGAAGTGAAGGCGGCGCCGGCATGCGCAGTACCGGCGACGGGCGCCTTCAGCGCCTCGGGAGACCGGTGGCGCTTCGAAGGTGCGCTGACCCTCGATAACGCAGCCGGCGTTCTGCAAGTTTCGCGCGCACTCGCATGGCCTGCGGCGGGCCGGATCGACATGAGCGGGATCGCGCGGGCCGACTCGGCCGCGCTGGCCGTCGTCATTGCCATCAGGCGCCGCGCGGCTGCGGAAGGCAGGCTGGTCGCCATCGAGGGCTTGCCGCAATCGCTGCAGTCGCTCGCCGTCGTCTACGGCGTCGAATCGCTGCTCGCTTGACGCGCGGCCGCGAAGTCGTAGCGCAGGGCGGCTGCCCGGTCCGATTCCTGGGTTCTGGCGGTGCAGCCGTGGATTCCGGCAATGCATGACGCCGTCGAGGTCGCCGGCATCGAGCGCAGGTTTGGAAGCGTCCAGGCGCTTGCGGGCATCGACCTTCGGGTCGCGCGAGGCGAATTCTTCGGCCTGCTCGGACCGAACGGCGCAGGCAAGACGACGCTGATCTCGATCCTCGCGGGGTTGACTCGCGCCGACCGCGGCGTCGCACGCATCCTGGGTCACGACGTCGCTGCCGACTACCGGAAGGCGCGACGGGCCCTGGGCGTCGTTCCGCAGGAGCTCGTTTTCGACCCGTTTTTCTCGGTGCGCGAGACGCTGCGTATCCAGTCGGGCTATTTCGGGCTGCGCCACAATGACGCCTGGATCGACGAGCTGTTGCACCACCTGGACCTCACTTCGAAGGCCGACGCGAACATGCGCTCGCTGTCCGGAGGGATGAAGCGCCGCGTCCTGGTTGGGCAGGCGCTGGTACACAAGCCACCGGTGATCGTGCTCGACGAGCCGACGGCGGGTGTCGACGTCGAGCTGCGGCAGAGCCTGTGGAGCTTCATTCGGAGGCTGAACGGCGACGGGCACACCATCATCCTGACGACGCACTACCTCGAGGAAGCCGAGGCGCTGTGCAGCCGCATCGCGATGATGAAAGAGGGCCGGATCGTTGCACTCGACACGACGCGCAACCTGCTGTCGCGCTTCGGCGGGCTTGGTGTGCGCCTGTCGGCGGCGCGATTGCCGGAAGCATGGACGCCGCGGCTTTCGCGCCGCGAGGGCCATGTCTACTACCTCGACCTCGAGACCTATTCGGAACTGGAAGGGTTGCTCGCCGCGCTGCGCACGGAAGGGATCGCGATCGACGAGATGACGCTCGCCGGAACCGATCTCGAGCAGGCATTCCTGCGCATCATGGCCGGCAGTGGAACGAGCGACGACGTGTCGGTGCTCCCGGTCGTGCCGGAAGCATGATGGACAGCCCGGCCACGACTGCCCACACGCGGCGCCGCCGTCCCCGCCGGGGAAACGGGGAGCGGCTTCGCGACGCTGTTCCACAAGGAGCTCCTCCGGTTCTGGAAAGTAAGCTTCCAGACCATCGCGGCCCCTGTCCTGATGGCGCTTCTGTATCTGTTGATCTTCTCGCACGTGCTCGCGGCCCGCGTGACGGTGTTCGGGGGCCAAGTCGGCTACACCGCTTTCCTGGTGCCCGGTCTGGTGATGATGGCGGTGTTGCAGAATTCGTTTGCCAACACGTCGTCGTCGCTGATCCAGTCGAAGATCACCGGCAATCTGATCTTCGTGCTGCTGCCGCCGTTGACGCCGCTCGACATGTACGCCGCCTACGTGCTTGGTGCGATGGTGCGCGGCCTGGTCGTCGGCGTAGGAGTGTACGCGGTCACGCTGGCCTTCGTGCCGGCGCTGCTGCACCCGGCGCATCCGGCATGGGTGCTCGCCTTCGCTTTGCTCGGCAGCGCGATCCTCGCGACCCTTGGTCTCATCGCCGGCATCTCGGCGGACAAGTTCGACGAGCTGGCGGCGTTCCAGAACTTCCTGATCATGCCGCTCACCTTCCTCTCCGGGGTGTTCTACTCGATCCACACGCTGCCGCCGTTCTGGCAGGCACTGTCGCATTTCAACCCGTTCTTTTATATGATCGACGGCTTCCGCTACGGCTTCTTCGGCCTGTCCGACGTCCCGCCCGGGCGCAGCCTGGTGCTGGTCGCGCTTGCAACAGTGGTGCTGGCCTGCGCGACGCTCACGCTGCTTTCCCGCGGCTGGAAACTGAGGCACTGAATGGTTACGTCCGACTCGATCGAAGCGTCCATTCGCGCCGGTCTTGCCTGCGATACCGTCGAGATCAGCGGCGACGGGCAGCACTTCGAGGCACTGATCGTCTCAGCGGCGTTTCGCGGGCTGTCGCGCGTTGCGCGGCACCGCCTGGTCTACGCGGCACTGGGTGAGCGCATGCGCGAGGAGATCCACGCGCTGTCAATGACCACACTGGCCCCTGAGGAGCGGGGCTGACGTGGATCGGCTCGTCATCGACGGCGGTTACGCGCTGAACGGCGAGGTGCAGGTCTCCGGAGCGAAGAACGCTGCGCTGCCGATCCTGTGCGCGGCACTGCTCTCGCCTGAGCCGCTCGCGCTCGCCAACGTGCCGAAGCTGAACGACGTGCGCACGATGCAGTCGCTGCTGGGCCAGATGGGGGTGCGGCAGGAAGCCGCCGCTCCCGGGTCCATGACCGTCGACGCATCGAAGATCGACTGGCCGCTTGCACCCTACGAGCTCGTCAAGACGATGCGCGCGTCGATCCTGGCGCTCGGCCCGCTGCTCGCGCGCTGCGGCGAGGCGCGCGTGTCGCTCCCCGGCGGCTGCGCGATCGGGTTGCGGCCGGTCGATCAGCACGTCAAGGGACTGCAGGCGATGGGGGCGGAGATCGATCTTACGCACGGCTACATCAACGCGCGCGTGGCGCGGCTCAAAGGCACACGTTTCGGCTTCGACGTCGTCACCGTCACCGGAACAGAGAACCTGATGATGGCGGCCACGCTGGCCGACGGCGTGACGACGCTCGAAAATGCCGCGCGCGAGCCCGAGGTCGTCGATCTCGCGCGCTGCCTCACCGCGATGGGCGCAAGAATCTCGGGTGCGGGCAGCGACCAGATCGTCATCGAAGGCGTCGCGCAACTGCACGGCGCTTCGCATGCGATCATGCCCGATCGGATCGAGACCGGCACGTTTCTCGCTGCGACCGCTGCGGCCGGCGGTGACGTCGTCGTTCTCGGCGCCGATTGGCATTCCCTCGCGGCCGTGATCGACAAGCTGCGCGAAGCGGGAGCGGACATCGCGACTGCCGATTCGACCATCCGTGTTCGTGGTGACGGCAGACTCGGCGCCGCCAATGTGCGCACCGCGCCGTTTCCGGCCTTTCCCACCGACATGCAGGCGCAGTTCATGGCACTGGTTGCGCGCGTCGACGGCACGTCGGTGATCACCGAGACGATCTTCGAGAACCGGATGATGCACGTCCAGGAGTTGCGGCGGCTCGGGGCCGACATCGAGGTCGAAGGCAGCACCGCGGTCGTCAGGGGCGTCCCGCGTCTGGCCGGCGCCAATGTCATGGCGACCGATCTGCGTGCGTCGGCCTGTCTCGTCATTGCCGGGCTCGTCGCCGACGGCCCAACGACGATCGACCGCATCTACCACCTCGACCGCGGCTACGAGCGCATCGAGGACAAGCTCTTGGCGCTCGGCGCGCACATCCGCCGCGTGCAATGACTGGCGCAGACTCGCCGCGTCCGGTCGGCGGCGCGGACATCGGGTCCGGGGAACTGCGCGGTTCGCCGCTCGGACATGCGACCGGCTATCCCGATCGGCATGCGCCCGCGCTCCTGTATCCGGTCGCACGCGCACCGCAGCGCGCGGCGCTCGGCCTCACCGGCCGGTTGCCGTTCTCCGGCGCCGACCAGTGGACCGCCTATGAGCTGACGTGGCTCGATTCGCGCGGCAAGCCGCAGGTCGCGCTGGGGAGCTTCGAGGTGCCGGCGGATTCACCGTCGATCATCGAGTCGAAATCGATGAAGCTCTACCTGGGCTCGCTGGCGCAGACGCACTACTCGCAACTGCCCGACGTCGCCGCGACAATCGCGCGCGACCTGTCGGCAGCGGCGGGTGCAGCGGTCGCGGTGACGCTGACCGCTCCGGAGGATTTCGCCTTGCAGCGGATTGTGGAGTTTGCGGGCGAGAGCCTCGACGGGCTGCCGGTGCGCTGCGACCGCTACGCTGTCGACGCGTCGCTGCTCGGCGCCAAGGGCGCCCCAACGGCGCAGACGCTGGTGACGCAGCTATTTCGCTCGGTGTGCCCGGTGACCGGGCAGCCCGATATCGCGTCACTGCAAATCGACTATCGCGGCCCGCGCGTCGATCCAGAAGGCCTGCTCCGCTACCTGGTGTCGTATCGCTGCCACGCGGGCTTCCACGAGCATTGCGTCGAGCGAATTTTCGTCGACATTGCATCGCGCTGCGGCTGCGAGGCACTCACCGTGCGCGCGCGCTTCACTCGTCGCGGTGGGCTCGACATCAATCCATATCGCAGCAACGCCGGCGCGCCGGTTCCTGCCAATATCCGCAACGCGCGGCAGTAGGGTGCCGATGACCGGCGCCCGCCGGCCGGGACAGAACGCTCGCGTCCGGGGAGAACGCTCGCGTCCGGTAAGATAGGCCGCTTGGAATCCGCCGCCGCGGCACGCGCCGCAATGCCTACGTGTCCACGATCACGATCGCGCTCTCCAAGGGGCGAATCCTCGACGAATCGCTGCCCCTGCTCGCGCTAGCAGGGATCGCGGCCGTCGAGGACCCGCGTCAGTCGCGCAAGCTGATCCTGCCGACCCATCAGCCCGGCGTCGCGCTGGTCATCCTGCGCGCAGCGGACGTCCCGACCTACGTCGAGTACGGTGCAGCCGACCTGGGTGTTGCCGGTAGGGACGTCCTGCTCGAGCACGGCAGCGACAGGCTCTACCAGCCGCTCGATCTCGGGATCGGACGCTGCCGCCTGGTCGTCGCGACGCGCCGGGACCACGATTGGGCGCAGAGCGTCCAGCGCGGTGCGCGGATCCGCGTCGCGACCAAGTACGTGCGCACGGCGCGCGAGCATTTCGCTGCCAAGGGGATGCATGTCGACCTGATCCGGCTCCATGGCTCGATGGAGCTCGCACCGCTGGCAGGGTTGGCAGATGCGATCGTCGACCTGGTCTCCACTGGCAACACGCTGAGGGCCAATGACCTGGTCGCGGTCGAGGAGATCATGCCGATCAGCGCGCGACTGATCGTGAACCCGGCCGCGCTGAAACTGAAGCGCGGGCAGGTGAAAGCGCTGATGGATGCGATTGCGGCGGCGGTCAAGGCAAGCGCGGAGGTCGCGTGAGCGTCGCGCTCCCCGACCTCGTGCTGCGCAGGCTCGATTCGAGCGCGCCCGGTTTCAGCGACGATCTCGGCGCGCTGATCGCCTTCGAGGCGGGGCAGGACCCGGCGATCGACGCGACGGTGGCCGCAATCATCGCCGACGTGCGTGCGCGCGGTGACGCGGCGCTCATCGAGTACACGGCGCGCTTCGACGCTCTGACCGTCGTCGAACCCGGCGAGCTCAGGATCGGCGCGGACGAGATGCTCAGTGCGTATCAGACATTGCCCGCTGCGCAGCGCGAAGCGCTCACGACGGCCGCGCAGCGCATCCGCGACTTCCACGAGCGGCAGCGCGACGAAGGCTTCGTCGTGCGCAGCGACGACGGCACCGAGCTCGGTCAGCGGGTGAGCCCGCTCGATCGCGTCGGCATCTACGTCCCCGGCGGGAAAGCGGCATATCCGTCGTCGGTCCTGATGAACGCGATTCCCGCGCATGTCGCGGGAGTGACCGAGATCGTGATGGTCGTGCCTGCGCCGCATGGCGCGCGCAATGCACTGGTCCTCGCCGCGGCGCACATCGCCGGTGTCTCGAGCGCATTCACTATCGGCGGTGCGCAGGCGATCGCCGCACTGGCGTATGGAACGCAGACGATTGCCGCGGTCGACAAAATCTGCGGTCCCGGCAATGCCTACGTCGCTGCGGCGAAGCGCCGCGTGTACGGCACGGTCGGTATCGACATGGTCGCAGGAGTCTCCGAGGTCCTGGTGCTCGCTGACGGAACCGCCGACCCGGACTGGGTAGCCATCGACCTCTTTGCGCAGGCCGAGCACGACGAGTTGGCGCAGGCGATCCTCGTCACGCCCGACGCGATGCTGATCGAGCAGGTCGCCGCGAGCGCCGGCCGCTGGTTCACCCGGATGCCGCGCGCGTCGATCATCGCCGAATCGTTCCGGCGCCGCGGCGCGCTGATCAGAGTGCGTGACCTGGACGAGGCCTGCGAGGTCGCGAATCGCATCGCACCCGAGCATCTCGAGCTGGTGGTGGCGGATCCGGATGCGCTGTTGCCCCGGTTGCGCCATGCAGGCGCAATCTTCGTGGGCGGCTACAGTTGCGAAGCGCTCGGCGATTATTGCGCCGGTCCGAACCACGTCCTTCCAACGGGACGCAC
The DNA here is from genome assembly GCA_963701885.1 of uncultured beta proteobacterium. Classification (GTDB taxonomy): domain Bacteria; phylum Pseudomonadota; class Gammaproteobacteria; order Burkholderiales; family Casimicrobiaceae; genus VBCG01. The sequence continues at coordinate 52,438 of CAVPBR010000022.1, forward strand.
GGCACGCTTTTCCTCGCCGCTCGGTGTATACGATTTCCAGAAGCGCAGCAGCGTGCTGCGCATTGCCCCGGAGACTGCGCGCCAGCTCGCCGGCGTTGCCGCCACGCTCGCCCGCGGCGAAGGCCTGATCGCGCACGCATTGTCGGCCGAGGCGCGAGCCGTCGACGCAGTGCGCAGCGACGGCCGGGCGCGTGACGGGGCAGCGGCGCCAGGCACGCCGCGGTCAGGGTCGCCGCCTTCCGCCGCAGGGCAGTCGCGGTGAACGACGCTGCCGTTCCTGGTGCGGGAGTCGCGGTGAACGACGCTGCAGTGCGCGCGCGCGTCGCGGCGACGCTGCGCCCCGACGTCATCGCGCTTTCGACCTACGCGGTCGCGAAGGCAGGGCAAATGATCAAGCTGGACGCGAACGAGAGCCCGTTCGCGCTGCCCGACGCGGTCAGGCGCAAGCTCGGCGCGGCGCTGGCCGAGGTTTCGCTCAATCGCTACCCCGACGGAGGCGCCGATGCGCTCAGGGACACGCTGCGTTCGACGCTTGGCCTTCCCCGCGAGGTCGCGCTCGTTCTGGGCAACGGGTCGGACGAACTTCTGCAACTGATCACGACCGCAGTGGCGAAGCCGGGCGCATCCGTCCTCGCGCCAGCGCCGACTTTCGTCATGTACGGGGTCTACGCCGCACATGCGCGGCTTCGTTACGTGCCGGTGCCGCTCACCGCCGAATTCACGCTTGACTGCAGTGCAATGCTCCACGCGATTGCGGTTGAGCGCCCGGCGCTGGTGTGGCTCGCCTCGCCCAACAACCCGACCGGGACACGCTTTGACGCGGGCGACGTCGAGCGCATTGTCCGCGCGGCACCCGGACTCGTCGTCATCGACGAGGCCTACGGCCCGTTCGCGTCGTCGTCGTTCCTGCCGCGCGTGCTGCACTTTCCCAACCTGGTCGTCGTGCGCACGCTGTCGAAAATCGGCATGGCGGGCATCCGGCTGGGGTACGCTGCGGCGCATCCCGCGTGGATCGCCGAGATCGACAAGCTGCGCTCGCCCTACAACGTCAATTCGCTGACCCAGGCCGCGGCGACGGCGCTGCTCGCCGAAGGCGGCCTCGTCGCGCAGCACGTCGACACGGTGCGCACCGAGCGGGAGCGTGTCGCCGCAGCACTTGCACGGCTGCCCGGAGTTCGGGTATTTCCCAGCGAGGCGAACTTCGTGCTCGCCCGCTTCCCGGACGGGGCCGCGATCTGGGCGGCATTGCGCGACGCCGGCATCCTGGTCAAGAATGTCAGTGGCTTCCATCCGCTTCTCGTCAACTGCCTGCGTTTGACCATCGGGACGCCCGCCGAAAACAGCGCGCTGATCGCGGCGCTCGAGCGACAGCCATGAGCCGGTCCACTGAAATGACGCCCACGCCGGCCACCTCGTCGCCCGGTCCCGGCGCGTCGCCCGCGCGCGCCGCCCGGGTCGCGCGGCGTACCGCCGAAACCGACATCGTCGTCGCCATCGACCTCGACGGAGGCGGGCACACCGAGCTTTCGAGTGGTATCGCGTTCCTCGACCACATGCTCGACCAGGTCGGGCGCCACGGCATGTTCGACCTGGAAGTCGCGGCCAAGGGCGACCTGCACATCGACGCCCACCACACGGTCGAGGATATCGGCATCACGCTGGGCCAGGCGTTCCGGCAAGCGCTCGGCGACAAGCGCGGCATCCGCCGCTACGGCCATGCCTGGGTCCCGCTCGACGAGGCGCTGTCGCGCGTCGTTGTCGACCTGTCGGGGCGTCCCGGACTGGTATTCGGAGTCAAGTTCACGCGCGCGCTGATCGGCAACTTCGACGTCGACCTGATCCACGAATTCTTCCAGGGCTTCGCCAATCACGCGCTGGTGACGCTGCATGTGGACAATCTGCGCGGCGACAACGCGCACCACCAGGCAGAGACCGTGTTCAAGGCGTTCGCGCGGGCGCTGCGCATGGCCAGCGAGCGCGACCCTCGCGCTCCCGGCGAAGTGCCGTCGACCAAGGGCAGCCTGTAGGGCCGATGCCCGACATCGCCGTCGTCGACTATGGGATGGGGAATCTGCGCTCGGTCGCCAAGGCGCTGACCCATGTCGCCCCGAAGGCGCGAATCACGGTCAGCGCCGATCCGCAGACCATCCGCCGCGCGTCGCGCATCGTGCTGCCGGGACAGAGTGCGATGCCTGAGACCATGGCGAGCCTCGATCGGTCGGGCTTGCGCGAGGTGGTCCTCGCCTGCCTCGCCGACCGGCCGTTCCTGGGTGTATGCCTCGGATTGCAGATGCTTTTCGACGCGAGCGAGGAAGGTCCCACCGCGTGCCTGGGGGTTTTCCCCGGGCAGGTGCTTCGATTTCGCGAGCAGCGGATGATCCAGCCGTCGGGTGAACGGCTGAAGATTCCGCACATGGGGTGGAGCCGGGTGCAGCAGCAGACCGGACATCCGCTCTGGGCCGGGATCGCGGACGGCGAGCGGTTCTATTTCGCGCACAGCTACTATCCGGCGCCCTCCGACCCGGGCCTGGCGGCCGGATCGACCCTCTATCCGGCGCCGTTTACTTGCGCCATAGCGCGGGCTAATATCTTCGCCGTGCAGTTCCATCCTGAAAAGAGCCAGCGCCCCGGGCTGCAATTGCTCGCGAACTTCGTCGCCTGGGACCCACACGCCTAGACCGCCCGCCCGAGGCGCAGTCGCGCCCGCATCGTTTCACCCTCCCTCCCGCAGTCCTGCTGCCCATGCAGATCATTCCCGCGATCGACATCAAGGATGCACACTGCGTACGCCTGAAGCAGGGTGACATGCAGAGCGCCACCGTGTTCTCGGAGGACCCTGCCGCAATGGCGCAGCATTGGCTCGAGCTCGGTGCCCAGCGCCTCCACCTCGTGGATCTGAACGGGGCCGTTGCCGGCAAGCCCAGGAATGAGCTCGCGATCCGCGAAGTGGTGAGCGTCGTCGGCGACGAGGTGCCGGTCCAGCTCGGTGGCGGCATCCGCGACCTCGACACGATCGAGCGCTATCTCGACGACGGCATCAGCTACGTGATCATCGGCACCGCCGCGGTCAAGAATCCCGGGCTGCTCCACGACGCGTGCTACGCCTTCCCGGGGCACATCATCGTCGGGCTCGACGCGCGCGACGGCAAGGTCGCCACCGACGGCTGGTCGAAGATGACCGGTCACGACGTCGTCGACCTCGCGCACAAGTTCGAGGACTACGGCGTCGAGGCGATCATCTACACCGACATCGGCCGTGACGGCATGCTCTGCGGCGTCAACATCGACGCGACGGTGCGCCTCGCGCGCGAGATCAAGACGCCGGTCATCGCGAGCGGCGGCCTGTCGTCGCTCAAGGACATCCAGGAGCTCATGGCGTTCGAGGCGGACGGCATCATCGGGGCCATCGCCGGCCGCGCGCTCTACGAGGGCAAGCTCGACTTCAAGGAGGCGCTCAAGGCGGCGACGGGCAAGGCATGAACGCGCCGGCGTCGCCCGGATGAACAATGGGTCTCGCCAAGCGCATCATTCCCTGCCTTGACATCGCCGGCGGCCGCGTCGTCAAGGGCGTCAATTTCGTCAACCTGCGCGATGCCGGCGACCCGGTCGAGGTGGCGCGCCGCTACGACGCGCAGGGCGCCGACGAGATCGCATTCCTCGATATCCGCGCCAGCATCGAGAGCCGCGGGCTGCTCCTCGACATGATCGCCGCGGTCGCCGACCGGGTGTTCATCCCATTGACCGTCGGCGGAGGCGTCGATTCGATCGGCGACATCCGCGGGCTGCTCAATGCCGGCGCCGACAAGGTGAGCATCAATACCGCCGGGGTCAGAGACCCAGGGCTCTTCAGGGCCGCTTCGGATCGGTTCGGTGCGCAGTGCATCGTCGCCGCGATCGACGCGAAATCCTGCGCAGTCGACGCGTGGCAGGTCTACGTCCAGGGTGGGAGGACGCCGACCGGGATCGACGCCATCGAGTGGGCGCGTGAGGTCGTCGCGCTCGGCGCGGGCGAGATCCTGCTGACGAGCATGGATCGCGACGGCGTTCGCCGCGGCTTCGACCTGAAGCTGACCCGCGCGGTCGCCGACGCGGTCGACGTCCCGGTCATCGCGTCGGGAGGCGTCGGGACGCTGCAGGACCTGGTCGACGGCATCGTCGTCGGCGGGGCCGACGCAGTGCTCGCGGCTTCGATCTTCCACTATGGCGAATTCACCATCGGCGCCGCCAAGTCCGCGATGCAGCGCGCCGGCATCGAGGTCCGCGACGTGCCACCGATGCCGGGCAGCGGGCTCATGTAAGATGAAATGTTGCACCGACGATCCGACATGCACTGGCAGGACGCCATCCGCTGGAACGCCGACGGGCTCGTACCCGCGATCGCGCAGGACGCCGCAACGCATCGCGTGCTGACCCTCGCGTGGATGAACCGCGACGCGCTTGCGCTGACCGAAAGCACCCGTGAGGTGCACTACTGGTCGCGCTCGCGGCGCAAGCTGTGGCGCAAAGGCGAGCAGTCGGGCCATGTTCAGCGCGTGCGCGAGATCCGCCTCGATTGCGACCGCGACGCGCTTTTGCTGCTCGTCGAGCCTGCGGGCGGGATCGCCTGCCATACGGGCAGGGAGCGCTGCTTCTACCGGCGTCTCGAGGACGGCGACTGGCACACGGTCGAGCCGGTGCTCGAGGACCCGGTGACCGTCCAAGGGCAGGAGTGAGCGTCATGGCGGGCGGTGATCTTCATGGCCACGAGTGAGATCGCGGCGGGAGACGTGCTCGCGCGCGTCGCCGCAACGATCGAGGCCCGCAAATCCGCCGATCCCGGCGAATCCTATGTTGCGGCGCTCCTCGCCCGGGGCGAGGACGCGGTGCTGAAGAAGATCGGCGAGGAAGCGACCGAAGCGGTGCTAGCCGCCAAGGACGGTGATAAAATCCGCATCACGGCCGAGGTCGCAGACCTGTGGTTTCACTGCCTCGTGCTTCTCGCCTGCCACGGCCTCGGCCCTGCCGACGTGACGGCTGAACTGGCCCGCCGGGAAGGCGTCTCGGGCCACGCGGAAAAGGCCTCACGCGGCCAGCCCGCGGCAATCTCCGACATCGACTTCTAGCGAACGATGGGTATGGCCGACGATCCCGATTGCATTTTCTGCAAGATCATCCGCGGAGACGTTCCGAGCCGGAAAATGTACGAGGACGACGACGTCGTTGCGTTCCACGACATCCATCCGCTGGCACCGGTGCATTTCATGGTGGTGCCGAAGCGGCACCTGCCGACACTCTACGACGCGGCACCCGCGGACGCGCCTGTTCTGGGGAAGATCCTGGCCATTGCGGGACGGCTCGCGCGGGAACAGGGGGCGGGCGACGGATTCAGAACGATCATCAATACCGGCCGTGTGGGCCGGCAGGACGTGATGCACGTGCATGTGCACATCCTCGGCGGACCCGAGCCGCTCGGGCCGATGATGGTGCTCGGCGCTGCGTAAACGCATAGCGAGGAGATGGACATGGGTGGATTGAGCATCTGGCATTGGCTGATCGTGCTGCTGGTCGTCGTGCTGATTTTCGGCACGAAGAAGCTGCGCAACATCGGTCAGGATCTCGGCGGCGCGGTCAAGGGCTTCAAGGAAGGGATGAAGGGCCCCGAAGGCGAAGCGCCCGCGCCCGCCGACGAACCGCCGGCGCAGGTCAGCGGCAGGACGATCGAGGGCGAGGTGCGCAAGGAGTCCTCGACCAAGGTATGAGCGCCCGCGCGGCGAATGTGGCTGTGATCGCCGCGCCACGGCTCGCGCGTCCCGCGGCCGAGGAGCCGGCGGCGGCAGGCAACGGCGGCATAGCCGTTCATTCATGTTCGACATCGGCTTTTCGGAGATCGTCCTGATTGGCGTCGTCGCGCTGGTCGTGCTCGGCCCCGAACGCCTGCCGAAGACCGCGCGCACGGTCGGGCACCTCTTCGGCCGGCTGCAGCGCTATGTCAACGAAGTGAAAGCCGACATCAGCCGCGAGATGGAGCTCGACGAGCTGCGCAAGCTGCGAAGCGAAATGCAGGGCGCCGCACGTGACTTCGAGCAGACGGTGGCAAGCGCTGCGGGCGATGTCGCGACCGGCGTGCAAAACCTCAAGCGCGAGTTGAACGGTGCCAGCGCCGAGGCGCTCGCGGCAGCGCCGGGCGAAACTTCCTCCGTGGCGCCGCCGCCGGCGTCGGCGCCCGCGGGCGAAGCGCGCGCGGACCCTGGCGCGGCGGGCGTCGCCGCCACCGCCGCCGCGCAGCCCGCGCCTTCGCGCCAGGCGGCATTGCCCGGCTTCGAGAAGATCTGAGCGCGTCCGGCACGCACGCCGGGCCAAGCGCTTGAGCACCGACCGGCCGCTGCCTCTGCGAATGCGATGAGCGATACCTCCGATATGCAGGAAACCTTCCTGTCGCACCTGATCGAGCTGCGCACGCGGCTGATGCGCTCGATCGTCGCGGTCATCGTCGTGCTGCTGGTGCTATTTCCTTTTGCCAAGGAAATCTACTCGGCTCTTGCACGCCCGTTGATGCAGGCGTTGCCGCATGGCGCGTCGATGATCGCGACCGACGTCACCGGCACCTTCCTCGTGCCGCTCAAGGTGACGCTGGTGACGGCGTTCCTGATTGCACTTCCTTACGTGCTGTGGCAGGCCTGGGCATTCGTCGCCCCGGGCCTGTACCAGCACGAGAGGCGGCTCGTGCTGCCGGTGCTGGTGTCGAGCTGCGTGTTCTTCGCGCTCGGGATGTCGTTCGCGTATTTCGTCGTCTTCCCGATCGCGTTTCACTTCTTTGCGCATTACACGCCTGCCGGCGTGCAGATGATGACCGACATCGACAAATACGTATCGTTCGTGTTGACGATGTTCATCGCGTTTGGCGCGACCTTTGAAACCCCGGTCGTGGTCGTGGTCCTGGTGCGCCTGGGTGTGGTGTCGCTGGCGAAGCTGAAATCGATCCGGCCGTATGCGATCGTCGGGGCGTTCGTGGTCGGCGCGGTGTTCGCGCCGCCCGACATCCTGTCGCAGTGCCTGCTGGCCGTTCCGCTGTGGATGCTGTTCGAGCTGGGACTGGTGCTCGCGCGCTTCGCCGGAAAACCGGCTACGCGCGCCGCGAGCGAGGAAACGCTGCCTTCGCGCTGAAAGGCTGCGCTACTCCGCCTGGGGTTGCGGCGTTGCGCTATTCCGCCTGTGGCCGCGGCCGCTTCGCGACCGCCACGTCGACCTCGACCGCCTTGCCCTTGCGCAGCAGGTTCACACTCGCGATCGACCCGGGCTTCAGGTGGGCGATGCGCGCGAGGAGCTGGGGGACGTCCGGCGTGGGCTTGCCTGCAACGGCGAGAATCACGTCCGAGAGTTTTACCCCAGCGCGGTCGGCGGGACCGTCACGCTGCAGGCCGCTCACCAATACGCCGTCGCTGCGCGGCAAGGCGAGCGATCGCGCGATCTCCGGGCTGATCGCCTGCGGCTGGATGCCGAGCCAGCCGCGCGTGACCTCGCCGGTCGCGATGATCTGCGCCAGGACATCACGCGCGAGCGACACCGGGATGGCGAATCCGATGCCCATCGAGCCGCCCGACTGCGAAAAGATCGTGCTGTTGATGCCGACGAGATTGCCCGAGGCGTCGACCAGCGCCCCACCCGAATTACCGGGGTTGATCGGTGCGTCGGTCTGGATGAAATCCTCGAAGCGGTTGACACCGAGGTGGTTGCGCCCGAGCGCGCTGACAATGCCGGCCGTCACCGTATTGCCGAATCCGAACGGATTGCCGATCGCGAGCACCACGTCGCCGACCTGAAGGTTGTCCATCGATCCGAAAGTGATCGCCGGCAGGTTCTGTGCGTCGACCTTGAGGACCGCGAGGTCCGAATCGGGATCGCTGCCACGGACTGTCGCGCGCAGCTCGCGCCCGTCGGCGAGCACGATCTCGATATCGTCGGCGCCGTCGACGACGTGCTGGTTGGTGAGGACGTAGCCGTCGGCCGCGACGATGACCCCGGAGCCGAGGCTCGTCGTCCGACGCGATTCCGCGCGCGCGGCGAGATCGGGGAAAAGACGCTGGAATGTCGGATCGTCGAGCAGCGGATTGCGCACGCGCACCGCCTTGCTGGTGTAGATGTTGACCACGGAGGGCATCGCCTTGCGTGCCGCGCCGGCGTAGCTCGCGACGCCGGGCGTGACAGTGGGCGTGGAACCTTCCTGCAGCAGCACGACGCCGGAGTGCCCTCCGGCCAGGCGCGGGACCAGGTCGGGCCGCAGCGTGACGACCACGAAGAGCGCCGCAAGGCAGAGGGTGCAGGCCTGCGCGAACAGCAGCCAGAACTTCCTGAGCACGGGATTGCGGGCGGCGGCGGCCGCGCGTGTCGCGAGGGGGATTCCCTCCGGTGATTATAGTGGGGTGCGTGGCGGCGCCGGCATGCAAGCGTAACCGGTTGTTGCGCAGCTATCCCGGCGAGGCGGCAGTGCAATGCCCTGATTTTGCGGGCGATTCCAGCCGAAATTCGGGCGTGCTCTTCAATTGGGCTGCGCAAATCCCGTATAATCGAAAGGTTGTGCGTAACGGTCTCGCAAAGGCAGCGAAAGGCGGCGGATGAGCACTGATGCGGCAGTCAATTCTGGAAAACGCCGGTTCCTGATCGGTGCGACGTCGGTCGTCGGGGGGATCGGCGTCATCGGCGTCGCGACGCCCTTTGTCATGTCGCTGTTCCCGAGCGAGCGCGCGAAAGCCGCCGGCGCTCCGGTCGAGATCGACATCGCCAAGGTCGAGCCCGGCATGAAAATCAATGTCGAGTGGCGCGGCAAGGTGTGCTGGGTCCTCAATCGCACCCAGGAGATGCTCGCGTCGCTTCCTAAGATGGATTCGCGGGTTGCCGACCCGCATTCCGAGGTTCCCCACCAGCCGTCGTACTGCAAGAACGAGGCGCGCTCGATCAAGCCCGAGATGTGGGTCGCCGTCGGCATCTGCACTCACCTGGGCTGCTCGCCGACCTTCCGTCCCGAAGTGGCACCCGCCGACCTCGGGCCCGATTGGCTCGGCGGCTTTTTCTGTCCGTGCCACCAGTCCAAGTTCGACCTCGCGGGCCGCGTCTTCAAGGGCGTGCCCGCGCCGACGAACCTCGTCATCCCACCGTACCGGTACGCGTCCGACACGCTGGTGGTGATCGGCGAAGACCCGAAGCACGCCTGACCCCCGGAGCGATCGATGAGCAAGTTCATGACCTGGATCGACGACCGCTTCCCGCTGACGTCGCTGTGGGAAAGCCAGTGGGGCAAGTACATCGCGCCCAAGAATTTCAACTTCTGGTATTACTTCGGTTCGCTCGCGGCGCTGGTGCTGGTGATCCAGATCGTCACCGGGATCTGGCTCACGATGGACTACAAGCCGGATGCCGCGCTGGCGTTCGGGTCGGTCGAGTACATCATGCGCGACGTCAAGTGGGGCTGGCTGATCCGCTACATGCACTCGACCGGCGCGTCGATGTTCTTCGTCGTCGTTTACCTGCACATGTTCCGCGGGCTGATGTATGGCAGCTACCGCAAGCCGCGCGAGCTCACCTGGGTCTTCGGCTGCCTGATCTACCTCGCGCTGATGGCCGAGGCCTTCTTTGGCTACCTGCTTCCGTGGGGGCAGATGTCGTACTGGGGCGCGCAGGTGATCGTCAACCTGTTCTCGGCGATTCCGGTCATCGGCAACGACCTGTCGGTCTGGATTCGCGGCGACTACTCGATCTCGGATGTCACGCTCAATCGCTTCTTCGCATTCCACGTTGCGGCGCTGCCGTTGGTGCTGATCGCGCTGGTCGCGGTGCACCTGATGGCCTTGCACGAGACGGGGTCGAACAATCCCGACGGAGTCGAGATCAAGAAGCAGCCGAAGGACCCGAAGACCGGACTGCCGCTCGACGGGATCTTTTCGCACCCGTACTACACGATCAAGGACATCGTCGGGGTCGTCGTCTTCCTGGCGGTATTCTCGATCGTCGTTTTCTTCCTGCCGGCGATGGGTGGCTACTTCCTCGAGGCCAACAACTTCATTCCGGCGGATCCACTGAAGACGCCTCCCGAAATCGCCCCGGTCTGGTACTTCACGCCTTACTACGCGATGCTGCGCGCGGTTCCATCGTTCCTCGAGACCCAGGTCTGGGGGGTCATCGTCATGGCGGTCTCGGTGCTGATCTTCTTCGCGCTGCCCTGGCTCGATCGCGGCGCGGTGAAATCGATCCGCTACCGGGGCAAGCTCTACAAGGGGTTCCTGGTCGCGTTTCTCTTCGCCTTCCTGCTCCTGGGCTACCTCGGCACCGTTCCAGTGACGGTATGGGGGCAGTTCGCCGACGGCTTCCCGCTTTACGGTGCCGATCGCGCGACCGTGATCTCGCGCCTGCTGACGCTCGTTTATTTCGCGTTCTTCCTGCTGATGCCGTGGTACACCGCACGCGATAGAACCAAGCCGCAGCCGAACCGGGTGAGGTGGAAATGAACATGCTTGCCCGCATCCTCGCAGTAGTGCTGCTCGCGTGCGGCGGCCACGCATCGGCGGCAGAAGGCGACCTCCGCCTCGCTCCGGCACCGGTCAACCGCCTCGACGACGAATCGCTGCAGCGCGGCGCGCGCGATTTCGTCAACTACTGCCTGACCTGCCACACCGCGAAGTACATGCGCTACAACCGGCTCACCGACATCGGGCTCAAGCCGGCGGAGATCACCGGCAACCTGATGTTCGCCAGCCAGAAGATCGGCGAGACGATGACGGTGGCGATGACGCGTGCGGACGCGAAGAAATGGTTCGGCGCTGAGCCGCCGGATCTCTCCGTCGAGGCGCGGGTGCGCGGACGCGACTGGCTCTACAACTATCTGCGCGGCTTTTATCGCGACGACAAATCGACGACCGGCTGGAACAATCTCGTGTTCCCCAACGTCGGCATGCCTAACGTGCTGTGGCAGCTCTCCGGGACCAACAAGCTGGTCGAGACCGAGTACGAGGGGCACGAACAGGCGGCGGGTGCGGCGATCGCCGTCAAAGGGCTGGCGACGGTCGAATCCAAGCCCGGCGGCAAGTTCGCGATGCTGACCGTCGCGCCCGACGTGCAGGGAACGATGACGCACGCCCAGTACGACCTCTTCGTCGCCGACCTCGTCAACTACATGGATTACATGGCGGAGCCGGTCAAGAACCAGCGCATCCACCTGGGGATCATCGTGCTGCTGTTTCTCAGCGTACTGTTCGTGCTCGCCTACGCATTGAAGCGCGACATCTGGAAAGACCTGCACTGACATGATGACCCTCTATTCCGGCACGACTGACCCGTTCAGTCAGCGCTGCCGCATCGTGCTGCACGAAAAGGGCATGGATTTCCAGATCATCGACGTCGACCTCGACCACAAGCCCGAGGACCTGGCGGTGATGAATCCCTACAACCAGGTGCCGGTGCTGGTCGAGCGCGATCTCGTGCTCCACGAGTCGAACATCATCAACGAGTACATCGACGAGCGCTTTCCACATCCGCAGTTGATGCCTGCCGACCCGGTGATGCGCGCCCGCGCGCGGCTGTTCCTGCACCGCTTCGAGAAGGAGCTCTTCGTCCACATCGACGCACTCGAAAGCGCGCACCAGAAGCAGGTCGAGCGGGCGCGCGCGCTGGTTCGCGATTCGCTGTTGCAGATCGCGCCGGTGTTCACCAAGCACAAGCACATGCTCGGCGAGGACTACTCGATGCTCGACGTCGCGATCACCCCGCTCCTGTGGCGGCTCGACTATTACGGCATCCAGATGTCCAAGCAGGCAGCCCCGCTGATGAAGTACGCGGAGCGCCTGTTCTCGCGGCCGGCATTCTCGGAAGCGCTCACCTCCGCCGAGCGGGGGATGCGCAAGTAGGCATCGCGCTTGCATGCATCTGGCCGAAACCCGCGTTTCGGGCACGAATCGTAAAGCGATTCGACACTTAGCGATCGCTGTAACACACATGCTGGGCGACGCACGCGGGATGTAGGCAACACAAGGCACTGCGGCGGCGGGTCCGGTAAAGGCCGCGCCGTGGCCGTGATTCGTCCAAGCGTAGTATTTTCGGCTTATGTCGGAACAGTCCGCGAAACCCTACCTCGTTCGCGCCATCTGCGAGTGGTGCGCCGATAATGGCTTGACGCCGTACCTTGCCGTGCGCGTCAATCTGCAGACACGCGTTCCGGCGGCGTTCGTGAAGAACGGCGAGATCGTGCTCAACGTCAGCGCCACTGCCACGCGCAAGCTGACGATCGACAACCAGTGGGTCCATTTCACTGCGCGCTTCAACGGCTCATCGCAGGAGGTTGCGGTTCCCGTTGGCGCAGTCATCGGCATTTTCGCGAAGGAAACGGGGTACGGCTTCTCCTTCTCGACGCCCGACGATCCGGTGGCCGCGCTCGCGGCTGCGACCCTCCCGCGCGACAGCCAGGCCGTCGGCGCGATGAAGGCGGGCGAACCTCCGGGGCCCAAGCGGCCGAGGCATCTGCAAGTGGTCAAGTAGCTCGCACCCGGCCGTTCGGCGGTGCGCTCGGCCGCCGGCGCACGTGATCCGCCGCGCTACAATTCCCACGCGCCGGCATAGCTCAGTTGGCAGAGCAGCGGTTTTGTAAACCGTTGGTCGTGGGTTCGATTCCTACTGCCGGCACCAATTATTACAAGGGATTAGCGCCCTCCTGCCGATCCCTTTTCCTTCTCCAGCGTAGCCAAATCGTAACCACCGAGCAGCGAATCGAGCCGGTTGGCTGCTTTCGCGAGATGGTCGGGCGCCAAATGTGCGTAGCGTTCGACCATCACCGAAGAGCGCCAGCCGCCTTAACCGTTGCAACTCATGCGTCGGCGTTCCCGATTGCCGATCCCATGAGGCCCAGGTGTGCCTCAAATCGTGCCAGCGGAAATTCTCGATGCCTGCACGCTTGAGCGCCTTTCGCCAGGCCAGCGTATTGGCACTCCCAAGCGCTTTCCCTGCATACGTAAACACTCGAACCGATGTTTGCCGAGCTGTCGTCGCAAGACCTTCGAGCGCCGTCCCGTTGAGCGGCACAGCAATCGGCCTGCGATTCTTCGATTGACCCGCGCTCACCCAGGCATGACCGGCATCGAGGTCCACGTGCGACCACTCCAGACCGATGACATTCGACTGCCGCAACCCCGAGGCCAGCACGAAGAGGACGACATCGTGCTGATGCGCCGGCAACTCACCAAGAAGCGTCTCGGCTTGCTCCACGGTGATCGAGCGCTCCCGCCCAGGGGGTTCCTTGAACATCTTCACCTTCGGCGTCTTGTCGGTCCATTCCCAATCGTCACGTGCCCGACGCAGAATGGCTCTGATAAGACTCAAGTACCGGTTGACCGTAGACTGGCCCGCCGTCTTGAGCTTCTCGGCCTTTACGCCGTCGATCACGTCGAGAGTGATCTCATCGAGCATAAAGGCCCCAAGAGCGGATCGAGCCAGCGAAGCGTCAACGTCTTCCTGGTGCGTGGCCTTATCCGACGTTTCTACAAGCTGACGCCTTAACTCGGCTTGAGTCGGCCTAGCCATGTGGCCTAAGACAATCGGAGTGACTCTGCGGTATGATGACTGTAGGTAGCCGAACGACCTCGAAACGTCCTCTCAGTGTCACTCACAACCGACAAATGTTCCGTCCGCGCGCCGTTACGCGGACGCCAGCTTCCACAAAGCCGAAGGTGCAACGTATACCCCGAAGCGCCTTGCAGATTTCGTGGCCATGCAGATGCTTGCCTTCGCGAGGTTGCCTGGACACGGCCCAATACGGGTGCTTGATCCGTCTTGCGGCGATGGCGCGTTAATTCTAAGTCTTGTTGCGCAAATTATTGCCACTTCGGAATTGAATCGAGATTGTGGGGTTTGACACCAATGCGAGTGCAGCTGACCTCGCGAGAGAACAAATCTCGGCGGCATTTCCGGAAGTTTCCCTGCGTATTGAACGGCAAAACTTCCTTCTGCATCTTGCCGAGCACGACTGCGCGGACTTGTTCCGACCAAGTAAGTACAGTGCGAGCTTCGATTTGATAATTGCGAATCCGCCTTGGGTGCGGACGCAGATCCTAGGAGCCGAGGCGGCGCAAAAGCTCGCGCAGCAGTTCGGCCTCACCGGCCGGGTTGACCTATGCTTTCCGTTCCTGCTCGGAATCGCAGATGTGTTGTCTCCCGAAGGCACAATGGGCATCATCGTGTCGAATCGTTTCATGACCACTAAGGCAGGGAAAAACGTCCGGTGCGAATTACGAAAGCGGTATCGTCTGCAGCACGTCTGGGATTTCGGTGACACAAAGTTTTCAGCGCCGCAGTATTACCGGCGGTAATCTCGCTGGTGGTCGGCGTGAGACAAACTCAACGTCGCCTTTTCCTCGATCTATGAAACCACCGATGCGGCGCAGGATCGCGCCGCCGACCCCGTGCCGCGCTCGCATGCCCAATAGCGCGGTCGTCGAAGTCAGCGATGGCCGTCGTTTTCGTGTCACGCACGGAAGTTTGAATTCGACGCATTGGAGCCGGCGATGTATGGCGATTATCGACTGAAAAGCATGACGAGTGGCTAGCGACCGTGAAGCGAAACTTGGAACACGTTCAAGCGGATTGGACCTATCCGCGTAGGCGTCAAATCAACCGCCGACAGGGTCTTTGTTCGGTCCGACTGGGATGAAATGCCCGAGACTATCGGCCGGAGCTCCTACGCCCTCTGATAACCCGCCAGTGCGCGCGGCAATTCCGCGGGCTTCGCCCCGAAAGGCCAAAGGAAAATCTGTACACACATCGCACCACAAGCCGGGGTCGAGAGCCTGTCGACCTATCGCAATACCCACTGGCAGAATGCTATTTGGAGTCTCACCGCAAAGGCTTGAGTCTCGCGCCTACGTAACTGAGGCGGGACGAAAATGGTTCGAGATTTGGGTACCGCAGAATCCGGCTGCTTGGAGTGATCCAAAGCTTGTCTTCGTCGATATCACCGACCGGCCGGCGTTTTCGATAGAACATTGGACGGCGCAGTAGTTAATGGAGAATGCTACTGGCTTCGGTGCGAGAACGGTGCGCCCATTGACTGGTGTGGTTAGCGTTGGCTGTCGCAAACTCGCGCTTCATCGAGGACTTCTACGATCATCGGTTCCACAACAAGTTGTATTCAGGCCGCCGACGCTTCATGACTCAATACGTGGAGCTGTTTCCCTTACCCAATCCCGAATCCGAATTCGCGAAGCGAATGTCGGGCTCTCAAAAGCATATGTACGCGAACATGCCTTCGAGTGCGCAGACCTCGCTCGTCACCGAACTCGACGAACTGGTCTTCAGAGCGTTCGGATTACCTGTCGAAAAAGCCACGCGGTAACGGGATCTGAATCTTGGCGTTCTGAATTTTGCCCTCGAATCGGCGGAACCTCTCGAAGAAGCGGGCGCCCGTCACGACGTAGAGCTTGAGTAGTGTCACGCGACTGCCGTCGGTCTTGGCAAAGAAAATAGCGTACCGCGTGTCGCAGTGCCTCGGTACATACCCGCGAATCGCGGGCATGTCCATGGGCTCGGTACTGTTTGGCAAGCACGAGGCCGAGATCTACAGTTCGCGAGGTCTGCAGCTTGACTTCAAGGAGCTGATGACGGATATCAGGAAATTGCCCGTGGTCCTCGTAACGGCTATACCCAAGAGAAGTGCAAGCCGCGCCATGCAAAGCCGCTCCGCGGTTTCGGTCCTGTAGAGACCCTGCATCTACGAAGGTCGTCCCCACAAGCGGGCAGAGTCGGGCAAAGAGTTCGGAAATCGGCATCAACTCCACGCTTTGCGGGTAGTCAATGGGGCTCGCCCCCCTATCGAGTTTGATGCCTGATCGAACGTGCGGAATGAGCTTCGACGTGTCGTTTTCCGAAAGCAACTCGAGATTATTCTCTCCTACCTCTAGCCTGGCCTGATATTTCGTCGTGAGGGTGCCCGTCGTATCTAGCGCCGCAATTTCTGAGCCATCGACAACGCGCACGCGAGCAATCACGTCTTCCTCGGATACTCGAATCAATGCGTAACGTCGCTCAGGGGCCACTTCCTCATTCCAGATTTGCAGGTTGTCGGACTTCTGCG
>CAVPBR010000023.1:0-559551 GCA_963701885.1 uncultured beta proteobacterium
CCATGGCCGGGCACAATGGGCTCGCCCGGCGCCTTCCGCACGCGCGCGGGACTGCCAAGTCCTCCTCTTCGGGTCGCAAATCGCGCTTGCGCTCGTCAGATTAAAATATATGATATATCAGTGTTGGTCGTCAACCCAGGCCTTGCGGTGGGAGGTGCGACCGCGATTTCGTCGCTGAATAGATCCGCCGCGTCCGAGATTGCGAAGGCCCTGGCGATTGAAGTACCGGACCGTGACGTACCGGATGGAGATTGAAGCCATGCCTGCGACGAACTCCCCCGCCACCGTGGCGCTGAACCCCGAAGTCGAGGCCGACCTGGCCGCATTCAATGCCGCGTTCGACGCACTCGATCTCGACTGGCACTGGGACGCGATGGCGTATTTGAACCTGCCCCACGACGACGACCGTGCAGCCGTCAGCGCGTACCTCCGCGACCACCGTCCCCACTTGCTCAAGTCCTACGACTTGGCTTTCCTGTGCGACGCGATCCTGGAAGCGAAGCATCGCTACCGTGCCCGATCGCGTGGCGCACCCGCATGACGGTGGCGCCATACGCCGGCGCCCGGAGCCGGGAGTATGTGGGTCGGTCCTGTTCTGGTCGCGGCGAAGCAAGAATTACGCCTGTTGTTGGAATGGCCGCGACGTTTGATATATTGGATACTTGGTGCCAAATGCGGTCGCCATTGACTACTCCCGGCGACAACCAAGGAGGTCACCCGGTGTCAACCCCCAAGGAGGTGAGCGCGCCGGTCGTCCCGCTCGAACTGCCACCGCTTTCGAGCAGCCTGAGCTTGCGCGACCAGGCGTACGCCGCGCTCAAGCAGGCGATTGTGGACGCCGACATTTATGCGCATGACCATGAGCTAAGGCTCGACGAGCGCCAGCTTTCGCGCTCGCTCGGCGTCTCGCGTACCCCGATCCGCGAAGCCATGACGCTGCTCGAGCAGGAGGGCTTCCTGCGCACGGTTCCGCGGCGCGGGATCTTCATGGTCCGCAAGACCAAGAAGCAGATCATCGAGATGATCGAAATGTGGGCGGCGATCGAGAGCATGGCCGCGCGCCTGGCGACGATCAACGCCTCGGACGCCGAGATTGCGTCGCTGCGCACGATGTTCGTCGAATTCCGCAGCTCGACCCCTGCCGAGCACATCCATGAATACTCGGATGCGAACATCGCGTTCCATCAGGCGATCATCCAGATGTCCGGATCGCACCTGATGGGCAGGACCATCGACAATCTGTTCATGCACATCCGGGCAATTCGCCGGCTGACGATATCGCAGAGCGATCGCGCGTCGCGCTCGATCGTCGATCACATGCGGATCATCGAAGCTCTGGAGCGCCGCGATACCGAGCTCGCCGAGCGGCTGGTGCGCCGCCATTCGCTCGACCTCGCGGCACATGTCGAGAAGCACTGTGATTTCCTCGACTGACATGAACGATCGCAGCATTGTCGATTCGTCGCGCCTCTTCGGCCGGCGGGGTCCCAAGGGCCAGTCCAAGGGCCGCATCGTCGACCCGCAGGCGCTCGCCGAGGTCCGTGCATTGCTCGGTGACGCGCCGCGCGAGCGTTCGCTGCTGATCGAGCACCTGCATCGAATCCAGGACGCGCGGGGTTGCATCACGCCGGCACATGTCGTAGCGCTCGCGCAGGAGATGAAGCTCGCGCCGACGGAGGTCTACGAAGTCGCGACCTTCTACCACCATTTCGATGTGCTGGAAGACGGCGAAGCTCCACCCCCGCCGATCACAGTGCGCGTCTGTGAAACGCTCTCCTGCGAGATGGCCGGGGCGGGGGCGCTCCACGCCGCGCTGGCCGCGCGCGCACGGCCGCTTCCGGGTGATCGCCGCGCCGTGCATCGGACGCTGCGAGCACGCGCCTGCGGCCGTCGTCGGCCGACGTACGATCGACCGGGCGACGGTCGACCAGGTGATGAGCGCGGTCGACGCCGGTCACACCGCACCCGTGCGCTCCGAGCACATCGGCCTCGCCCGCTACCGCGAAGCCGGCGGCTATCGCACGCTGGCGGCCTGTGTCGGCGGAAAGCGCAGCGTCGACGCGGTGATCAAGGATCTCGAGAACTCGGCGCTGCGCGGTCTCGGCGGCGCGGGCTTCCCGGCCGGGCGCAAATGGAAGATCGTGCGGGCCGAGCCCGCGCCGCGGCTGCTCGCGGTCAACATCGACGAAGGCGAACCCGGCACGTTCAAGGATCGCTACTACCTCGAGCGCGACCCGCACCGTTTTCTCGAAGGCATGCTGATCGCCGCATGGGCAGTGGGCATCGATGTGATCTACGTCTACTTGCGCGACGAATACGCCGCCTGCCGCGAATTGCTGACGCGCGAGATCGCCGCGCTCGCAGCCGATCCGCCGTGCAAGCTGCCCGCAATCGAGCTGCGGCGCGGAGCGGGAGCGTACATCTGCGGCGAGGAATCGGCGATGATCGAATCGATCGAGGGCAAGCGGGGCATGCCGCGCCTGCGCCCGCCGTACGTGGCGCAGGTCGGACTGTTCGGCCGCCCGACGCTCGAGCACAACATGGAAACGCTCTACTGGATCCGTGACATCCTCGAGCGCGGCGCCGAGTGGTTCGCAGGTCAGGGGCGCCACGGCCGCAAGGGGCTGCGCTCATTCTCGGTCTCGGGCCGCGTTCTGCGGCCGGGCGTGCATCTCGCGTCGGCCGGGTATCACGGTGCGCGAGCTGATCGACGAATACTGCGGCGGCATGCTCCCCGGTCACGAGTTCTACGGCTACCTTCCCGGAGGTGCCTCCGGCGGCATCTTTCCCGCGTCGCTGGGCGACGTTCCGCTGGACTTCGACACGCTGCAGCCGCATGGCTGCTTCATCGGCTCGGCGGCAGTGATCGTCCTGTCGCAGCATGATCGCGCACACGACGCGGCGCTCAACATGATGCGCTTTTTCGCCGACGAATCCTGCGGGCAGTGCACGCCCTGCCGGGTCGGGACCGTGAAGGCGGTGACGCTGATGGAGAAGCCGCAGTGGGACAAGGAGCTTCTCGACGATCTCGCCCAGGTGATGACCGATGCCTCGATCTGCGGCCTGGGCCAGGCTGCGCCCAATCCGCTGTCCTGCGTGTTCAAGTATTTTCCGCACGAGATGGAGTCCAAAGCATGAACGCCCCCGTTGAAGCGCCCGCGATGCAGCAGGCCCTTGCGTTCCGCTTGAACGGCATCGAGGTCGAGGCCCGGCCCGGCGAAACGATCATCGAGGCCGCCGACCGCGCAGGCGTCCCGATACCGCGGCTGTGCTGGAAGCCCGGGTACCGTGCTGATGGCAACTGCCGCTCGTGCATGGTCGAGATCAAGGGCGAGCGCGTCCTCGCCCCGGCGTGCTGCCGCAGCCCGGCGGCAGGGATGGAAGTCGCGAGCACCAGCGCCAAAGCCCTCCATGCGCAGCGGCTGGTCGTCGAGATGCTGGCCTCCGACGTGCCCGAGAAGGCCTACCGGAAGGATTCGGAGCTCGATTACTGGAAGAAGGCGCTGGGCATCGGCAAGCCGCGCTTCGCGCCGCGGGTGCAGCCCGCCGCGGATCTGTCGCACCTGCGATGGCGGTGAATCTCGACGCCTGCATCCAGTGCACGCGCTGCGTGCGCGCCTGCCGCGAGGAGCAGGTCAACGACGTTATCGGCTACGCCTTTCGCGGGGCGCATTCGAAGATCGTGTTCGACCTGGACGATCCGATGGGTGAGTCGAGTTGCGTCGCCTGCGGCGAATGCGTGCAGGCCTGCCCGACCGGGGCGCTCGCGCCGGCGCACGACGCGTACCTCCAACCGGTCGAGCGCGAAGTCGGGTCGCGTGCCCTTACTGCGGTGTCGGCTGCCAGATCACCTACCACGTTCACGACAACCGGATCGTGCGCGTCGACGGCCGCGACGGCCCCGCCAACCATAAACGCCTGTGCGTCAAGGGCCGCTTCGGCTTCGACTACGTCAGCCACCCGCAGCGCTTGACGCGCCCGCTGATCCGGAAGCCGGGTTTTCCGAAGACCGCGGAATTTACCGTCGATCCCGCCAATCCGCTGTCGGTATTCCGGGAAGCGACCTGGGACGAAGCGCTCGACTCGCCGGTGGGACATTGAAGCACCTCCGCGACACCCACGGTCCCGGGGCGCTTGCCGGATTCGGCTCGGCCAAGGGCAGCAACGAGGAAGCTTATCTCTTTCAGAAACTCGTGCGCACCGGCTTCGGCACCAACAACGTCGACCATTGCACGCGGCTGTGCCACGCGTCCTCCGTCGCCGCGCTGCTCGAGGGCATCGGCTCCGGCGCAGTGTCGAACCCGGTTATGGACGTGATGAAGGCCGACGTCGTGCTGCTGATCGGCGCCAACCCGGTGTCCAATCACCCGGTGGCGGCAACCTGGCTCAAGAATGCGGTGAAGAACGGCACCCGGCTGATCCTCGCCGATCCGCGCCGCTCCGAGCTCGCGCGCCACGCGACCTACTACCTGCAGACCAAGCCCGACAGCGACGTCTCGATGCTCAACGCGATCATGCACACGATCGTCGAGGAGGGCCTCGTCGCCGAGGATTTCATCAACGACCGCACCAGCGGCTATGCGGCGCTGCGCGACAACGTCGCCACTATTTCTCCCGAAGCGATGGCGCCGATCTGCGGCATCGACGCGGCAACGCTGCGCGAGGTTGCGCGGATGTTCGCGAAATCGCGCGCGTCGATGATCCTGTGGGGAATGGGGATCTCGCAGCACGTCCACGGCACCGACAATGCCCGCTGCCTGATCTCGCTGTCGATGATGACCGGACAGATCGGCCGTCCGGGCACCGGGCTGCATCCGCTGCGCGGGCAGAACAACGTGCAGGGCGCGTCGGACGCCGGCCTGATCCCGATGGTGTATCCCGATTACCAGGCGGTCGACAGCACCGACGTACGCGGCCGCTTCGAGTCGCTCTGGGGTACCACGCTCGATCCCGTGCCGGGACTGACCGTGGTCGAGATCCTGCACGCGATCGACGCGGGAACGATCCGTGGCATGTACATCATGGGCGAGAATCCCGCGATGTCGGATCCCGACGTTGCGCACGCGCGCGCCGCGCTGGCGAAACTCGAAATGCTCGTCGTGCAGGACATCTTTCCGACCGAGACCGTCTACTTCGCGGACGTGGTGCTGCCGGCCTCGGCGTTCCCGGAAAAGACCGGCACGTTCACCAACACCGACCGCAGCGTCCAGCTCGCGCGCCAGGCGCTCGACCCCGCCGGGCGAAGCGCGGCAGGACCTCGCGATCATCGTCGACCTGGCGAAACGGCTGGGCCTCGACTGGCGTTACGGGCATCCGCGCGAAGTATTCGACGAAATGCGCAAGGCGATGCCTTCGATCGCGGGCATCACCTGGGATCGCCTCGAACGCGAAGGCTCGGTCACCTACCCGTTCGAGAAGGTCGGCGATCCGGGCGAGCCTGTGGTGTTCATCGACAGCTTCCCGACGGAAAGCGGTCGGGCGAAGCTCGTTCCGGCCGCAGATCATTCCCGCGGCCGAGCTGCCCGACCAGGCGTATCCGTACGTGCTGATCACCGGACGCCAGCTCGAGCACTGGCACACGGGAAGCATGACCCGGCGCAGCGCCGCGCTCGACTCGATCGAGCCGTTCCCGGTCGCCTCGCTCAATCCGCTGGACCTGCAAGCACTCGGCGTCACGCCCGGCGAAACGATCACCGTCGTCTCGCGCCGCGGCAGCGTGTCGCTCTACGCCCGCGCCGACGACGGCACGCCGCGCGGCAACGTTTTCATTCCTTTCTGCTACCACGAAGCCGCAGCGAACCTGCTCACCAATCCGGTGCTCGACCCTTTCGGCAAGATCCCCGAGTTCAAGTACTGCGCGGTGCGCGTCGCGCCGGGCGGTGCCCCGGTAGGGGTGCGCGGCTACGCCGCCGCCGAAGCGACGTAATCGGGGTTGCTCACCCGCGGCTCGCCTTCCAGAACATGTAGGCGCCCAGCGCATAGAGCAGTGCCGCGAATGCACGGCGCAGCTTCACGGCGGACCACCGGTGTGCCATCGACGCGCCGACGGGCGCTGCCGCCATGCTGGCAACGACGATCATGATCAGCGCGGGCAGGTACACATAGCCGACCGACCCGGCGGGGAGTCCCGCTTGCCGCAGGCCGGCGACGACAAAACCGATCGTGCCGGCGACCGCGATCGGCACGCCGAGCGCTGCCGAGGTCGCCACCGCGTTGTGGATCCTGACATTGTGATACCCAAGGTACGGGATGGTGATGAATCCGCCACCCGCACCGAGCAGACTCGACACGACACCCACGCCGGCGCCGACGCCGAAAAGGCCGAGCTTGCCGGGCAACTCCCGTCCGGCCCGCGGTGGACGCGCGAGCAGCATCCGCGTCGCCGCCGACCACGTGATCACCCCGAACGCCGCAGCGAGCACGCGACCGGGCAGCGCGCTCGCGATCTGCGGGCCGACGAGCGAGCCCAGCACGATGCCGGGCGCCATCGCCATCGCGACCAGCCAAAGGACGGCCCGTTTCCGCGCGTGCGCACGCACCGAGGAGAGCGCGGTGAAAATCATCGTCGCAGTCGCCGTCGCGACCGCCATGTGAACGATATGGGCCGACGGAAAGTCCTTGGCGGTGAACAGGATCGTCAGCATCGGAACCACATACATGCCGCCACCAATCCCCAGCAGCCCTGCCATGAAGCCGACGGTAGCGCCGAGCCCGAGCAATAACGGCAGCATCGTCCAGTCCATGGGACGCAAGTATGGCAAAGTAGGCGCGGCGGCGACGGGATTGGGATGACAACGAGCCACACGATCGGCTGCATCGCCGCGCTGCGGCAGCGCGCGACCCCATGACAAGGGGCCGGCTCGAAGCCTTCAGCGACGGCGTGATCGCCGTGATCATCACGATCATGGTGCTCGATCTCAAGGTTCCGCACGACGCCGACCCGCACGCGCTGTTGCCCCTGATCCCGGTGTTTCTGAGCTACGTGCTCAGCTTCGTCTACGTCGGCATCTACTGGAACAACCATCATCACATGTTCCACGCCGTGCACCACGTGAATGGCGCGATCCTGTGGGCGAATCTGCACCTCCTGTTCTGGCTCTCTCTGGTGCCCTTCGTCACCGGCTGGATGGATGAAACGCATTTCGCGCCGCTGCAGGTCGCGGCGTACGGCTTGGTGCTGTTGCTGTCGGCGTGCAGCTACTCCATCCTCACGACGGTGCTGGTGGCGGGGCATGGCAAGGATTCGCCGCTCGCTCGCGCGCTCGGGAGCGATTTCAAGGGGAAGATCTCGCTGGCCATCTACGTCGTCGCAATTGCGCTCGCCTTCTGGGAACGGTGGATCGCATGCTTCCTCTACGCAGTGGTAGCGGCGATCTGGCTGGTTCCGGACCGGCGCTTCGAGCGCGTGCTGGTTCGCAGCGACACCGAAGCGTAGTCAGCCGGGTGGCCGCTTTCGGGACTGAGGCGAGTCGGCGGCAAGCGCGAGCCGCTCAACGATCTTCCACTCCTCCGGCGTCACCGGAGTGATCGACAGGCGATTGCCGCGCCGCAGGGTGACCATGCCCTCGAGGCCGGGCGTGGTGCGCAGCGTCGCAACGCTCACGAGCGTGGTTTTGTGCACGAGCTTGACCTCGACATTCATCCATCGCGGCGCCTCGCGCGTCGATTTCGGGTCGTAATACGCGCTCTTCGGATCGAACTGCGTCGCGATCCGCATACGCAGGCCGCGAGACTTCGACGATGCCGCGATGCCGGGCTCGGGACAGCTCGAGTGGTAGAAGAAGGCAAGATCGCCACTTGCATCTCGTCGCGCATGTAGTTGCGCGCCTGGTAGTTGCGCACGCCAACCCACGCGGTGCTGCGCTTCGGCGCCTTCGCGAGATCGTCGATGGAGAGCTCGTCTGGCTCCGATTTCATCAGCCAGTGGCGCATCGCCGCCGCCCTCGGCGCGCCCCCTGCTAACTCTTCTTGGCGGTCGGATTGAGGCTGGTGATGCGGCCGCTTTCCGTGCCGGCCTTTTCGTCAATGATCGCGTTGATGAGTGTTGGCCTGCGCGAGCGGATCGCCTCTTCCATCGCCTTGCGCAGCTCGGCCGGTGTCGTCACGTGCGCGCCCACGCCGCCGAACGCTTCCATCAGGCTCTCATAGCGCGCGTCCTTGACCAGTGCCAACGGCGCAGGATCCCGGCCACCGGTCGGATTGACTTCGTCGCCACGGTACACGCCGTTGTTGTTCAGGATCACCACGCAGACCGGCAGGTCGTAGCGGCAGATGGTCTCGACTTCCATGCCGCAGAAACCGAACGCGCTGTCGCCCTCGACCGCGATCACCTGCTCGCCGGTCACCACCGCCGCCGCGATGGAAAAGCCCATGCCGACGCCCATCACGCCCCAGGTGCCGACGTCGAGGCGCTTGCGCGGCTTGTACATGTCGACGATGCTGCGGGTGAAGTCGAGCGCGTTGGCGCCTTCGTTGACCAGGAAGGCGTCGGGGTTCGCCTTGACGATGTCGCGCACGACGTCGAGCGCGCTGTGGAAGTTCATCGGCGTCGGATTCTTCGCGAGCGTCTCGGCCATCTTGGCGATGTTCTTGCTCCTTGCGCTCGGCGATCGCGTTCAGCCACTCGGCCGGCGGCTTGGGCCAGCTCGAGCCGATGCCCGCGAGCAGCGCCGCGAACGCACGAGCCGATGTCGCCGACCACCGGCGCGTCGATGCGCACGTTGCTGTCGGCTTCCTGCGGCGAGATGTCGATCTGGATGAACTTCTGGCCGCCCCAGTCCTTGTGGCCTTTGCCGCCCCAGGTCTTGCCCTTGCCGTGCGACAGCAGCCAGTTCAGGCGCGCGCCGATCAGCATCACCACGTCGGCCCCGGGCAGCACGAAGGAGCGCGCGGCGGAGGCGCACTGCTCGTGCGTGTCGGGCAGCAGGCCCTTCGCCATCGACATCGGCAGGTACGGGATGCCGGTCTTCTCGACCAGCGCGCGGATGTCCGCGTCGGCCTGGGCGTACGCCGCGCCCTTGCCGAGGATGATCAGCGGCTTCTTGGCGCTCCTGAGCAAGGTCGAGCGCGCGCTTCACGGCCTCCGGCGCGGGGATCTGGCTTCGGCGCGGCGTCGACCACCTTGATCAGCGAGTTCTTGCCCGCCTCCGCGTCGATGGTCTGCGGCGAAGAGCTTGGCCGGCAGGTCGAGGTAGACGCCGCCCGGGCGGCCGGAGACGGCGGCGCGGATCGCCCGCGCGACGCCGACGCCGATGTCCTCGGCGTGCAGCACGCGGAAGGCGGCCTTGGCCAGCGGCTTGGCGATGGCGAGCTGGTCCATCTCCTCGTAGTCGCCCTGCTGCAGATCGACGATCTCGCGCTCGCTCGAGCCGCTGATCAGGATCATCGGAAAGCAGTTGACGGTCGCGTGCGCGAGCGCGTTGAGGCCGTTGAGAAAGCCGGGTGCCGACACAGTCAGGCAGATGCCGGGCTTCTGCGTCAGGAAGCCGGCGATCGACGCGGCGTAGCCCGCGTTCTGCTCGTGGCGGAAGGAGATCACGCGCAGGCCCGCCGCCTGCGCCTTGCGGGTCAGGTCGGTGATCGGAATGCCGGGAAGGCCGAAGATCGTGTCGATGCCGTTGAGCTTCAGGGCATCGATGACCAGGTGGAAACCATCGATCTCGGCGTGGGACTCCGCGCCGATCTGGCTAGCGCTGGTCGGCTGGGTCTCTGGTGCGGCCGTTGAGGGGGTTGCGCTCTGTGTGCGCGCTGTCGTAGCGACGTCCATTGCAATCTCCTGAATTGCTCGAACGCGGTGTGCCGGCGGAGTGTTCGCCTCCGGCGTCCGGGGTGGGTATATTCTGGCAGAATATGTGATATATCACAATGCGCCAATTGGGTCATCGGACGCTCTCGCCCGGCCGCACGCGGGTGAATTCGACCGGAGCGAACTCGACCGAGAACCCGCCGCGCGCGAACCTCGTGCGCGTGAAGGCGGGGCGCTCGGGATCGCCGGTTTGCGGAAAGTCCTCGCGGTAGTGCGCGCCGCAGGAATCCTCGCGCGCGAGCGCTGCGTGCGCGATCGCGCTGCTCACCGTGAGCAGGCTGTCGAGGTTGAGCCAGTCGTGCCAGGTGAGGTTGAATGCCCGCGTGCCGCCCGCGAATCCCGGTGCGATCGAGCTCGTCCTGCAGCTCGGCGAGCGCGTCGCAGCGCGCGGCGCAGCGGCGACGCGTCGCGGAGGATCCCGACGTCGTCCCACATCAGGTCGTAGAAGCGCCTCGCGGAACGCGTGGAGATCGCCGCCGGTTCTGCGAAAGCGGCGCCTCGCAACGCGATTTCGGCGGCGACCGCCGCTCGCGTCCGGGGCGCGGAGGCTCGCCCGCTTCGGCGACCCAGGCCGCCACCGACGTCGCCGGCGATGCCGCCGAACACCGTCGAGTTGGCCACGCCGTTGCCGCCGAGGCGGTTCGCGCCGTGCACGCCGCCGGTGTCCTCGCCCGCCGCGAAGAGCCCGTCGCGTGCGGTGCGTGCAGTCGACGTCGAACTCCACGCCGCCCATCATGTAGTGCGCGGTCGGCACCACCTCGACCCGCCCGCCGGCGAGGTCGAAGCCGCAGTCGGCGCAGCGCTCGACCATGCCCTTGAACTCGCGGCGCACACTGCTCGGCGCCGAGGTGGCCCATCGCGATGTAGACGCCGCCGTTCGGCGTGGTGCGGCCCGTGCGCATCTCGGCGTAGATCGCGCGCGACACGATGTCGCGCGTCGCGCGCTCGCCGCGCGGGTCGTACGGCCGCATGAAGCGCTCGCCCGCGCCGTTGAGCGAGGTAGCCGCCCGCGCCGCGCAGGCCCTCCTCGAGCACCGTGCCGGTCATCCGCGTGTGCGGCGCCGGCGAGCAGGCCGGTCGGATGAAACTGCACCATCTCCATGTCGCGCAGCGGCAGCCCCGCGCGAAGCGCCATCGCGAGGCCGTCGCAGGTCTTGTCGCCGGACGGCGTGTGGTACTGGTACATCGTCGGGCCGCCGCCGGTGGCGAGCACCACCGCGCGCGCGCGTGACGAGCACGAACTCGCCGGTGCGCATGTCGATGAGCAGCACGCCGGCGACGCGCATCGCCGTCGCGTGTCGGGAATCAGCTCGACCGCGCGGTGCTCCTCGAGCCGCTCGATGCCGCGCGCCCAGACCTGCTCGGCGAGGCGGTTGATGATCTCGATGCCGGTGAGATCGCCCTTGTGCACCGTGCGGTCGAAGGTCTGGCCGGCGAACGCCTTCTGGTGGAGCGTGCCGTCGGGATTGCGGTCGAAGAAGCAGCCGAGCTCGTTCTCGAGCTCGTGGATGCGCTCGACCGCGCCGGTCACGAGCGTCCAGGCAAGCTCCTGGTCGGGCAGCCACTTGCCGCCCTCGATCGTGTCCATGAAGTGGCGCTCGACCGAGTCGCCCTCGGCGAGCGCCACGTTGTAGCCGCCCTGGACCATGCGCGTGCAGCCGCACTTGCCGAGCAGGCCCTTCACCGCGATCGTGATCGACGAGCGTGCGGGTCCGCGTCGTGCGCGTGCAGCGCGGCGAAGAGGCCCGCGCCGCCGGAGCCGAGGACCAGGAGATCGGTCTCGAATCCGCCGCATGCAGCGCGGGTCATCGCTTGATCATCGACGCCGAGCGTAGCGAGCACTGCGGCGCGGCGCGCGCGGGCGTCTCGCGTCGAGTCCGCGTAAAGGCTGCCGCCTGCGCTGTCCATCGCGACGAGCAGCGGACCGAAGCCCCTGACGCGGAACTTCCACAGGCTCTCGGGGTTGAGATCGTCCAGGTCCACGTCCTCGATCGCCTCGATCCAGGTCGTCTCGAGCGCCGCGGCGCCGCCGATGATCGCGAGATAGACGCCGCCGAGATCGGCGAAAGCGCGCGAGCGATTCCGCGCCCAGCCCGCCCTTGCCGATGACGATGCGTACGCCGTACTCGCTCATCAGCGGCCGCGTGAAGCGCTCCATGCGCGTCGACGTGGTGGTGCCGATGCACACCGGCGCGTAGCCGGTCGGATGCTCGCTCGACGCCGCGCACCCGGCGCACGTTGGGCGCGGTGTGAATCACCGCGTGCCCCGCGAGGTCGAAGCGCGTGCGCCGGCCGCGGTCGAACATGTGGATCAATGTCGCGTCGCGGATGCCGTACAGCGTGCCTTCAGCGTCACCGTGTCGCCGACGCGCAGCGCCCGCACTTGCGCTTCGGTCACCGGCGGTGCAAGCGAGAGCGGCGGCGCGCTGTCAGAAGCCATAGCTCACGCCCGCGGGTGTCAGTACGCGCGCGCGCACGGCGTGCCGAATGGCACTGCATGTTGACCGCGACCGGGTTCATCGTGATATGCGTCGCCGCGATTTCGATGTGCACGGCAAACGCGGTCGCGTCGCCGCCCAGACCCTGCGCGCCGATGCCGAGCTCGTTGACGGCCGCGGACAGCGCGCGCTCGAGCTCCGCGCCTTCGGGATCGTCGCAGCGGCTGCCGAGCGCGCGCGTGGCGGCGATCTTGGCCAGGTGCACGCAGAGGTCCGCGCTCCCGCCGACGCCCACGCCGACGATCGTCGGCGGGCAGGTCTTGCCGCCTGCGTCGAGCACGCAGTCGACGACAAAGCGCTCGATCGCCGCGACGCCTTCCGCCGGCACCGCCATCCTGAGCCACGAATTGTTCTCCGAGCCGCTGCCCTTGGGGATCATCTCGAGCACCAGCTCGTCGGGGCGCTCGGAAAACGCGAAATGGATCACCGGAACGCGCCGTCCCGTCGACGTGTGGCGGTTCACGCGCGTGATCGGGTGCACAACCGACGAGCGGAACGGATACTCGCGCGTCGCCCGCTCGCAGCCGCGTACGATCGCCGCCTCGAGGTCGACGCCGTCGATCTTCAGGTTGCGCCCGAGCGTCACGTTGTAAATCGGGATGCCGGTGTCCTGGCAGAGCAGGTTGCCCGTCTCCTCGGCGACGGTGATGTTGCGGATCATCGTGCCGAGCACGCGCTTGCCGGCAGCATCGGTCTCCGCGCGGTCGAGCCGGTCGAAACCCTGCTTGATGTCGTCGGGCAGGATCTTGAGCGCCCGGATGTAGAGCTCGCGCGCGGCGTCTTCGACGCGGTCGGTATCAACGTCCATGGTCATGGTCTCGTGCGGCGCCGGCGGCTGGCGTCCGGCAGCGGCAGGCGATACACCCGCGGCATCAGCGGATCTCCAGGAAGAAGCTTACCGCGACGACGAGCGAAATGCCCGCGACGAGTGCGGCAAGCGATTTCTGCCAGTCGCGCCAGGGCAGGAGCTCGAGCGCCAGGATGCGCAGGCCTCCGGTCAGGTGCGCGGCAAGCAGGACGACGAGCGCCCACTCGGCAAACCTGACCGAAGGCCTCTCGGCCCAGCGCAGGAAACCGTCGAGCGCGGCGTCGCCCTCGAGCGCGCGCGAGAGCGCCCAGAAATGCACCGGGAGGAAGAAGGCGAGCGCAATTCCGGACACCCGGTGCACGGCGAAAGCCCACCAGCCCACGTGGCGGTCGCGCTGCGACCGCAAACGCTGCAACGGCCCCTGCCGCCTCACGACACGAGACCCCGGATCGCATACAGGCCGAGCGCGAACAGCGCGATCCCCGTCGCCACCGTCGCGACATCCGCCCGGCGCCCGCGAAAATCGAGCCATTCGGCCGCGATCGAACGCAATCCGATCGGCGCATGCACTGCCGCGGCGGCGGCGAATACCACGTAGAAGACGGGCCAGGCGAGTGGCCGTGCATGCGGGCGACGATCGCTGCCGCAGTAAGACCGTTGTGTACCGCATGGAAGATCGTCGCCAGGTGGACCGTGACGCAGATCGCAAGCACGGCGGCACTCGAGCGCTGCGCGACCCACAGCGCGGCATCGATGCGCGATTGGCTTCGATCGGAGCTCACAGCTCGCGCTTCAGCAGCGCCCAGCCGCTCGCGCGCTTCAGGCCCGCGATCGACGCGGTCGGCGAGAGGTGCTTCGGACAGCGCTCGGTGCAACTCGCCTGCGTATGACAGGCGTGGCAACCCGCGTCGCCCGCCACCGCAGCCAGACGCACCCGCCGCGCGCCATCCCTCGCGTCGTTGACGAGGGACCAGGCGCGGTTCAACGCGGCCGGGCCGAGATAATCGGGACGCCAGGCGACAATGTCGCAGGATGCGTAGCAGACGCCGCAGCCGATACACTCGATCGCCGCGTCGGCGGCGCGACGCTCACGGCTGTGCGGCCGGATGCGCGCGAGCGGGTCCCTGCGCGTTGCGGTGGGAGCGAACTGGCCGCGTGCGACGGCCCACTTGTCGAAGAACTCGCGCATGTCGCAGGCGAGATCGCGTATCACCGGCAGGTTCGCGAGCGGTCGCGATTCGAGCGCGCGTCGCTCGAAACACGATCGACGTGCGTGCGGCAGGTCCAGCGCGCGACGCCGTTGACGGTCATCGCGCAGGATCCGCACATGCCGACGCGACAGGCGTAGCGGAACGCGAGCGCGGGCTCCAGATTGCGCTGGATCCAGATCACGACGTCGAGCACCGTCTGGCTCGGCTGTCGCGGAATGCGGTAGCGGGTCAGCCGTCCGAGCGCGGAGCCGCGCCAGACATCGGCGTCGATCCAGGAAGAAGAGAGCGGCGCCGTTTCCGGCTGCCGCTCCCTGGAGGGGCCCCCCGCCTGTGCCGTTCCGGCCGTCACCCTGAACCTGGGTTCAAGATCGGTCGCCTGCCGGGACCATCAGGCGCTTCCGCGTGGGAGCGCACACCGGTCCACATAAGACCTGGCAACCTCGCTACGAGAGCATTGGTCCAAAGAACGTATGGCCGACACGAACACCGCAGGGGATAGAAACCGGACTGCCCGTCAACTGGGCTAGAAGAGCTTTTCCTGGCCTGCAAGCGCCTGGTCGATCGCCGAGCGCATCGCGCGGATTCTACGCCGCGCGGCGTCGTCGTCAATTGCGCCGCCCTCGGCGGCGATTCCCGCGGTCTCCGCGGCCGGGCGCACCGGACGGCCTGCTGTGCGGCGCGCGCGAAGCAACTCGTGCGCGAGATTCAGCGCGGCCATCACCGCGATGCGCTCGCCACCGGCCACCTTGCCCGCGTCGCGGATCTCGCGCATTCGCCGGTCCAGCATCGCCACTGCCTCGCCCAACTCCTCGCGTTCACCTTCGCTGCAGGCGATCTTCAGGTCGCGGCCGAGGATCGTGACCCCGAGCGTGACCGTGCGCGCAGCGTCAACGCGATCGTCGCTCATCCGGCCGGAACCTTCGCAATCAGCGCATCGAGGCGCGAGCCTGCCCGGGTCATCCGCGCGGCAAGATCGCGATTTCTCTCGGCGGCCACACCGAGCTCGCGCGCGAGCGCGGCATTGGCTTCGCGCAGCGCATGCACTTGCGCAATCAGCAACTCGACCCGTTCTTCCAGCGCGGAAAGCTCGACGTCCATGGCGGGCTCAGACTATAGGCGGGGGCTGCGACAGGCGTCAACCTGCCGCGTCGCAGGGAGGATCGGTGTCGAGCGCGGCGTAGCGCACCGCTCGCACACCGATCTCGCCGGCCCCACCGGGAGTCCTCAGCGTAACGGTGTCGCCTTCCCGGGCCCGGGTCAGCGCACGCGCCATCGGCGAGATCCAGCTTATGTATCCGCGGCCAGGGTCGACCTCGTCGATGCCGACAATCGAGACCGTGCGTTCGGTTCCCTGCGAATCGGCGACGGTGACGGTTGCGCCGAAGAAGACCCGGTCCGCCACCTCGTCGTCTCGTCGCGCCTGCGGATCGACCACCTCGGCGGTGTCGAGCCGGCGCACCAGGAAGCGAATCCGCCGGTCGATCTCGCGCAGGCGCTTCTTCCCATAGATGTAATCGCCATTTTCCGACCGGTCGCCGTTGCCGGCAGCCCACGCGACCGTGGCGACCAATTCCGGGCGCTCGCGCGACACCAGCCGGTCGAGCTCGCGGCGCATGCGCGCGAACCCTCCGGGCGTCATGTAATTGCGCGTGCCTGGAGGCAGCGGCGATGCGTCCTCGGGTGCATCGTCGGCATCATCGGGTGTCGCCTGTTCGCTGGTGAATGCCTTGCTCATGGCTCGCGCGTCACGTATCTGCCCGTCCCCATTGCCTATGCACGCGACGCAGCCGGACGGGTTCCACGGCGTAGCCGACGATTATAGGCCGTGGCGCGCCCGCGCAATGACGTCGCAAAGGCTCGCCATGCCGTCGACAAAGCGGGGTCCCGGTCGGTGCAGCAGGTTCGCGTCGACGACGAACAGATTGCCGTGGCGCACGGCGTCGAGCGCGGGCCATTGGCGCCAGTGGTCAAGCCACGCGGGGCGCACCGCGCCATCGGTTCCAGCGATGATCGCCTGCGGGTTTGCCACAAGCACCGCCTCGACGCCCACCTGCAGTGCGGGCACACGCGCGGCGCCGAAGATGTTCGCGCCACCGCAGCGCGAGATTGCACGGGTCACGAGTTGCGCGCCGCCCAGCGTGTAGATCGGCGCGTCCGACACCTGGTAGAACACGCGCAGCGCCGGTGCTGCCCGCGCCTGGTGGGTGAGGGCTTCGACGCGCGCGCGAAAGCGTGCCGCCGAGGCATCGGCGACGCGTTGCGTTCCGGTGAGGGTCCCCAGGCGCTCGATCTCGGAAGCGATGTCGTCAATGCGATGCGCGTCGGTCCGGAACACCGCAATCCCATGGGCCGCGAGCCATGCGACCTGCGTCGGAGCCGTCCACGGCCAGGTGACAATCAAGTCCGGCGCCAGTGCGACGATTCGCTCGAGTTCGAGCCCCGCGACATCGCCGATCACCGGCACCTTCAGGGCCGGCGGCGGATAATCGGAGCTCTTGACGACACCGACGACCTGCGCTCCGGCGCCTGCGGCGAACACCAACTCCGTCGCGTGGGGTGCGAGCGTCACGATGCGCTGCGCAGGCTGCGCAAGCACGATTCGCGTACCCGTGTCGTCGGTCGCCTGCACCTCGGTGTGCGCTATCACCCGTCCCGTACCGACACAGCAGGCCGCCAGCATCAGAAAAACCGGGACGGGCCACGTTTTTCGTGTGTCAAAAAACGTGGTCCGTCCCTGTCTTCCTGCCTGTTCTCCTGGTGTCACAGACGCCAGCGCGCACCGGCAAATATGCGCGCTCCGCCGGTCGCGTAATCGGCGACGAGCGCATAGTTCCGGTCGAGGAGGTTGTCACCGCGCACGAACAGCGTGACACCGTGCGCAAGCGGCCATTCGACACCCAGATTGACGATGCCGTAGCCGCCGATGCGCACGGCATTGGCCGCATCGTCGAAACGCGCCGACGATCCGATCCATTCAAGTGTCAACCGGGC
This sequence comes from uncultured beta proteobacterium, assembly GCA_963701885.1. Taxonomy (GTDB): domain Bacteria; phylum Pseudomonadota; class Gammaproteobacteria; order Burkholderiales; family Casimicrobiaceae; genus VBCG01. Next base: position 17,314 of record CAVPBR010000023.1, read on the forward strand.
GGGACCGGCAGGTGCCGACAGCGAGAGGGTCGCGTGCCGTCGCGCGCGTCGCGGCAGAAGACGCCCGGTCGCATCGTCGGTCGGAGATTGCAGATCAACCGATGCGTGCGCGCTCGCGTCCCGCCAGTGCACGTCGCCTCCCAGCGTCAGGCCCTTCAGCGTCGCGTCCGAGACATTGTCCGGCCGACAGACGAAATTGGCGTCGCACTGGAACACGATCAGGTCGCGGACGCGGTTGTCATAGGCGGTGGCCTGCGCCTCCCAACCGACATCGCCCCCGCGTCCGGCCGCGTGAATGCCGGCCTCGACGTTACGCGCCGTCTCGGGCCGGAGAGCGGGATTGGAGAACCCCGGATAGTAGAGGTCGTTGAACGTCGGTGCTCGGAACGCCGTTCCGGCACTTGCCGTCACGCGCCAGATCGGCGAAATCCGATAGCCCCAGGCCAAGGCGCCGGTAGTCCTGCCCCCGAACTGGCTCGACTGGTCGCGCCGCAGGTTCGCCTGCATCGCGGTCGTGCCGGAAACGCGACGCCAGATCGCCGTCACGGAATTCGTGTCGCGCGAATCGACCGTGAACGCCGGATCGGAATCGACGTGCTCCTCGCGCCGCTCGGCGGCGACCGTCAGGCTACCTGCGGGCAGGGTGAAATCGTTCTGCCACGCGTACTGGCGCTGTCGAGTCTCGAACGGCGAATCGCCGAATCCGGTCTTGGACACCGAGCGATCACCCCCCACCCCCGCCGACAGGCTGGAACTCCACCAAGACGCCACGCGATCGCGGCTTGCCGCCTGCCACGACGTGAGCGTTGTCAGCGTGCGGTCGTTGAAGCTCTCGCCGCCGTCGAACTGGGCATCGAGATGGCTCCTGAAAAACTGCAGGGTCAGCGCGTGACCGGCGGACCAGGTGATATCGCCGTTGGCGGTGACACTCGCGTCGCGATAGCCGTCGTCGCGGCCCGGGACGTAGCTGAAATTGGCGGGGTTGTCGATCGCGTCGAAGCCATTGCTGTGCCGCGTCGACACCTGCAGCGCGCCCTGCGCAGTTGCGGAACCGCCCGAGACGCCGGCACTTCCCGCTTCGGACGCGTCGGTTCCATAGCCAATCGACGCGTTCGCATGGAGCCCGCGCGCGCCACGCCGGGTGAAGACCTGGATGACGCCGCCGATCGCATCGGCGCCGTACAGGCTCGATGCGGGACCGCGCAGGATCTCGATGCGCTCGATCTGGTCGAGCGGAATCGCTTCCAGCGCAGTGATCCCGCTGGTCGCCGAGGCGACGCGCATGCCGTCGATCAGGACCAGTGTCTGCTCGGCGTTGGCGCCGCGCAGGAAAACCCCCGATGTCGCTCCGGGTCCTCCGTTCTGCTCGATTTCGACGCCGGGCTGGCGCTGCAAAAGCTCGGATCAGGCTATCCATGCCGCTACGCGCAATCTCGTCCGGATCGATGACCGTGACATCGGCCACCAGATCCTCGACGGCCTGCGGTCCCCGCGACGCGGTGACGATGACAGGCTCGAGCGTCACCGTTCCCGGAGCAACGAGCGCTTCGGCGCGTACGCCCGGACAGGCCGCAGCGGCGAGCGACAGCAGGACGAAGCGAGCCGTGACGCTGGCTCGCGGGTGCGGGAGTGCAATGGCCATGGGACGCTCGCCTTCTCATGCCGTGGGAACCCCGCACGGGCATTGTTCGGCACAACGCGAGCATCACGACGACGCAAGCAAGCCTGCACGCGGTCCACGGCTGGATCGCAACGGCGGAAGCCGGGCGGCGCGTGCGCACCTGCGAGCGGCAACGGGTCCCCGCGCTGCGGTTCACTGCGCACGGACCGGCCGCCAAAAGCCCAAAAGCCCTGTCCGCGTTGCAGGCCGGTCTCCGGGCTTGCCGGTCTTGATCGTCCCGCCTTCCCGCCCGCGTGATGCGGTCAGTGGCGTTGCAAAACACTTCGGACGATCCGCGCCGTCTCACCGTTGCGGGGGCAGCCGCGGCCTTGGCGCCATCGGTTGCGCGCCGCACCACGTTCCCGTTTCACCCGCCGGATCGGCGACGACCCGGCGGACACCTGCAGCGCTCATTCTACCCGGGACGCAGCCCCGGTGGCCGGTGCTACCATCCGAGGTCGCCCGGGCCCGCCCGTCACTCGCAACCAACGATTCGACCCTCGATCGAGCCGCGCGCCCCCATCCGCACGTCCTGCCGCCAGACTTGAACCACAAGCTCTATATCCGCACTTTCGGCTGCCAGATGAACGAGTACGACTCGGACCGGATGGCCGACGTGCTCGCCGCCTCCGACGGCCTCACGCTCACCGCCCGGCCCGATGACGCGGACGTCATCCTGTTCAACACCTGCTCGGTGCGCGAGAAGGCGCAGGAGCGCGTGTTCCATGACCTGGGCCGCGTGCGCGGCCTGAAGGCGCAGCGGCCCGACCTGATCATCGGGGTCGGCGGCTGCGTCGCTTCGCAGGAGGGCGCCGCGATCGTCGAGCGCGCGCCCTATGTCGACCTCGTATTCGGGCCGCAGACGCTGCACCGGCTGCCGGAGATGATTCGGGCGCGCAGGGCCTCGGGCGAGCCGCAGGTGGACATCTCGTTTCCCGAGATCGAGAAATTCGACCACCTGCCGCCGCCTGCGGTCGACGGCGCGAGCGCCTTCGTGTCGATCATGGAAGGCTGCAGCAAGTACTGCTCGTTCTGCATCGTGCCGTACACGCGGGGCGAGGAAGTGTCGCGGCCATTGGGCGATGTCCTGACCGAGATCGCCGATCTCGCGCTCCAGGGCGTGAAAGAAGTGACGTTGCTCGGCCAGAACGTGAACGCGTACCGCGAGTACTTCGGACGACACCGGCGGCGAAGCCGCGGACCTCGCGCTGCTGCTCGAATTCGCGGCGGAGATTCCCGGCATCGAGCGCCTGCGCTTCACGACCTCGCACCCGCGCGAGATGAGCCCGCGGCTGATCCATGCCTACGGCAAGCTTCCGAAGCTCGTCTCGCACCTGCACCTGCCGGTGCAGTCGGGGTCGGACCGGATCCTTGCCGCAATGAAGCGCGGCTACACCGCTCTCGAATACAAGTCGATCGTGCGCCGCCTGCGAGCCGCGCGGCCGGACGCTGTCGCTCACGTCGGATTTCATCGTCGGCTTTCCCGGGCGAAACCGAAGCCGACTTCGCGCGGACGCTGAAGCTCGTCGAAGAGATCGGCTTCGACGGAGCGTTCAGCTTCGCCTACAGCGCGCGCCCCGGGACGCCCGCAGCGGAGCTGCCGGATCGCGTTCCGGCGGCCATCGCACAGGCAGCGGCTCGCTCGCCTGCAGGTGCTGCTCGACGCGCAATACCGCGGCGCGCAGCGACGCAATGGTCGGCAGCGTGCGAGCGGGTGCTGGTCACCGGCCGCTCGGCGAAGGACGCGGGTGAGCTCGCCGGGCGCACCGACAACAATCGCGTCATCAACTTCAAGGGCGATGCAACGTCGATCGGTCGCTACGTCGACGTTGTCGTCACCGCTGCGCTGGCGCACTGCCTGCGCGGCACGCGCGTCGTCACCGTCCGACGCGCGCGCCCACCGGAGATCCCGATCGCATCGTCTCCTTCGTAGTCTCCGCATCCGCGCGCCCTGGCGCGTCGCTGCCCGCTTGCGGTCGCGATTGCGCGATCGTCCCGCCGCCCGGCCGCTGCTCGCGCGAGCGCGGTTCCCGTCGCTGCGCCGCGCAGGCAGTGGCTCCGGCCGGCGCGGCGCCGGCGCCGGCCCGCCGCACAGCCGAACGCGGCCAGCCGCCCGCGCCGGCGCCGAAGCCGTTCGCCGAAGTCATCAAGGAGGCGAAGGAATCCGAGGGACTCTTCAATGTCTGGCGGAAGGACGACAAGGTCTGGATCGAGATCGCGCCCGACCAGTTCGACCATCCGTACTTCTTCAAGTCGGCGCTGAACCAGGGCATCGGCGAGGACATGATCTTCGGCGGCGCGATGACCGACCCGATCGGCGTCGCGCAGATCGTCGTATTCCACAAGCACGGCGACGCCGTGCAGCTGATCGCCAAGAACGACGAAATACATGGCGCAGCCCGGCACGCCCGAAGCGCGTGCAGTGGCGGCGGGCTTCTCCGACAGCCTGCTCGCGACGGCACCGATCGCCTCGAAGCCGCAGCCCGAGCGCAAGTCGGTGCTGATCGACGCCAACGCGCTGCTGCTGGCCGACATCCCCGCCGCGACGACCTATCTCGAGCGCGTCTACCGCCAGCCCTACGCCTTCGACGCCAAGAATTCGCGCGTTCGGAAAGCTGTGGGCGAATCGCCGACAACGTCGCCCTCGAGGTCAGCGCGCATTACGCGCTGTCGCACCTGGTGCTGCCGCCGCCGCCGCCGGCCATGTCGACGCTGCCGCCGCTGCCGATCACGCTGCCGGACGTGCGCAGCATGTTCCTCGGCTACTACTACAACTTCGCGACGCTGCCCGCGGTCCCGATGCACGCCGCGGCGCGCCGACGAGCGCATCGGTTATTTCACGACCGACGTGCTCGATTTCACCTCCGACATCCCGCGCGTGCCGGTGAGTCATTACGTCAACCGCTGGCGCCTCGAGAAGAAGGACCCGGCACGCCGCGCTGTCCGAGCCGAAGCAGCCGATCGTGTACTGGATCGACCGCAACATCCCGGTCAAGTACCGCGAGCCGATCCGCGAAGGCATCCTCGAGTGGAACAAGGCGTTCGAGCGGATCGGCTTCAAGGACGCGATCCGGGTCGAGGTGCAGCCCGACGACGCCGATTTCGACACCTCCGACATCCGCCATGCGTCGGTGCGCTGGCGACCGTCGCCAAGACCGCCTACGGCGCGATCGGCCCGTCGGTCGTCGATCCGCGCACCGGCGAGATCCTCGACGCCGACATCGGCATCGACGCCAACAACATCCGCGTGGTGCGCAGCCTGCGCGGCGAGTACCTGCCGCCGCGCAGCACCGCGCTCGCTGCGCTGGCCGGCGCAGGCGCCGTCCCACTTCGACGCGCGCTCGCAGAGCGCAGCTGCACTACGCCGACGCCGCGGCGGAGGAGCGCGGCATTCGGCCTCGACGTGCTCGAGGCGCGCGGCGACATCGAGCCCGGACAGCCCCGAGGCCGACACGTTCGTGCGACGCCTATCCTCAAGGCCGTCACGATGCACGAGGTCGGGCACACGCTCGGCTTGCGCCACAACTTCCGCGCCTCGACGATCTACACCGAGGCGCGAGCTTATCCGACCCGATGTTCACCCGCGAAGCACGGCATCGCCGGGCTCGGTGATGGAATACAACCCCTGGAACATCGCGCTCAAGGGCGAGCGGCAGGGCGAGTACGTCATGTCGACGCTCGGGCCCTACGACTACTGGGCGATCGAGTACGGCTACACGCGAGTGCCGCGCGGACGAAGGAAGGCCGAGCTCGCGAAGATCGCCGGTCGCTCGCAACGAGCCGCTGCTCGCCTACGCGACGCGACGAGGAGTCGATGGTCTTCGGCGTCGACCCCGACGTGAACCAGTTCGACCTCGGCAGCGATCCGCTCGCCTACGCCGAGGAAGCGCGCTCGCGATCGTGCGCGAACTGTGGCAGCGCACCGAAGCGACTGCAAGCTCGCAGCCGGGCGAGAGCTACTCGGTGCTGCGGCGCAATTTCACCCGCGGGCTCGCCAGGTCGTGCAGGGCGCGCTGCTACGCCGCCAAGTACATCGGCGGCGCTGCCGGCGTGCGCGACCGCGCCGGCAGCGGCCGACAGCCGTTCACGCCGGTCGACGCCGGCAAAAGCAGCGTGCCGCGCTGAACATGCTCGCCGCCGAGATCCTGTCGGCGCGACAGCTTCGATTTCCCGCCGTCGTTCCTGCGCAATATGACGGTGTCGGTCTCCGACATGGAGGATGCGGAGGAGCTCGGGCGTCCGGTGCCGCCGCTCGATCTGCCGGTCGACCAGCAGGTGCTGCGCTGCAGCGTGCCGTGCTCGACCGGCTGATGGGCCCGCTGGTCGCGCAGCGCCTGCTGAACAACGAAGCCAAGGTCGACGACCCGCAGCAGGCGCTGCGCCTGCCCGAGCTCTACGCGACGCTGCATGCCGCGATGTGGAGCGAGCTGCAGACCGGCAACGACATCCCGCTCGCCCGCCGCAACCTGCAGCGCGACTATGTCTGCGCAGCTCGCCAACGCGCTGATCAAGCCGTCGGCGTCGATGCCCGCCGACGCGCGTGCGCTGCTGCGCGCGGACGCGAAGAGCGCTGCGTGCCGAGCTCGCGGCGGCGCACTGCGCCGCGGCTATCCGACCGAGGCGCAGGGCGCACATCGCCGAAATGCTCGCGACGCTCGACGAGGCGCTGAAGGCGCCGATCGTGCGCCAGGGCGTCTGATGCCGCCGTCGCGCCGGGCGCCTGACCGCGCAGCGCCGGTGCCCGACGCGCTGCGCCGGTGATCGCGCTGCGCGGGCGCTGACGGCCGACGCGCCGAACGCGCTCGCGTGCACGGAGCGTCACGCTCGCCCGCTCGACAATCGCGCGCTCGCGAATCTCTGCGGTCCGCTGGACGCGAACCTGCGCCAGATCGAGGCCGCGCTCGACGTCGCGATCGCGCGCCGCGGCGCAACTTTCAGCGTTGAAGGCCCGCCCGGCAGGTCGCGCGCCGAGCGAGCGCTGCGGCGCTTTTACGCCGAAGCGGAAAAGCCGCTGTCGGTCGACGACATCCAGCTCGGCTTGGTCGAGATCGCGGCCCATGCCGCCGCCGCGACCGCGGCGCGGAGATCGACGGCGCGCCACTGCTGCGCACGCGCCGCGCGGACCTGCACGGCCGCACGCCGAACCAGGTCGCTTACCTGAAGGCGATCCGGGCGCACGACATCATGCTTCGGCATCGGCCCCGCGGGAACCGGCAAGACCTACCTCGCGGTCGCCTGCGCGGTCGATGCGCTCGAGCGCGACGCGGTCAAGCGCATCGTGCTCGTGCGCCCCGCCGTGGAGGCCGGCGAGCGCCTGGGCTTCCTGCCCGGCGACCTCGCGCAAAAAGTCGATCCGTACCTGCGCCCGCTCTACGACGCGCTCTACGACCTCATGGGCTTCGACAAGGTCGCGAAGCTGTTCGAGCGCCAGACGATCGAGCTCGCGCCGCTCGCCTACATGCGCGGGCGCACGCTCAACCATTCGTTCATCATCCTCGACGAGGCGCAGAACACGACGCCCGAGCAGATGAAGATGTTCCTCACCCGGATCGGCTTCGGCACCAAGGCAGTGATCACCGGCGACGTTACCCAGATCGACCTCGCCCGCGGCCAGAAGAGCGGACTGATCGAGGCCGAGCGCGTGCTCGCCGGCGTGCGCGGCATCGCGTTCGTGCACTTCACCAGCGCCGACGTCGTGCGCCATCCGCTGGTGCAGAAGATCATCGACGCCTACGAGCGCGACGCGGCCACGTAGGCTCGCGCTCACGCTCCAGTGGCAGGTCGATCCCGCCCCGCTGCCGCGGCGGCGCACGCTGCGGCGCTGGGTCGGCGCCGCGCTCGAGCGCCCGGCACGGGTCACGCTGCGGTTCGTCGGAATGCGCGAGGGGCGCGAGCTCAACCGCCGCTATCGCAAGCACGATTACGCGACGAACGTGCTCACCTTCGTGTACGATGATGCCGCGTCGCTTGCCGGCGACATCGTGCTTTGCGCACCCGTCGTGCGCAGGGAGGCGCGGGCGCAGGGCAAGACGCTCACGGCGCATTACGCGCATCTCGTCATCCACGGCATGCTCCACCTGCAAGGTTACGACCACGAGCGCAACAGCGACGCCGCGCGGATGGAAGCGCGAGAGACCGAGCTGCTCGTCCGCCTCGGCTATCGTGACCCGCGCGCATGGCCCCGGGACGGCTCCTGATGGCGCACACGGGAGCCGAAGACCGGCCGACGCTGCTCGAGCGGCTGTCCGCGCTGCTGACGCGCGAGCCCGAGGACCGCGAGGAGCTCCTCGAACTGCTGCACGGCGCTTTCGAGCGGAGGCTTCTCGACGGCGACGCGCTGTCGATGATCGAGGGCGTGCTGTCGGTGTCCGAGACGACGGTGCGCGACATCATGATTCCGCGCGCGCAGATGGACTGCGTGTCGATCGACGATGCACCGCCGGACTTCATCGCCGCTGATCCTCGACACCAAGCACTCGCGCTTCCCGGTGATCGGCGAGACCAAGGACGACGTGGTCGGCATCCTGCTCGCCAAGGAGCTGCTGAACTACTACGCGAATCCTGAGGCGTTCAATCTGCGGGAGACGCTGCGCCCCGCGGTGTTCGTGCCGGAATCGAAGCGCGTCAACGTGCTGCTGCGCGAGTTCCGCGCGAACCGCAACCACATCGCGATCGTCGTCGACGAGTATGGCGGCGTCTCGGGTCTGGTCACCATCGAGGACGTGCTCGAACAGATCGTCGGCGACATCGAGGACGAGTACGACTTCGACGAGAGCGAGGACAACATCATTGCCGAGTCGAACGGCCAGTTCCGGGTCAAGGCCCAGACCGAGATCGCGGATTTCAACGCGCAGTTCGGCACCAATTTCGAAGACGAAGACTTCGACACGATCGGCGGCCTGTTGCTGAAATCCTTCGGCCGGCTGCCGAAGCGCAGCGAGGCAACGACCGTTGGGGGCTTCCGCTTCCGCGTACTGCGTGCCGACAGTCGCCGCCTGTACACGCTGCAGGTCGAGCGCGTCGCCCCTGCGCCCTCCGACGACAACAGCGGCTAGGCGCGCAGGAATGGCGCTCGCGCGAGCACTTTCCCTCTCGCTCGCGGTGGCGGCCGGCGCTGCAACGGTCTTCGGCTTCGCGCCTTTTGGCCTTGCAGCACTCCCACTCGCCACGCTCACGCTGCTGTTTTCGCAGTGGCAGGGCGCGCCGTCGGCTCGCCACGCCGCGGCAACCGGCTTCGCCTTCGGCGTGGGGCTCTTTGCCGCCGGCGCCTCGTGGCTGTACATCGCAATCCGTGATTTCGGCGGCATGCCCGCGCCGCTGGCGGCGCTCGCGATCGCCTGCCTCGTCGCCTATCTCGCACTGTGGCCCGCCGCCGCCGGCTGGGTCACGGTGCGCCTGACGCCGCCACGCTCGTTGCTGCGCCTCGCGGTTGCGGCCGGCGCTTTTGTCATTGCCGAATGGTTGCGCGGCACCGTTTTCACCGGCTTCCCCTGGCTCACGCTCGGCTACTCGCAGATTCCGGCAGGAATGCTGCGCGGCTACGCCCCGATCGGTGGCGTGTTCCTGGTCTCGCTTGCGATCGCGCTTGCCGCGGCGTTGCTGGTGCACGCAGCCTTCGCGCTCGCGCGCGCCGCACGCGGCGCTGCGCTGGCCGCCGGGCTCGGACTGGCGGTGCTCGCCGTAACCGGCACGCTGCTCGCGCGGGTCGCCTGGACGCAGCCCGAGGGCGCCCCGCTCGCCGTGTCGCTGGTGCAAGGCAACATCGTGCAGAAGCAGAAGTTCGATCCCCGCTTCCGCGAGGCGACCTACCGGCGCTACCTCGACCTCGTCGCAGCGAGCCGCGGGCGGCTGATCGTGCTGCCCGAATCGGCGTTCCCGGTGTTCTCGGATGAAGTGCCCGACGACGTGCTGCTCGCGCTGATCCGCACTGCGATCGCCCGCCACGGCGACGTGCTGCTCGGAATGTTCACCGCACTCGCGCCGCTGCCCGGGAGCGATCTGCCGCGCTACTTCAACACGGTCGTCGCGCTCGGCAGCGGCCAACCGCAGCTCTACCGCAAGCATCACCTGGTTCCGTTCGGCGAGACGATTCCGCTGCAGCCGGTGACTGGATGGCTGATGCGCTCGGTGCTGTCAATTCCGATCGCCCAGCAGGCTCGCGGTCCAGCCGACCAGCCGCCGCTCGAAGTCGCCGGTCACAAGGTTGCTGTCGACATCTGCTACGAGGATGCTTTCGGCAGCGAGCTGATCGGCGCCGCGCGTCAATCGGGGATGCTCGTCAACGTCACCAACGACGCGTGGTATGGACATTCGATCGCAGCGATGCAGCACAACCAGATCGCAGCGATGCGTGCGCTCGAATTCGCACGCCCGATGCTGCGCGCGACCAACACCGGCATCACGTCGGCGATCGGCCCCGATGGCCGGGTGGTCGCGCAATTGCCGTGGTACTCGACCGGCATCCTCGAGGTGAGCGTCGTTGCGCGCGAGGGCGACACGCCTTACTTGCGCTGGGGCGACGCGCTCGTGCTCGCGCTGTCGATCGCGTTGGTTGCGGCGCCGGTCGTCGCCAGGCTCGGTCGTCGCTGATCCGCCGGTGCCCGGTTCCATCGTCGCTGATCCGCCGGCGCACTGATCGATTCCCGGTAAAATCGGCGCGCTTTCCCACCGCGACGCGCGAGTCGAATCGCACACCTGTCCGATGCAGACGTTCCAGCAACTGATCCTCACCCTCCAGGACTACTGGAACCGCCAGGGCTGCGCGCTGCTGCAACCCTTCGACATGGAGGTCGGTGCGGGAACCTCGCATACGGCGACCTTCCTCCGCGCACTGGGTCCCGAGCCCTGGCGCGCCGCCTACGTCCAGCCGTCGCGGCGCCCGAAGGACGGACGCTACGGCGAGAACCCCAACCGCCTGCAGCATTACTACCAGTACCAGGTCGTGCTGAAGCCCGCGCCTTCGGACATCCTCGACGTCTACTTCGGGTCGCTCGAAGCCCTGGGGATCGACCTGCGGAACAATGACCTTCGCCTGGTCGAGGACGACTGGGAAAATCCGACGCTGGGTGCCTGGGGACTCGGCTGGGAGGTGTGGCTGAACGGCATGGAAGTGACGCAGTTCACGTATTTCCAGCAGGTCGGGGGCCTCGACTGCAATCCGGTCACCGGCGAGATCACCTATGGTCTCGAGCGGCTCGCCATGTACTTGCAGGACCGGGACAGCGTGTTCGATCTGGTATGGGCAACGTGGAACGACGGCTCGGCTGAGCGCTCGCTGACCTACGGCGACGTGTATCGGCAAAACGAGGTCGAGCAATCCACCTACAACTTCGAGCAGTCGAACGCACCCGCTCTCGCCGGGCAGTTCGCGCTGTTCGAATCGGAGGCGCGGCGCCTGCTCGAGGCGAAGCTGCCGCTCCCCGGCTACGAAATGATCCTCAGCGCCGCGCACGCGTTCAATCTCCTCGATGCGCGTGGCGCGATTTCGGTCACCGAGCGCGCGGCCTACATCGGGCGCATCCGCACGCTGTCGCGCCTGGTGGCGCGGGCCTGGGTCGAGTCGCGCGAGGTGCTGGGCTTCCCGATGCTTCCTGCAGCATTGCGGGCGAGCGCGGCATGACCGGTCGGGCGTCGACTCCCACCGGGGCCGGGGAACCACGCACGGCGACGCTGCTGGTCGAGGTGCTCACCGAGGAGCTTCCGCCCAATGCGCTCGAGGCGCTCGGGACCGCGTTCGCCGAAGGCCTCGGCGCGCAACTGGCGAGGCGGGCGTACCTGTCCCCGTCGTCGATACTGCGTCCGTATGCGACACCGCGCAGGCTGGCGGTCGCGATCAGCGACGTGCGCAGCATCGCGCCCGACGCCGAGGTCGTCGAGAAGCTGATGCCGGCCAAGGTCGCGTGGGACGCGGACGGCGCGCCGACCGCGGCATTGCACAAGAAGCTCGCGGCGATCGGCCATCCCGAGCTCGCCCGGCGGCGGGACGAAGAAGGCAACGGGCCGGGCCGCATCGACGTCGCATCCGATGGCAACGCCGAGTACGCCCGTATCAGGACGCCCGCGCGAGGGCTTTCGCTCGCAGCGGGACTCGGCGATGCGCTCGCCGCGGCGCTGGAGCAACTGCCGATTGCGAAGCTGATGAGCTATCCGCGACGCGGCGGCTACTTCAACGACGTCAAGTTCGTGCGCCCGGCGCACGTGCTGGTCGCGCTGCACGGCGCCGACGTCGTTCCCGTCTCGGCGCTCGGGCTCGACGCGGGCCGCAGGACCTGCGGCCATCGCTTCCTGGGCCGCGCGTCGATCGACATCGCGTCGGCCGATGCCTGGGCGCCGATGCTGGAGGCCGAAGGCAAGGTCCTGCCCGATTTCGCGCTGCGCCGGGCGGAGATCGTTCGCCAGCTCGAGCGCGCTGCAGGGGGGGACACGGTGGTGATGCCCGACGCGCTCCTCGACCAGGTGACCGCGCTGGTCGAGTGGCCTGCCGTCCTCGTCGGGAGCTTCGACCCGGAATTTCTCCGTATCCCGCACGAGTGCCTGCTCCTGACGATGCAGCAGCACCAGAAGTATTTCGCGCTCGCCGACGCTGCCGGCCGGCTCACGCACCGCTTCCTGCTGGTCAGCAACATCGCAACGACGCACCCGCGTGCAATCGTCGAGGGTAACGAGCGCGTGCTGCGCGCGCGGCTTGCCGACGCCAGGTTCTTCTTCGACCAGGACCGCAAGCTGCCGCTCGCTTCCCACGTCGAGCGTCTGCGCGGCATCGTCTACCACAACAAGCTCGGGACACAGGCCGAGCGCGTCGCGCGTCTGCGCTTCCTCGCGCGGGAGATCGCGGCGAGAATCGGCGTTGATACCGGGCAAGCCGATCGCGCGGCGCTGCTCGCGAAGGCGGATCTGGTCACCGACATGGTCGGCGAGTTTCCCGAGCTGCAGGGCACCATGGGCCGGCACTATGCGCTCCATGACGGTGAGCCGCCCGCGGTCGCCGATGCGATCGCGCAGCATTACCGGCCGCGGTATTCCGGCGATGCGCTGCCCGAAAGTGCGCTGGCGCAGACCCTGGCGCTCGCCGACAAGCTCGAAGCGCTGACCGGAATGTTCGGCGCAGGCGCCCAACCCAGCGGCGACAAGGATCCCTACGGCCTTCGCCGCGCCGCCGTCGGCGTGCTGCGCATCCTGATCGAGCGCTCGCTCGCACTGTCGCTGCCGGAGCTGCTCGACCTGGCGCAGCAGGCATTCGATGCCGTGCCCGCGTGGACACCCGCGACCGGCGCGCTCGCCGACTTCATCTTCGAGCGTCTGCGCACGCACCTGCGCGAGCAGGGATACACGGCGCACCAGGTCGAGGCGGTGCTGGCGCAGCGCCCGCCGCGCATCGACACGATCCCGGCGCGGCTCGCTGCGGTCAAGGCATTCGAGACCCTGCCCGAGGCCCAGGCGCTGTCGGCGGCCAATAAGCGCATCGTCAACATCCTGCGCAAGTCGGGTGGCGAGGCCGCACCCGGCGTCGACGAGGGACGGCTGGGCGACGGCGCCGAGCGCGATCTCTGGCGTGCATTCAGGCACGTTGCGCCTGCGGTCGACACCCATTGCGCGAACGGCGACTACACCGCCGCGCTCGTCATGCTGGCAACCGTCAAGCCGGCAGTCGACCGCTTCTTCGATGACGTGATGGTGATGGCCGACGACCCGGCGCTTCGCGCCAACCGCCTCGCGCTGCTGCGAGACGCCGCGCGGGCGATGAACCGCGTGGCCGACATCTCCAAGCTCGCGGCCTGAGGATTTTGGCTCCGGGTGCCCTCATGGTCCAGCCCGCCTCCGAAGCTGTCGTCGCAACCCGCGCCGCGCGGCTCGTCGTCCTCGACCGCGACGGGGTCGTCAATCACGACAGCGACCAGTTCATCAAGTCACCCGACGAATGGCGCCCAATCCCCGGTAGCCTCGAGGCGATCGCGAGGTTGAGCCGCAGCGGATACCGCGTCGTCATCGCGACCAACCAGTCGGGGGTCGCCCGGGGACTGCTCGATTTCGCTGCACTGAACGCCATCCACGACAAGATGCACCGCGCGCTCGCCCAGGCGGGTGGGCGAATCGACGCGGTGTTCTTTTGCCCGCACACCGCGGATTCGCGCTGCACCTGCCGCAAGCCAAAGCCGGGAATGCTGATCGAGATCGGCATGCGCTTCAACGTCGAGATGACCGGAGTTCCCTGCATCGGGGACAGCCTGCGCGACCTCCAGGCAGCGGCGGCCGTTGGCGCGCGCCCGATCCTGGTGCTGACCGGCAAGGGCGAGGCAACGCTGCGCGCCGGTGATTTCCCGCCCGAAACCGTCATCTTTCCCGACCTCGCCTTTGCGGCGTCGGCATTGCTCGTCACGCCCTAGCCGTGGCGCCGGCACCGATGGGCTCCGTGCTGCGATCGCTCGCTTTCACGGTCTTTCAAGCCATCGTCACGCCGCCGTACGCGCTCGCCATACTCGCTCTCGGATGGCTGCCACGGGTGCCGCGCTACCGGTTCGTCACTGGCTGGTGTGCGATCAACCTGTGGGGCGCGCGGCGAATCTGCGGCATCGACGATCGCGTCGTCGGCATCGAGAACATTCCAACGACACCGCACATCGTCGCGTGCAAGCACAGCTCGACCTGGGAAACGTTGTTCCTGTCTCGCACGCTGCCGCCGCTCGCCTATGTCGCCAAGAAAGAGCTGCTGTCGATCCCGTTCTTCGGCTGGGGCTTTGCGCTCGCCTCGCCGATCACCATCGACCGCAGCTCGGGGCAGGATGCGATGCAGCAGATCGCCGCACAGGGGCGCGAGCGCTTCGCCCAGGGCTTCTGGATCGCCGTGTATCCCGAAGGCACGCGCATTCCCGCCGGAAAGCGCGTCCGCTACAAGACCGGAGCGGCGCGGCTCGCGATCACGATGGGTGTACCGATTCTGCCGATTGCCCACAACGCCGCGTGGCTGTGGCCCAAGGGGATGATGGGCAAGCGACCCGGGACGGTCACCCTGTCGATCGGCAAACCGATCCGGTCCGAGGCGCGCGACCCCGCGGTACTGATGCGCGCGGTCGAAACGTGGATCGAAGGCGAGGTCGAGCGCATCGGGCGCCCGGCATGATGCGCAAGCCTCGCGCGACCCAGGTTCCGCCTGCGGGCGCGGACGCGCGGCTTCGCGATACGCAGCGCCGCAGCGTCGACCTCGCGGGACAGCGCGTCGAGTACCGCCTGGTCCGCGCGCGGCGCCGTTCGATCGGCATGGAAGTTCACCTGGACGGACTCACCGTGCGGGCGCCGTGCTGGGTTGCGTTGCGCGACGTCGAGGCGGCGCTCAGCGAGCGCGCGCAGTGGATCCTGCGCTCGCTCGCCGAATGGGCTGCACGCCGGCGCGTGGTCATGCCGAAGCGATGGACGTCGGGTGCGCCGATCATTTATCGCGGTGACGAACTCGCCCTCGAGGTGTTTCCCGCACCCAGACTCGCGGTCCGCGCGGACCTCTTCAACCTGACGGTCCGGCACCCGGAAGCCCACGACGAAGACCAGGTTGCCGACAGCGTGCGGCACTGGCTCAAGGACCAGGCCTGGGCGCTGGTCGCCGCAGAGGTCGCGCGCTTCGCCGAGCGCGTCGGTGCACAGGCGGCGTCAGTGCGCCTTTCCGACGCGCGCAGCGAGTGGGGAACCTGCAATGCGCGGGGTGAGATCCGGCTCAACTGGCGTCTGGTCCAGCTTCCTCCGCGGCTCGCCGAATACGTTGTCGCGCACGAAGTCGCGCACATCGTCGAGCTCAATCATTCGTCGCGATTCTGGAGCGTGGTCGAGACGCTGCTGCCGGGCCATGCCACACCGCGGCGCGAACTCGACGACTGGACTGCGCTGCTGGCAGCTTGAGCCGCTGCCCCTCGCGTAGCTTCACCTGCGACGCGATCGGGCCACGCCGCGTCAGGGTTGCGGCGGAGTGGGCAGCTCGGGTAAGCGCAAGGCGATGCGCGCCTGCGCCTTGACGAGGTGCGTGAGCAGCGTGGCGAGGTCGTCGTGCCCGCGGGAATCACGCCATTGCCCGTGATCGGCGCGGAAATGAAAGGCCCCACTGCGGGCAGCGACCCAGATCTCGCGATTGGGAAGGTGGCGGTTGACGATGATCCGGCTGCCGTCCTCGCATTCGATGGTCAATATGCCGTCTTCGAGGGTCCAGTCGATGTCCGCATCGCTCGTCTCGAGCGCCGCGTCGAGCGCCAACCCGAGCTTCTCCAGCAGCGCGTCAGCGATGGCGATGAAGGCGGATTCGTCCACTGCGCCATGCTAGGATTCCAAGCGATGCCACGTCAATGCTCGCTACGCAACGAAATCGCCGCGTTGGCGGTCATCGGGGTGGCGCTCGGGGTGGCGGGTTGCGGCGTCAAGGGTCCACTGCGCCCGGCGCCCGGGACACCGCCTGCCGCGACGCCTTCGCAGCCGGCGGCACCCGCAGGATCGAGCGCCGCGCCGACGGCACCGAATCCAGCACCCGTGGCACCCGCCACGCCGAACCCAAAGCCGTGAGCGCGTTCAACTATGACGGCGGCGAGCTGCGCGCCGAAGGTGTCGCGCTGAGCTCGATCGCCGAGCGCTACGGCACACCCTGCTACGTCTATTCGCGGTCGATGCTGACCTCGGCCTACCGCGACTTCGACGCCGCGTTCGAGGCAATCCCGCACCTCGTCTGCTACGCACTCAAGGCAAACCCCGCGCTTGCGATCGTCGAGCTCTTGGACCGACTCGGCAGCGGCTTCGACATCGTGTCCGGAGGCGAGCTCGAGCGCGTCGTCGCGGCAGGCGCCGATCCTGCGAAGACGGTGTTTTCCGGAGTCGGAAAGAGCGATGCCGAGATGGAGGCGGCACTGGCCGCCGGAGTCCTGTGCTTCAACGTCGAGTCCGCGAGCGAGCTGGAGCACCTCGCCGCCGTCGCGCGCCGGACCGGAATGCGCGCGCCGGTCAGCTTCAGGGTCAATCCCGCTGTCGATCCGCTCACCCACCCGTACATCTCGACCGGGCTCAAGGAGAGCAAGTTCGGTATTGCGTTCGCCGACGCGCCGGCGCTCTACCGACGTGCCGCGGCAATGCCCTCGATCACGGTGCGGGGGATCGACATGCACATCGGGTCGCAGATCACCGACATCGGTCCCTGCCGCGAGGCGGCGGCCAAGCTGCTCGCGCTGGCCGACGCGCTGGCGACCGAAGGGATCGAGCTCGCGCACATCGACGTGGGAGGCGGCCTCGGCATCCGCTATCGCGACGAGTCGCCGATCGCCCTCGCCGACTACTCGGGCATGCTCTGCGGGCTGTTCCGCGGCCGGCGCGAAATGCTGGTGCTCGAACCGGGACGGTCCCTGGTCGGCGAGGCCGGCGTGCTCGTCACGCGCGTGCGGTTCCTCAAGCCGCAAGCCGCGCGAAGCTTCGCGATCGTCGACGCGGCGATGAACGACCTGCTGCGCCCATCGCTGTATGGCGCATGGCATCCGATCGACCCGATACGCCCGCGCGCATCGGCCGCAAGAGTCTGGGACATCGTCGGCCCGGTCTGCGAAAGCGCGGACTTCCTGGGCCACGACCGGCTGCTCGCGCTCGAGGAAGGCGACCTGCTGGCGGTAGGTGCAGCGGGCGCCTACGCGATGTCGATGAGTTCCAACTACAACAGCCGGCCCCGTGCATGCGAGATCCTGGTCGACGGTGAGGATGCGTTCGTGATCCGCAAACGCGAGTCCAGCGACCTGCTTCGTGCGCAGGAACTGCGTCTGCCGTGATCGCGTGCGACGCGACGCCTGCGTAACGCGATTTACCGCTGCAACCCGGAAATCGACCGCCGCGAGCCTCGAATCACGATTTGCGAATACGCAACAGTCGCGTCCTGCGTGCTTCCGGCAGCGGTACAAATCTTGCAAAAGCGCAAAACGTGGCTACAATGCAGGCAGCAGGTGGCAATGGTTTTGTCAAGGGGTAGGCCGCAAAATATTTGCAGTTGCGCACCGGACCCCTGATTCCTGCGACACCTGCGGTAGAAGGACCATAAAAGGTAAATTGAACTCAGACAGGAGAATGAACGATGATGGCTGACATGATGTCGATGATGACGCCCGCGGCCCCCGCCGCGGCGCCGAAGCGGAAGGCGAAGAAGCGCAAGGCGGCCCCGAAGAAGCGGGCCGCGCCGAAGCGCAAGGCTGCGAAGAAGAAGGCGGCACCGAAGCGCAAGGCGGCGAAGAGGAAGGCCGCGCCGAAGCGCAAGGCCACCAAGCGCAAGGCCGCGAAGAGGAAGGCCGCGCCGAAGCGCAAGGCCACCAAGCGCAAGGCCGCGAAGAAGAGAGCGGCCCCGAAGCGCAAGGCCACCAAGCGCAAGGCCGCGAAGAAGAGAGCGGCCCCGAAGCGCAGGGCTGCCAAGCGCAAGGCCGCGAAGAAGAAATAACTTCTTCGACCCAGGTGCCGTCGCAGATGTGCGACGGACGAAAACGGGCGACGCCATGCGTCGCCCGTTTTGCGATCAGCGCTCGCTCAAGGTGCGGTCTGGAGCCGCGGATCCCGTGACCGGCAACTTGCCGGCGGACCGCGTCGACGTATGGATGCCCTCGCGGCGCCCCGCCGCAACGCGTGTCTGACTTCCGCGGTGCATCCGGCCGTGCGCGCTGCGGCCTCTTGCCACCGTCGCGACCCCCGACGCGCGGGATGCTTTCCCCCGCGCAAGCTTCGAATGGCCGCGGCCCGCGCGCAGCGTCCTCGCCGGGCGCACGTCGCTGGTGATCCGCAGCGTCTGACCGGTGCGCAGCGTCGTGCGGGCAAGATGGTTCCAGCGCCGGATGTCCTCGGTCGATACACCGTTGCGCGCTGCGATCCGCTGCAGCGTATCTCCGCGGCGCACCCGGTAGACGAAAGTGCGGCCGACGGGAACCGTGGTGAATACCGCGTGCTCGAGGGATTCGGCGCTCTCCTTCGACGGCCGCTGCGACGGAACGAGCAGCGAAAAGCCGGTCGGCACCGTCGAGTGCGGACCGATGCCGTTCACCGATTTGAGGGTCTCGAGCGACATTGCGTAGCGCAGTGCAACCTGCGCGAGCGTCTCGCCCGGGCGCATCCGGTGGGCCTGCCAGGATACCAGCGGCTGGTTGATCAGGTCGAGCTTGGCCGCGAAGATCTCGGCCTTGTCGATCGGAAGCAGGATTGCGTAGTCATCGGCGCCGTAGATCACCGGCCGGTTATGCTGGGGATTGAGCGCGAGGAACTCGTCCAGCGGCAATTCGGCAAGCTCGGCCGCGCGCCTGACGTCCATGTGAACCGTCGTCCTGACCACGGTGAAGTAAGGCGCATCGGGAACGTCGGCTAGCACGAGACCGAACTTCGCCGGATCGGCGACGATGTTCTTCACCGCCTGGAGCTTGGGCAGGTAGTTGCGCGTTTCGTCCGCCATGTGCTCGAGGCTCATGTAATCGGTCGGCAGCCCCTTCGCGCGGTTGTGCGCGACCGCCCGCTCGACGTTGCCCTCGCCCCAGTTGTAGGCGGCGAGCGCGAGCTGCCAGTCGCCAAGCTCGGCGTGAAGCTGCTGCAGGTAGTCGAGCGCCGAGGAAGTCGCAGCGACGACGTCGCGACGCGAGTCGAACCACCAGTTCTGCTTCAACCCGTAGAGCTTTCCCGTCGCAGGCATGAACTGCCAGATGCCGGACGCATGGGTTGCGGACAGCGCATTGGGATTGAAGGCGCTTTCCACCATCGGCAGCAGGGCAATCTCAAGGGGCATCTTGCGCCGCTCGACCTCGCTTACGATGTGGTAGAGATAACGCCGGCTGCGGTCGACCATCCGGGCGACGTAATCGGGCCGCTGTGCATACCACTGCTCCCATTGCTCGACCCGCGGCCCCTTGATGTCGGGGATCGCATAGCCCCTGACGATCCGATCCCACAGGTCGCTGGTCGCAGCGGGCAGCGGCTCGAGATCGCTTTCCGGCCCTTCGAGCGGTTCCGCCAGCGCGATCATCGGAGGTGCTGCGGGGAAGCGGATTTCCGGCAGTTGCGCGAATGCGCCGGACGAAGCGGGCGGCGGTGAGGAAGTCAGGCTTGCGCAGGCGGCAAGCGCAAGGAACACCGGCAGGATCAGAAATCGCAGCGAGCGCAATTCGGCCCATCCATCGCATTGACGCGCGGATCCGCGATGGACCCCCGCAGGCTGCGGCGATGGTAGGCCGCATGGACGGCAAGGTCAACCCGATTCGTTGCTTCGACGCGACCTCGAGCCCCGCGTCCGGGTGCCTGGCGCGGCCGCGCTCATGCAAATCGGTTCTTCCACTCGCGCAGCGCTGCAAAGACCTCGACCGTGCCCTCGAGCGTCCTGCCGCCCTGCGCCGATGCGGTCGCCGCGAGCTCGGCGCGACCCGCGCGCAGGAATGGATTGGTCGCAAGCTCGAGGCCGATGGTTGACGGAAGCGTCGGTGCTCCGGCGTCGCGCGTCGCCTGCTCGCGCAGGATACGGGGAGGCAGCTCAGGGTTGCCCGGATCCGCTGCGAGGGCGAAGCGAAGGTTGGCAAGCGTGTATTCGTGCCCGCAGTACACCTGCGTCGCCTCCGGCAGGGCGGCGAGCTTCGAGAGCGACATCCACATCTCGCCCGCGGTCCCCTCGAAGATGCGGCCGCAGCCTGCCGCGAACAGCGTATCGCCGCAGAACAGCAACCGGTGCTCGAGCGCATGGAATGCGATATGCCCGGCCGTGTGCCCGGGAATGTCGATGACGCGAAACCCGAGGCCGATGCCCGGCACGACGATTGAATCGCCTTCGCCAAGCGCGTGCGTGCGGCCCGGGATCGCTTCGCGCTCGGGGCCGTACACCGGAACGTCGAACCGGCGCAGCAGTTCCGGGATCCCTCCGACGTGGTCGCCGTGATGGTGGGTGGCAAGAATTGCCGACAGCGCGATCCCGTTCGCGTCGAGAAAGGCCAGTACCGGCGCCGCGTCACCCGGGTCGACGACCGCCGCGCGATGGTCCGCGCGCAGCAGCCAGATGTAGTTGTCCCTGAATGCGGGGATGGGGATAATCGGCGTCATGGATCGGCCCTGCGAAGCGGATCAGTCCGCACCCGCGTCACTGGGTGCATGGTTTGCCACGCCGCTGGGCGCGTATCTTTGCTCGCGGGAGCAGGCGTACTTCGATCATACCGTCGCCGACATCTTCGGGTTCCACGCGCTGCAGATCGGCCTCCCGTGCTGTCCTTTCCTGACGCAGAGCCGGATCGTTTCCAAATGGACGCTCGACTACGAGCTGCCGGCGGAGCTCGTTGCAGACCCCCACGAGCTCCCGTTCGGGGAGAGCACGATCGACCTGATCGTCCTCCCCCACGCGCTGGAATTCACCGGCGATCCGCACCTGATGCTGCGAGAGGCCTATCGGGTGATGCGGCCCGAAGGCCAGATCGTCATTGCTGGACTCAACCCGTTCTCGCTGTTCGGCGTGCGCCGCTATTTCGGCCGCGGCGCGACGCCGCCATGGAACGGCAACTTCATCTCGGTCTACCGCCTGAAAGATTGGCTGTCGCTGCTGGGCTTCGATGTCGTCGGGGGGCGCCTGGACTGCTACGTGCCGCCGTTTTCCCAGGACAAGTGGCTGCATCGGTTCGGATTCTTCGAGTCGCTCGGCGATCGCTGGTGGCCGCTGACCGGCGGGGTCTATTATCTTCGGGCCGTCAAGAAAGTGCTGGGGATGCGTGTGATGACACCGGCCTGGGAGCGTCGCGAGCGCCGCAAGAAGACCCTCGTGAGCGCCCACGGCGCCCGCGAGGGGCTGCCGACGCAGCAGCGGCAGCGGTGAGCGCGGTCATCATCTACACTGACGGCGCGTGCAAGGGCAACCCCGGACCCGGCGGGTGGGGCGCTCTCGTCACCCGCGACGGCCGCGAGACCGAGCTCTTCGGGGGTGAGTGGCAGACGACGAACAACCGGATGGAGCTCACCGCGGTGATTCGCGCGCTCGAGGCGCTCGACAGTCCGTGCGACATCGCGCTCTACGTCGACTCGCAGTATGTCAAGAACGGGATGGAGACCTGGATCGAAGGCTGGAAGACCAACGGCTGGCGCACCAGCGATCGCAAGCCAGTCAAGAATGCCGAGCTGTGGCGCGAGCTCGACCTACAGGTCGCGCGTCACCGGGTCCGCTGGCACTGGGTGAAAGCGCACGCCGGCACGCCCGGCAACCACCGCGCTGACGCGCTCGCGAATCGCGGTGTTCCGGCCGCGCCGAATGAGTTGGCTGCTCCGAGGAGAACCGGATGAGTGCATACGTGATCGCGCAGATCGAGGTCACCGATCCTGCGACGTACGGCGAATACACGAAGGACGTGCTGACGACCATCGCCGCGCATGGCGGGCGCTTCCTGGTGCGCGGAGGCAGGGTCGAAGTGCTCGAGGGTAACATCACGCCCAAGCGCGTCGTTGTCCTCGAGTTTCCCGATGTCGCGGCGGTGAAGCGCTGGTATCGCTCGCCCGAGTACCAGGCGATCCTCCCGCTGCGCAAGAGGGCGTCGAAGGGGTCGTTGTTCCTGGTCGAGGGCGCCGCAGCGTAAGCGGCAGCACCCGCGCGCGCCGTGAGGCAGCACCCGTGCGCCGTCAGCCGGAGGCAAGCGCGCGCTCGATCCGGCGCGCGAACACGGTCATCTCCTTTTCCGCCTGGCGATCGCCGTTGCGCCGCGCGACCTCGATGCCCTGACGGTAGGCGGCGAGCGCGGTGGCAGGCTCGCCGCTGCCCTCGAGCGCCCTCGCATACAGCTTCCACGCCGCAGTGAAGCCCGGATCCAGCGCGACCGCATGCTCGAGCGCCTCGCGGGAGCGCGCCCAGTCCTTGATCTTGGCGTACTCGTTGCCGATCGAATAACGGATGAGCGCGCCGTCCTTGCCCGAGACCAGCATCCGCTCGAAGCGCTCCAGCGCCGAAGACGCCGCCGGCCGGCGTTGCCCTGCACCTGCTTCTTCGCTGCTCATCGCCGCCCCCTATTTCAGGATCAGCTCGCCGGTCTCGCAGTCGATCCGGCGCAGCGGATAGATCACGTGCTTGTCCGCGCCGTTCAAGGGCCCCTGCACGGTCTCGTACAGCCAGCCGTCGACGCCGCGCCGGTAGATGAGCTGGGCGGGAAACGCAGCGGCCGCATTGGCGAACGTGAACACCGTGTCCGTGTCGTCGGTGGCCGTCGTCGCGAGCTTGAAAGCGAGCTCCTTCCGGTCGCCCGAAAACTGCGAGAAGACGATCTCGCCGCCGTGTGACGCGAGCCGCAGGTATTCGTAATCGCTCATCGTGCCGTCGAGGGCGAGTTGGCCCGACGCCGATCATGATGTCGCCCTGCGGCGGCATCCAGTACTCGCGGAACACGCGATGGTTGACCTCACCGCGCCAGCATCCTTCGAGCCACGCGAGCGGCGCGAGCGGGCCGCTTGCGGCGGTCGTCGGGACTGTCGCGGGTGCCTGTGCATGTAGGGCGCCGGCGATGCAGGTGGCGGCGAGCACAGCGCAAAGCAGGGACCCGGCGCGGCGGCGGGTCGAGACGTTTCGGCGAATGCGAATCATCGTGGTTTCGGCGCGGTCACTGCGGCCGCGCGAGAGGCAGATTGAGAAGGAGATTCTGCGGCTTGAGCGTCAGGCGGGCGTCGGCATCCATTGCCATCGCGAGCCACACCGGTTCGCCGGCGAGCGCCGCGAGCATGTCGCCCGAGTGTGCGAAATCGAGGCGGAACAATGCAAGCAGCCGCTGCATCCGTGCTTCGTCGACGTCGTGGCGATTGTACAGGTCGTTCAGGATCGCGCTCGCGTCGGCGTCGAGGCCCACGTGCCATCCCCAATGTGCATTGTCGATCTCGCGTTCGCCGCGGATCAGTACGTCGACGCCCAGGAAATGGGCGATCCAGGCTTCGAGGACGCGCATCAGCGCAGCCTGCGCCGGCTGGCCGCGATTCAGGCTCAGCGCGAGATCGTGCCGCTCGTCCCGCTCCCAGTACGCGGTGCCGTTCTCCGTCGAAAGCACGTCGAGGTCGACCGAAGGCTGCGGCACGGCGCTGCGTGCGAGGATCTCGCCCAAGGCGCCGAATCCCTCGCCGCGCGCGGTGGCGACGACCGTAGCCTCGTCGGCCGCCATCACCGCGCCATCGTCGGTGACCGCGATCCTCTGCGGGCGAAACAGCATTTCCGCGGCGCGTGCCGCGAGCGGATCGGCGTCGCCGCCGAGGATGTGGCGCAGCACGATCTGCGTGAGCTGCGCGACGAACAGCGGCGGGACGTCCACGCCCTGGCCACGGAAAAGCGCCGCATAGGCGCCTTCGAGCGATTCTCCGGCGACGAGACGATCGCGAAAACGCAGCCAGATCGCGTAGTTCTCGCGCGCGTCGGCGTCGGCGATCGCCGCGACCGCGGCGGGCTCGACCGCTCGACGCGGGTCGGCAAGCAACTGGTCGTGCAGGCGCAGTTCCGCGCCGCAGGACTCAGGCACCGGAGCCAGCTCGGGGCGCAGCAGGTAACTGCGCAGGAATGCGTCGGTGACGTCCAGCCGGCCGTCGCTACGCACCGTTAACAGGCGGTATCCGCAACTGCGCCAGAAATCAGGCACCGCCCAGCATCGCCTTCTTGAGGTCGCTCTGTACCGGATGGCCGCCGAGCCAGATGTCGGTCAGCGCCCGGTTGAAATCGGCGCCGTTGATCGCTCCGCGCTCCTTGCCGTCGAGCATGATGCGGGTCGTTCCGTCGACGAAGTCGAGCGTGACGACGCTGCCTTCCTTCGCTGGGTCGAACGTCTTCATGATCGACACCAGTTGATCGGTCTGCGGCTTGATCACGCTGCGCTCGGCCTCGGTCGTGTTGTCCTTGAGTCCGTCGACCAGCGCGTCGACGAGTTGCCGCGCCGAAAGATCGCGCAGCAGGTTCATCTGGATGCGCCGCGGCGTGCTGGCGAGCACCGCGTCGGTCGATCCCGCTTTCGCGGGCAGGTAGAGGCTGCCCACATAGACCTTGAAGAACAGCATTTTCCGGATGCCGGCGCCGTTCAGCACCAGATCGGATCCGCCGACGGACGCCTTGTCCGCGATCTGCACGCCGCCGACGTCGAGCGCCCATGCGCCCTGCGCGAGCGCCATCCCCAGCAGCGTTGCCACCAGCTTGCAGCGCATGATCACACCCTCCCCGATCCGCCCGGATCGACTCGAATACGCCCGCGGCGCCCATGCCGGTCCCGACGCACATGGTGACGACGCCGTACTTCTGTCCGCGGCGGCGCATGCCGTGGACGATGGTCGCGGTGCGCACGGCGCCGGTCGCGCCGAGCGGATGGCCGAGCGCGATCGCCCCGCCCAGTGGATTGACCCTGGCAGGATCGAGGTCGAGGTCGCGCATCACCGCGAGGCTCTGGGCGGCGAAGGCCTCGTTCAGCTCGATCCAGTCGACGTCCTGCTGCCGGATGCCGGCGATGCGCAGCGCCATCGGAACCGCCTTCACCGGACCGATGCCCATGAACTCCGGCGGCACGCCCGCGACCGCGAAGCCACGCCAGCGCGCGAGCGGAGCGAGATCGAGATCCCGCAACACACGCTCGCCGACGACGATCGCCGCCGCGGCGCCGTCGGACATCTGCGAGCTGTTGCCCGCAGTGACGCTGCCCTTGACAGCGAAGACCGGCCTCAGCTTCGCGAGACCCTCGGCCGTCGTGCCGGCGCGCGGTCCTTCGTCGCGCGCGACCGTGTGCGATCTCCTCGATCGCGCGGCTGCCTTCCGGCGCAGGCCGGTGGAGCGTGACGTCGATCGGGGAGATTTCGGCGTCGAATTCACCTGCGGCCTGCGCGGCGAGCGCCTTGCGGTGCGACGCCAGCGCGAACGCGTCCTGTTCCTCGCGCGGGACCTTCCACTTCGCGGCGAGCTTCTCGGTGGTAAGCCCCATGCCGTAGGCGATGCCGACGTTCTCGTCGCCGGCAAAGACATCCGCGTTGAGCGCGACGCGGCCCGAGCATCGGGATCATGCTCATGCTTTCGGTGCCCGCGGCGATCACGATGTCCGCTTCGCCCGTGCGAATCCGGTCGGCAGCAATCGATACCGCGTTCAACCCCGACGAGCAGAAGCGGTTGACCGTCGCTCCCGGGACGCTCGCCGGCAGGCCCGCGAGCAGCAGGCCGATGCGCGCGACGTTCATCCCCTGCTCGTACTCGGGCATCGCGCAGCCGACGATCACGTCGTCGACCCGCGCGGCGTCGATCGCCGGGACCTGCGCCAGCACGCGCCTCAGCACATGGGCGAGCAGCGTGTCCGGCCGCGTCGTCCGGTATGACGCCGCGCGGCGCCTTGCCGACCGGCGTCCGGGTCGCGGCAACGATATAAGCGTCCTGCATTTGATCGTTCATCGAAACAGGCCCTAGTTGCGCAGCGGCTTGCCGGTTGCGAGCGTATGCGCGATCCGCGCCTGCGTCCTGGGGTCGCGCAACAGCGCCATGAACTGCGCCCGCTCGACCTCGAGCAGCCAGTGCTCGTCGACCTACGCTCCCGGCATCGACGTCGCCGCCGCAGATCGCGCGGGCCAGATGCAGTGCCACGTCGAAGTCGTAAGGCGTGATGAACGCGCCCTCGCGCAGGTTGACGAGCATCATCTCGAGGGTCGCGATCCCGGTCCGTCCAGCGACAGCCACCTCGCGCGGTGGTAGCGGCGGCCGGTAACCGGTCTCGGCCAGCGCGCGTGCTTCGGAGAGCGCGACGTGCAGGACCTCGTCTGGATGCATGACGACGACGTCGGAGCGCCGCAGGAAACCCAGCTCGCGCGCCTCGAGCGCGCTCTTCGAGACCGTGGCCATCGCGACGGTCTGGAAGTAGCTGCGCAGGAAGGGAAGCTGGTCGAGTTGCCCGCCGGCGTGCCCGCGCTTCACTTCATCTGCGGCGCGCAGCGCGATTTCCTTCGACCCACCACCACCCGGGATCAGGCCGACCCCGGTCTCGACCAGCCCGATGTAGGACTCGAGCGCGGCGACGCTGCGGTCGCAGTGCAGGATGAATTCGCAGCCGCCGCCCAATGCCATGCCGCGCACGGCAGTCACCGTCGGCACCCGCGCGTAGCGCAGGCCCAGCGACGCCTGCTGGAAGCGCGCGACCGTTCGCTCGATGCCCTGCCAGTCGCCACGCTCGATCGCGGGCGCGAGCGCGGCGAGGTTCGCCCCGAGCGAAAAGGGCTCGGCCGGCTGCCAGATGACCAGCGCCGCAAGATCGCGCTCGGCAAGCTCGATCGCTCGCACCAGGGCGTCAAGCACGCCGTCCGAGACAGTGTTCTGCCTGGTCCGGAACGACACGATGCCGACGTCGGATTCACTCGTCCACAGCCGCAGCGCATCGGTCTCGAAGATCGTCGTGCCGCGGTCTTGCGCCTCGCCGAGAACCGGGTCGGGATAGCGCTGGCGACGGTACACCGGCAATGACGAGCGCGCGACGAAATCTTCGCGCTGCGGGCTGTAGGCGCCGCCAGGTGCGTGCACCCCTCCGGCCGCAACGACGCCAGGTGCGCCGACCCATGCAGGCAGCGTCACGCCGGCGAGTGTCCGGCCTGCGGCGCGATCGGATTCGATCCATGCGGCGACCTCGCGCCAGCCGGCCGCCTGCCACAATTCGAACGGTCCCTGCTTCCACCCGAAGCCCCAGCGGATCGCGAGATCGACATCGCGCGCGTTGTCGGCAATTGCGGCGAGGTGGTACGCCGCGTAGTGGAACAGGTCGCGATGAATCGCCCACAGGAAGCGCGCCTGCGGATGGGCCGATTCCCGTAGCGCAGCGTAGCGTCCGTGAGCGTCTTCGCGGGCGAGGATCGCGCCGACTTCGGGAGCCACTTCGCCGGCGCTTTTGACGTAGGCGCCGGCCGCAGCGTCGAGGACCTCGATCTCGCGCCCGGCCTTGCGATAGAAACCCGCCTTAGTCTTCTGCCCCAGCACTCCCTTGGTGACGAGCGCAGCAACACTCGCCGGCAGCGTGAACAGCGCGTGCCAAGGGTCAGTGGCAAGCGCGTCGCGCATCGTCGCCACGACGTGCGCCAGCGTGTCGAGCCCGACGATGTCGCTGGTCCGGTAGGTTGCACTTTTCGCACGGCCGATCACGCTGCCGGTCAGCGCGTCCACCGTGTCGTAGCGCAGTCCCAGCGCAGCGCCATGGTGCATTGTCGCGAGCACCGAAAAGATCCCGATCCGGTTGGCGATGAAGTTGGGCGTGTCCTTCGCCCGAATCACCCCCTTGCCCAGCGCAGTCGTGAGCCAGGCCTCGATCCGGTCAAGAAGTCCTGGATCGGTGTGCGCCGTTGCGATCAACTCGACCAGGCGCATGTAGCGCGGCGGATTGAAGAAATGCACACCGCAGAATCGCGGCCTCTGCGCCTGCGGCAGCGCCAGGGCGAGCTCGGCAAGCGAGAGCCCTGAGGTGTTCGACGCGAGGATCGCGCCGCTATTCAGGTGCGGCGCGATCCTCGCGTACAGCTCGCGCTTCCAGTCGATGCGCTCACCGATCGCCTCGATCACCAGATCGCATTGGGCGAGCCGCGGCAGGTCGGCGTCGTAGTTCGCAGCGTCGATCCGCTGCGCGATGTCGTTTCGCGCGAGCGGTGCGGGCTCGAGCTTCGCGAGCGCGTCGATCGCGTGCTGCGCAAGCGCATTCGGACCCGCGGGCGTTGCGAGGTCGAACAGCAGCGCCGGGACGCCGGCATTGGCGAGGTGCGCGGCGATCTGCGCGCCCATGACGCCGGCGCCGAGAACGGCGGCGCGGCGTACGGGCAACACTTCGGGCATCAGAACGAATAGGTGAGCTGTCCGGACAGGACCGTGGCGCTGCCATCGTAGTGCCCGTCGATCAGACCGAACGCAGGTGTCGATCCGGCATTCTGGTTCGAGCTGGAGCCGACTTATGAAGACATAGGCGAAACCCGCGTCGAGCGCCAGGTTCCGGTTGACCTGGTACTTGGTGCCGAGTGCGAGCCAGGTGCGATTGCCGTCGGGAAGCCGTGGCGTCCGATCGGTCGCGTTGACCGGGGATTCGTCCCAGGCAATGCCGCCGCGGAAGCTCCATGCGTCGTTGTAGTGGTAGGTCGCGCCCGCCGACACCCGCCATGTATCGCGGAAATTCTCGGGCGTGCTCGCGAGCACCCCACCCGTCGTGCGCACGAAGGTCAAGGTCTTGAACACGGACCAATCGGTGAACTGGACATCGCCCATCAGGTCCCAGCGATCGTCGAGGTGATGGAACACCGACACATTCGTGATGGAGGGTAATTTGATGTCGGCGCTGACACCGCCGTTCGCGAGCACGCCATTGACGCCGCCGGCAAGCTGGCCGATCAGCGGGGCAAGCTGCGGCGGCAACGCCGGGAGCGCCGGGTAATCGAAACCGACGCTGCCCGCAGCGTGGTACTTGATCGACGAACGGTACTGCGCGCCGACACGCGTCTGCGGCGTCGCATCCCACAGGAAGCCGATATTCCAGCCCCAGGCGCTGTCGCGGCGTTGAGGGAGCTCCGGGCGTCGAGCCCGGGTGTCAGCGCGGCGATCGTCGGGATCAGCATAGGCGAGATCAGTCCTCCTGCGGCGGCGGCGCCTGCCGCCTGCACGATGCCGGCGCTGTAATTGACCCGGCTCGTGAACTCGGCCCTGACGTGCTGCCAGTCGATGCCTGCGCCGACGGCGAAAGTGTCGCTCACGCGCCACGAAACCGCTGGATTGACGTTGATCGTCTGCACGTCGGTTTTCACCGCCTGGTAGCGGCCGATCCAGTCGCCGCTCCATTCGGTGACGAGGCCGAATGGCGCATTGATGCCGAGCCCGATGCTCCATGCCTGGTTGATGGGCAGCGCGAGATAGACATTGGGCACGACATTCACGCTCCCGGCATCGCCGCCGCTGCTTCCCAACGGCTGGAAGGCTGCAGCCTGCGAGCCTTCGTCGTGGAACTTGAATGACGGCGTGACCAGGTTGACCGCCACCACGACCTGCGGCGAAGTGAGCTTCGACATTCCCGCCGGGTTGAACCAGACCGTGCTGGCGTTCTCGGCCGAGGCTGCGCCACCTGCAAATGCATTGCCGACGCCGCTCGCCGCATTCTCCTGGATCGCGAAGCCGGCGCCAGCAGCGCTGCCCGCCGCAAAGCTGAGAAGCATCGCGCCAATCGCAGTCGCAACGCGCGTCCGCTCCTTGACTGCCGGTTGCTGGTGCATGTTTGCCTGCCTCCCTGGAGGGTGGTTTACGTGCATCATTGCCGTAGCGCGACGCCGCCTGTGCCTTGCGCGATCGGCGCGCATTGCGACTCGCCTCACTATACGCTCGCGCTGCTCATGGCGGCGGCAACTCGCGCGGCTTGCGATCCGGTCCCACCGCGACGTAGGTGAGACTCGCTTCGGTCACTTTGACCGTCACTTCCTCGCGCGGGTTGCGCTGCGCGTAGACCTCGACCGCGACCGTGATCGACGTGCGCCCGACTTTCTCGATCCGCGCGTAGAACGAGACGACGTCACCGATCAGCACCGGCTGCTTGAACACGAACGAATTGACCGCCACCGTCGCCACACGTCCGCGCGCGCGCCGCGACGCCGGGACCGAGCCGGCGATGTCGGCCTGCGACATGATCCACCCGCCGAAGATGTCGCCGTGGAAGTTGGCGTCGGCGGGCATCGGGGCCACCCGCAGCGTGGGCATCCCAGGTGGAAGAACAATCGCGCTGTCGTTTCCCGGCGATTCCGTCGTGCTCATCGCGCCGCTCCCGCGCCAGCCGGCGCTGGCGCATCGCCGCTGGCGGCCCGCGCTTCGTCGCGCAGTTGCCGGCGCAGGATCTTGCCGACGTTCGACTTCGGCAGCTCGCGGCGGAACTCGACCTCGCGCGGGAGCTTGTAGGCAGTCAGCCGATCGCGGCAGTACGCGATAAGATCCGCTGCGGTCAGGCTCTCGTCCCGGCGCACGACGAAGAGCTTCACCATTTCGCCGGATTTGGCATTGGGAACGCCGACCGCAGCGCATTCGACCACGCCGGGATGGGTGGCGACTACGCCCTCGATCTCGTTCGGGTACACGTTGAAGCCCGAGACCAGGATCATGTCCTTCTTGCGATCGACGATGCGAACGTAGCCACGATCGTCCATGACGCCAACGTCGCCGCTCATGAAATAGCCGTCGGCGGTCATCACCTTCGCGGTCTCGTCGGGACGCTGCCAGTATCCAGCCATCACCTGCGGCCCCTTGATGCAGATTTCGCCGGGCTCACCCAGCGGCACGTCGTTGCCGGCGTCGTCGCGCAGCGTGATCCAGGTGGAAGAAATCGGCAGGCCGATCGTCCCGTTGAATTCGGTGTTGTCGAGCGGATTCATCGTTGCCGCGGGCGAAGTTTCCGTGAGGCCGTAGGCCTCGACCAGCGGAACGCCGGTGACTTCCTTCCAGCGCCGCGCAACCGCTTCCTGTACGGCCATGCCGCCGCCCAGCGCCAGGCGCAGCGACGAAAAATCGAGCGTGGCGAAGCGTGGATGATTGAGCAGCGCGTTGAACAGCGTGTTGACGCCCGTAATCGCCGTGAACCGGTAGCGCCGCATCTCCCTGACGAAGTGCTGGATGTCGCGCGGGTTGGTGATCAGCACGTTCTCCCCGCCCACCGACATGAATACCAGGCAGTTCGCGGTCAGCGAAAAGATATGGTAGAGCGGCAGCGGCGTCAGGATGACATCGCGCTGGTCACCACCCAGGAACGGGCGCACCCAGGCGCGCGCCTGCAGCATATTGGCGACGATGTTGCGATGGGTCAGCATCGCGCCCTTCGCAACGCCGGTCGTACCCCCGGTATATTGCAGAAACGCGAGATCGTCGTGGGCGAGAGGCAGGCGCGCAAGCGCGAGCCTCTGCCCCACCGTCATCGCGTCGTTCAGGCGAATCGCACCTGGCAGCGACCACTTCGGTACCAGCTTCTTCACCCGGCGCAGCACCAGGTCGACGATCCGTCCCTTGAAAGCGAGGAACTCGCCGATCGACGTCACCACGATGCGGCGAACCCTGGTCTTCGCGACGACTTCCTGCAGCGTATGCGCGAAGTTCTCGACGACGACCACCACTTCGGCACCCGAATCGACCAACTGGTGCTCGAGCTCGCGCGCCGGTGTAGAGCGGGTTGGTGTTGACCACCGTGCAGCCCGCGCGCAGCACGCCGAACAGGCACACCGGGTACTGGAGGATGTTGGGCATCATCAGCGCCACGCGCGTTCCGCGCTCGCAACCGATGCCTTGCAGCCACGCGCCGAAGGTCGACGACATGGCGTCGAGGTCGGTAAAAGTGATCGTGCGGCCCATGCACGAGAACGCGGGCCGCGACCCGAACGAGCGGCAGGCCTCCTCGAATACCTCGCGTACCGACGCGTACTCGTTGACGTCGATGTCCGCCGGAACACCGGCGGGATAGTGCTTGAGCCAGATCCGTTCCACCGACGTCCTCCCTTGCCGGCACGCGCCGAATCCTACACCTGCCGCGCGCGTTTCGGGCCGCTGCGCCTTCAGCGGCCCGCGGCGCGGTCGCGGGCGTAATGCAACGGGCCGCCGCGGAACGGGGCGAATCCGGTACCGAAGATTGCGCCTGCGTCGACCAGGTCCGCGTCGGCGACGATGCCATCAGCAAGCGCCGCCTGCGCCTCGGCGACCATCGGATCGACGAGCCGCGCCGCAAGCCCCACGGGTACCGCGCCGGCTGGGCGCTTCTGCGGCTTGCCCGCATCCCAGGTGTAGAAGCCCCGGCCGGTCTTGCGGCCGAGATTGCCGGCGCCCACCCGCTCGGCGAGCGTCGTCGGCGCATCTGCTGCGCCCCCCAGCATGCGCCCGACCGTGAGGCAGATGTCGAGTCCAACGCTGTCGGCAAGCTCGATCGGTCCCATCGGCATCCCGAAAGCAACGGCCGCGGCGTCCACCGTTTCCGGCGCGATTCCCTCGTCGACGCAGCGCATCGCGCTCATCAGGTACGGCGCGAGCACGCGGTTCACCAGGAAGCCGGGCGCGCTTTTCACCGGCAGGGGCAATTTGTCAATGGCGCGGGCGAACGACGCCGCGCGTTCGAGCGCCGCGGGATCGCTTGCGCTTCCGGCGACGATTTCGGTCAGCATCATCCGCGCGACCGGATTGAAGAAATGCAGTCCGACGAGCCGCGAAGGCCGCACGAGCGCGCTTGCGATCTCCTCCAGCGGGATCGACGACGTGTTGGACGCGAGCACCGCGTCCGGGCGCGCGCGCGCCTCGAGGCTGGCAAACAGCGCGCGCTTGGCGTCGAGGTTCTCGAAGATCGCCTCGATGACGAGATCGGCGTGCGCGATGCCGTTGCCGTCGACGTCGGGAATCAGCCGGTCGCGTGCGTCGCGGATGCGCCGGGGTTCCCTGAGGCGCTCGGCGAAGAGCTTGCCGGCGCGCCCCATCGCAGGCGCGAGTCGCGCGCCATCCTGGTCCTGCAACGTGACGGTCAACCCACGCAGCGCGCACCAGGCAGCGATGTCGCCGCCCATCGTCCCTGCGCCGACGACGTGGACGCGCGCAATCGGCGCCTCGGTCGATTTGCCGAATGCTTTCAGCCGCTCCTGCAAGTGGAAAACGCGGATCAGGTTCGCCGCGGTCGGCGTCGCGAGCAGGGTTTCGATCGCCGCGGGGTCGCCTGAGGGCGCGGCGAGAGGATTGCCGTCGAAGCGCTGCCACAGCTCGATGATTGCGTAGGGCGCCGGGTAATGCTCGCGCGGCGCGCGCTTTTCAACCTGTTTCTTCGCCCTCGCGCCGATCCACCGCCGCGCGGGCGCGCTGAGCGAGAGCGACAACGGGAACGGCAATCGACGTGGCGCGGGCGCCGCAAGCAACACGCCTCGCGCGGTGTTGTCCATGATGCGCAGCGGAACGCATTCGTCGGCGAGCCCGAGCTTCTTCGCCCGCCGCGCGTCGATCGTCCTGCCCGTCAGCAGCAGATCGAGCGCTGCGGGTGCGCCGGCAAGCCGCGGCAGCTCGCCTGATCCCGCCCCATCCCGGAACGATGCCCAGCATCACTTCTGGCAGACCGAGGCGCGTCGCCGGCTCGTCGACGACCACGCGGT
This sequence comes from uncultured beta proteobacterium, assembly GCA_963701885.1. Taxonomy (GTDB): domain Bacteria; phylum Pseudomonadota; class Gammaproteobacteria; order Burkholderiales; family Casimicrobiaceae; genus VBCG01. The sequence continues at coordinate 51,047 of CAVPBR010000023.1, forward strand.
AGCGACAGGCGAGCGCAAGCTCGAGGCCCCCGCCCAGACAGAAGCCGCGGACGAGCGCCAGTGTCGGGTAAGGCGCGCCCGCGATGCGCTCGAAGGTATTCCAACCGCGCTCGACCAGCGCGCGCGCCGCCCCCGGTTGATGCAGGTCGCTGAACTCGTCGACATCGGCGCCGGCGATGAAGCCGCTCGCCTTGCCCGAGCGGATCACCAGCCCACGCGGCGGATTGCCTGCGAGCGCATCGAGGACTTCGTTCAGCTCGGCAAGCGCCGCGGCCGACAGCGTATTGGTCGCGGTCCCCGCCTTGTCGAAGACGAGCCACGCAATGCCGTCCGCATCCCTGCTGATTTTCCAATGTTCCAAGGAGCGCTCTCCCGTGCGGCCTCAGCCGATCCGCTCGACCAGCATCGCGCCGCCCTGGCCACCACCGATGCAGATCGCCGCGACGCCGCGCCGGCCGCCACTGCGCTCGAGCACGTTCAATAGATGCAGTACGATGCGCGCCCCCGAGGCCCCGACCGGGTGTCCCAGCGCGATCGCGCCGCCGTCGACGTTGAGGCGCCCGGCATCGATCGCCCCGAGTGCGCCAGAAAGTCCGAGCTCGTCGCGGCAGAATTCGTCGCTCTCCCACGCTCGCAGGCAGGCGATGACCTGCGCGGCGAAAGCTTCGTTGATCTCCCAGTCGTCGACGTCGGCGAGACGCAGTCCATTGCGAACGAGGAGCGGGGTCGCCGCATGCACGGGACCGAGCCCCATCTGCGCGGGGTCGAGCGCCGCCCACTGCAGAATCGACGATGCGGCCCGCTGCGGCCGCAGGCCGTACTTGCGCACCGCTTCGTCGGTCGCGAGCACGACCCACGCCGCACCATCGGTAATCTGCGAGCTGTTGCCCGCGGTGACGTTGCCGTACTTGCGATCGAAGAACGGCTTCAGCCGGGCGAGATTCGCGGGCGTCGAATCCTCGCGCACGCCGTCGTCGGCCGGGTAATATTTTCCGGCGCGGTCATACAGCGCGACGATCTCGCGCGCAAAATGTCCTTCGCGCTGCGCCGCGAGCACGCGCTGGTGGCTGCTCGCCGAATACGCGTCCATCTCGGTGCGCGTGATGCCGAAGCGATAGGCGAGATTCTCCGCGGTCTGGCCCATCAGCAGGCCGACATAGGGATCGGTCAGGCCCTTCATCAATCCGATCACCGGCGCAAGATAGCGGAGGCGAAACTGCGCGAGCAGCACCGCGCGCCGCCCGAGGGTCTTCGCCGCGTACCAACTCGAAAGCCACGCGACCATCGCGTCGGAGAACAGCAGCGGCGCGCGCGACAGCGCGTCTACACCTCCCGCCAGGACGAGGTTCGAGCGGCCGCTGCGCATCGAATCCATCGCCGAGTCGATGGCCTGCATTCCCGACGCGCAATTGCGCATTACGGTCCAGCCCGGAACTTTGTAACCACAGCCCATGCGCAGCGCGGCAACGCGCCCGATGTTCACCTCGTCGGGCGCCGGAGCGGCGCAGCCCAGGATCACTTGGTCGAGATCGGGTGGCGCAAAAGGCTGGCGCAGCAGCAGCGCGCCCCCCGCAGCGGTTGCGAGATCCGCAGCCGCAAACGGTCCCGGACGGTTTCGCGATTTCAGGAACGGCGTGCGGGCGCCGTCGATGATGTAGACCGGCTTCAGCTCCATGGCTTGGGGCGCGTGACGCAGACGGGTTTCATGCCCATTGCACGCGATGCGATCAGCGCAATCCTTCGTTCGCGACGGCCTGGCGCTCGTCCGCACTCGCCGGCGCGGGCGCCGTGATCGGCGGGCAGCCAAAGGTCGCCGCATCCTGCGCGAGCAGCGACGTGCCGAGATCCTGCGCGAAATCGTCGACGCGCACGACCCGCTCCGCCAGCACGCGCTGCGCTGCGATCGCTTCCGCGTCTGCCGGGTTGAGGATGCCCGCCTCGACGGCGCGCTCGACCAGCCGCGCAGTGTCCTCGCCGGGGGCGAGCCGCGCGTCGATCTGGCCCGAGCGCATCGCATCTCTTACTTTGCGTTCGAGAGGTTCGGCGGCGAGCGTCGCGGCAAGCGCGCGCTCGAGGAGGCCCACCGGCTCGTCGGGACCGCCGATGAACATGCCGCTCACCAGGCGGTCGCGGGCCGCCGAGGGTTCGATCAACAGTTTCGCGACGTCGTGGCCGAGGCGGTCGGACGGCACCTCGTAGGGCCGGCCCAGTGGAAAAACCACGCGCCACATCACCGCGGCGATCGCAGGGCTGGGAAAGTTCGAGATCACTCCCTCGATCGCGTTCTGTGCCTTGAACATCGCATCCCAGATCGCCCAGTGCAGCAACGGCGCATCCTCGGGCTGGCGGCCCTCCTGCTCGTAGCGCCATAGCGTCGCCGAGCACAGATAGAGCAGCGACAACACGTCGCCCAGTCGCGCGGAGAGCTTCTCCTTGCGCTTGAGCGCACCGCCCAGGGTGCCCATCGAGATATCGGCGAGAAAGGCAAGTGCTGCCGAGAAGCGCGTCAGTTGCTGATAGTAGCGCCGGGTTTCTGGCGCAACGCCCGCCGGCGTGCGGACGAAATTCGAGCCGGTCAACCCCATGACGAAAGTGCGCGCGACGTTGCGCACTCCGAAGCGCAGGTGGCCGAACAGCGCGGCGTCGAATAGCCGCACCGCCTTGCGGCTGTCCGGTGCGCGCGTTGCCGCCATCTCGTGCAGCACGTACGGGTGGCAGCGGATCGCGCCCTGCCCGAACACGATCAGGCTGCGCGTCAGGATGTTCGCGCCCTCGACGGTGATCGACACTGGCATCTGCATGTACGCCGCGCCGAGGAGGTTCGACGGTCCCATGCAGATACCTTTGCCGCCGACGATGTCCATCGCGTCATTGATCACCTCCCGGTTGCGCCCGGTGATGTGCAGCTTGGCGATGCCGGACAACACTGCGGGCTTCTCGCCTCGGTCGACGATTGTCGCGGTCAGCATCCGCACCGCGTCCATCAGGTAGAGGTTGCCGCCCATTCGCGTGAGCGCTTCCTCGATCCCCTCGAAGCGGCCGATCGCCGTCCTGAATTGGGTGCGCACCCGCGCATAGGCGCCGGTCGTCCGCACGGCGAGCTTCGCCATGCCGGTGTTCGACGACGGCAGCGAAATGCCGCGGCCGGCGGCGAGGCACTCCATCAGCATCCGCCAACCGTTGCCGAGCATCGGCTGCCCGCCGATCACCCAGTCCATGGGGATGAAGACGTCGCGGCCCCAGTTCGGGCCATTCTGGAACACCGCGTTCAATGGCATGTGGCGCCGGCCGATGTTGACCCCCGGGTGCGAGGTCGGAATCAGCGCGCAGGTGATCCCGAGATCCACGCGGTCGCCGACGAGGTGATCCGGATCCCAGGCGCGAAATGCGAGCCCGAGCAGGGTCGCGACCGGCCCGAGCGTGATGTAGCGCTTGTCCCAGGTCACGCGTAGCCCCAGGGTCCGCCGGCCTTCGTGCTCTGCCGCGCACACGACGCCCCAGTCCGGGAATCGCCGCGGCATCCGAGCCCGCCTGCGGATTGGTGAGCGCGAAGCAGGGAAGCTCGAGGCCACGCGCGAGGCGCGGCAGGTAGCGGCGCTTCTGCTCCTCGGTGCCGTAGTGCAGCAGCAGCTCGCCCGGGCCCAGCGAATTCGGCACCAGCACGGTGACCGCGATGGTGCCACTTCGCGTCGACAGCTTGGTGATGACCTGCGAGTGCGCGTAGGCCGAGAACCCGAGGCCGCCGTAGGATTTCGGGATGATCATGCCCAGGAAGCCGTGGTCCTTGATGTACTGCCAGCCCGCGGTGGCAGATCCTTGTAGACGTTGGTCGTTTCCCAGTCCGACACCATCGCGCACAGCGTCTCAGCTTCGTGGTCGAGGAAGTGCTGCTCCTCTGGGGTCAGGCGCGTGCGCTCGAGCGCGAGCAGCCGCTGCCAGGCGGGTTTGCCCGAAAACAGCTCGCCGTCCCAACTCACGGTGCCGGCTTCGAGCGCCTCGCGCTCGGTCTGCGACATCGGGGGCAGTACCGTGCGAAACGCCGCGAGCAGCGGCGTGCTCACGAGCCTGCGGCGCAGCGGCGGCAGCGCGAATGGCAGTGCAACGACCGCGACGACGATCGCCCAGCCGATCGCCCACGGCGCCGACAGTGCGCCGGTCAGCCATGCCGCGACCAGCCAGAGGGCCACCGCGGCGATCCATGCGACGCCTCGCGCCTGCACATAGGCGAGTGCTACGACCGCGACACTGGCAACGACAATGAACAGTGCGATCATCGATGGCTCCGGTTCAGATCCGGGCCGCCACCGATCGGTGCCGCCGGTGTCAGGCGCGACCGATCGCTCCTGCCGAGGACGGACGCGGGCCGGGAGCTCAAGCGAGCGCTCCCAACTCGACATCGAGCTCGCGCGTCACGGTGCAGGTACCGGGCAACGGCGCGGTGAGGCCCGCCAGCAGGAATGGCGCGAGACGGCGTAGCAGGATCTCGTCGCTGGCCGCTTCGTGCGCGTTGAGCTCCGCGATCAGCCTGAGCGCGTCGGTGCCGGCCAGCGTGTAGGACAACGCTCCCATGATGAAATGCAGCCGCCACGACAGCTCCTTGCGCGGTAACTGCGGCAACGCTCGCGCGAACGCGGCCTTGAAGCGGGCAATCACCACTGCGTACTGCGCGGAGAGGAAACGACGAATGAAAGGCGCGGGGTCCGCATATGCGCGGCCGAGCAGGCGCAGGAAATCCTTGCCTCCGCGCTCCGGGTCGCGCGCGAGATTCAGCGCCGGGATCAGGAGTGCGATCAGAATCCGTTCGCAGGAGAGCGGCGACGCTCGCGCCTGCGATTCGAGCCGCGTCAGCAGTTCAAGCCGCAACTGGTTCATCGGATCGAGGCGGCGCGTCAGTACCGCCTGGAACAACTCTTCCTTGCTGCCGAAATGATAGTTCACCGCAGCGAGGTTCACCTCGGCCGCCGCAGTGATCGCGCGCAGGCTGGTCGCCTCGAAGCCGTGCTCCATGAACAGCGCCTCGCCCGCGTCGAGGATGCGCAGCTTGGTTGCCGCGGGATCGCGCGGAGGCTTCAGGTGGGTGACTCTGTCTCGCACGGCGGGTCGCGCGCTCGTTCGCGCGGCAGCTCGGGCGGCGGTTCGGGTGGGCATCGTCGCAGGGGAAATGCAGCAATCGAACACCTGTTTCAATCCTATGTTCGTTCTGCATTCGTGTCAATGCTGCCAAGCATGACGGACAGGTGTTTGCGTGGCGCCGGCATTACGGGTCTATGCGACGAAATGGAGGATGCAAGACCTCAAGCACGGGATTTCGGGGTGCTTTCCGTCTTGACATCGTGCGGGTGTGATTGAAGCGGAAAGAGGAGAACGTACCTGCTTTCGCTAATCTGCATCAAGCCACGTCGTTCAGCATGGATGCACCGCTTTGGCCGAACGCCATGACGCCCAACTCGACGCGAATGCCGGACGCGGCCAGTTGCAGACGGTCAGCGTGACCGCATCAGCTTCCCCGAAGGAGTCATTCGCCTTGGTTCTGTTTCCTTGGAAAGCACCTGCGTAGCGCGGTTTCGCTCACTGCGATTGGAGCGAGAGTTAGCCGAATGCATTGGCCTGCTCGAACACCAGCGCGTGTTAGCAATGTGCGTTATCGCACAAGGCGCAATCGGACCCCAATCAGGGGGCTATTTCACGACGTAGAGCAGGAGACGATCGAACTCGGCCTTGACCACCTGGTAGCACTCGCAGGATTGAGCTTCCAGCCGCGAGCGGTCGAGCACGGTGATCTTGCCGCGCTGATATCGAATCAGTCCGGCGTCCTGCAGCTTCCCAGCCGCCACGGTGACGCCTTCGCGCCGCACGCCCAACATGTTGGCGATCAATTCCTGCGTCATCGTCAGCTCATTGGTAGCCAGGCGGTCCAGGCTCAGCAGAAGCCATCGGCACAATTGCTGGTCGACCGAGTGGTGCCGGTTGCACACGGCCGTCTGCGCCATCTGGGTGATCAACGCTTGGGTGTAGCGCAGCAGCAGATGCATCGACGGACCAAAGCGCCCAAACTCGTCCTTCAGCAACTGAGCCTTGAGGCGGAAGGCGTGCCCAGAACTCTGCACCACCGCGTTGCTTGGAGTAGTGTCGCCCCCCATGAAAAGCGATATGCCGAGCATCCCTTCGTTGCCGACGATCGCGATCTCGGCCGACGCGCCATCCTCCATGACGTAGAGCAGCGACACGATGCACGTCGTCGGGAAGTAAACGTAATGCAGCTTGACCCCGGGCTCGTAGAGGATCTCCCCGAGCGGCAGCCGAACCAGCTCCAGATGCGGCGCGAGCCTGCCGAAGTCGCGCTTGGGCAGGGCGTCGAGTAGATGGTTCTGATGAGGGCTCTGCGGTGCCGGCATAGCGGGGTCCCATCCTTCACGGACGAATGCCGAAAGAGGCAAAGTCAAAAGTCGGGCGCACCTGCGAAGATTGTTCTCATACGGCCTCGTCTAGGCGAATGCGCGTTTTCGAAGTCTTGTCTGAGCGCCCCTGCAGACAGACATTCGGAAACCTATTTGAAGTGTGTCGCTGAAATGGCCGCAAGCGCGCCAACGTACTTCGTCAGCAATTTGGTGGTCGAAGAAGAAATGGTCAGGATGCTGGCACGATGATCCTTCGCATGTTTGCGTCGGATTACGATCCTTTGCTCAATCAGCCTGGATAATTTGCGGCGCACCGTCGTGCGCGAACTGATGCCCATCAGAAAGAGCTGTTTCAGCGTTAGTGGTTGCCCTAGCTCTTCCGCATATCCAATCGCAACGAGGATATCGAAATCGATTACGGACTTCAGGAACGGTAGTTGCAGCCTTTCAAACTCCCTGATTTTTTTCAATCCGGTAAATAGTTTCATGATTCGCATAGCTCGCATTATTCAAGGCGTTTGGTCGACATGGTGTGGCTCAATCATTAAGCTGGCAAGCGCAAATAGGTTCCCTTTTGGCACAAATAATGTTGCCAACGAGGTGTTGCGAATGGTTCTCGGCCACGGACTTACGCGAGCAAATGGATGCAGCGGTCGGCCTTTGCAAGCCGCCGTCGAACTGCGGCGTTGAACGGCCGCTTGGGGTCGCCTGCGGCCGGACGGGACGTTGGGAAGACCTCAATCCAGTGCCTATCTTTGCCCGATTCGGGGATCCACTGCACATGCGCACGCGCGCGCACCCGCACCCGGGAACGTGCTGCGCGCAGGATGCCGCAGGGTTCTATACTTTGAGTGGAGGAAGCCCCGGCCATGGCGTCGATCTCGATCGCGAAGCAGCACCGGCTCACCCACCGCACGGCGAAGGACATCGCGGACCGGCTCGCGCGCGACCTGCACGAGCGTTTCGGCCTCAGCTACACCTGGGAAGGTGACGACGTCGTCTTTGAGCGCCCTGGGCTTGCGGGGCGGATGCAGGTGAGCCCGACCGAGATCCGGCTCGACGTGAAGCTCGGCCTGCTCCTCTCGGCGCTCAAGCCGACGATCGAGCGCGAGATCCATACGCAGCTCGACGCCCTGTCGGGCACGCGCAGCGCCTGAGCTCGCCTCGCCGCAATCGTCCGGGCGCCGGTCTTCGCCCAGCGCGTACGGCGTGCGCACCACGCGCGGCGCCGCAAGGGTCAGGCCCGCGGGTCGGGAAACGGCGCATCGGACCCTGCGACGATTGCATCGTGGATTGCGCTCTCGCGGCTTTCGACGATCGCAAGGAATTCGACCGCGCCGCGCATCTTGCCGAACGCATCGAAGCCGCGTTCCAGAAAGTTCTGCAGCGCGGCCAGTCCTGTCCCACGCGCGGGCTTGCGCATCAGGCCAAGTGCAGCTCGCAGCATCCGCATGCCGACGTAGCGATCGAGCGCTACCCTGACGTCGCCGCCAAAGTGGCGAGGCGGGTGTGCGCGTCTTTTCGTGCGCACGCGTCGCGCGGTGCACCTGCTCGCCAAATTCCTCCGTCATGCCAACCGCGCATCACTCCGAATCGTGAACCGAACCCGCCGCCGCATCGACTTCGCCGAAGCGCTCGGCGCCATCGACTACCCGATCACCGGACTCACTCCGATCGCGCGCGAGGAACTCGGCTCGTTGTTCGCGCTACTCACCTTCGCTCCACTGCGCATCGGGCTGGCCGGAATACGCGCGCCATGGGCCGACGTGACGCTTGCCGATGCCGGGCGGTTTCTTGCCAGCCTGCGAGGCAGTCGCTGGACCCAGAAGCGCGCAGCCTACGATGCGCTGCACCTGCTCACGTTCGCGGCCTGGTATGCCAATCCGCGCTCGTGTCCGGCAATTGGCTACCCCGGGCCGCTGCCTACTGGCAAACCGTTCCTGGCGACCTGAAGACCTCGCGGGTAATCGATTTCGATTGCGTTACACCGCCTACGGTGTATCGAAACACCCCATTGTTACCATCGGCAAAGCTGAAGGTCGCCGTTCCGACCGGGGTATCGACGACGGCGGAGGGGTTGAACGGCACCGCATTGAACGCGGGACCGGTCGTGCGATAGAGCGTCCCTGAATACGTTCCTTGAGCGACTTTGGGCGCGGCGACCAGCAGCCACAGCGGCGAGTGATCGTGGTCATAGGTGAACCAGGTGCCGACGATGGTATCGCCTTGTTGCGTGAGATTGACGCCCCAACCCGATTCGACGCCCGCAGGAGATGCCCACCACAGGTCCTGATAGTTGGACGCCTGCGTCAGATCGGGCTCGACCCCGAACGTACAGTTCGGCACCGTTCCGAATACCTCCCGCGTGATCGCCTTCGCCTGCGAGACGCCGTTCACCGTGTAAGCGAAGGTTCCGTTGTTCGCATCGGTGAACGAGAGCGTGGCCGTTCCCACTGCGGTCCGGACCACGAGCGAGGGATCGAAGGGGACGGCGTCGAACGCCGGTCCGGTCGTCTGATACAGGGTTCCAGCGAAGGTATCGGGTCCGGTCGCAGACGCCGTCATCAGAGCCACCAACCGTTGCCCGAGAGGTCGTAGGTGAACCAGGTCGCAAAGATAATGCTCCCCTGCTGCGCGAAGTTGATGCCCCAGCCCGATTCCGAGCCGGCCGGAGACTTCCACCAAAGGCCCGCGTAATTCGGAACCGCCGAAGGCGAGGCGGATACGTCAAGCTGACCTGAAATCAGGATCGGGGCCTGGACCCATCCATCAGGCCCGAAAACGCCACAATCGAGATACCGACTTTCTGGATTGACGTCGGCGAGGCCGGTGAAAACATCATGCAGCCACCCGGCAGATAACACACGGGCGTGACAAACTGGTTCGCTGTTGCAGGATGATAGGCGGCCCACAAGACTATTGCAGCAAGTACGGCTATCAGCTGACGGCATCGGGAATTGCGTAGCAGCGGCAGCATTGGCGATTGCATCGGGCGATTGGAACCTGCGAAGAGGGCTCCATGGTGCTATTGTACGTATCGCATCTTGGAGCGAAGACGTGAACCTGCCCAGCCGTGCTTTCTCATGTTTGCTGGCTTGCGTTCGTCGGGGAACCGCCACACGCTCCATTCCGTGTCCAGATTAGCCGGGCTTGCCGGCCCTATCCGTGCAGTCCTCGCGCAGGGCTGGCGCGTGATCGACACCGCGACGCTCCGAAGGATGCCAGTGTCAATTACCTGTACGCGTTCGCGCCGGGGCGCTACGGATACGGCACATCGGTCGCCAAGGCGCTGGCCCAGGGCTTCGGTGGCAAGATCCGTGACGCGCTCACCACCGCGCTCGAGCTCGAACCCCGCCACGCCGAGGCCGCGATTGCCTTCGGTGCCTACCAGGCCGAGGTCATCGGCAAGGTCGGCGCCATCGTCGCGGGGCTCGCCTGCGGGGCGAAGAAGGATGCGGCTCTCGACTCGTTCGAGCGCGCGCGACGCCGCGCGATGCGATGGAGCGCCTCGACCTCGAGCATGCGCCCTGCGAGCTCGAATGATCGCGAGCCGCCGGTGATCACCGTCACGAGCCTTTCCAAGACCTACGCCTCGGGCTTCCAGGCGCTGAAAGGCGTCGACCTCGAGATCCGCCGCGGCGAGATCTTCGCGCTCCTCGGGCCGAACGGCGCCGGCAAGACGACGCTGATCAGTGTCATCTGCGGGATCGTCAATCCGAGCGCAGGCAGCGTCCGCATCGACGGCCACGACATCGTCACCGACTACCGCGCTGCGCGGTCGATGATCGGGCTGGTGCCACAGGAATTGACCACCGACGCCTTCGAGACGCCATGGGGTGCGCTTACGTTCAGCCGCGGCCTCTTCGGCAAGGCGCCCAATCCCGCACACATCGAGAAAGTGTTGCGCGACCTTACGCTGTGGAGTCGCAAGGACAGCCGGATCATGACGCTGTCGGGCGGCATGAAGCGGCGCCTGCTGATCGCGAAGGCGCTTTCTCACGAGCCGCAGGTGCTGTTCCTCGACGAGCCGACGGCGGGCGTCGACGTCGAGCTGCGCCGCGACATGTGGAACCTGGTGCGCGAGTTGCGAGACAGCGGCGTGACTATCATCCTCACGACGCACTATATCGACGAAGCCGAGGAAATGGCCGACCGCGTCGGCGTGATCAGCAAGGGTGAGCTGATCCTGGTCGAGGACAAGGCCGAGCTGATGCGCAAGCTCGGACGCAAGCAATTGACGCTGCAACTGCACGAGCCGCTGCAAAGCATCCCCGACGCGCTCGCGCGTTATCCACTCGAGCTCGCACGCGACGGCAACGAGCTCACCTACACCTACGATGCCGGTGGGGGCCAGAGCGGCATTGCGGCGCTGCTCGAGGACCTGGATCGTGCCGGCATCCGTTTCAAGGACCTGCAGACGATGCAAAGCTCGCTCGAGGATATCTTCGTGAGCCTCGTGAGGGACGCGAAATGAACCTCCACGCGGTGCGCGCGATCTACCGCTTCGAGATGTCGCGCACCGGCCGCACGCTGCTGCAAAGCATCGTTTCGCCGGTGATCTCGACCGCGCTCTATTTTGTCGTCTTCGGTGCGGCGATCGGCTCGCGGATCCAGCAGATCGGCGGGATCAGCTACGGCTCGTTCATCGTGCCCGGCCTGATCATGCTCTCGCTGCTGACGCAAAGCGTGTCCAACGCGTCGTTCGGCATCTACTTCCCGCGCTTCACCGGGACGATCTATGAGCTGCTGTCGGCTCCCGTGTCGTACCTGGAGATCGTGGTGAGCTACGTCGGCGCGGCGGCGACCAAGTCGATCGTCCTTGGCCTGATCATCCTGGCAACGGCGGGGCTCTTCGTGCCGCTCTCGATCGCCCACCCGCTGTGGATGGTCCTGTTCCTGGTGCTGACCGCGGTGACGTTCAGCCTGCTCGGCTTCATCATCGGCATCTGGGCCGACGGCTTCGAGAAGCTGCAGCTCGTTCCGCTGCTGATCGTCACGCCGCTTACCTTCCTCGGTGGCAGCTTCTATTCGATCGACATGCTGCCACCGCTCTGGCAGAAGATCACTCTGTTCAACCCCGTCGTGTACCTGGTCAGCGGCTTCCGCTGGAGCTTCTATGGCATTGCCGACGTGAGCGTTCCGGTGAGCCTCGCGATGACCGTCGTCTTCCTCGCGCTGTTCATGGCAATCATCGCGTGGATCTTCAGGACGGGTTACCGGCTCAAGACCTGATCAGCCGACGCCCGCGGCCCGAGCCGCGACGGCGGGATCGCGCCCAAGGCGACGCAGGCGCTGCTCAACACGGCGCACAACATGTTTCCCGATTCCGCCGCGGCGCGGGGGAAGAAGGGCGGCGAGGCGCAGCAGCCCGCACCCGAGCAGACCGCTGTCGCCCAACTTACCCAAGGCATTCACTGGCAGCCGGCGCGGAGCGCGCGGCCTCGATCTCGGTCAGCACCTGCGCGAACACGCGCGAATCGCCGAGAAGCGCGTTGTGCCCGACGCCGACGATCGGGAGGTCGATGGTCCCCGCGAGGCGCGACGAGGTTTGTGGCGCTACCATCGAATCGTGCCAGGACCACAGTGATACCACACGAAGCGCCGGATCGATCGGCTCGTTCGCGAGCTCCGTGAGCCACGGGTTGCCCGGGCGAAGTTGCGCGAGCGCCATGCCGGGGAAGAGCCACGCATGCACGCTGCCGTGGTGTGGCGCAGCAATCGTGAGCACGCGCGCGAGCCTGGCCGCGCCGTGCTTGCGCAGGTAGGCACGGACAACCAGACCGCCCATGCTGTGCGAGATGACAACAACGCGCGACGCGCCCGTCGCGGCGAGCACCGTGTCGATCTTGCGCGCGAGTTGGCCGGCGAAGATCTCGATCGAGGCCAGCGGCGGCCCATACGACAGCGCGTAGACACCGTCGACGCCGCAGGTGGCGAGGAAGCGTGCAAGCCGCGCGAACACCCCGGCATTGCACAGGACCCCGTGCACCAGAATCACCGGCACGCCGGTCTCAGGGCCAGGACGATCGGGAACGAGCCGGCGATAGAACATCATTCGCGGCGCGGCGCCGGCGAGTGCCCGCAACTCGTTCCAGACGAGGCGAAGCGTCGCACCCGGCCCGATGCGTACCACGGGCGGTCGTGGCGCGCGATAGAGCCACGCGAGCGCGAAATCGACCGCCGTCGCAACGCCGATCACGACGCAATACGCGAGCGGCACTGCAACGATCGATGCAGCGACACTGCTACCGTCTCGAATCGAATGCACAATGGCGAGAAACCAGGCGATACCCGCTACCACCGCGATGCTCCCGAGCGTCAACGCGGGCCACATGCGGCGGCGATTCAGGTGCCGCCGGGAGGCGAAAGCTGCGCGCGCCAACTACGCAGCGCCGTGGCGGCGGCGGAGAGATCCGCAACCAGGACGACCCCCGGCGGTGCCGAGCGCAGGCGTCGCATCGCCTCACCACCAGCCCAGAGCGCGGTGTGTTCCGGGAGCGCGCGCCGAAGCGCCGCCAGCGCATCGGCCGCCTGCCGCAGCGGAAACGCCGCCGAGAACGACAGCGCGACGATTTCGCTCTCGTACGCGAGCGCCGCAAGGCGCACATCCTCCTGCGACATCTGCACACCCAGGAAGATGCACTGTGCGCCTTCGCAGGTGAACACCGCCTCCGCCATCAGGAGCCCGAGTGCGTGCTGCGCACCGGGAAGCGTCGTCAGCAGGATGCGCGGCGATCCGCGCTCGCGCGCAAGCGCGTCGATCCCCGTGCGCAGTGTCTGCTGCGCCTGCTCGGTGTACAGGCGCTCCTCGAATACCGCGATCTCGCCATGCATCAATGCGGCGCCCAACGCGCGGGTGAGGGGCGCCAGGGTATTCAACACGAAGAGTTGCAGGCCCTGAGCCATCAGCCAGCGCGTGAGCGCGCGCCGAAGCGCCACCGGGTCGCCGGCCTTCAGCAGCGCAATGGCCTCACGCGCGAGCGCAGGATTGGCGGGATCGCGGTGCGCCGGCGCGCGGGCATCGGCGAGGACGTCGAGCTCGCCCATCGACAACCCGATGAGCTTGCCTGGGCGCATGCCCACATCCATCAGTCGCCTGATCGCGCGGAGCTTCACCATGTCGGCGAGCGCGTACTCGCGTTCGCCGCGCCCGTCGCGCACCGGATTGGGGAAGCCATAGCGGCGCTCCCAGACGCGCAGTACGTCCTTGGACAAGCCCGTTTCGCGCTCGACCGCACTGATGCTGAGCGTCACGTCGTGGATCGCGCCGGCGTTCATCTTCCCATCCGCGCGCGCACTGATGCACGCAGGGCCTCGATTCTAAAGGATGGCACCCACTCAGCTAGCACGCGGTCGCTTCGCCATCAGGCGTGCCCGCGCAGCAATTCGAGCGAGCGCAGCACCAGCGACGCGCCATTGGCGACCAGCAGTCCAGCGATCAGTCGCAAGACGCCGCTTCGCGACAGTGCGTGGTGCAGGTGATTGCCGAGCTTCAGTCCCAACACCATGATCGGGAGCAGCAGCAGCGCGAGTATGACCAGCTTCGCGTTCAACAGGAGCCCGGTGACGGCGAACAGGACCAGGCGCGTCCAGACGCTCAAGGTCACGATCGCGGCGGACGTCGCGCGCAGCACCGCCTTGTCAGTGATGCGCGCCGACAGGAACACGATGAAGATCGGACCGCCGGTTCCGAACAATACCGAGAACACGCCGCCCACGACGCCGATCGGCCACGCGAGCCAGCCCGGCGCCTCGCGCAATCCACGCGGACCGGCAAGCACCCACGCGCCGTAGGCGGTGACAAAGATCCCGAGCGCGAGCATCGCCGGCGCTCGCGGCAGCTTGAACAGCAGCGTCGCCCCGATCGCAATCCCGAGCCCGATCGCAGGCAGCAGTCGCAGCACCTCACCCCAATGCACGAGCCGCCGCAGCCTGAGACTCGTCGTCGCGGCCGCGCATGCGTCGAGCGAGGTCGCGAGCGGCACCGCGAAGGTCAGCGGAAAGATATGCGCAAGTGCAGGGACCTGGACGATCGACGATCCGAATCCCGTGGCGCCGAAGATCGTGTAGGCAACGAGCGCGATCACCGGAAGGATCACGAGGACAGTCCAGGGGAGGTCGGGAAGCAACGGCAACGGGAGGTCCGTGGAACGACGCTGTCTCTCGTCGCATCGCGGGGAGGAAGCTGCTCGCGGCGGGAGGCCGCGCTCGTCGGCGCGCGTTATAATATTTCAGTTACGGCGAGCTAGCTCAGTTGGTTAGAGCAGAGGAATCATAATCCTTTGGTCGGGGGTTCGAGTCCCTCGCTCGCTACCACATTTTCACTCAAGCGGCTGGGTTCCTTGTTGTAAACGTATCGCGATGAGGGACGCAAAGAGCGGAAGTAGCAGTCATGCGCCTTCGTACCAGTTCTTGCTGCGCCGCACGAGCTTCACGACGGAAAGCATCACCGGCACTTCTATCAGCACGCCCACTACGGTGGCGAGCGCGGCGCCGGATTGAAATCCGAAGAGACTGATGGCCACGGCGACGGCGAGCTCAAAGAAGTTCGACGCACCGATGAGCGCCGAGGGACAGGCGACATTGTGGGCCACGCCCAGCTTCTTGTTGAGCCAGTAAGCGAGGCCCGAGTTCAAATAGACCTGGATGAGGATGGGCACCGCCAGTATGGCGATGACGACCGGCTGTTCGATTATCTGTTGGCCCTGAAAGCCGAACAGCAGGACGAGCGTGACGAGCAGGGCAACCAATGCGACCGGGTGAAGGCGGGTCAGAAGTGCGGCAAGCGCAGCGGTTCCGCGTGCGCCTATCAGGCGCTTGCGCCAAACCTGCGCTACTACCACCGGAACCAGGATGTAGAGGACGACCGACAGCGTCAGCGTTTCCCACGGCACAGTGATGCTGGACAGACCGAGCAGCAGCGCCACGATGGGAGCAAACGCGAACAGCATGATGGTGTCGTTGAGTGCAACCTGGCTCAACGTGAAATTCGCATCACCGTCGGACAGGTTGCTCCACACGAATACCATGGCGGTACAGGGCGCCGCCGCCAGGATAATCAGTCCGGCGATATAGCTATCAATCTGTTCCGCGGGAAGCCATGCGGCGAAGATGTGACGTATGAATACCCAGCCGAGCAATGCCATCGAGAACGGCTTGACCGCCCAGTTGACGAACAGCGTCACCCAGATGCCGCGTGCGTGTTGACGCACTTCGTGCAGCGCGTGGAAATTGACCTTGAGCAGCATCGGCACGACCATCAGCCAAATCAGCACCGCCACCGGAAGATTGATTTCGGCTACCGTCAGGCCGCCGACTGCGTGGACGACGCTCGGGAACAGTTGACCGAGCACGATGCCCGCCGCAATGCAGCCGAACACCCACCAGGTCAGGTTACGTTCGAATCCGCCGATGCGGGCGGGAAGTGCGTCGGCAACGGCGGAGGCCATCGGGATTTTCGAGGTTGTGGGGGACGCGCGAATGCTCGGGATGCGTTATGCCTTGGCGGCAATGGCTTGTGTTGCACTTTGCAGCGCCAAGCGGTCGAGCTTGTCCATGGGAAGGCTCGCGAGTAATGAAATTCGTCGCTGCATCATGTGAAAGACGTCGCGGATGACCTGCTTGGCCTTGTCCGGGTTGTCCATGTGAGCCGCAGGGTCCGGGGCGCCCCAGTGGGCCTGCGCCGGGTGACCGGGCCATACAGGGCAGGTTTCAGCCGCAGCCTGGTCGCACACGGTAATCACGATGTCCATTTGCGGCGCACCCGGCGCCGCGAACTCATCCCAGGATTTGCTGCGGGCGCCGTCGGCGGGAACGCCATGGGCCTTCAAGAACTCGAGCACCAAGGGATTGACCGTTCCACCAGAATGGCTGCCCGCACTGAATGCGGTGAAACGGTCCTTGCCAACTGAATTCAAAATGCTCTCTGCGATGATGCTGCGTGCAGAGTTTCCGGTGCACAGAAAGAGCACGTTGTAATGGCGGCTGCTCATGAGCAGCATCCGCTTCGCGCCTTCACCGGAATCGTGGCGGCGACTTTTGTCACGGGCGGCGCACAACAGGCGGCAGTCGCGTTTGTCTCGCCGCCTTGGGCATCGACTCCGAACATCGGAATGGAAACCAGGCTGTGATAGGCCTCCCAAGCAATGCCTTGGGGGTCCGTCACCCAGTACTTGTCGGATTCGGCATAGCAGCAGTGGGCGCCAATCTCCTCGACCAGTCCCGCATCGGCCGCGACCAGCCGGTCGCGCATGCCGGCCAGCTCGTCCTCGCTGTCGACCTGGAAGCCCAGGTGATTGACGCCAGGCGCCGAACCGCGTGTCGAAATGGCGAAGTTGATGCGCGGGTCTTCCACCATCCACTTTGCATAGTCGCGTTTCAGGACCGTAGGCTCGGCGGCGAACATCTTCGAGTAGAACGCGACGCTGTCGCTCAAGTTGGCAACAGCGACGTGAACATGAAATCGTTTCATGATGCCTTCCTTTTCGTTCGGGGTTTGGGAACACCGGCGATATCGCAGCTCACCCCACGGCAGCAGTTCTCGGTGAGGTACGCGACCAGTTCGTTCATCGTCGTGTAGTTGGCGCTGTAGTAGATGAAGCGGCCAACCTGACGCGCCTTTATCAAATCGGCGTGAGCCATTTCCTTCAGGTGAAAGGACAGCGTCGCGTTGGCGAGTCCGAGCTTTTCGGCAATCACGCCCGCGGCGAGCCCTTCAGGCCCTTGTTCAACGAGGAGCCGAAACAGGGCGAGACGGGTTTCTTGCGCCAAGCCTGTCAGCGCGGACAGCACGGATTTGGTTTCCATACTTCCATCATCGATGGAAATGATACCGGAAATCAACCCCTCTTGGTCACATTGTGGCTATCTGCTCAATTGCCCGCAGGACGCCCGCAGCGATGGCGCGAGTTCGCTCGCCCAAGCCGAAATACTGCGATTCGTGGGCGGCGCGCTGGTGGGGGGAATCGCCGACGTTGGCTCGTTGCTTGCGGGACGCAGGGAACGCGTGCTAGATTTATTTTGTGAATCAACGTTCCACATAATGAGACTTTGCCTCAGGAGGAATGATGGCACGCGTGACGTTTCGCATCGCAATGGTGGTGGGCGCCGGAATCGTCGGGGGAGCGCTCGGTTCGCAGCCTGCGAGCGCCGCGGAAGCGCCCGGTGGCACGGTCGAGGGGAACACGATCGTCCTCGGCCAGACGGCGGCGCAATCCGGCCCGCAAGCGCCGATCGGCGCTTCCAAGTGGGGGCTCGAGGCATTCATCGGCTGGGTGAACGCGCGCGGCGGCGTCAACGGCAAGAAGCTGCAACTGATCAGCTATGACGACGGCTATCAACCGTCGCAGACGACTGCGCTCGACAAGAAGCTGGTCTACGACGATCGCGTCTTCGCGATCGTGGGAAGCATCGGCAGCCCAACGACCGCCGCGGTCTACAAGAGCCTGAACGAAGCGGGGGTGCCGCTGGTATCGATGGGCAGCGGAAGCCCGATCTTCTACGAACCCGGGCTCAAGTACGTCTTTCCGGCGTGGCCGATTTATACGACCGACGGCAAGACGATGGGCGCGTACGTGAAGAAGCACTTCGCCGGCCAACCTACCGCGGTCATCTATCAGGACGATGGGTTCGGCAAGCCGATTCTCGCGGGGATCAAGAGCGAGCTCGGCAAGGTCGACCTCGAGATCCCTTACGTGCCGTCGCAGGTCGACTTCAGCAGCGCCGCCATCAAGCTGAAGTCGGCAGGCGTCAAGGTGGTCATGCTGGCGACGATCGCCACCTCGGGTGCCCAGATCCTCAATCAGATGGCGAGCCTCGATTACCACCCGGCGCGGATCCTGACCTCGTCCGCCTGCGGATACGGCGGGATATTCACGACCATACCTTCGCTGGAAGGCGCGTATTGCACGGCATTCCTGCCCCCGCCGGGGAGTTCCGATCCGCGCTCGAGAGCGTTTGTCGACGCCATGGGCAAGTACGCTTCGGGCCACGCGCCCGATATCTACGCCGCATGGGGTTGGCTCGCCGGCCAGGTTGCCTACGCCGGGCTCGAGCACATCAAGGGACCGGTCACGCGCGAGGCGTTTGTTGCGCAACTCGAGTCGTTGCACGACTACGAGACCATCGCGGGCAAGATCAACTACTCGTCGCAGCGGCACGAGGGCGCCTGCTGCCAGACATTATGGCAGGCCAAGGGCGGCAAGTGGGAAATCGTCCCGGGAAGCACGTTCGACGGCGCGACCGCAGTGAAGTAGGGCGGCCCGGCGGCCCGTGACGCAGCTCGTCCTGCAAATCGCGCTGGCGGGCCTGGCGCAGGGTAGCCTTTACGCCCTCGCCGCGCTGGGGCTCGTCGTCATCTACAACGCGAGCACCGTGGTGAACTTCGCCCAGGGCGCGATGGGCATGGCGGCGACCTACGTCGCCTATGTCCTGCTCTCCACTGCGCACGTCGGCTTCGTGCTGGCTCTGGGCGGGGCCATCGTGGCCGCGTTCTTCCTGGGCGTCGTGGTTCAGGCACTGCTGCTCGGCCGGCTTCGCGGGGCCCCGGTCATGACGCAAATCGTCGTCACGCTCGGCCTGTACATGTTTCTGGAAGGCATGCTCGGATTGGGATTCGGCTATATGCCGCGCGCGATGACGGTGCCGATCGCGATCGCCCCGGTGACGTTCTTCAGCCTGGTCCTTCGGCCGCAGGACGTGGTGCAGCTCGGACTGCTGATCGTGCTCGGGCTGGCGCTCGGCGCGTTGCTCGGCGCAACCAAGCTGGGCCTCGGCATGCGGGCGATCACCGAGAACGTCTATGCCGCGCGGCTCATGGGGATTCCCATCGGACGCGTCCTCGGCATCGCCTGGGGTATCGGCGTCATGCTGGGTGCGGTTGCCGCGATCCTCGCCGCGCCGACGACGTCGGTCACGCCCAACATGATGGACACGATCATCGTGTATGGCTTCGTGGCGGCGATTCTGGGCGGTTTCGGCTCGCTCGCCGGCGCGGTCGTCGGAGGCCTGCTGGTGGGTGTCATCGTGAACCTGATCGACGCCTTCCTGGCTCCGCAACTTGCGATGTCGATCGTGTTCGGGCTCTTGTTGCTGGTGCTGTACGTTCGACCTGACGGCCTGTTCGGCCGCAAGCTGGTGGAGAAGGTGTAGGACAACGCACGAGAAGTTCCGGGAGCTGTCGACGTGCTGCGCAACAAACTCACGGCTGGGGCCTTGCTTCGTCGGGCGCACTGCTGCCGATCGTGCTGCAACTGATCGGCCAGCGGCAGGTGTACTGGCTGTTTGTCGTCTCCGAATTCTTCATCTATTCGATCGTCGCACTGAGCCTCGATTTGCTGATGGGGCGTAGCGGCCAGATATCGCTCGGCCACAGCGGGTTCTTCGCCGTCGGCGCCTACACTGCGGCGATCCTCAACCAGCGCTTCGGGCTCGGACTGCTGGGCGGCATGCTCACCGGTGGAATGCTCGCCGGCGTCGCGAGCCTCGTCGTTGGTTTCCCGGCGGCGCGGCTGCGAGGCCACTATCTGGGCATCGTGACCTTTGGCTATGGCATTGCGATCGACCAGATCGCGCTGGTCTGGGACACGCTGACCGGTGGTGACCAGGGCGTGCATCTGCACCGGCCAACGCTGGTCGGGCTCGACGTTGGCACGCCGCTGCGGATGTATTACGTCGCGTTTGTCGCGCTGGTCGTCGTGTCGCTGCTCGTCGGGAATCTGACGCGCACGCGTATCGGCCGCGCGTTCGCCGCGATCAAGGACAGCGAGGTTGCCGCCGCCGCAATGGGCGTGCCGGTGGCGCGTACCAAAGTCCTGGCATTCGTTTGCAGCGCCTTCCTTGCAGGTCTGGCCGGCGGCATATACGCGTTTCTGGCGGGATTCGTCGCGCCCGAAGACTTCGGGATCGAAGTCGCACTTCTGTTCTTCGCCATGGTCGTCGTCGGCGGCATGGGTTCGATCCCGGGGACCATTGGGGGAGCGATGATCGTCGATGCCGTCAAGCACCTGGCCGCAACCGTCAGCGGTCTGTCGCTGGCGATCGTCGGCGGCATGATCGTCGTGATGGTGTTGTTCTTCCCGGGCGGGCTCAAGCAATTGCTGCGCGGGCGGCCTCCCACGCCACCGCAATTGTCGAGAAGCCGGCGCGGTTCCGACGCAGTTTCGGCCGATGCTTGAGGCGCGTCAGGTGACGGTGCGCTTTGGCGGGCTCGTTGCGGTCGACCGCCTGGATCTCGACGTTCCCGATACCGGCATCTTTGCCCTGGTCGGGCCCAACGGCGCCGGCAAGACGACCCTGATCAACGTGCTTAGCCGCCTTTGTCCTGTTGCCGGGGGAAGCATCCGGCTCGACGGGATGAACCTGCTCACGCTGCGGCCGCATCAAGTCATGCGCGCGCGAATTGCGCGAAGCTTTCAACGCGCCGAGCTGTTTCCCACCCTGACGGTGCTCGAGAACCTGCTCGTCGGACTTCACGTCGAGACCACGACCGGCCTCGAAGGCGCGCTCCTGACCCCCTCGACGCGCGCGGAAGAGGCGAGCGCGCGCGAGCGTGCGGAGCACCTGCTGCGCGACGTCGACTTGTGGCATCTGCGTGACGCCTCGCCCGCGGATCTCCCGTACGGCCACCAGAAATTGCTGGACGTTGCGCGCGCGCTGGTCTCGCGCCCGAAGCTGCTGCTGCTCGACGAGCCGTTCGCGGGGCTGGCCGAAGCCGAGGTGCCGCGGCTTCTGGCGTGCATCGAGGCCGCGGGCAAGACTTGCGCGGTGTTGATGATCGAGCACCATATCGAGTTGCTGGCGGCGATTGCGGAGCGGATGACGGTGATGAACTTCGGTCGCAAGATCGCCGAGGGGCCGCCCTCCGAGGTGCGCTGCGATCCCGAGGTCGTGCGCTGCTACCTCGGAACCGGCCGTCGCCGCACGGCCGAGGCCGCAACGTGCTGACGCTCGAGGGCGTGCATGTCCGATTACGGCCATGTGCACGTTCTGCAAGGCATCAGTCTCGAGGTCCCTGATGGCTCGGTCGTCGCCTTGCTGGGGGCCAATGGTGCGGGGAAATCGACCACGCTCAAGGCGATTTCCGGGATCGTGCATCCCGCGCAGGGCACGATCAGATTCGACGGTGAGGACATCTCGCGGCTCGATCCGTCGGTGATCGTGCGCCGCGGCATTGTCCATTGTCCCGAGGGTCGCCAGGTTTTCCCCGGGCTTTCCGTGCGCGAGAATCTCACGCTTGGCAGCTACGCTCGCGGCAATGCGCGAACGGAGTTCGACCGCATCGTCGACCTGTTCCCGGCGCTGCGTGATCGACTGGGGCAACTCGCGGGAACACTGTCGGGCGGCGAGCAGCAGATGCTCGCGATCGGTCGAGCGCTGATGGCGAGCCCGAGGCTCCTGCTGCTCGACGAGCCCAGCCTGGGCCTTGCACCGATCATCGTCGAGCACATCTTCGAGGTGATCGCCGGTTTCAGTCAGCAGGGCATTTCGGTTCTTCTGGTCGAGCAGAATGCGACGCTGGCGCTCGAGTTTGCCGAATGGGCCTACGCGCTGTCGCATGGGCGAGTGCGCTTCTCCCGTGCCGCCGCCGGGCTCGATCTCGCCGAGCTCGTCGCGCAGGTCTACCTGAGCTGAGGGCTCCCGGCGCGCGTAAACGCACGGTGCGGACACGATCCGCATCTGCACACTCGTTGACAGCGACGGGTCGGGATGATATGTTCGACATGTGAAATAGCGATCCGTATGTTGGGAGTTTTGAAAGGTCCCAAAATGATTCGAAATACCTGGTACGTCGCCGGCCTGTCCCGCAACTTCAAGTACGCGCTCGAAAAGAAAGTCATCACCGGGCTGCCGATTGTCATGTGGCGCGCGCAGGAGGGTCGCGTCGTCGCGTTCGACGGCCGCTGTTGCCACAAGCGGTTCCCGTTGTGGGAAGGCAAGCTGCTCGACACCGGCATACTTCGCTGCGCCTACCACGGCCTGTGCTACGACAGCAGCGGCCGCTGCGTCGAGATTCCCATGCAGCGCGACATTCCGATTTCACCGGCTGCCCAACTCCACGCCTATCCGGTGATCGAACAGGACGGACTGGTCTGGCTGTGGCCCGGGGACACCGCGAAGATGGACGGCGTGGCCCCTCCGCGCATACCCGAACTCGTCGATGCCCACTATGAGGCGGTCATATCCGACCCCCCGATACGGATTCGCGCCGAACTATCGCCTGCTGATCGAGAACCTGCTCGACATCACGCACTTCTTTCCTCTGCACGACGGAAACATCGGCGACCGCGCCAATTCGCTGATCCCCGTCGGACTGGTGGAAGGAGCGGTTGACGGCAACCCGCAGGTCATGACCACACGCAGCGTGCAGAACTACCGCTTGCCACCGTACTATGAGCGCTGGTTCGGCCTGAGCCTCGTGGACCGCGAGCATACGCACGCGATGATCGGCCCGGGACTGGTGCGCGTTCAACTCCGGGTCGCCCCGCCCGGTGCGCTCGGTACGGATGCTGAGCGCGGCTACATTTTGTGCCACACCGACACCCCGATCGACGAGCATCACCTCGAGTGGCACTGGATCATGATCACCAAGGGCGGCGTGCGCTTTCCGCCCGATCCGTCGATGACGCTGGCTCAGGGAATGGCGTTCGAGTTTCCCGCCGTCGTCGCCCAGGACGAATGGGCCCTGGCGAAGCAGCAGGAGATGCTCGACCTCCCCGACACGCTGTCCGACGGAACTCGGTATCACGAGCTCAATGTTCGGTCCGACATCGGCGTCGTACATGCCCGGCGCGTCCTGGCACGCATGGAAACAGCCGAAGGTGGTTCGCTGTTCGCAACGTCGCCCTCGACCCTTGACATGGCGCGATACGCGCCCGAGCGCAACATCCGCGAAGTCCAGGCATGAAGATCGTTGTCGATCTCGATGCCTGCATGGGCAATGCCCTGTGCATGATGGCCGCGCCGGAGGTCTTCGAAGTGCGCGACGACGGCATGCTTTACCTGCTGCAGGAACAGCCGGCCGAAAGCCTTCGAAGCGCTGTCGAGAAGGCCGCCCGCATGTGTCCCACGCAGGCGATCACGATCGAAGGCTGAGAACTGGACGACCGCCTGACCGTCTACCGGCAGATGGTCGAGACCGGTGTGGAAAGTCTCGCGCAGGTTGCCGCAGCATGAATGAGAACGCGCCCTGTGCGCCGCTCGCCGGCTTGCGCGTGCTCGAGTCCGGGCACATTGCAGCAGCTCCCTTTTGCGGCATGCTGCTGGCCGACCTTGGCGCCGACGTCGTCAAGGTCGAGCCGCCGGATGGCGACGGCCTGCGGCAGTGGCCGCCGCTGGTGGGTGACACGGCGGCGGAATGCTTCAGCCTCAACTTCGCTTCGCTCAATCGCGGCAAGCGCAGCGTCGTCGCCGACCTCAAGCAGCCGGATCAACTGGCGCGCGTGCGCGTCTTCTGGTGGCACTCCGACGTCGTGATCGAGAACTACCGTCCGGGCGTGCTCGATCGGCTCGGCGTTGGCTTCGACGCGGCGGCGAAATTGCAGAACGAGATCGTCTACTGCTCGATTTCCGGATATGGCCAGGATGGGCTGTCGGCTACACGGGGTGCCTTCGACGTTGTCGTGCAGGGAGCCTCGGACTGATGAGCGTGACCGGCGAAGAGGGTCGACCGCCGGCAAAGTCCGGCGTGCCGGTGGCCGATTTCACCGCCGGGCTGTACGCCGCATACACGATCGTTGCCGCCCGCTCGCTCGCCACGCTCGAGCATCGTGCCATCCATCTCGACTGCGCGATGCTCGACTGCCTGCTCGGAATCTCGGCGCTGCAGACCAGCGAGTTCTGGGGGACGGTGTCGCGCCCACGCGGCTCGATCGGCGCACCCGCGCAACGCACCGTACCAGGCGTTTGACGCGAGCGACAGCCAATTCATCATTGCGGCGGGCAATGACGACTTGTGGCGCGAGGTCTGCATGGCGACGGGCAAAACCGAGCTGATGGCTGATCCGCGGTTCGGCAGCATCGCGCTGCGGGCGAAGAACCAGAAGGCGCTCGCGGCGATATTGCAGGACGTATTCGCGCTTCGCACTGCGCGCGAGTGGCTGGATGAATTCAAGCGTCGCGGCGTGCCGAGCGGGCCCGTCAACAGCTTCGCCGACATTTTGGCGACGCCGAGCTGGTTGCGAACGGGCTCATCCAGGAGATGCCGGTTCCCGTCGTGGGCACCACCCCGACCGTGGCATTCCCCGTCCGCCTCGGCGGCCATCGGGTGCGCGCGCTGTTGCCTCCGCCCCGCCTGGGCGAGCATACCGGCCAGGTCCTCGCCGAATGGAGCGGTGTACCCCGCCGGCAGCGCGCCACATCGTGACGCAACTCCTTCGCGTCGAGCGCGACCGTTCGCAGCCGGGGGTGTGGCGTCTGGTGCTCGACGATGCGCGACGCGCGAACGCGCTGTCCCGGCAGCTTGTCGACGAGTCCAGTCGTCACTGCGCACGGCATGGGCGAGCGACGCGCGATGCATCGTCTTCGAGAGCGCCGGCGAACGCTTTCTCCGGCTTCGATCTCGCAGACATCGATCGGGCAACCGACATGGAGGCTCAGGAACGCTTCACCGCGACCGAGAATCTGCTCGAATACGACGTCGCGCGCCGGCCCTCACCATTGCCGTAGTGCGTGGCGCTGCGTTCGGTGCGGGTGCCGACCTGGTCGCGTCCTGCGATTACCGCCTGGGCACCCCCGCCAGCCGCTTTGCGTTCCCCGGAAACCGATTCGGCGTCGTCCTCGGCACACGTCAGCTTGCCTCGGTCGTCGGACTCCAACGGCCGCGAGATCCTGATCGAAGGTGAAGTGCTCGATGCAAACGAAGCTCAACGCTGTGGCCTGCTGAGCGAGCTTTGCGCGACGCTGAGTTATCGGGCCGCGTCGACGAAATCCTGCAACGCTCGAAAGCACTCGACGCCGCAACGCTCAACGCAACGCTTCGACTGACGCGCGATACGTCCTCGGAGCTGGACACGATCGAGCTGGCGCGCTCGCTTGCGCCCGAGGGCCTTGCCGATCGACTCGGCGCGTACGCGCGGCGCATCGGCCAAGAGCGGGCGGCGCGCAGGCAGGTGGTGCCATGAGGCCCGCTGCGCAACGAACCCGGGCCGCCAAGGCGAGTCGCGCGCCGGCGGAGACCCCTGCCACGCGACGGATAAGCTCGGTCGGAAAGGCCCTGCTGGTGCTCGAGTGCATAGGCTTGTCGCCGCGACGGACGCTGACGGAAATTGCGACTGAGGTCCGCCTCCCAAGTCTATGTTACTCCGCCTGATTCAGGTCCTGGTGCATCACGGCTTCGTGCGGCGTACGGCCCACGGCGAATACGCGGTGAGCCTCAAATTGTGGCGGATCGGTTGCAACGCCGTCGACTCAGAAGCCGTCCGAGACGAAGTGATCCCGCTGTTGCGCAACCTGGTTGAAAGTACCGGCGAGACTGCGCATTACGCGGTATACGAGGACGGTCACTCGATGTACGTCGAGAAAGTGGATGGTCTGCATCCAATTCGCGCCTATACCAAGGTCGGCGGACGCTCGCCCGCCTATGCGACCGCGACCGGCAAAGCGCTCCTCGCCTGGCGCGACGCGGACGAGATCGTCGAGATTGGACGGACCGCGAAGCGATGGACCGGGACGACGCACGTGGGAGCCGCCGGGGTTGCGCGAGATGTGGGCGGCGACGCGGCGCGCCGGCTTCGCGATAAACCGCGGGGAATGGCGCGCATCGGTCTGGGGTATCGCCGCGCCGGTGTTCGATCGCTACGGCAAGGTGGTCGCCGCCGTCGGGATTTCAGGTCCACGCGAACGCGTCGAGGCGAACGTCGACAATTCGTGTGGGCGTTAAAATCTGTCGCCGCTGAGCTGTCCAGCCACTTGGGCGCGACGGCGCGCGCCACAGGGGATTGCCTCGTCATCGAATTCGACGACGATCGATGACGCGTCGCGACACGGCGCTTGCCGCTCTCACGGCCGTGATCTGGGGGCTCGCGTTCGTATTCATCAAGTTCGGCCTGGAGAGCTTTTCTGCGCCACAGCTCGTGGCATTGCGGTTCATCGTCGCCTGCGTTCCGGTCCTGGTGCTGCCGCGACCCGCGATTTCGTGGTCGATGCTGATACTCGTGGGCCATGGTTCGACGGTCGGTCAATTTCTCTTCCTGTTCTTCGCCTACGCGCAGGGCCTGCCACCAGGGCTTGCCTCGGTCACGCAGCAGACGCAGGTATTCTTTACCGTGTTGCTCGCCGCACTGTTCCTGCGCGACGTCCCCACGTGGCGTCAGATCGCGGGAATGACGGTGGCCTTCTTGGGACTGGCGCTGATCGGCGCAACCACCGGCGGCGATCTCACGATCCCGGCGCTCGGCCTCGCCATTACCGGCGCATTCCAGCCTGGGCGGTCGGCAACGTCCTGGTCAAGCGCATGGGGACGATCCCGGTGCTCTCGCTCGTCGTATGGCTCAGCCTGATTCCGCCGCTCCCGGCGTTGCTCGTGTCCGGACTCGACCATGGCGTACCCTCGCTTTGGCACGCCGTCCTGGGTGCCTCCTGGACGAGCATCCTTGCAGTGGTCTACCTCGGCGCAGTCGCGACGGTGCTGGCGTACGCCATCTGGGGCTATCTGCTGGCACGATACCCGGCAGCCTCGGTCGCGCCCTTCACGTTGCTTGCGCCCTGCACCGGTGCCATTGCCGCGGCGCTGATCTTCGGTGAGCGCTACAGCGCGATGCGTTATGCGGGAATGGCGCTGATCCTGGGGGGCTGGGCGTCACTGTCATACCCGTGACACGGCGCGCTCGCGATCATGCGAGATTTCGCGCCGAACAACTCGGCGGCCCGAAGCGATGAGACAGGCGGCGGCAAGATGTCGAACTTCCGCTCGTTACTCAACGGTTCCCTCGCCAGTGACGGACATCAGCTGCGGATTCAACCGATCGACGCAACAGTTTGGTGGAATCGTTCGGCGGGTGTTTCGTAGTCTAGTGTTTTTCTTGGGCGCTCATTCAATCTCCTTGCCACTGCGTTGAGCTTCGCTTGTGAGTAGCCCGACAGGTCCGTTCCCTTTGGGAAATACTGTCGCAATAGTCCGTTCGTGTTTTCGTTGGTCCCGCGCTGCCAAGGGTTTTGTGGATCGCAGAGTATACTTGCGGGATGTCCGTCGCCAAGGTGAACCGCCTGTGGTCGGCCATTTCTTTGCCCCGATCCCAGGTCAGCGATTGGTAGAGTTCCTCCGGTAACTTGCGAGCATTCTTGATCAGCGCGTTGATGACCGTCTCAGTATCTTTGCCCATAACCTTTACCAGCATCGCATAGCGTGTATTGCGCTCGACCAGGGTCGCAATCTGGGTGATTCTTGCTCCCGAACAGCAGGTCGCCTTCCCAGTGACCGGGTACCGCCCGATCTGCAACGCTGGCAGGACGCTCGCTGATTGAGACGGTGTCGGTGATCTTGCCGTGCTTGTCCGTCTTCATAGTGTGATGGCGCGAACGGCGCATTACTCGGGTACGCCGCAAATGCTCCACCAGTTCCTTCTTCAGCGCACCGCGGGCCTGGATGAAAAGGCTGCGATAGATGGTCTCGTGTGACACCTGACGGCTCGTGTCGTTGGCATAGGTGCGCTTGAGCCAACCGGCAATCTGCTCCGGTGACCACTGCAGTTGGAGCTTACCTGCCACGATGCGCGCCAGCTCGCGGTCCGCGGCGAGTTTACCGGTCTTCGGGCGCCGTCCCCATCCCAGGCGGACTGGTCAGCCTGACTGGCTCGGTAGCATTCTTGGCCACCGTTGCGCCTCATCTCCCGACTGATCGTGGACGGCGCTCGGCCGAGTTGCGCTGCTATCGCACGGCTTGAATGACCCGCCACTACCGCGCGCGAGATCTCTTCCGTTCGGCCAGGGTCAGCGCCAATCGGGAGCGACATCGCGGGGCCGGACGGATCCCGCCTGTCGCAGCCAGGATCGGCTGTATCGACGAGTGGTTCCGATCAAATAACTGGGCGATCTGCTGTAGAGACTCACCCTTTTGCCAGCGCTCCCACATCAGCGCCTTCTGGCTCTCCGTGTAATGGATCCGCGGTCTCTGCTTCATCTGCAACACTCCTCCTGCTTACGCAGTCTCTAGTGTGTTGCATCCACCGGTTGAATCCGCAGCGAAGAGCGGTCATAGTGCTTTGTTCTCCGCAGCCTCCGCTCAACGGCAAGCGCCGCCGACCCGATCCGCCGGATCGTCAACCCGTGATATTCAGGTTCGCGGAAGGAACCACCGTGCTGCGCGATTGAGCAGGCGGCCCTTTTGGAGACCACCGGGAGTGGGAGAACAAAGACGACGCCAGGCGACGAGCCTATCGTTGTTGCACGAGGCGCGGAAGATGCATGAATCCCGCCGCCTTGCCGAAGCCAAGGCCCTATATCGGCGGGCGCTGGAAATCCAGCCGTCGTCCGAGGCGTGGTGTGGTCTGGGTGTGCTGGCACGGGAAGTTGGTGCGCTGGATGCCGCCGCCCAATGCATTGCCAATGCCTTGGCGCTTGAACCCGGCTCGCCTCTCGCCGCAGACCTGCTGATCCAGGAGGCCGATATCTTGCAGCAGGCGGGTCGCCTGGCGGACGCCGCGACGCGGCTGCAGGCGGCATGTCGCCTGCGTCCGATGGACAGTGTTGCGAGGGAACGCCTGGGCATCGTGCAACAGTCCCTGGGTGAAATCTCCGGGGCGAGGAATCCTATCAACAGGCCTGCAGCATCGCAGCTCGCCCCGGCGCACGCGTCAAGCTCGCGACCCTCGTTTCGCCGATCATCCACTCGCGCGAGGCCATGGAGGCGGAACGCGCGCGCGTCGACGCCGAGCTTGACTCGCTGCTCGCGGACAAATGCTTCACATGGACCACCCGATGGATGCGGCCATGTGGACGAATTTCTATCTGGCATTCCACGGCAAGAATAATCGCGCGCTCCAGATCAAATATGCCGCCCTGTATCGCCGCATGTGTCCGTCGCTCGAATATGTGGCACCGCATTGCGCCGTCTACACAGGGCCGGCGAGCGTATTCGCGTCGGACTGCTTTCAAAGTTCTTCCACAATCACAGCATCGGACGCACAGTCGTGGCCTGTTCGCTGGTGTTGCGCGCGCTGAGTTTGAAGTGACGGCAATTTTCGTGGCGCCTGTCATCGACGACGACTACTCGCGATTCATTCGCCAGCACGCCGAGCGGAGCGTCGTGGTACCCGAGGACCTGGCCGCAGCCCGGCGCCTGATCGAAGCGCTCGAGCTCGACGTCCTTTTCTATCAAGACATCGGGATGGAGCCTTTCAGTTATTGGCTGGCATTCTCGCGGCTTGCACCGGTCCAGTGCGTGTCGTTCGGCCATCCTGACACGACAGGCATCCCCACAATGGACTATTTCATATCGAACGACCTGTACGAAACCCCGGCCGCGCAAACGCACTACAGTGAGCGCCTCTTCCTGCTGCATGATCTTGGAAGCCTTGCCTACTACTATCGGCCCCCGGCGCCGCAGCCGAG
This sequence comes from uncultured beta proteobacterium, assembly GCA_963701885.1. Classification (GTDB taxonomy): domain Bacteria; phylum Pseudomonadota; class Gammaproteobacteria; order Burkholderiales; family Casimicrobiaceae; genus VBCG01. Next base: position 80,989 of record CAVPBR010000023.1, read on the forward strand.
CAAGCCACGCGCGGCATTCGGGCTGCGACTGACGATCGCCTGTATAACTGCCCGCAGAATCTGTTCAAGTTTCATCCGGACATGGATGTGCTGATCGCCGGCATTCTGCGACGGGATCCGGGTGGAAAATTGGTCGTGGTCGACGGCCGCATCGAAAGCTGGACTGGCCTCCTGCGTCGGCGTTGGGCTGCCGTCATGCCGGATGTGCTCGACCGCATCGTGTTCCTGCCGCGCCAGACAAGTCCGGATTATGTGAACCTCATCGGGCTCGCTGACGTGATGCTGGACACCGTGCATTTCAATGGGATGAATACGTCGCTCGAAGCATTTTCGGTGGGGACGCCGGTCGTGACGTTGCCGGGTGAGTTCCAGCGCGGTCGCCACACGCAGGCGATGTATCGCAAGATGGGGATCACCGAATGCGTCGCAGTCGACGCCGCACACTACGTCGAGCTCGCAGTTGACCTCGGAAGAGATCCCGGCTATCGCCGGAGGATCCACGAGGAAATCATCCTCCGCAACGGCGTCCTGTTCGAGGACATGGAGGTCGTGCGCGAGTTCGAGCGTTTCGTTCGCGAAACGGTCGGGCGATCGGCGGCGGGCGGTTCCGGCGATCTGCCGGGCCGTTGCGGACCATGATCGCCCACGACGCGAATACCAGTATGATGGCGCGACGCAATGCACGGAAACTTCTTGCATGAGTGACGGATGCGCATGGATGCGCTTGAGGCGCTGACGACCCGGGCGAGCCCTCCGGGACTGTTGAGCCGGCGCCCGACGAGGCTGCGCTCGACCAGATGCTGCGCGCCGCCGTGCGCGCGCCTGACCATGGGCGATTGCGCCCCTGGCGATTCATCGTCGTCGCCGGTCCTGCTCGCAGCGCGCTGGGCGACGTCCTCGCCGACGCCATGCGCAAGCGTGAGCCCGGCGCAGCCGAGGTCGCGCTAGCGAAGGAACGCTCGAAGCCGCTACGCGCGCCGCTGATCGTCGTCGTCGCGGCGACGTTGCGCGAACACCGCGGCGTGCCGGCCGTCGAGCAGATCATCGCAACTGGCGCGGCGGCGCAGAATATCCTCGTCGCGGCGCATGCGCTGGGGTTACGGCGGCTTCTGGCGCACCGGAGCCGCCGCGTACGACGTCATCGTCAAGCGTGCACTCGGCTTGCGCGACGACGACGCGATCGCGGGCTTCCTGTATCTCGGCATTCCGTCGCCCGCGCCTCCCGCAGCACCCGCGCCGGACGCCGGATCGTTTGTGACGCGGTGGACCGGGCCGATTGCCGGCGCCGCTCCGTGATCGCAGGTCGTCAGTAGCGACGTCGTCAGCGTGGTGCGCCACGCCGGTGACACGTTGACCGGCAAGGCTTCGAGCGAGCGCTCAAGCCCCGCGAGCTCGACTGCGCCAAGCGCGATCAGCAACACGCCGAGCGCGGCCACTCCGCACGGGCGTGCCGATGCCGCGGTGCCCGCGACGATCGGCAACAGCGGCAGCACGCAAGGCGACAGGACCGACAGCGTTCCGGCGACAAAGCCGAAGCCGTAACGCAGCGGACCGAAGGCCATGACGGGCGAAGCGTCGCGGCCCCGCGCCTTGCAGGTCGGGCACCGGTCGGCGTAGACGTCGACGACCATCGGCGTGTTGGGCGCCTGGCGCGCTGCAAACTTCGTCGCGTGGAATGGCTCGATGGCGCCGGCGAACGCCAGTGTCGCGGCGAAGAACCAAACCGCCGCGGACCGGCGTTGTCGTCGACCTTCCGCATCCCCTCCCGTAGGCGCCGCAGGCAGCGATGAGCGGATCGACTATGCTTGTGGTGTGCGCCGAATGTCGAATTGACCCAAGCCCGTTCGACTTGAAGCAGGATGCGCAATCGCCATCGGGCGTCACCACCGGGCCGCGGCGCCGCATCCCCATCAATTCAAGGAGATACGAAGATGCGATTCATGGTGATGGTGCATGCGACCCCGAATCGAAGCGGGCGTGATGCCCAGCAAGGAACTGCTCGCGGAGATGGGCAGTTCAACGAGGAGCTGGTCAAGGCCGGCGTCATGCTGGCCGGCGAGGGCCTGCACCCGAGCTCGAAGGGCGCGCGCGTGCGCTTTTCCGGCAGCACGCGGAGGGTGGTCGATGGGCCGTTCGCCGAGACCAAGGAGCTGGTCGCCGGCTTCTGGATCTGGAGGTGGAGTCGCGGGAGGAGGCGATCGAGTGGGTGAAGCGCTGTCCGAACCCGATCCGGCGACGAGCGGAGATCGAGATCCGGCAGGTGTTCGAGGCCGAGGACTTCGGCGCCGAGTTCACGCCCGAGCTGCGCGAGCAGGAGGAACAGCTGCGCGTGCAGGCCGAGAAGAAAAAAAAATGCGCACGAGTCCCGTTGAGCGGCGCACCGCGGCACGTCGCGACGGGGCCGCAGCGGCATCAACGCCCTGTACCGCACCGAATCGCGCCGTATCCTTGCGACGTTGATCCGTCTCCTCGGCGATTTCGATCTCGCGGAGGACGCGCTGCATGACGCCTTCCGGGCGGCGTTGGAGCAATGGCCGAGAGATGGTGTTCCCGAAAATCCCCGGGCTGGCTCATTCGGCCGGCCGCTTCAAGGCCACTGACGCGATCCGCCGGCGCGCGCGCTTGACGCATCACAGGTGCTCCTGACCAACTTGACGCGGGCGCAGAGGAATGAGGAAATGCGAGGATGACGGTATCGAAGACGACCAGCTTCGGCTGATCTTCATCTGTTGCCACCCGGCGCTGCCACTCGACGCGCGGTCGCACTCACGCTGCGGGAGGTGTGCGGCCTCACCACGGAGGAAATCGCGCAGGCCTTTTTGACCGTCCCTTCCACGCTTGCCCAACGGATCGTGCGCGCCAAGGCGAAGATCCGTGAGGCGCGCATTCCCTACCAGGTCCCTTCGCCGGAAATTGCCGGACCGGTTCGATACCGTGCTCCGGGTGATCTATCTGGTATTCAACGAGGGATACTCGGCTTCCTCGGGCGGGTCCCTAACGGGGCGTGATCTGTCGGGTGAGGCGATCCGTTTGGCCGACTCTCGTGAAGCTGTTGCCGGATCCCGAAGCGATGGGGTTGCTCGCGTTGATGCTGCTGCAGGAGTCGCGTCGCGTTGCGCGCTCTCTTCCGCCGGTGACATTGTGCTCCTGGAGGACCAGGACCGCTCGCTTTGGAACCGGGAAAATCGGGGAGGGAATAGCGCTCGCCGGCGCGCGTTTTCTCGGCCGATTCGGCCCGGCACTTACTCGTTCCAGGCCGCGATCGCAGCCGTGCACGCGGAGGCGCGCCGGACCGGCGAGACAGACTGGCAAGAGATCGCCGGTTTATACGACATGCTGCAAAACAAGCCCTCGCCGGTCGTTGAGTTGAACCGCGCGGTCGCCGTGGCGATGCGAGACGGGCCCGAGGCGGGGCTGGCCCTTATCGATGCGATCTTCGCGCGCGGCGAACTGGCTGATTATCATCTGGCACATGCGGCGCGTGCCGACCTCTGCCGCCGCCTGGGACGCGTGACCGATGGAGGCGCGCGCCGCATACGAGCGCGCGGTTGCGCTCGCGCGCCAGGCGCCGGGAACAGCGCTTCCTCGAGCGGAGGCTCGCCGCGTTGCCCGCGTGATTGTCGCCCGACGCCGGCCAGGTCGGGCGGCAGGCGGGTGGCGATCGTGAAGCAGAATTTTCGAGCCCACTGTCGAAATGGACCGGCGCCGTTCGACAAGACTGTGCAAGAGCGCGCATTTGCGGGCGATACGCCGAGAAGGAGTTCCACGGATGCAATATCTGCTGCTCTGTTGTTTCGAGGAAGCCCGCTGGGCGGGGCTGCCCTCAGCCCGCCGCGAAGAGATCATGCGCGAATACCACGCGGTGCTGGAAAATCTCGCGGCGAGCGGCCATTACCGCGCCGGTGCGAAGCTCGAGCCCTGCGCAGCCGCGACCACACTCCGCGAGCGCGAGGGCAAGTCGATCGTGACCGATGGACCCTACGCCGAGACCAAGGAGCAGCTCGGCGGCTATCATCTGATTGAGTGCAGCGACCTGGACGAAGCACTTGCGATTGCCCGGCGCATTCCTACCCTGGCAGCAGGCGGCGCGATCGAAGTGCGTCCGCTGGCTTCCGGCGCCACTCAGCATACGAGGAGCATGCAATGAAATTCCTGTGCCTGATTTGTGCCGAGAAGTTCATGGAGGATTTTTCCGAAGCCGAGGCCGAGAAGCATTTCGACGAGTACGTCGAGTTCACGCGGGAAATCCGCGAGAGCGGCCACTTTCTCGGCAGCAATCGCCTGCTGCCGCGCGACACCGCGGTCACGCTGCGCGTGCGCAACGGCAAGGTCTCGACGACCGATGGACCCTTCGCGGAAACCAAGGAGCAGCTCGGCGGCTACTACCTGATCGAAGCGAAGGACTTGAACGAGGCGATCCGCATTGCCTCGCGCATCCCGTCCGCCCGCTACGGATGCATCGAGGTTCGGCCGGTCGCCGAGGACCGCCGCACGCTCGCGGTGCTCGGCGCCTCCGCCGGGGATGCAACGCAATCCGCCGGCGGCAGCGCCGCGGCGGCCGCTCACTGACCCACCGGGGAGCCATCATGTTGGTCCAGCCTTACCTGTTCTTTGACGGACGCTGCGAAGAAGCGATCGAGTTCTACAAGCGCGCCGTCGGCGCGGAAGTCACCGCGCTGATGCGCAACAAGGACGCGCCCGAGGCGCCGCCGCCCGGCACGCTTCCGCCGGGATCCGAGAACAAGATCATGCATTCGAGCTTTCGCATCGGCGAGACCGTCGTCATGGCGTCCGACGGCCACTGCAAGGGAAAGCCCGTCTTCACGGGTTTCTCGCTCACGATCACGGTTCCGGACGACGCGCGACAGCCGACCGGTTGTTCAGCGCGCTGGGCGACGGCGGACAGGTGCAGATGCCGCTCGCGAAGACATTCTTCTCCCCGCGCTTCGGGATGGTCGCCGATCGCTTCGGTGTGTCGTGGATGATCTACACGGTGACAAAAGCGTAGTCTGCGGCGTGCCGACCGCCATCGGCCATCGGCATTCCTGCGCACGCCTTCGCCATCGTCCTTCACCCGCAGATAGTGCTGACTCTTGTCTTTCCCGCGCGTAATGACGATGTTCCGCGCACGCGCGTCGATACCGTTCTCGACCAGCTCCGCGAGAAGCGCCGCAGCACGTCCTCGCGCGGGACATCGTGGCTGCCCTGCTTGACGCGCGCGGCGATCACGATGCAGCGCGGCGCAGGCACCACGCGTCGACGTCCAGTCACGGCGACAAACCGTCGTCAGCGGCGACTCGGACCTGCCGCTGAAACCCTGTTCGCGCATGCTCTTCGGTTGACAACGACTCCTCCCGGTCGCAATGCTAGCACCGGAGACCGAAGCACCAGCGCGGGCTCCGTCACCAGACCAGGAGCACCGATTCTCCCCTGCCCGGACGCGCCACCTCCTCGCGGTGCTCGCCCGTCACTGCGTGCGCGAAGAGCTGCAGCGGCGCAACGAAATCGCCGCGGGTGCGCGTCGTCGCGACGAGACCCCATGTGGACTCGAGGCGCTCGGTGGCAATCATCGCGACCCACAGCGGCTGACGCGCCGCAGCGCCCACCTCGGCGATCTCCGCCGCCTGCCAGAAGCGCGCAACCGTTCGAGCGCGCGCATCGAGTTGGTGCACGAAGGTCAGCGCCTGCGGCTCGCCGTGGTAGAACTTGGGCAGCACCGGCAACGCGTCGAGCGGTGTCGATGGCAGGAGCCATAGCAGCGATGTCTTCGACGACCACGGCACGGGTGGCAACCAATGCGCTGAGGCCATGACGCGCGTAATCGTTACCGCGTCCGCGACCCATTGCACGCGAAACGGCTCGTCTGCGCTTCCGGCGATCTCGGTCCGCGCCGCCGCGACGCTCTGCCAGGCGCCGTCCCGCCACGCGCCGAAGGCCAGCGTCCGCGTGGCGGGCAGCTTCGCGTACCTTGCGAGGTCCCCCGCATGATTGCGCTCGGCGTAGACACCGCCGCTGAGCGCTATCGTCAAGGCGACCAGCAGCAGCAGCGGTGTAGCGCGCAGCGGCCGGTCGTTGACGTGGGTCGCGTAAGCGATCGTCAGCAGCGCGATCCAGGCGAGCCCGAGCGTAAGGCTCGCCGCAACATCGGAGAACCAGTGCACGCCGAGGTAGATCCGCGAGAAGGCGATCAGCAGAATCGGGATCGCAGTGCCCACGGTGATCGCAGCTTTCTGCCATCCGGGCTTGCCGCGCGCGACGAGGGAGGCGAGAAAGCCGTAGACGACCATCGCAACGGCCGCGTGACCGCTCGGGAACGACAACGCGTCGATCATCGCGTTGTCGTGGATCGGCCTCACGCGGCCAATTGAATATTTGAGCGCCAGCACGGCGAGCGCGGCGAACGCGATCGCTGCGAGCCAGTAGGCGAGCGTGCGAAAGCGCCGGGTCAGGGCGAGCCACAGCGAAACCACGGCGATGACCGGGACGATCACGTAGGCGCTGCCGAATTCGGTGACTGCGACCATCAGGTTGTCGCCCCAGGCGGTACGCACTGCCTGCAACGCGTCGTAAACCGTGCGGTCGAAGGCCACCAGCGGATCGCCGGTGAGCACGTCTTCGACGATGCCGAGGAAGAGCCACGCGGCGCCGATCAGCACCACCCCCGAGAGGAGCAGCACGCCGGACTCGCGCCGTGCCGGATCGAACAGTGCGAGCACCGCGCGCGCCACGATGCTGCTCCCTCCGCGTGCGCGGGCGACGACCCGGTCGCGCAGCCACGCCACCAGCGGGCTCCCGTAATGAATGGCGAGGCGCGTCACATGCGCGATGAGCCACACGCCGGCCGCCAGCACGGCGACAATGACGACGAGCCGCGAACTGACTGCGCCCGCAAGCTGCAGCGACGCGCCGAATAGCATCCCGGGAAGCATGTGCGCCGCCGCCCAGGCAAAGGCGGACAGCACGTTCATCCGGTAGAACGCAGCCGCCCGCATTCCCGACATTCCGGCAACGATCGGCACGATCGCGCGGATCGGGCTCAAGAAACGACCGAGGAACACGCTCGCTGCACCGCGCTTCGCGAAATAGGCTTCGCCGCGCGCGAAGAGCCGCGGGTAGCGCTTGAGCGGCCACATCGCGCGCAGCGAATCGCGGTACCGGTCGCCAATCCAATAGCTCGCGCTGTCCCCGAGAATCGCGCCGATGATCGCGCAGGAGCTGGCGAGCCACGGATCGAGCGCCTTCAACCCGACCAGGATGCCGCCCGCGAAGACCACCGAGCTGCCAGGAATCAGCGTGCCGATGACGGCGAGCGCCTCGAGGAACGCGGCGGCGAAGATAGCGCCCAGCGCCAGCGCCGGATGCGCCGAGAGCCAGGTGACCAGCGACTGGAGGTGGCCTTCCAAGCGATCAGAAGGCGCGGATCAGCGTGATACCTGCCTGCCGGTAAGCATAGTCCGGTCCTTCGACGTAGCCGCTGGCGCGATTGTAGAGCGCGTAGATGGCGAGCCGCAGCTTGCGGGCGAGCGCCCCCTCGGCGCGCAGCTCGGCGCTTCGCACCGGATGCGTGTCGGTGCCATCGATGGTTTCACGGCCCGCGCCGATTGCCCCGCTCACCGTCCAGCTCCCGGTGTGCCGTCGGATCGCCAGCACGCCTGTCCACTGCCGATAGCGCTCGGGATTGAAATACGCGCCGCCGACGTCGTCCCTGCTGCTCGTGTATTGCCGCCACCGAAGCTCCGCATTGATGCCGGAATCGGGGACCACTTGCCAGATGAGGCGCGCGCGCAGGTGGCTGCGATCATTGCCGTCGTTGAAAGGCTGGTAGGCTGCGACCCCGATCGCGGTGAACCGCGCAGCGAACGTGTGCTCGACGCTTGCGCCCACGAGGCTATACGCGACGCCGCGCTCGATCGCCTTCTGCGTCGCGACAACGTCGCCGGCTGCGATCAGGTCGACGCCGGTGTCGGTTGCCGGACGAAGGCTCCAGGTCGCGTCGCCCACCGCGCGCGTGCGCCCGGCGACCTGGATGATACCCGCCTCGGCGTCCACGCCGGCGAGCGTCTTCGGATCCTGCTTGCGCCACAGACCGACGACCCCCGTTGAGTCCCGGCGCCAGTCGCCCTGTGAGTAAAACGTCTCCTGCAGCGCGACGCCGGTGTAGTCGAAGTACGCCGCATACGGGGTCAACCCGCCCAGCCGGAGGCGTGTGGCATGAAAGCCGTCGGTGTCGCTCGATACGTCGACGTTTCCCAGCGCGGCGAAGTCGGGCGACGCTGCAGCCCGAACGCCGCCGGCGAGCGCGAGCGCGAGCGCGAACGCGCCAGCCGCAGGCGCGAGACGCGTCACTTCGTGCCCCAGGACTTGCGCAGCCCGAGGATCTCCGAGAAATAGCCGGCGACGCAGGCCGGCTGCAGGATCAGGCTATAGACGAACGCGTAGACCAGAAAGCCGCCGACGTTGCGTCGCACGCGCAAGCCATTGCGCGCGAACATCTGCGAGCCGACGTGGTACATCAGATAGTTGATGAGCAGCGCCATCGGCAGCAGCGCCAGCGTCATCGGCCCGGCGATCCAGTACACGCCGAACAATGCCAGCAGCATCCCGGGAATGAAGAACAGCGTGTAGGAAAGATCCAGCCAGGGGAACAGCACGTTCCACCATACGAACAGGGTCGAGAGCCGAGGCTTCACCAGGATGCCGGGGAAATTGCGGAATGCCTCGATCATCCCGCGCGCCCAGCGCTGCCGCTGTCGGATGAACTGCCGCAGCGTGTCGGGCGCATTGGTGAAGCAGCACGCGTCCTCGGCGTGTCCGACACGATAGCCGCGAGCGAGGAGCGCCCAGGTGAGCACGATGTCCTCGCCGATGCAATCGACCCAGCCTCCGGCCTCTTTCAGCGCTTCCCGGTCATAGACCGAGAACGCGCCCTGCGCGACCAGGGTCCCCTGGTAGAGGGACTGGACGCGCTTGATCGCGGCGATGCCGTGGAAATAGTCCCACTCCTGCGCCTTCGTGACCCAGTTGCGCCGGGAATTGCGCACCAGCATCGTCCCGGCGACCGCACGCGTGTTGGCTGGATCCGAGAGGTAACGGCCGACCAGGTTGCGCAGCGCGTCGCGGTACAGGCACGAATCGCCGTCCAGCGTGACGACGATGTCGTAACGCACCTCGTCGAGACCGCGGTTGAGCGCTGCCGATTTGCCCGCATTCACCGGCTGGCGCAGCAGGCGCAGCCAAGGGTAGGCACAGGCTTCGGCGATCGCCGCGGTGCGATCGCGCGACCCATCGTCGATGACGATCACCTCGAATGTCCCAGGATAGTTCTGGTTGGCGATCGAGCGCAGCGTCTCGGCGATCGACGCCTCCTCGTCGTAAGCGGCGATCAGGATCGACACCGACGGGTAGCGGTCGATCTCGCGGCGCGGAGGGCGGCGATCGAGCACCAGGCTTATCACCAGGAACGCGTTCATGAAACCGGGAACGAGGGCAATACCGGCGACGATCGCGATTGCCGGCACATGGCCGACGAGCGTTGCCAGCGCCGTCATCCAGGGCAGCGCGACGGCGATCGACAGTCCCAGCCAACCGAGGCTCACCACCAGCGCCCCGGCGAACTTGAAGCGCACGCTGACATAGAGCGGCGCATTCGACGTCGTCGCATCGGACATTGCGACCGGGCGATCGTAGGTGGCATCCGCCACCGGCAGGATCGCAACGCGCGCGTTGGCGTCCCTGGTGCCACGCACCGGTAGCGGCTGCGACTCGAATGGAGGCACGCCCTCGCGCGCGGCAGCACTGCCGGCAATTTCGTAGGGATCATTGCGCATGGCGGGCCCAGATCTGCAAGGCCCGTGCCGCCCGCGCGAAACGTCACAGTTTGCGGACTACAACCTCGCCTTCAGGCCGATTTTTGCCCTAACATTGCGTGCCTGTCGCCCGATCACCCCCTTGGATTCCGACCCGTTCGCCGCCGAGCTCGAAACGCATCGCGGGTACCTGCTGCGCGTGGCGAAGCTCCAGTTGCGCGACCCCGACCTGGCCGAGGATGCCGTCCAGGACACGTTGCTCGCAGCACTGACTGGCCGTGGCGGATTCTCGGGTCGGTCGAGCCTCAAGACCTGGCTCACCGGCATCCTCAAGCACAAGATCGTCGACGCGATCCGTCGGAAGCAGCGCCAGCCGATCCTTGCGTCGTCGCTCGAGGAAGAGCTCGACCTGGAGGACTTCGACCCGCTGTTCCGTCCCGATGGAGGATGGGCAGCCCCACCCGCCGAATGGGGCGACCCCGAAGGCGCGCTCGCGCGGCGCGAATTCTTCGACGTGATGCAGTTCTGCCTCGACAAGCTGCCCGCGAACACCGCGCGGGTGTTCATGATGCGCGAGGTGATGGAGCTTGAAAGCGACGAGATCTGTAAGGAATTGACCATCACTGCGAACAATCTGTGGGTGATCCTGTATCGGGCCAGGATGGCGCTTCGCCAGTGCCTGGAGCAGAACTGGTTCGCAGGTGAGGCTCGCGCCTGAGGCCGGCCCGATACACTGGACCCTTACGAAATTGAAGCTCGCACATCGGCTGACGCATATGGTCTCCTGCAAGGAAGCCTCGCGGCTGCTTTCGCAAAGCGCCGAGCGCTCGCTCACGCTCGGCGAGCGCATTCGGCTGCGGCTACACCTCGGCGTATGCGGCGCGTGCACGCGCCTCAAGCAGCAACTCGCATTCATGCGCCGCGCCATGGCGCGCTACCGCCAATGACCGCAGCGACGCAGGACCGGTCGCGCCCGTTCTGATGCTTACGCTGACCGTCAATGGCAAATCGACCGGGCTTCCGATGCCGGCGCCGACGCTGACCGATGTTGTCGTGCTGATGGGGCTCCAGGGCAAGCGGATCGCAATCGAGCGCAACGGCGAGGTCGTGCCAAGAAGCCGCTACGCCACGACTCCGGTGGCGTCCGGCGATCGGCTCGAGATCGTCGGCGCGGTCGGCGGCGGCTGACTGCCGAGCTGGTGCGCGCGGAGGGCTGCGGCGACGCTGCATCGAACGGGGCCGCCGGGGTAGAATCGCCGGCATGAATGCCCCGGCCGACACCGCAACCCTGGCCGACCCGCTGGTCGATTGCGGGATGCGGCTATCGCTCGCGCATTGTTGATCGGCACCGGCAAGTACCGCGACTTCGACGAGACGCGCGATGCGGTCGATCGCCTCGGGCGCCGAGATCGTCACCGTCGCGATCCGCCGCACCAATCATCGGCCAGAACGCCGAACGAGCCTTCGCTGACTCGACGTCGTTGCCTGCCGCCGAATTCACCTACCTCCCGAACACCGCGGGCTGCTTCACCGCCGACGAAGCCGTGCGCACCCTTCGCCTCGCGCGCGAGCTGCATCGCGTCGATGGTGAAGCTCGAGGTCATCGGCGAGACAGCACGCTCTATCCGGACAACGAACGGAAACGCTCGAAGCCGCAAAGCTCCTCGCAAAGAGGGCTTCACCGTCTTGCGTTTGCATCCGATGATCCGATCGTGTGCGCAAGCTCGAAGAGATCGGTTGCGCCGCGGTGATGCCGCTCGCCGCGCCCATCGGCAGCGGCCTCGGCATTCGCAACCCGCAGAACCTCGGCATCATCTTGGAGCCCGCGAAGGTTCCGGTCATCGTCGACGCGGGCGTGGGCACCGCGAGCGACGCGGCGATCGCCATGGAGCTCGGGTGCGACGGCGTGCTCATGAACACGGCGATCGCGCACGCGAGCCGGTGCGCATGGCCCGCGCGATGAAGGCCTGGCGTGCGAGGCGGGCCGCGACGCGTGGCTCGCCGGCCGGATTCCCAAGCAAGCATCTACTCGGCGAGCGCCAGCTCTCCCGACGCGGGCCGCATCGGCTCCTAGGCGCGTGGGTCGCGCGACACATTCGGCCGGCGCCACGCGCCGTCCGATCCGGAGCTTCGTCCTGCGCCAGGGACGCATCGTCGCCGGCGCAGCGCGCGCGCCTGCGATGAGCTCTTGCCCCGTCTACGGGATGCATGTCCCGCGTCGCCGCTCGATCTCGAGCTCGCTGTTCGGCCGCACGGCGCCGAAGGTCCTCGAGATCGGCTTCGGCATGGGCGAGACCACCGCCGCGATCGCAGCGGCGTGGCCACAGGTCGATTTCCTCGCCGTCGACGTGCACCTGCCCGGGGTTGGTGCACTGCTGCGTGGCATCGTCGCAAGCGAGCTCACTAACGTGCGCGTGCTTCACCATGACGCCGTCGACGTCGTTACGACGATGATCGCGCCTTCGTCACTCTCGGGAATCCTTGTCTTATTCCCGTACCGTGGCCCAAGAAGCCGACCATAAACGGCGCTTGCTCGTCAGCGCATTCGTGCACGAGCTGGCGCTGCGCCTGGCACCCGGTGGCTACCTGCACGTCGTACCGACTGGGAGGATTACGCGCAGGAGATTTCGCGACACTGGCAGGCGACCCGCTGCTGGAGAATACTGCTGGAGGCTTCGCCGCACGCCCGGCCTGGCGGCCGCGGACCAAGTTCGAGCGGCGCGGCATCGGCCTTGGCCATACTGTGCGCGATCTCGTGTTCAGACGACGCGGCGACGACTAATACCCGCGACTAATACCCGGGACGCACCACGTTTTTGCCCCTCTGCCCTTCTGCCATCAGCGCCGCTTCGCGCGGTCGAGCAGGCGCAGCGCCTTGCCCAACGGAGACGCCCGGATGCGCCGTAGCTCGGCCTCCCGCTCGAGCGCCAACTTTTCGGCGTGGCGGAAAGCCTCGGTGAGCTTCGCGATTTCCGCGTTGCGCTCGTCGACCAAGCTCTCGGCGTGCGCCAATGCCGATTGCAGCGCGCCGATCTCCGTGCGCTGCCGGCCGTTCGCGTCACGCTCGCGCGCAACGAGCAGCGTGCGTTCGTGCCACACGTGGCGGGCCTCGTCGCCTCCAAGTGCATGCCGGGCATCGTCGATCGCGGCGCGCATTTCGTGCAGCGGATCGGCGGCATGAAAGGCGTCGACGCTGCGCGAATAGCCGGGGTGGCGCTTGAGCAACGTGGCTGTTGCCGCGGCGGTGAGCGTCTCCCGCTCGCCGGAAAAGCTCACCGCCCCCTGGTGGAACACGAACACATCGGCAGCGATGACGCTGCGCCAGCCTGCCTCGCGTGCGCGCAGGCTGAAGTCGTTCTCCTCGCCGTAGCCGCGACCGAAACGTTCGGCGTCGAACATGCCGACGGCGTCGAGGCAGCGCGCGCCGGATGTACATGCAGAAGCCGACTGCGGTGGGAAGTTCGACCGCGCGCCCGGCATTGACGTCCGCGAACAGGCGATCGAGCCCGGCGAGACCCAGCGTCCCCGGCGTCGGTCCGCTCCAGCCTTCGAACGGATAGGAGCAGATCGTCGCGTTGTTGGAAAATGGCGTCACCGTGCCGATGTCCTGCGTGCGGCAGGCGCAGGCCTGCAGGCGGTCGAGCCAGTCGTTCGCAACTTCAGTGTCGCTGTTGAGGAGCACCACGTCGCGATCGGGATGCAGCGCGAGCCCGCGGTTGACCGAATGCACAAAGCCCAGGTTGCTTCGTTGCGCAGCAGCTCGATTCGCTGCTGCGCAGCCAGCTCATCGAGCCAGGTGGCGATCTCCGGCTCGGGGCTCGCGTCGTCGATCACCACGACGTCGGATGCCGCGCGCTGAGGATGGGCAAGCACGCTCGCAAGACAGCGCTGCGTCGCGTCGAGGCCGCGGAAGACCGGAACGATTACGTCGATCATCGTAGCCCCTGTCCTCGCCATCGCCCGAGGCGCCGGGCGATCCCCGCAAGCCCCTCGGTGCGCAGGATCGAGTAACCGCGCTCGCGCAGCGCGTGCCCGGCTCGCGGCGATGCCGCGAGCCGCAACAGTCGCAGCAAAGTCACGCCGTCGACCGTCAGGCGCCGCGCTGGCGCTTCACCACGACTCCCGATCGTAGCGTGCACGCAGCAGCCGCCCTTCGGTCGCGCACCAGGCGCGGAAGCTTCGTTGCGCGGGTGCTGCGTCGTACGGATCGGGAAAGGTCTCGCGCAAGTCCTCGCGATCGCGGTAGAGCGCACGCTGCCAGTTCTCAATCGGCGTGGCGTCCGAATAGCTCCCGAACGCCCACGGGGTCCTGCTGACCGGGTCGCCGGCGGCGACTTCGGTCTCGCGCTCGTACCATGCGATGAGTTCCTGCACCGCCGTGCTTGCGGCGGCGTTCTTGACGGCCATGATGCGATGCGCGCCGCTGTCGAAGCCGGTGAAATGATAGAAGCCCAGCGGTGCGCCGTCGACCTCAAATCCGCCCTCGAGGCTTCCGGTGAGCGTGCGTGTCGTGAGATTCCAGGTCGCGACGTTGTGCCGCGATGACTTGACGATCGCAACACCGTCGAAGAATACCGGCGCGAAATTGATCCACTTCTGATCGGTGAACAGGCCGTCGCGCAGAGCGGCACGGCACAACGCATACGTGCGCTCGCCCCACCAGCGCGCGAAGCGCCGGCCTTCGTCGCCGTTCGACACGCCGATGAAACCGAGATTGAAGATCCCGTACTTCAGGCTCGCAACCTCGTTGTCGAGCACCGCCTCCAGCGTCCGCTCGGGCGTGGTCTGGTGCGGCGTCAGCGCAATGTTCCCACCGGCGAGCACGCCAGGATGTCATCGACCCGCGAGAACAGCACGATGTCCGGATCGAAATAGAGCACCGACGCGCAGCGGGGCAGCGCGAGGAGTCGCGAAAGCGCGAACGGCTTGATCGCGGTGGCAAGCTCCACGATAGTGTGGGTGAAGCTCCAGCGATACCAGTCCGGAATTCCCAGCGCCGAAACCTCCAGCACGTCGTCGAAGGGTTCGCCCTCCGGCGTGAGCCACGCCGGTCTGCGGTCGGCGAGGACGAGGTGAATGACCGCCTCGGGATGGTGACGTCGAATCGACCGGCACAGGATGCGCACTTTCGGCAGGTAATTGACCGCCGCGCTGGTAAATACGTGCAAGTCGCCAGGCATCAGCGACCCACGCCCGGAGGCGCACGCGGCGCGGCGAGCTCCTCGTGGAACGCGACCAGCGTGTCGAGCGCAGCGTCGGCGCTGACTTCCGCGCACAACCGTCCCAGGTCGTAGCCGCGCAACCGTTCCGCCGGCGCGCCCAGGTCGAAGGCGACGATCGGCAGACGCAGCCGCATCGTTTCCTCGACGACGTAGGAGAATGTCTCGGGCCAGATCGACGGAAAGAACAGCATGTTGACGCCGTTCGCCTCGATCAGGTCGACGAGATCCTTGCGCTCATAGCGCCCGGTGATTCGCAGGCGCTTCGACACGACCCGCAGGTCGAGTGCCCCGATGACCACAACGCGGATGTCCCGTTCTTCACGATCGATGCGTGCGAGGAGATCCGCCACGATGCGTGCCCCTTTCTGCACGCTGATCTGCCCGACGACGCCGACGCACAGCGGCGCCGCGGGATCGACGCTGGGCAACCGCGCCGGCCGGTAGTCGACGCGATGCGGAACGATGCTCACGCGGCAGGCGTCGAGATCCGGATAGGCGCGCAGGAGCAGCGTGCGCGTCGACTGCGAGAAACAGCGGATCTCGTCGGCGGCAGCGAGGCAGCGGCGCCAGATCGCGCGCCACGGACCGATCTTCGTCGGCGGTGACAGCGCGACCCAGCTCGCCCGATGCCGCGGCGAGGCATGCCGCGCATTCGGAGAGTGCGGGAATGCCGCAGTAGCGTCCGTCAGCGTTCAGCAACACGAACGACGGGCATACCGAGAAATAATCGTTTACCGCAATGATGAGCTTCACCCGCGGATGCGCCGCGCGCAGCGTCGCGAGCCATTCGGCGAAAATCAGCGGCTCGTCGAACGACACCGGGCTGTTCAGGAACACCTCGTCGATTGCGGTGCCGGCCACGACCTCCTCCAGCGGCAGAAATGACGCGATGCGAAACACTTCGGTGCCTGCACCGGGGCGCAAGCACCTGCAGCCGGTAATCGAGGGTAGGAAGGTTGTAGGTGCAGAGCAGGACAGCGGCGCCCTCTGCCAGGCGCTCGTCGATGATCGCCTGGCGATAGACATTTGCGCCGCCGCCCATGTTGTGGTCGAACATCAGTGTCACGCGTGACGCACCGGCGAGGCGGCCCCGCAGCTCGCGCAGACCGTCGTATCGGTCCAGCGTCGGGGCGAGATAGCTCTGCGCCCGCGCCCGACGCACGATACCGGCAAAATCGCCGCGCGCAAGGCGGCGTCCCGCTGCGCGCGCACGATATAGCCCAATTCGCGCAGCCTGCGCCTGCCGGTTCCCACATCGGCCGCCGCGGTGATGTCGATGGCCGTGCTGCCCCCGTCACCGAATTCCACTTCCAGCTTCCATTCGAGCACCGGGGTCGCAGGAACATACCCGGTCGCGACAAAGCCCGAGGCACCGGCGTCGGGAAGTGACGGGAAAGCTTCCTGGACATCGTCGCGGACGAGGCCGAAGTCGACGGGTAGCCGCGATTGCCAGCCCGTCGCCTGCGACCGAGAGCATGACAGACGCAATCGGCGCGCAGCGGGTGCGAGACCCAGCCCCAGCCGAAGATGCGCCGCCCTCGCGCGACCATGCGGTCGATGCCGTAGCGAAGCTCGGGCTCGTCGCCGGCGATCATCGGTGTTCCTTCGGTTCGATGCGCGGTGCCGCGTTCATGCAAGCGTCACGATGATCGGCTGATGGTCCGAGGCCCGCGTTGTCGCGTCGACCCGGACGTCGCGGATGCGGCCCTGCAGCTCCTCGGAGGCGAAAACGAAGTCGCAATGCTGTTCGGGCTCGCCGGGGAACCTCTTCTCGTAGCGCTTGAACGTTGCCGGATGCGGTGTCTGCGGATGACTCTCGCGCCAAGCGTCGAAGAGCGGCGTCGTGTCGTCGTCGAAGGCTGCGAGCATGCGCAGGTAAGCATCCGAACCCGGTTCGAAATTGAAGTCACCTGCGATCAGCGTAGCGCGCGGCCGCTGAAAAGGCTTGAAACGGTCCGCCGTCACGCCCGTCTACCTTGCGCCCCGCGCGCATGCGCGTGCCCTTCCGCGTGAATCCGGCGCAACGCCGCGACCTGCGCGAGCCTCTGCTTCGCAGAATAGTATTCGAGGTGCGTGGTGACCACGCGGATATCGCTCGAAGGCGCGACGATCACCGCTTCCAGCGCCATCCGCGGCATGCCCGGCACTCCGGGGTCGCAGGGATACGGTAGCGGATGCCGATACACCTGTCCGACCGGAAGGCGCGAGGCGATCAGGTTCCCGAAGCGCCGGCGGCGCGCGGCGGCCGTCGCGGGTAGGCTCGGCCGCGCATTGCCGTCGGCAAGCGCCGTGTATCCGGGCAGCAGCTCCGCAAGCGCGCGCGAACTGGTCGCCGGCGTCCGCGCCGGCCAAGCGCGGATCGGGGTAGTTGTCGGCGACTTCCTGCAGGCATAGCACGTCGAAATCGGCAATCCGGTGCGCCTCGGCGACGATACGCACCGGATCGACTTTGCCGTCGATGCCGCGGCACCATTGCACGTTCCAGGTGATCAGGATCACCGGATTCCCGCGCGCATGAACGATTGCACGAACTGGCGCTGAAAGAGCAGGAACGCGACCAGCAGCGGTCCGGTCGACAGCAAGGTCGCGGCGCTGATGATCGACCAGTCGATGCCCTGGTCGGTGGCCGAGAACACCTGCAGGCCGACCGTTACCGGGCGTGATTCAACCGAATTGGTGATGATCAGCGGCCACAGGAAATTGTTCCAGTGGTAGGACACCGACACCAGCGCATAGGCGAGGTAGGTGGGGCGCGCGAGTGGCACGTAGACCTTCCACAGCGTTGCCAGCAACGAGCAGCCCTCGACGCGTGCGGCCTCGTCCAGCTCTCGCGGCACCGTCTTGAACGTCTGGCGCAACAGGAAGATGCCGAAGGCACTCGCCATATACGGGAGGCCGATCGACAGGATCGTGTCCTTGATTCCCAGCGCGGCCATCGTCCGGTAGTTCTCGACGATCAGCACGTCGGGCATCACCATGAGCTGCACGAGTACCAGGGCGAACGCAATGTCCCGTCCCGGGAACTTCAGTCGTGCGAACGCGTAAGCGGCCAGCGTAACCAGTACGAGCTGCGCCGCCAGCACCATCGTCACCAGCAGCACCGTATTGAGGAAGTACCGCGCAAAAGGCGCCGCATGCCAGGCCCGGATGAAATTGGCGAGCGTCAGCGGCGCGTCGAGTACGAAATGCGCCGAATACTCGGACGAGTGAAATGCCGTCCAGAACGCGTAGGCGAGCGGCAGCACCCACAGCAAGCCCAGGAGCCACGCCGCAGACGGTCTCGAGCGCCAGCGTAACCGTACCCGAGGCTCCGAGGCGGATTCCGGGCGCGGGCGAGATCCGGCAGCTTGCGCGATGTGCTTCACTGGTAGTGCGTCCTGCGCTCGAGGAACGCGAACTGGAGGATGGCCGCAAGCCCGAGGATCGCGAGCAGCACCATCGTCAGCGTTGCGGCGTAGGCGGGATCCCAGAAGCGGAAGCCGATCTCGTAGATGTAATAGAGCAGCAGCTCGGTAGCGTTGTCGGGGCCGCCGCGGGTCATCACGACGACGTGGTCGATCATCCGGAAGGCGTTGATCACCGCGTTGACGAGGACGAACAGCGTCGTCGGCATCAGCAGCGGAAAGGTCACGCGGCGAAAGAAGTAGGTACGCGATGCCCCTTCGATCGCCGCGGCTTCGGCGAGCTGCGGCGACATCGACTGCAACGCGGCGAGATAGAAGATCATGAAGAAACCCGCTTCCTTCCACACCGCAACGACCATCAACGCGGGCAGCGCGGTCGAGCGCGTCCCGAGCCAGTTGTGGCTGGGCATGCCGAGCGCGCCGAGGAACTGCGCGAGCAGTCCGTATTCAGGCGTGTAGAAGAACAGCCAGATGTTGGCCACCGCGATCATCGGCAGGATCGTCGGCGTGAAATAGGCAAGGCGCAGAAACCACGGCCGGCGATCCGCCCGTTCACCCAGACCGCCATCAGCAACGCCAGCGCGATCGACAGCGGGATCGTGCCCGCGGCATACCAGAGATTGTTTCTGAGCGCCTGCCAGAAAATCGGGTCCTCGATCAGGCTCCGGTAGTTGTCGAGACCGATGAACTTCGCCGGGTGCGCGCCGCGCGGCGTCGAGCGGAAGCTATGCCAGAGATTGGCGATTGCCGGGTAGTGCGTGAATAGCGCGAGCAGCGCCATCGCGGGCAGCAACAGCAGCCACGCTTGGATCCACTCGCGCGATCGAATTGGGGTCAGGGCCGTAATCAACTCGATCTACCGGTAGCTGCGCAGCAGCCGGTCGGCTTCGCCCTGAGCGTCCTTCAGCGCCTGCGCTGGCGTCTTCGCGCCCGTCAGCGCGGCCTGCAGGGCGTCATTCAGCGCCTTGGTCACGCGCTGGTTGTCGTGGGTCGACAATTCCGCCCTCGCATAGGGCAACTGGTCGCGCGCAACCGCTGCGGCCGGGAAGCCGGCGACGTACGCCTTCATCGCTGAGGGTGTTCCAGGCGTCGGGCCGGACCGCGACGTAGCCGGTGTCGATACCCCATTGCGCGGCGCGCTCAGGCTGCGTCACCCACTTGATGAACTTGAACGCCGCCTCGCGCTGCGCCGGCGTCGACTTCTTGAACAGATAGAAGTTTCCTCCGCCGGTCGGACTGCCGCGACGCTTCTTCGCAGGCAGCATCGCGACGCCGAAGTCGAATTTCGCGTTCTTGCGGACATTGGTCAGATTCCCGGTCGTCGTCCACATCATCGCGACTTTGCGCTCGAAGAAATCCTTCGGCGTGGTCCCCCATTCGACGATTCCCGGCGGATGCACCTTGTACTTGTTCACCAGGTCGACCCAGTACTGCAGCGCCGCCACGACCTCGGGCTTGTCGTAGTAGACCTCGGTGCCGGCGGCATTCATCAGGTTGACGCCGTTCTCCGTCACGAGCCCCTGGAACAGCCAGTACGGGAAGCCCGAGGACGGAATCTGCACTCCCCATTGCGTGACGTTCCCGGAAGCATCGCGTTTGGTGAGTTTCTGGGCGTATTCGCGCATCTCCTTCCAGGTCGCGGGTGGCGCGTTGCTGGAGCCCCGCTTCCTTGAGCATGTCCTTGTTGTAGAAGAGGACGACAGTCGAACGCTGAAATGGGATGCCCCAGGTCTTGCCGCCGGTCTGGCTGTTCTCCATGAACGCCGGGTAGAAGCTCTTGAGCCATGCGCGGTCGTCCGCGGTCTTCACCAACGTGTCGAACGGGACGATCGCGTCCTCGTCGATCAGCGTGTACATGTCGGTGGACAGCAGGATCGACGCCACCGGGGCATCACCGCTTTTCACTGCGGTCAGCGCCTTCGCGATCGATTCCTGGTAGCTGCCCGAGTAGATCGGCTTCAATTTGATGCCAGGGTTGTCCTTCTCGAATGCTGCAGCGTAGTCGTCGATGATCTTGGTGATCGGACCGCCGACTGCTACGGGATAGTAGAACGGAACTTCGATCGGGGCCTGCGCGAGCGCGACGCCCGCGAATACCGCGGCTGCAAACCCCAGCGCGCGGCACAACATGCGGAACAGCGCTCTCATGGCTTCCTCCTTGGTTGAGATTGGGTAGTGGACCGTATCCTGCGCCGCGTGTCCGGGTGATTGACGGGCTTCACGCAACCAGCGTCTCACCGCGCAAGGTCCGCGGCCTGCTTCCGCGCACGCCGTCGGGGCCGAAGTAGTGCTGCGCGCCCGCCGGCCAACAAATCCAGGTCGCATCGCCGGGCGCAAATGGCACGCTGCCCGGCGTGCGCACGGCGACGGTCTGCGCGCCGATCCTGCAGGTGACCAGCGAATCGCCCCCGAGGTACTCGACGCTCACGACCGCTGCGCGCACCCCGTCCTCGAATGCGAGCTGCATGTGCTCGGGACGCACCCCCAACCTGCCGGCGGCGCGACCCCCGTCAAGCACGACCGGGCCGCCGGTGCCGGCGATCACCGCGCCCCCCGCTGCGGCATTCCAGCTCGAGCAGGTTCATCGGTGGCGTGCCGATGAATCGCGCGACGAACGCGTTGGCGGGATTTTCGTACAGATCGCTGGGCGCGCCGTTCTGCTCGATGCGCCCCGCGCGCATCAGGACCACCCGATCGGCCATCGACATCGCCTCGAGCTGGTCGTGGGTCACGTAGACCATGGTGATCGCCAGCTTGCGCTGCAGCGCACGGATTTCGAGGCGCATTTCGGCACGAAGCTGGGCGTCGAGGTTCGACAGCGGCTCGTCCATCAGGCACACCGGCGCCTCGGCGATGATCGCGCGCCCCAGCGCGACGCGCTGCTGCTGGCCACCGGAGAGCTGCGCCGGCTTGCGCTGCAGCAGCGTTTGCAGTCCGAGCAGCTCGGCAACGCGGGCGAGGCGCTTCTCGCGCTGGTCGCTCGGGACCTTGCGCACGCGCAGGCCGAAGAGGATGTTCTCACCGACGCTCAAGATGCGGAAACAGCGCATAGCTCTGGAACACCATCGCTATCGCGCGCTTCGCCGGCGGCAGGTTCGTCACGTCGCGCTCGCCGATGCTGATGTGTCCGGAATCAGCCGCCTCGAGGCCCGCGATCAGCCGCAGAGTTGTCGACTTGCCGCAACCCGACGGCCCGAGCAGCACGTTGAGCGTGCCGGCCTCGAATTCGAACGAGACCTCCTCGACCGCGCGCACGACGCCCTCGCCGGTGGTCCAGGACTTGCTGACGCGCTCGGCGGCGATGGCGGACATCGGGGCTCAGTCGAAGAGCGCGCGCAGCGCGGCCCCGGGGTCGGGCGCGCGCATGAACGCTTCGCCGACCAGGAACGTATTGACGCCGTGCCTGCGCATCTGCGCGACGTCGCGCTGCGCCAGGATGCCGCTCTCGGTCACCACCAGCCGGTCGGCGGGGATGCGCGGCAGCAACTCGATCGTCGTGTGCAACGACACGCCGAATGTGCGCAGGTTGCGGTTGTTGATGCCGATGAGCGGCGTCGGGAGCCTGAGAGCGCGCTCGAGCTCTGCGCCGTCGTGGACCTCGACCAGCACGTCCAGCCCGTAGTCCTGCGCGCAGGCCGCGAGCGCCGACAGCCGCGCGTCGTCGAGTGCCGCGACGATCAGCAGGATCGCATCGGCGCCGAGCGCACGGGACTCGGCAACCTGGTACTCGTCGATGATGAACTCCTTGCGCAGCGCAGGCAGCGCGCAGGCGGCGCGCGCCTCGACGAGATGTTCAGGAGCGCCCTCGAAGAAAGGCCGGTCGGTGAGCACCGACAGGCAGGTTGCCCCAGATCGAGCGTACGACGCGGCGATCTCGGCCGGCGCAAAATTCTCGCGCAGCACGCCGCGGCTGGGGCTCGCGCGCTTGATCTCGGCGACGACCGCGGGGCCGCCCGCGGCGATCTTCGCTCGGATCGCCGCGGCAAAGCCGCGCGGCGGTGGGGCGACGACGCGCTTCATGGTCGAGCGCGGCGAAGGGCCGCTCGACCTGCGCCGCGATCACTTCCTCGCCCTTGGTCGTGACGATCCTGGCGAGGATGTCGCTGCCGCTCATGCGCTAGCGCAGCCTGCCGGGCGCGACGGCCGCGCCGCTCACGCCGCAAAGGACCGCGTTACCGCGACGAAGGCGTCGAGCGCGCGCTTCGCCGCACCGCTTGCGATCGAAGTGCGCGCACGCTCGATCCCGTCGGCGATGGAGTCGGCGATTCCGGCGGCATAGAGCGCGGCACCCGCGTTCAGCACGACGATCTCGCGCGGCGTGCCTTCGACGCCCGATAGCGCCTCGAGCACCATCGCCTTCGATTGTGCGGCGTCTGCGACCTTGAGCCCGCGGTTCGATTTCATCTGCAGCCCAAAATCCTCCGGGATGGATCTCGTATTCGCGGAACTTCGCCGCCCGCAGCTCGCCGACCATCGTCGCCGCGCCCAGCGAGACCTCGTCCATCCCGTCCTTGCCCCAGACGACGAGTGCCCGCCGGCTTCCCAGGCGCTGCAGTACGCGCACATGGATGCCGACCAGGTCGGGATGAAACACGCCGACGAGGTGATTGGCCGCGCCGGCGGGGTTAGTCAGCGGCCCGAGGATGTTGAAGATCGTGCGCACCCCGAGCTCACTGCGCACCGGGCCCGCGTGCTTCATCGCGCCGTGATGCGACGGCGCGAACATGAATCCCACGCCGGCCTTCGCGATGCATTGCGCGACCTGCGCAGGCGTGAGCATGATGTTGGCGCCAAGCGCTTCGAGCGCATCGGCGCTGCCCGATTTCGACGAGACCGAGCGATTGCCGTGCTTGGCGACGCGCGCCCCTGCGCCCGCCGCAACGAACATTGCCGCCGTCGAGATGTTGAAGGTGTGCGATGCGTCGCCGCCAGTGCCGACGATGTCGAGCAGGTGCTCGCGGTCGGGGATCTCCACTGCGGTCGCGAACTCGCGCATCACCTGCGCCGCCGCGGCGATCTCGCCGATCGTTTCCTTCTTGACGCGCAGCCCTACAGTGAGCGCTGCGATCATCACCGGCGAAACCTCGCCGCGCATGATCTGCCGCATCAGCGACAGCATCTCGTCGTGGAAAATCTCGCGATGCTCGATCGTGCGCTGCAACGCGTCGTGGAGCGTGATGGACATCGGTCGTTCAAGCCGGCGCGGCGAGGAAGTTCGCGAGAAGTGCCTTCCCATGCTCGGTCAGGATCGCCTCCGGATGGAACTGCACGCCTTCGACGTCGAACTCCCGGTGGCGTACGCCCATGATCTCGCCATCTTCCGCGGTCGCCGTCACGTCGAGCGTCGGCGGCAGGCTCGCGCGCTCGATCGCGAGCGAGTGATAGCGCGTGGCCCGAAATGGCGACGGAATGTTCCGGAACACCCCGCGCCCATCGTGGACGATCGACGACATCTTGCCGTGCATCACTCGCTCGGCACGGATGATCGCGCCCGCCAAACGCCTGGCCGATCGCCTGGTGCCCGAGGCACACACCGAGGAGCGGGATCTTGCCGGCAAAGCGCCTGATCAACGGCACCGAGATGCCGGCCTCGTTCGGCGTACAGGGACCGGGCGAGATCACGATCCGCTCGGGCTGCATCGCCTCGATCTCGTCCAGGGTGATCGCGTCGTTGCGCAGAACCTTGACGCTCGCACCGAGCTCGCCCAGGTACTGGACGAGATTCCAGGTGAAGCTATCGTAGTTGTCGAGCATCAGCAGCATGGGCAGGCGTAACTGGTTGATTTGTCGGCAATCTACGCGTGCGCCTCGCGAGATGCCTCAAAGGATGCCACAGATCGCGCTTGCTCCCCGCCGGCCCGGCGCGCGAACCGCAACATTGCGGCCGATGTCCTAATATCGCACCGCGGGCCGGTGATCGCCCGTGGGCCGTCGACACAACTTCCAGGAACCGCTATCCGATGAGCTTTTGCCCGTCTGTTCGCTTGGCGTCCGTTCGCTTGCCGATTGCCATCTTGCTGGCACTTGGGGCGCTCGCCGGCCCGCTCGCAGGGCGCGCAGGCGAGCCTCCCGCCACCCTGCAGTCAACGCGGGCAACTCAGGCGACGCAGGACGCCAACGTGCTCCGCGCGACGCTGCGCAACGGATTGCGCGTCGTGATCGTGCGCGACACGTTGGCACCCGTCGTCAGCACCCAGCTTACCTACCTCGCCGGCGGCTACCAGACCCCGAAGGGGTTCCCGGGCACCGCGCACGCGCTGGAGCACATGATGTTCCGGGACAGCCGGGGATTGACCGGCGCGCAATTGAACGAATTGAGCGGCAAGATGGGCGGCGAGAACAACGCATTCACGACCAACGACGCCACGCAGTTTTCGTTCTTCGCGCCCGCGGCCTACCTCGACATGCTGCTCCGCATCGAGGCCGGCCGCATGCGCGGCGCATTGCTGAGCGACCGCGACTGGAACCTCGAAAAGGGTGCGATCGAGCAGGAAGTCTCGGGGGACATCTCCGACCCGGGCTACGTGGCGTTCGAGCAGGCCGAGCGCATTCTCTATGCCGGCACCGGCTACGCGGAGGATCCGCTTGGAACTCGGCCATCTTTCGACAAGACGACCTCGAAGACGCTGCGCGCGTTCTACGATACCTGGTATCAGCCGAACAATGCGATCTACGTGATCGTCGGAGACGTCGACCCGCGGACGACGCTTGCCCGTGTCGAGGCGCTGTTCGGCACGATCCCCACCCGTCCGACCCCGGAGCGCAAGCCCGTGGTCCTCACGCCGTTCAAGGCGCAGACCATGGCGCGCACCACGCCGGCGGGCACCGGCTCGGTACAGTTCCTCTTCCGGATGCCGGGGCAGATGTCCAAGGACAATGCGGCGGCGCAGGTGCTCCTCGACGTGCTCAACAATCCGCGGAGCGGGCTGTCCGAGCTCGCCGCGCAGGGCAAGGTCCTGAGCGCCGATGCGGACATCCAGCCCTTCAGTCAGGGTGGCATCGGGCAGATCGAGGTCGGCTTTTCCAAGGGCACCGATCCGCGCGAAGCCCAGGCGCATCTCGACGGAGCGATCGCCGCGCTGGTGAAGAATGGCGTATCGCCGGACCTGGTCGACGCGGCCAAGCGCTCCGAGCTCGCACAATTCGAATTCAGCAAGAACAGCGCGGTGAGCCTTGCGAGCGCATGGTCGCAGGCACTCGCGTGGCAGGGTCTACAGTCGCCGGAAGAGGCGCAGCAGCAGATCCAGCGCGTCACGGTCGGACGACGTCGATCGCATCGCGCGCGACGTGCTGCGCCCGGATGCGCGCGTCACGGTCGTGCTGACGCCCGACCCCAACGGCAAGCGTCCCCCGAACAGCGCAGGCTTTGGCGGCACCGAATCCTTCGCGGGCGACGACAAGCTCGACGTGCCACTGCCCGAATGGGCGACCAAGGCGCTCGGCAGCTTGAAGGTGCCGCATTGGACCCTCGATCCTGCGCAGATGCAGCTCCCCAACGGGATTACACTGATCGTGCAGCCGGAGACAGTGAGCAAGACCGTCACCGTCGTCGGCCACGTCGATCACAATTCGGGGCTCCAGGAACCCGCGGGCCAGGAAGGCGTGGGCCGGCTGCTCGCCGCGTTGTTCGATTACGGCAGCACCTCGCTCGACCGCAGCGCATTCCACAAGGCGTTGGATGCGATTGCGGCGGATGAGTCCGGCGGCGACGACTTCAGTCTCGCGGTCCCGAGCGCGGACTTCGATCGCGGCATGCAGCTCCTGGCCGACAACGAGCTCAATCCGGCGCTGCCCGAGCAGGCATTCGCGATCCAGCAGCAGACGCTCGCGCGCACGCTGGCAGGCGAAATGAGCTCGCCCGATTACCGGACCTCCAGGGCCGTCAGGGAAGGCCTGCTACCCGTGGGGGATTCGGGCTTGCGCGAAGCGACTCCCGCGACCGTGAATCACCTTACCCTCCCCGACGCGAGGCGCTATTTCGCAAGCACGTACCGTCCCGACGTCACGACGATCGTCGTGGTCGGCGATGTCACCGCCGAACAGGCCAGGACGAGCGTCGAGAAATACTTCGGCGCATGGAAAGCGCAAGGCGCGAAGCCCGACGTGATTCCGCCCCAGGTGCCGGTCAATCCTCCAGGCTACATCGTCGTTGCGAATCCGTACGCATCGCAGGACCAGGTGCTGATGGGGCAGATGCTCGAGCTCGACCTGCACAATCCCGATCGTTACGCGCTGCAGCTTGGCAACGACGTGCTCGGTGGCAACGGCTTCGCTTCGCGGCTGATGCTGGACATCCGTGTGCGCCACGGCTATGCCTACGATGCGCGGTCGCGCCTGCGCCTCGACCGGTCGCGGGCGAGTTTCCAGGTGGAGTACGGCAGCGATCCGAGCCGGGTGGTGCAAGCCGACGCGCTCGTGCTGGCCAACATCGAGGCGATGCAGCGAGCGCCGGTCAAGGACGTCGAGCTCGACAACGCGCGCCAATACCAGATTCGCTCGATTCCGCTGGAAGTCGCGAGCGTCGGGCGCATCGCGCGGGGGCTGCTCGTCTGGAGCACCATGGGCGAACCGCTGGATCAGCCGATGGTGGCCGCGAAGCACTACCTCGCGCTGACCGCAGCCGAGGTGCAGGACGCGTTCAAGCGCTACATTCAGCCGCAGCGCTTCGTGCAGGTCATCCAGGGTCCGGCGCCGGTCAGGCACTGACCGGCAGGCGCGGGATCGGGCGCTGCCAAGCTCGGGCGTGCCCCGCGTGCGGGCTCAGTGCATCGCCTCGCCTCCGGCAACGAGCCGCAGGCCGAGGTCGAGACCGGCGACTGCCGATGCGATCATCGTGATGCTGCCCTTGCGGCGGTTATGGCCGGTGTCGCTGTATTCGAAGCCATAGTCCCGCCGCAGCACCAGCCGTCCCGCGTCGTTTCGCGTCGGCCTGACCGACCTGAGCGCGACGGTGTCGTCGAGGAAGAACAGACCCCGGGCGTCGCAGGCAGCGCGCATCGCTGCATTGGCGGCTTCGCGAACTCTCAGGCTGTCCCAGACGAACCATCCCGCGCAAGCGACGGCGAGCAAACCGAAGAATTCCGCCAGGGTCATTATCGTCGGGCGCGCCCGGTTCCTGGCGGCTTCCGGGCTCGCGCCTACGGCTCGGCGTCGAGGCCGAGCTGGACCATCTCCGCGGCGCGCAGCACAGCGCGCGCCTTGTTCTGCGTCTCCTGCCACTCGGTCTCGGGCACCGAGTCGTGGACGATTCCGGCGCCGACCTGCACGTAGAGCATCCCGTCGCGGATAACCGCGGTACGGATCGCGATCGCGAGATCCATGTCGTCGTGGAAGCTCACGTAGCCGACGGCGCCGGCGTAGATGCCGCGCGGCGTCGGCTCGAGCTCGTCGATGATCTCCATCGCCCGCACCTTGGGCGCCCCGCTCACGGTTCCTGCCGGGAAGCTCGCAGCGAGCACGTCGAAGCTCGTCGTCCCCGGTGGCAACTCACCCTCGACGTTCGACACCATGTGCATGACATGCGAATAGCGCTCGATGGCAAGCTGCTCGGTGACGCGGACGCTGCCGGTCGCCGCGACGTGGCCGACGTCGTTGCGTCCGAGGTCGAGCAGCATCACATGCTCGGCGATTTCCTTGGGGTCGGCGGCGAGCTCCTGCTCGAGCCGCAGGTCGGCGTCGCGGGTCGCGCCGCGCGGGCGCGTTCCCGCGATCGGCCGCAGCGTGACGCTCGAGCCTTCCTTGCGGACCAGGATCTCGGGCGACGCGCCGACGATGTGAAAATCGCCGAGGTCGTAATAGAACATGTACGGTGACGGGTTGAGCGAGCGCAGCGCGCGATACAGCGACAGCGGCGACGCGGCAAAGGGCAGCCGCATCCGCTGCGACAGCACGACTTGCATGACGTCGCCCGCAGCGATGTATTCCCTGGCGCGGCGCACCGCCGCCTGGAAGGCGTCGGCGCCCATTTCGCTCTCGGCGCGCGTGACCGAGGTCGCCGTCTGGTACGGAATCGCCGCAGGCGTACGGAGCTTTCTGCGCAACTGCTGCAGGCGGTCCTGCGCGTTCCAGTACGCATTGGGCTCACCCGGATCGGCATAGACGATCAGGTAGATCTTGCCTGCGAGGTTGTCGATGACGGCAAGCTCGTCGGTAAGCAACAGCAGCATCTCGGGGAGATCGCCGAGGCCATCGGACGCTGAGTTCTTCCGCGCGGCGAGCTTGCGCTCGATGTAGCGGATCGTGTCGTAGCCGAAATAACCGGCGAGCCCGCCGCAGAAGCGCGGCAATCCGGGCTGGGGCGCCGCGCGGAAGCGCCCGAGGAACCCGCGCAGGAACACCAACGGATCGCCGTCGTGGCGTTCGACCACCCCGCCGCGGTCTTCGACCTCGACCTGCCCGTCCTTCACGCGAATGCGCACCTTCGCCGGAAGGCCGATGAACGAATAGCGGCCGAAGCGCTCACCGCCGACCACCGACTCGAGCAGAAACGTGTAGCGCTGCTGGGCGAGCTTCAGGTAGAGCGACAGCGGCGTGTCGAGGTCGGCGAAGGACTCGAGCACCAGCGGAATGCGGTTGTAGCCTGCCGCCGCGAGCGCGCGGAACTCGGTCTCGGTCATCATGAGACTTGGCGCGGGCGCGTCCGGCGGCACTGCGGCGCGCTCACGGCGCGCAGCCCGCGGCTGCAAGCTGCGCGCGCATCGCCGCGATCGTCGCGCGGTAGTCGGGCGTGCCGAACACCGCACTTCCGGCGACGAAGGTGTCGGCGCCCGCGGCGGCGATCGGCGCGATGTTGTCGATCTTCACCCCGCCATCGACTTCGAGCAGGATCTCGCGCCCGCTGCGTTCGATCGCCGCATCGACGAGCATGCGCGCCGCTTTCAGCTTGTCGAGTGCATGCGGAATGAACGACTGCCCGGCGAAGCCGGGATTCACCGACATGATCAGCACCAGGTCGAGCTTGTCGATCACATGCATCAGCCAGTCGAGCGGAGTCGCCGGATTGAAGACGAGGCCGGCACGGCAGCCGTGGTCGTGGATCAACCCGATCGTGCGGTCGACGTGCTCGGAGGCTTCGGGATGGAAGCTGATGATCGATGCGCCCGCCTGCGCGAAGTCGGGAACGATGCGGTCGACCGGCTTCACCATCAGGTGCACGTCGATCGGAATCGTTGCATGCGGCTTGATCGCCGCGCAGACCAGCGGGCCGACAGTGAGGTTCGGAACGTAATGATTGTCCATCACGTCGAAGTGCAGCATGTCGGCGCCGGCGGCAGTGACTGCGCGCACTTCCTCCGCCAGGCGCGCGAAATCGGCCGACAGCAGTGACGGGGCGATGCGATGTTGGCGCTTCATCGGGGGCTATAATCGCAGAAAAGCGCGCGCCGCGCGCGTGGAATCGGTCGATGGCGGACGACAGGCGCTACCGGGTCTCGATACTGTCCCGGGTCACTTTTCTCGAAGAGCAGTCCGATCCCGCCCGGGATCATTTCGTCTTCGCCTATACGATTACCGTCACCAATACCGGCAACGTCGCGGCGCAGCTCGTGAGCCGCCACTGGATCATCACCGACGCCGAGCAGCGCATCCAGGAAGTGAAAGGGCCGGGCGTCGTCGGCCAGCAGCCGACGCTCAAGCCCGGCGAAAGCTTCGAATACACGAGCGGCACCAGCATCGCGACCGCCGTAGGCACGATGCACGGCAGCTACCAGATGGTGGCCGAGGACGGTGCGGCCTTCGACGCGCCGATCCCCGCATTCACGCTGTCGATTCCGCGCACGCTGCACTGACGGCCGGCATCCGGTCGTCATGCGCCCGGGTGCGCGTCGCCATTGCGCGCGTCCGCTTCCCGCCCTGGCGCGCCGTCGCCCGCGTCGCGCGATTTCCCCCGCGGTGGCCGCGGCGGGCGCATCGTCCACCAGACAATTCCGATCAGGATGAACAGTGCGATCAGTGATTCGAAGAGAAACCATTCCATGCTCGATCCTTCGATCACGCGCCGCCGCCAATTCGCGACCGCGGGCAGGAAAGTGTTCGCCGGTGTTGCGCGAATTCAGCCGCGGTCTCGTGCTGGCCGCCGCGGCACTCGCAGGATGCCAGGTCGTGCCACCTGCAGCCCCAAGTGCCACCGCCTCCGCCCCGGGCCGTCTACTCGGCCACCACGTTCGACGCGCTTCCCGGATGGGCCGATGACAACGCTGCGGCAGCGTGGCCCGCCTTCCTCGAAAGCTGCAAGGCACTGATCGCGCGTCCTGCGCGCGCAGCGACCTGGCGCGGCGTCTGCACGAAAGCCGGCACGATCGACGGAAACGATGGCGCCGCGGTCCGCGGCTTTTTCCAGCGCAATTTTACGCCGTGGCGCATCGCGAGCAGCGACGGCAGCGACAGCGGCCTCGTCACCGGCTATTTCGAGCCGTTGCTCGCAGGCTCGCGCATCCGCGACGCGGTCTACACGACCCCGCTCTACGCGCCGCCGGATGACCTGCTCGTCGTCGATCTGGCCGCGCTGTACCCAGAGCTCAAGGGAAAGCGGGTCCGCGGACGCCTCGACGGCAGGCGCGTCGTGCCGTACTGGACGCGCGCCGACATCGAGGCCGGAGCAGCCAAACCTCGGGAGCAAGGCACTGGTCTACGTCACCGACCCGCTCGACGCTTTCCTGCTGCAGGTCCAGGGCTCAGGGCGCGTGAAGCTCGACGACGGGGCAGTCATGCGCCTGGGCTACGCCGACGAGAACGGCCAGCCTTATCGCTCGATCGCGCGGGTGCTCATCGATCGCGGCGAGATGAGCGTCGACCAGGCGTCGATGCAAAGCATCCGCGCGTGGGGGCAGCAGCATCCGGCTGAGCTTCCTGCGCTGCTCGACGCGAATCCCAGCTACGTGTTCTTCCGGATCCTCGCGCCTCCGGTCCCCGGGTCGCTCGAAGCGCAAATCGACGGGCCGATCGGCGCTCTTGGCGTACCGCTCCTCTCCGAGCGCACGATCGCGGTCGATCCCCGCCAGATGCCGCTTGGTGCGCCCGTGTGGCTCGCGACGACACTGCCCATTTCCGATAAGCCGATGCGCCGGCTGGTGATGGCCCAGGACACCGGCGGCGCGATTCGCGGGCCGCTGCGTGCCGACTTCTTCTGGGGCTTCGGCGATGCTGCGGGAGCACTCGCCGGACGCATGCGCCAGCCGGGGCAGATGTGGCTGCTGTGGCCGAACGGCGCGGCGCCGCCGGCCGCGAGACTGAACGGGGAGGAGCAGCGGCAAGCGCGCCTGGTCTCCCGACGCCCGCACGTCGCCCGAGTGCGCTCAGCCGCTCGCCGCCAGCACCTCGCCCGCCTGCTGATCGGCGTGGTACGACGAGCGAACCAGCGCGCCGACCGCGGCATGGCGAAACCCCATCGCATGGGCCTCGCGCCCGAGGCGTGCGAACGTGTCGGGGTGCACGTAGCGCAATACCGGCAGGTGATGCCGCGACGGTTGAAGGTACTGGCCGATCGTCAGCATGTCGATGCCGTGGCTGCGCATGTCGCGCATCGTCGCGATGATCTCGTCGTCGGTTTCGCCCAGCCCCACCATCAGGCCCGATTTCGTGGGAATCGCCGGGAAGCGCTGCTTGAATTTCTGCAGCAGTCTGAGCGAATGCGCGTAATCGGAGCCCGGCCGCGCCTGCCGGTAGAGGCGCGGCACCGTCTCGAGGTTGTGGTTCATCACGTCCGGCGGCGCGGCGGAAAGGATATCGAGCGCGCGATCGAGCCGGCCGCGGAAATCTGGCACCAGCACCTCGATCTGCGTGTCAGGTGAGCGCTCGCGCACCGCGCGTATGCAATCGACGAAGTGCTGCGCGCCGCCGTCGCGCAGGTCGTCGCGGTCGACGCTGGTGATGACGACGTAGCGCAAACCGAGCGCGGCGATCGTCGTCGCGAGGTTCTTAGGCTCGTCGGCGTCGAGCGGCAGCGGCCGGCCGTGGCCCACGTCGCAGAACGGGCAGCGGCGCGTGCAGATGTCGCCCATGATCATGAACGTCGCCGTGCCCTTGCTGAAGCATTCGCCGATGTTGGGGCACGACGCTTCCTCGCACACCGTGTGCAACCGGTGCTCGCGCAGGATCTGCTTGATTTCGTAGAACCGCGGCGAAGAAGGCGCGCGTACGCGAATCCATTCCGGCTTGCGCAGGCGCTCGACTTCTACTAACTTAATCGGGAATTTGGCAAACACGCTCGCGGTCTTGGACGCGCCCTTGTGGACGATTCCGGCGGCGTTTGCGCGGCCGTGCGTCGTCGCTCATCGCGCACTGCCCGCAAGTGAGTTCCGCGGCGAGGATCGGAGCAAGTCCAGCTCCCGCGGCCTCGACCGAAGGCGCGGCGCAGAAATCAGCGAGCTGCGTCACGCGCAGCCCGGGAAACCCGCAAGGGTCGATGTCGGCAAAGGGAGAGAGGTCCATGTCGATGTTGACGGCCACGCCATGGTAGCTGCAGCCGTTACGCACCCGCAGACCGAGCGCGGCGATCTTGGCTTCGGTGCCGTCATCAAGGACGTAAATGCCCGGCGCGGAAGGCTTGCCGTAGGCGTCGACGCCGAAGGCCGAGAGCCATGTTATCACCGCGGCCTCGATGCGCCGCACCATCTCGCGCACACCCAGTTTCGCGCGGCGAAGGTCGAATAGCAGGTAGAGGACGAGCTGCCCGGGACCATGGTAGGTCACCTGCCCGCCGCGGTCGACCTTCACGACGTGGATTCCGTTGTCGCGCAGCAGATGCTCGCTGCGGCCGGCGAGGCCGAGCGTATAGACCGGCGGATGCTCGGTCAGCCAGATTTCGTCCGCAGTGAAAGGTGTGCGCGCGTCGGTGAACGCCTGCATCGCGCGCCAGGTTGATTCGTAGTCGGTGGGTCCGAGCTGGCGGATCGCTGCGTTCGTCGCCATGTCGATCGGAGGCGCGGTCTCGTTCATTTCGGCAGCGACCGCTCAGGTCCGAATCTCCCGAGACACGTGGTCTACGGCA
This sequence comes from uncultured beta proteobacterium, assembly GCA_963701885.1. Lineage (GTDB taxonomy): Bacteria > Pseudomonadota > Gammaproteobacteria > Burkholderiales > Casimicrobiaceae > VBCG01. The sequence goes on from CAVPBR010000023.1 coordinate 114,407, forward strand.
ACGCGTACGCAACCAGCGAATCGCCAGGCTTGGTGCCGAGCTTCCTGGCGCCGGCGGCAATGACCGGAATTGCTTTCCATCGCGCCGCACGCGATAAGTCATCGGCGTCGCCGCCATAGCAGGGCCAATTCTCCGCCTCCGTCGCTTCATCGGCATCCGGCGTCGTGAGATCTTTGCTGGCCAGCAAGGCTGTCGCAACGCGTCATCCGATGCTCGTCTGTGCGCTTGTACACCTGCAAAGATTACACGGTGTAAATGGTTGTAACCGACAACGTACTCGGGATGACCCAGTGGCAGAATTGCCATCGAAAGTCGCATCGCTGTTGATCAGACGCTTCAGCCGTTCATTTCTGTCGTTGACCGCGCTGTTCGCAAGCGCCATCGCCGGGAGCGTGAACGCGCAATTCGGCGGATCGCAGTACCATTGCTCCCTTTCGCAATGACTCGCACATGAATCGGCGCGACATCTGCAAGTCTTCTGTAGTCCGGTGCGGGATTCTCCGGTGGCTCGCGGCAGTGCTCGCGGGTCCGCTGATGATTGGCGCGGCATGCGCGCAACTGCTCTCGGTGCCGCCGCTCGTGCCCCCGCGTGCGGCAATCGTAACCAAGGCTCGTGCGGCCACGCTGTTGCTTCCCGAAGCGGCCGCGTCGTACCGGATTGTCCTGACCACGCCAACCGCCGTCGAAGCGGCACGCATAAACAGCAAGACGGGGTTGGCATCGAGCAATGGCAAAGCCATCACCAAGCGACGCCGCCTCGCTGTCGGCTTTGCGCGGCCTCTCCCGGCGAACCAGCGGGTCCTGCCACTGTCCGCACTTTCGTGGCAGGACGTCGACGGCGGCATGCGCGCCGCTCGGATCTACCATCAATTCGCCGGGCGCGGAGGGGCTGCGCATCGGACTGGCGCTTGCGCACGCGCCCTCCGGACTCACCTTGCGCTTCCGCGGTTCGGCGGTCGATGCCGCGGTCTACGGTCCGCTCGATGCCTCGCACATCGCCGCCGCTCCGCTGTTCTGGTCTCCGTTGCTCGACGGCGATACTGCGGTCGTCGAACTCGCGCTCCCGCAGGGGGTGTCAATGGCCGGGGCGACGATCAGATTGCCAATGCTGTCGCATCTGGCGATCGGCACCGCTGCGCTCAAGCAGGCAGATCCGCTTGGAAACATCGGTGCGTCGGGTCCATGCGAGATCGACGTCGCCTGCATCGGACCGCCGCTCCAGCAGCAGGCGGCGACGGCAATCGACGCGACCGCGCGGATACTGCTCGTCGATCATGGGAGCAGCTACCTTTGCACGGGCACGCTGCTCAACGATTCTGCCTTGTCGTTGACGCCCTATCTCTACACGGCGAATCACTGCATCGACAACGACGACAATGACGTGGCCGCATCACGCGGGGACCCTGCGGCAGTCGCGCAGACGTTCGAGACGTTCTGGCGGTTCCAGACCGATACATGTGGCGTCGACGACGAAGCCAACGTCAACTTCTCCGAGCTGACGTCCGGCGCGACGCTCTTGGCTCGCGGCGTCGACTACGACTGGGCGCTCGTTCGCCTCAATCAGGCGCCGCCTGCGGGCGCGGCGTTCGCCGCGTGGAATGGCAACGGCGTCGTGGCGACAGGCGTCGGCCGCCAACGGGATTCACCATCCCGAAGGCGATCTCAAGAAATTCAGCCAGGGAGCCGTACAGCCATACGATAGTTACTCCGACGGCAGTTCGTTCATTGCGATGCAATGGTCGCAGGGCGTCACCGAACCAGGGAGCAGCGGCAGCGGGCTGTTCACCTTGAATGCGTCGAAGGGCTATCTCGAGCTGCGCGGCGGACTCATGGGCGGCGCCTCGGCATGCGATTCGCCGGACGGCATCGACGACTACTCGCGGCTCGACGTCGGACTCCCGCTGCTCGCCCAGTATCTGACGCCAGGCGTCGTCAGCCCCGCCAAGACGACGCCGGTGGTCGAGTACTACAACGCGACGCTTGACGACTATTTCATTACCGCCAGCCCGGCCGAGATCCAGGTTCTCGATACCGGCGTCCTGGTGGGATGGGTGCGAACCGGTCTGCGCTTCCTGGCCTACACCGATCCGTCGGTCGCGCCGGCCGGCGCACAGCCGGTATGCCGGTTCTACGTCACGCCAGCTTACGGGGACTCGCATTTCTATTCGGCGAGTCCCGCGGAATGTGCCGCTACCGCGCAGAAGTTCGCGGCACAGTGGGTGGAGGAAAGCCCCGCGGTCTTCTATATCGTGCTGCCCGACACCGTTAGCGGTGCCTGCCCGGCAGGCAGCCGGGGCGTGTTCCGCTTCGTGAACAACGCCAACGGACTCCACCATCGCTACACGGCCGAGGTGGACGTACGCGACTCAATCATCCAGGACGGCGGCTGGACGCAGGAAGGCTACGGGACACCGCCGAACGCGCCCGTCATGTGCACGCCGACGAGCTGAGGCCATAACGCGAATTCGTATCACAACACCATCGCCACCATCGGGTGCGCGACCAGCTCGCGATACAGGTCGTCGAGCTGCTCGCGCGACTTGGCGTTGACGGTCGCGGTAAGCGAAAGGTAGTTGCCGGCCGACGACGAACGCATCTCGAGCGTCGGTGGCGTCGAAGTCGGGCGCATGCCGCATGACGATCTCGAGCATCGCCTGCGCGAATCCCGGCCGGGTTCGCCCCATGATCTTGAGCGGAAACACGCAGGGAAACTCGAGCAGGGTCACCTGCGCGGCGACCGGCTCGAGCGTGGAGTGAGTCACGCTCCTGCGCCGTACATGTAGTCACGGGTCAGCGGATGCGGTAGGCGCCCGTCTGCGAGCGGCTTGCCGGCGAGAATCTGCCACAGCGACAGCCAGCCGCGATCGAACGCATGGGCCGATCCCGCCATGTAGATGCGCCAGACGCGATATTTTTCCTCGCCAATCTCGGCGCGCGCGGCCTGCGCATTCGCTTCGAGGCGCTCGACCCAGTGCCAAAGCGTCTTCGCGTAATGCTCGCGCAGCGCCTCAGCGTCGATCGCTTCGAGGCCCTGGGCGGCGACGGCCCTCAGCACCTGCGCGACATGCGCGAGCTCGCCGCCCGGGAACACGTACTCCTCGACAAAGTCGCCGATCCCGCTGCCGAGGCTGTGGGCGCCGAGCTGGTTGTGCGTGATGCCGTGGTTCAACACCAGTCCGCCCGGCACCAGCAAGCGCGCGATCTTGCCGAAGTAGCGGTCGAAATTGCGCGGGCCGACGTGCTCGAACATCCCGACGCTCGCGATCTTGTCGTAGGTCTCGGCGTCGGGAAGGTCGAGGTAGTCGCGCAGCTCGACACGAACGCGGTCGCCCAGGGCCTGGGCGTCGATCTCCCGCTTCACGTGGTCGTGCTGGTTCTGCGACAGCGTGATGCCGTGCGCGGTGACGCCATAGTTCTTCGCGGCCCAGAGGATCAGCGCGCCCCAGCCGCAGCCGATATCGAGGAAGCGGTCGCCGCGAGCAAGGCGCAGCTTGCGGCAGATGTGATCGAGCTTCTGCGCCTGCGCAACGTCGAGCGAATCCTCCGGCAGGCGGAAATACGCGCAGGAGTACACCATGCGCGAATCGAGCCACATCCGGTAGAACGCATTCGAGACATCGTAGTGGTGCTGGATGTTCGCCTTGTTGCCGCGCAGGCGGTGCGTGAAGGCGCGCAGGCGTTCGCGCGCACTTTCGGTGCCATGCGCGATGTCGCCGACCATCGATTCCGCGATGCCGAGGATGCGCCGCGCGCTTCCGGTGAAATCGACGTCGCCGTGCACGTAGGCGCGCGCGAGCCTCCCCATCGCAGGCGACGCGAGCGCCCGCAGCCCCGAGTAGCTGCGCGCGGTGACGTCCACCTCAGGCGAGGGCGACAACGCGATCCTCGCCCCGTCGGGCAGGACGACGGCGACCGGCAGGCCGCGGCCCGCGTAACGGGTGGCGATCAGCTTGTTCAGTACTGCGGGCATCTCGCGCGAGACCTCGATCAAACGGCGCGCGGCTTGTGCGCCTGGAACGCGCTCCACATCTTCCTGAACATCGGCCCGGGTGCGCCGCCTGCGATCGGGCGGCCGTCGATCCGCGTCACCGCGAGGACCTCCTTCGACGACGATGACAGCCACATCTCGTCGGCAGCAAGGGCTTCGGCATGGGTGACCGGGCGCACGTCGACCGGCACGCCGATGTCGCGCGCGATCTCGAGCGTCGCGTCGTAGGTGATGCCGGGAAGGATCAGGTTGTCTTTGGGCGGTGCGACGACGGACCCGTTGTGGACGATCAGCACGTTGGACGCCGATGCTTCGGTCAGGTGGCCGTCGCGAAACATCACCGTTTCGACTGCGCCATGATCCACCGCGAGCTGGCGCATCAGCACGTTGCCCAGATAGCGACGTGGTCTTGAGGTCGCAGCGCAGCCAGCGGTTGTCCTGCGCAGTCACGACGCCGACGCCACGCTCGACCTGCTCGGAAGTCGGCAGCACCAGCGGGTTGCTCATCATGAACACGGTCGGCGCCGCGGCCTGCGGGAAAGCGTGATCGCGCTTGGCGACGCCGCGTGTCACCTGCATGTAAACCGCCTGGTCGGCAAAATTCTGGCGCGCGACGAGGTCGGCGATCAGCGCTTCCCAGGCGGGCTGCGGGTGAGGATTGGCGAGCCGGATGCCATCGAGGCTGTATTGCAGGCGCTTCAGGTGCTGCGGCATCCGGAATGGCTGCCGCGCATACACCGGCACGACCTCGTAGACGCCGTCGCCGAAGATGAAGCCCCGGTCGAGCACCGGGATCTTCGCTTCGGCGGCCGGCATGAACGCGCCGTTCAGATAGACGGTTGGGCTCGCCTGCGGCATCACGTTCGTATCCTCATGCGATCGATCGGCCAATGATACGCGCCGCGGCGCGCCCTCAGCCCCGGCTGAACCACAGCTTCACGGTGTCGACGGCGCGGCCGAACAGGCTCGCGAGCGGCACGTCCTCGAGCGCGATCAGCGGGAACTGCGCGATCGCCTGGCCCTTGAGCGACACTTTCACGACGCCCACCGGCTCTGACGCCAGCACCGGGGCGATCAGCGGCTCCTTCGATTCCATCGTCAGCGCGAGATTGCCGGCTTCGCCTTTGGGAAGGGTCACGTAGCGCTCGGCAAGGAAGCCCGCGGTGACATCCCGCTTCGCCCCCTTCCAGACCCGCAGCGTGGTGACCGGCTTACCCGACTGGTAGAGCGCCACGGTGTCGAAGGACTGAAAGCCCCAGTTCAGGAGGTTCTGACTCTCGGCGGCGCGCCCGGCGTCGCTGCTGGCGCCGAGCACCACCGCAATGAGGCGCCGCTCGCCGCGCTTCGCCGAAGCAACGAGGCAGTATCCCGCGCCCTCGGTGTGGCCGGTCTTGACACCGTCGACGGTCGGATCGCTCCATAGCAGGCGATTGCGGTTCGACTGGTTGATGTTGTTGTAGCGATACTCCTTGATCGCGAACATCGGGTAGTACTCGGGAAAATCGCGGATCAGGGCGACGGTGATTTTCGCGAGGTCGTTCGCCGTCGAGTAATGCTGCGGACTCGGCAATCCGTTGACGTCGGCGAAATGCGTGCCGGCCAGGCCGAGTTGCGCGGCTTCGTGGTTCATGCGCTCGACGAAAGCTCCGGTGGTTCCCGCGACCAGCTCGGCGAGCGCAACGGTTGCATCGTTGCCGGACTGGACGATGACGCCGTGCAGGAGCTCGTCGACGGTCACCGGCTTGCGCGGCTCGATGAACATCCGCGATCCGCCGGTGCGCCAGGCATTCTCGGACACCGGAACGTTCTGGTCGAGCGCGATCGCCTTGCTGCGCAGCGCCTGGAACACGACGTAGGTCGTCATCAGCTTGGTGAGCGATGCAGGCTCGCGCCGCGCGTCAGCGTTCGAGGAGGCGAGGATCTGCCCCGAAAGCATGTCGACCAGCGTGTAGGCCGGAGCATCGATGGCCGGTGCGGCCGGCGCGCCCGGCATCTGGGCGAGCGGGGTGAGCGTCGGCGGCACTGCAGCCGGCAGGGGCGCGAGCGCCGTGGCGGGTTTCGCCTGCACCGCGAGCGGATTCGGAAGGGCCGAGGTCGTCGTACCGGTGGCGGCCGCCGGGGCGCGCGGCTGCGCGAGAGCCTGAAGCGCGAGCGCGCACAGCGCCAGCGCGAAGACGCGGGACAGCGTGAACGAATGCATGGACATCGCGAAAAAGCGGGTCATTATACGGGCAGGCAACTGCAGAAAAGGTTCCGGTCACCATAGACGTTGTCGACGCGCGCGACCGGGCACCAGTACTTGCCTGCGACGAGGCTCTCGAGCGGGTAGGCCGCCTGCGTCCGCGGGTAGCCATGCGTCCAGGCATCGGCCGCAATCGCGGCCGCCGTGTGCGGTGCGTTCTTCAGTGGATTGTCGTTGTGGTCGAGTCTGCCTTCTTCGATCGCGCGGATCTCCTCCCGGATCGCGATCATCGCGTCGATGAACCGGTCGAGCTCGGCCAGCGATTCGCTCTCGGTGGGCTCGACCATCAGCGTCCCCGGCACGGGAAAGCTCATCGTCGGCGCATGGAAACCGTAGTCGATCAGGCGCTTCGCCACGTCTTCGACTTCGATGCCCGAGGTTGCTTTCAGCGGACGCAGGTCGAGAATGCATTCGTGGGCGACCAGGCCTCCCGGGCCGCGGTAGAGCATCGGATAATGTGGCGCGAGGCGTTTCGCGATGTAGTTCGCCGCGAGGATCGCGCTCTCGGTCGCCGCCCGCAGGCCTTCGCCGCCCATCATCGCGATGTACATCCACGAGATCGGCAGGATCGACGCCGATCCGAACGGCGCTGCGCTGACCGGGCCGATCGACACTACGCCCGCGGCCCGGACGCGATCCCCCGGGAGGAACCGCTGCGAGGTGCTCCCGGCAGGCGACCGGGCCGACCCCGGGACCGCCGCCGCCGTGGGGGATGCAGAACGTCTTGTGGAGATTGAGGTGCGACACGTCCGCGCCAAAGCGACCCGGCGCGGCGAGGCCGACCAGCGCATTCAGGTTCGCGCCGTCGACATACACCTGGCCGCCACAGGCGTGAATGATCTCGCAGATGCGCACGATGCCGGTCTCGAACACGCCATGCGTCGACGGGTAGGTGACCATGATCGCGGCCAGATCGCCGCGATGCGCAAGCGCCTTCGCTTCGAGGTCCGCGAGATCGACATTCCCGTCGCGGTCGCAATCGACGACCACCACTGTCATCCCCGCCATCCGGGCGGACGCGGGGTTGGTGCCATGCGCCGAGGCCGGGATCAGGCATACGTCTCGATGAGCCTCGCCGCGGCTTGCGTGAAAGGCCCGGATCATCAGCAGGCCCGCATACTCGCCCTGCGATCCCGCGTTGGGCTGCAGCGATCACTGCGTCGTAGCCGGTGACCGCGCAGAGCATCGCCTCGAGGCTCGTACAGAGCGCGGCGTAGCCCAGCGCCTGCTCCGCGGGCACGAACGGATGCATTTGCGCGAACTCGGGCCAGGTGACCGGGAGCATTTCCGACGTCGCGTTGAGCTTCATCGTGCACGAGCCCAGCGGAATCATCGACCGGTCGAGGGCCAGGTCCTTGTCGGCGAGGCTCCGCAGGTAGTGCAGCATCTGCGTTTCCGAGCGGTGGCGCCGGAATACCGGGTGGGTCAGAAACGCGGAACGCCGCGTGAGGACCCGCGGAATGGCATCCGGCGTCGCAGCGTCGATCGCGTCGACGTCGAGGACGGCGTCCGCGGCGCCGAACACGCGCCACAGCTCGGCGACGTCGGCCCGGGTCGTGGTTTCGTCGAGCGCAATGCCGACCATCCCGGCGCCGGCTTGCCGCAGGTTGAGCCCGGCAGCGAGCGCACGCTCGATGATCTGCGCCGTCGCCGCACCGGTCGAGAGCGTCAGCGTGTCGAACACCTCCGCCTCGATGGCGCCGAAGCCGAGCCGCGCGAGGCCCGCTTTCAGCACTACCGCCAACCGGTGCACGCGCCGGGCGATCTTCAGCAGTCCTTCGGCGCCGTGATAGACCGCATACATCGAAGCGATCACCGCGAGCAGCACCTGCGCCGTGCAGATGTTCGACGTCGCCTTCTCGCGCCGGATGTGCTGCTCGCGCGTTTGCAGCGCGAGCCGGTACGCGGGGCGGCCCGCGGCGTCGACCGACACGCCGACGAGGCGCCCGGGGAGCGCGCGCTTGAACGCGTCTCGAGTCGCCATGAATGCCGCGTGCGGTCCGCCGTAACCCATCGGCACACCGAAGCGCTGTGACGACCCGACGACGACGTCGGCGCCCCATTCGCCCGGCGGGACGAGGATCGTCAGCGCCAGGAGGTCGGTCGCCACGGCGACCAGCGCACCCTGCGCATGCATCGCGGCCACGAGTTCGCGATAGTCGCGCAGGCGGCCATCGACCCCGGGATACTGGAGCAGGACACCGAAGGCCTGTGACCCGGTCGCCTTCATGGCCGGGCCAGTCACGACCTCGATGCCGAGCGGATCGGCGCGGGTGCGAATGACCTCCAACGTCTGCGGCAGCACGTCGTCAGCGACGAAAAAGTTCCTGCTCGTGGAGTTCGAGACCCGGCGCAGCAGGTTCATGGACTCTGCGGCGGAAGTCGCCTCGTCGAGCATCGACGCGTTGGCGATCTCCATCCCGGTCAGATCGCAGACCATCGTCTGGAAATTCAGCAACGCCTCGAGCCGGCCCTGCGAGATCTCCGGCTGGTAGGGTGTGTAGGCGGTGTACCACGCCGGATTCTCGAAGACGTTGCGCAGGATTACGCCCGGGGTATGCGTGCCGTAGTAGCCCTGGCCGATGAACGACTTGAGCACCCTGTTGCGCGAAGCGATCCCGCGCAGCATTGCGAGCGCCTCGGCCTCGCTCCTGGGACCCGGCAGCGGCAGCGCGTCACGCAGCCGGATCGCCGCGGGCACGATCGCGTCGATCAGCGCCCCGCGCGTCGGAAAGCCGAGCGTGTCGAGCATTGCCTGTTGATCGCCCGTGGAGGTTCCGATGTGGCGGGCGATGAAGCCGTCGTGGTCTTCGAGCGCCGGCAGCAAGGCCCCGCCAGGAATGCGAGCGCTCACGCCGCGGCCACGAGCTTGGTGTATGCCGCGGCATCGATCAGCTTCCCGAGCTCGGCCGGATCGCTTGGCCGCAGGCGAAACAGCCACGCCGCGTAGGCGTCTTCGTTGACGGCTTCCGGCTTGCCGCCAAGCTCGTCGTTCGCGGCGACAATCTCACCCGAAAGCGGCGCATAGACATCGCTTGCAGCTTTGACCGATTCGACGACTGCGCAGGCCTCGCCGAGGGCGACCTTGCGTCCGGGATTCGGCAACTCGACGTAGACCAGATCACCGAGCGCGGCTTGCGCGTGATCGGTGATCCCGATGGTCACCGTACCGTCGGACTCGGCGCGGATCCATTCGTGGCTGTCGTTGTACTTGAGGTCGGTCGGAATATTCATCACGGATCTCCGGAGCTGGGGGTTCCATTGCGCACGAAAGGCGGCTTGACCACGCGCGCCGCCAGGCGCTTGTCGCGAACGTCAACGTGGACGACGTCGCCGTCGGCAACGGCGAGCGGGAGCCGGGCGAGCGCGATCGACTTCGCGAGCGTCGGCGAAAACGTGCCGCTGGTGACCACGCCGTCGCCGGCATCGGTGTGGACCACCTGCTTTGCGCGCAGCACGCCGCCGGCGTCGATCAGCACGAGTCCCGCCTGCCTGCGCAGCGCGGGTCGGGCCTGCAGTGCGCGCCGGCCCACGAAGTCGCGCTCGTCCGCGAGATCGACTGTCCACGCGAGTCCCGATTCGAGCGGCGTCACGCTCGCGTCCATGTCCTGCCCATAGAGATTCAACCCGGCTTCGAGTCGCAGCGTGTCGCGCGCTCCCAGCCCGCAGGGCACCACGCCCTGTGCCAGCCAGTGCGCGCCAGAGCGCCTCAGCGTTCATGGCGGGGACGATGATCTCGAAACCGTCCTCGCCGGTGTAACCGGTGCGGGCGATGAACAGCTCCCCGAATTTCGTCGTGGCGAAGCTCACTGCGTTGAACGGCTTGAGCATGGTGGTGGCAGCCTCGCTTCCAGGGATGGAGCGCCAGGCTCGCTCGCGTGCCTGCGGGCCCTGGACCGCGATCATCGCGAGGTCGTCGCGCGGCCGGAGCTCGAAACCCGGCGCGCGCGGTCGGAATCCTGGCACGTGTTCGCGCGCAAGATCGCCGAGCCACGCGATGTCGTTGTCCGCAGTCGCCGCATTGACGACGAGGCGGAACCAATCCTCACTCATAAAATAGGCGATCAGGTCGTCCCGCACCCCACCGTCGTCAGCGAGCAGGCAGGAATAGAGCGCCTTCCCGGGAGTCCTCAGCTTGCCGACGTCGTTGGCCAGTGCATGGCGCAGGAAGGCGCGAGGGGATGCCGCCGGCTGGCTGCCGTGAACGTCGACCACGCGCATGTGCGAGACGTCGAACATGCCGGCTGCGCGGCGCACCGCGTGGTGCTCGTTGATCTGGGAGCCGTAGCTGACCGGCATGTCCCAGCCACCGAAGTCGACCATGCGCGCACCAGCCGCGCGGTGGATGGCATTGAGAGGAGTCGTCTTCGGCACGCGCACTCCCGGTCCAAAGGGAAACGGGGCTCGCGCGGAATGCTCCGCGCAGGCCCCGTCTGTCCTTTTACCTGAGAGATTGCGACAGCGCGCTGCGGCGCCGCTGCCGGGTGCCCCTTCGGTGGGTCGCGAATCGATTGCCGCGGCCGCTCTCCAGATCGTGTCTGACTTGCGCGCAGTCCTTTTGCCTGAGCGGTTCCGGGGTTACGCCTTCGGCGGCGCCGACGATCGGCCGGCGCGCTCTTCTGCACGCAGGCGCAAGCCTACCACACGGGCGCTATTTCTTGAGCGCCAGGATCAACTCCACCATCGTCTTGATATCGGCATCGCTGACCTGCGGCGAATTGGGTGGCATCGGGATCGCTCCCCACACGCCCGATCCGCCTTTCTTCACTTTCTCGACCAGCATGGCCTCGGCCTTCGCGTTACCGTGGTATTTCGCGGCCACGTCCTTGTACGCCGGGCCGATGATCTTCTTGTCTTCCGAGTGGCATGCGCTGCACCCGTGCTTCTGCATCATGTCCTGGAGCTGATCGGCGACGGCGACGGTGGCGACGGTGAATGTGGCAACGGCGAGGATTGCTGCAGCGGTTTTCATGGCGGCTCCAGGCAGTGGATGGAATCGGGTGCAGATACCGATGTTACCGAAATTCGCGTCCCGAGTTCACAGCGCGGCCTCGATGCCTTCGAGCGTCGTGATCGGCGGCAGGCAGACCATGCCGCGACAGAGCCACGCCACCGCGCCGGCCCGGGGTCGCGCGCCCTTGACCAGTGCCGTGGGCGCCTGCGCGCCATCGCCGATATTGATGATGGCAAGCTCCGGCCGGTAGGCACGTTCGAGACTGCGCTGCCACTGCCGCGTCACGGTGGTGTCCCCGCACAGAATCAGCATCGCCGGCGGGTGCGCGAGGCGCTCGAGGGCGATGACGAGCGACGAGTGCGCGCTCGGGGCGTGCGCAATGCTTTCGGCGAACAGCCCGAGCGCGCGCTCCGCTGCCTCGACGTAGCGCGCGTTCCCCGCGAGATGTCCCAGTGCGATCAACGCCTGCGCGGCAATGCCGTTGCCCGCCGGTGTCGCGTTGTCCTGCGTGGGCTTCGTACGGTGATAGAGGCGCTCGTGGTCGTGGCTCGTGAACCAGAACCCGCCATGCTCGCGATCCTCGAAGCGCTCGAGCAGCACGTCAGCGAGTGTTTGCGCGAGCGCGAAATCCTGCGGCCGGAACCTCGCCTGCATCGCCTCGATCAGCGCCGCAAGGAGGAACGCGTGATCGTCAAGATAGCCGTTCAACGCGACGGTAATGTCGTGCCGGGTCGCGTGCAGCCTGCCATCGCGCCACGCAGTCGAAACGAGCGTATCGAGGGCGCCGAAGGCGAGCTCGGCCCAGGCGGGCTCGTCCAGTGCGCGCGCTGCGCGCGCAAGCGCGCCGATCGCAAGCGCATTCCACGCAGTGAGGATCTTGTCGTCGCGGCTGGGATGCACGCGCTTTTCGCGCAGTGCGAAAAGTGCGCGGCGCGCGCCGGTGATCCGCGCCTGCACATCCGGCAGCGATGCGCCGATCAACGCCGCGACACCGTCCACCGGAACAGCCACGCGCAGATGCCAGGCGTGGCCTTCGAAATTCGGCGGCCCGTCGAAGCCGTAGTATGGCGCTGCGGCCGCCCACTCCACAGAGGACATTGACGCCTGGGCCTGGTCGCGGCCGAATACGTAGAAGCGCCCTTCCTCGCCTTCGCTGTCGGCGTCGAGGCTCGAATACCATGCACCGTCGGGGGCGCGCATCTCGCGTTCGAGCCAGCCGACGATGTCGCGTGCGACGCTCCCGAACGCGTCGGCGCAGAGCGCGCGTCCGGCATCGGCGTAGAGCGCAAGCAGCCCGGCGTTGTCGTAAAGCATCTTTTCGAAGTGCGGGATCGACCACTGCGCATCGACGCTGTAGCGGCAGAAGCCGCCGCCCAACTGATCGGCAATGCCGCCGGCGGCCATTTTCGAAAGCGTGGTGTGGACGATGCGCCGCGCCGCCGGGTCATCGTATTGCGCCGCGGCGCGCAGGCAGAGCTCGAGCTCGGCCGCGTGCGGGAACTTGGGTGCGGCGCCGAAGCCCCCGTCGACGGGATCGAAGCGCTGTTGCAGTTCAGCCACTGCGGCGGCCCCGCTATCCGCAGGCAGCGCGCCGCTGCGGGCTTCCGGCTCGAGCGAGCGCAGTGCCTCGGCGAGACGCACGCTCTGCTCGGCGATCGCCACGCCCTGCTCGCGATAAGCCGCCGCGATGCGCGGCAGCAGCCCGCCGAAACCCGGCAGACCGTAGCGTGCCTGTGCGGGGAAGTAAGTGCCGGCGAAATACGGCGCGCCGTCGGGCGTGAGGAAGACCGTCAGCGGCCAGCCCCCCGTACGGCGCGTCAGCAGCGCGTGCGCTGACTGGTAAATCTGGTCGAGGTCCGGACGCTCCTCGCGATCGACCTTGATGTTGACGAACAACGCGTTCATCACTGCGGCGGTTTTCGAATCCTCGAAGGATTCGTGCGCCATCACGTGACACCAGTGGCAGGCCGAGTAGCCGATCGACAGCAGGATCGGCCGGTCCTCGCGCCGTGCGAGAGCAAGCGCCTCAGCACCCCACGGATACCAGTCGACCGGATTGCCGGCGTGCTGCCGCAGGTACGGACTGGATGCGCCGGCGAGCCGATTGACCATGACGGCTGCGAGCTTACGACAGGTGACGACGAGCGTCGATCGTGCTTGCTGCTTCAGTCGTCTCCACTTTTGAGGCGCTCGAACGCGACGCGCTCGAAATCCCCGCCGCGCTGGAATACGCGGAGCAGGCGCACACGCTGCTCGCTGCTGTCGTGTTCCATGCGCATGATGCGTCCGGGGTTGAATGCGCGCGGTGAGATCACCAGGGTCGACGGCTCCTCCGGCGAATCGGCGAGGAGCAGCGCCGGTGCCGGCGGCTCTTCGGTCCGGTCCTGGTTGACCATCCGGATCGAACAGGTCGTCGGGTCGCCGGCCCACAATCGCATCGAGAGCGCGATTTCGCCCTCGCCCAGTACGGCAAGGCGCGAGACGTAACCCAGCCTCACCCGCCCGTCGTACCTGACCACGACGAGCTGATCGAGAAACCATTCGTAGCTGCTCACGCCGGGATGTTTGACCGACGCCTCGCGCCATTCCACTGCGCCGTACCATTTCTCCCACGGCGAGCTACGCTCGGCTTCCTCGCGTCGGCGGTCGAAATCGGCGATGCCGCCGGCGGTCTGCAGGTACTTGCCCGGATTCTCGTTGTCGCGCCCGAGCGGGTCGTGCCGGGCGAACGCGTGCCCGCCAACGCGGAAGTAGGCGCCCGCCGTGCCGCCTCCGGCGAGTTCGATCGCCCGGGACTTCGTACGCTGGCCGCCGCGGGGTGCCTGCAGCCAGTGAACGTCGAGGTGCGCCAGCAGCGCGCTTGCCGCCTCGGGCGAGACGTCGTCGCCCAGATCGAGATCCGCCGGGCTGGCTCCGCTGGCAAGCCGTTTGATCCGCCTGCGGACGCTGGCCGCGAGCTTTGCCGGATAACCGAAGCGCATCGACGCCGACGGATCCTTGGGCGCCGCGTTGGCGAGCGCCGCGCCATGTTCGCCCTCGACGTCGATGACGATCAGCGCGCCCTCGTTTTCGCGCTGCTTGGCGTAGGGGAACAGCTTGCGCGCCCACTGCGCTAGCCAGCGATCGACCAGCTCGATCTGCCGCGCCGACATTGCGTAGGGGTCGGCCAGCGCGAAGAGCAGCGCATGGCTGTACGTCGAGTAGCACGACAGTCCGGCGGCATCGGGAATCAGCGGGTCGGATACCCCCACGGTCGCGCAGTCGAGCATCTCGGCAAGCCGGTAATAGGCGTGGAGCTCCTGCCACAGCACGGCGGGCACGGCGCGCCGCGCGAGCCCATGGACAACCAGCAGCTCCTTGCCGACATAGAGTGCACGCTGCAGAAGCTTCGCCTTCACCCCCTGCAATTCGTTATCGCCTTCGAGCAGGGGTTTGAGACAGGACGAGTACTGGCCCCAGAGCGCGTGCCACAGGGCGATCGCCTGGTCGGTGGCTTCCTGCTCGCGCTCGCCTGCCGGCTGCGGCCTCCCGGCATACCTTCGAGCAAGCTCAGCGTGGAGGTGCGCGACAGGTTCGCGCGCGAGCTCGGCAACGGTCGCGCGCTCGCGCGGCGGCATATCGGCGGCGAGCATCGCCCGGAGCTGCCCGAGGAGCGCGGCGTACGCCTGTCCGACACCGGACAGCAACAGCGACTTCATCCACTTCGCCGCGCCTGGGCCGTCGGTCCACGCGAGCTCGGCAACCTGCGGTTCGACGACGGGCGCTTCGCCGGTCGCGTCGTGGACTGCGAGTGCCGGGTCGGGATCGGTCATGGCGTTCTCCGCCAGATTGTGCAATACACGCTAATTTACCCGCTGGCGTACATTCAGCGGGAATAGATCAACATTTAATGCTTATAGCATAGATGGGATTGTGCACGCGACGCCCCCGGAGCTCGATCCGACCGGCGGCATTCCACGATCTCCCGGCGCGGACGCTCGCCATTCCCCCTCCCGGCGCGGGACGCGACCGCCCCGACGCGATTATTCGACTGCCCGGCGGGGGAATCCTCCCGCGAAAACGGCCCGCGTTCGGTCCAGTCTCTCAGCCGTCGGCCACGCAATCGCCCCGGAATCGGGGCACCCGGCAACGGTTTCCTCCAACCGCGGCGGCAGGCCAGAATGAATGAAGTACGTCACGACGAAACGCCGGCCGCTGCGGGATTTTTTGGAAGACCGGCAGGCATCATGCAACATGGAGTCGACACGATGAAACATTCCCTCGACACCGCGCCCCGGGCGCGCGGATTGATGCAGTTTCTGCGGCGACTGTCGTGGCGTCCCATCGACAACCCGGCACGCGCGACGCTGCGCGTGATCGTGATCTGCGCGACGATGCTCGTGGTTGCGGTCTGGCTGGTCGTCAAGGGACCCGCGGTGATGTCTCCCGGCGTGCCCGCATTCGCGCTGGCGGCCGAGGATGGCCGCGCGACACTGCACGCGGCAGCGGCCAAGGCGGCCCCGGCGATCTCGCTTAAGCGCGAACGCGCGACGCTGCCGTAGGCGCGTGCGCGAGCGCTTGATGTTCGCCGAGCGAGCCCGCGCGCCGTTTCTGGCATCAGACCAGGACGCGCTCGATGCCTCCGCGGTTGGCCTGGGCGACGTAATTCGCCATCCAGCCCTCGCCGAGCACGCGCCGGGCGAGCTCGACGACGATGTATTCGGCGTCGGTCCCGGCGTCGTCGGAAAAGCGCGACAGCCCCTGCAGGCACGACGGACACGACGTCAGCACCTTCACTTTGCCGTCGAAGCCGTCGCTACGCAGCGCAGCCGCCCCGCGGCGCATTTCCTCTTCCTTCCTGAACCGAACCTGCGTCGCGATGTCCGGGCGCGAGGTCGCGAGCGTGCCCGATTCTCCGCAGCAGCGATCGGAGAGCGCGACGTCGGCGCCCATCAGCGTCCCTGCGACGCGCAGCGGCTCGTACACCTTCATCGGCGTATGGCACGGATCGTGGTACATGTAGCGCACTCCGGCGACACCCTCGGGGCGCACACCCTTCTCCAGCAGGTACTCGTGGATGTCGAGCAGGCGGCAGCCGGGGAAGATCTTCCCGAATTCGTAGCCCTGAAGCTGGTCGAGGCAGGTGCCGCAGGAGACGATGACGGTCCTGATGTCGAGGTAGTTGAGCGTGTTCGCCACGCGATGGAACAGCACACGGTTGTCGGTGATGATCCGCTGGCCTTTGTCCTGGTCACCTGCCGCGGTCTGCGGATAGCCGCAGCACAGGTAGCCCGGTGGCAGCACGCATTGCGCGCCCACGTGGTAGAGCATCGCCTGGGTCGCCAGTCCTACCTGTGAGAACAGGCGCTCGGAGCCGCAGCCAGGGAAATAGAACACCGCGTCCGAATCGTCACTCAGTTTCGCCGGATCGCGGATGATCGGAATCACTGTCGGGTCCTCGATGTCGAGGAGTGCGCGCGCCGTGCGTTTGGGCACCCCGGCGGGCATCGGCTTGTTCACGAAGTGGATGACCTGCGTCCTGATCGACGTCGCTCCGGAGGTCGAAGGCGGATGCCGGGTCTGCGCGCCTGCGAGTCCCATGCGCCCGGCGATCGCATGCGCGACGCGCTGAGCGCGATAACCCCAGTCGATGATCGCCTTCTTCGCGAGCCTGACCGTCGCCGGATCGGTCGCGGTCAGGAAGAACATTGCCACGGCGGTTCCCGGCCTGAACTTCCGATGGCCCTCCACGCGCAGCAGGTTGCGCATCGCAATCGAAACGTCGCCGAAGTCGATGTCCACCGGACAGGGGTTGCGGCACTTGTGGCACACCGTGCAATGGTCGGCGACGTCGCCGAACTCGTCGAAGTGGCGCAGCGACACACCGCGGCGGGTCTGTTCCTCGTACAGGAAGGCCTCGGTCAGCAGCGACGTCGCCAGGATCTTGTTGCGCGGGCTGTAGAGCATGTTTGCGCGCGGCGAATGCGTCGCGCAGGGCGCCTTGCACTTGCCGCAGCGCAGGCAGTCCTTGATCGAAGCGGCGATCTTCCCGATCGCGCTCTGCTCGAGGATCAGGCTCTCGTGGCCGATCAGCGCGAACGACGGCGTGTAGGCATTCGTGAGGTCTGCCGGCAGTGCCGGCGCGCGAAGGAGCTTGCCGCGGTTGAAGTGCCCTTCGGGGTCGACGCGCTGCTTGTATTCAGCGAACGGCGCGAGCTCGTCGTCGGACAGGAATTCGAGCTTGGTGATGCCGATGCCGTGCTCACCCGAGATCACTCCGCCCAGACCCCGCACGAGCGCCATGATCTTCGCGACTGCGGCGTTGGCCTCGCGCAACATCGCGTAATCGTCCGAATTGACGGGGATGTTCGTGTGGACGTTGCCGTCGCCTGCGTGCATGTGCAGCGCGATGAAAACGCGGCTACGCAGCACCTCGGCGTGCAGCGCGTTGCACTGCGCGAGCAGCGGCAGGAACGAGCGCCCTGCGAAGATCGCTTCGAGCGGAGCCTTGAGCTCGGACTTCCACGAGACGACGATTTCGTGGCGCTGCAGAGCGGGGAACGTTGCGTCGATGCGGTCGAGGAGGTCCTGCCAGCGCGCGCGCACCACCGCGATCAGCGCGCGCGCGTCGGCGAGTACCGACCTCGAGCTGCTCGGCGCCGGGGCGCGCCTCGCTGCCGGTCTGCCACAGGTGCTCGGCGTCGGGTAGGGCGAGGAACGCGTCGAGCCGGGCGGTGAGCTTCAGCTTGTTCGCGATCGACATCTCGATGTTCAGGCGCTCGATGCTGTCGTTGTAGTCGCCGAGTCGCTCCAGTGGAATGACCACGTCCTCGTTGATCTTGAATGCGTTGGTGTGCCTTGCGATCGCCGCGGTTCGCGAGCGGTCGAGCCAGAACTTCCTGCGCGCGTCCGCCGTCACCGCAACAAAGCCCTCGCCGCCGCGCGCGTTCGCGATCCGGATCACGTCCGATGCCGCCCTCGCGACGGCCACGTCGGATTCGCCGACGATGTCGCCGATCAGCACCATCTTCGGCGAGCCGTGACGCTTGGCCTTGGTCGAATAGCCGACCGCTTTCACATAGCGGGCGTCCAGGTGCTCGAGCCCGGCAAGCTGCACCCGCGCTTCACCCAGGCGGTCAGCGGTGGTTTCGAGGTACCGGGTGATCTCGACGATCGCGGGGGTCGATTCGTGCGCCTGGCCAAGAACTCGAGACACACCGTCCTGATCGCGGGAGGCATTCGATGGAGGATGAAGCGCGCACTGACGATGATGCCGTCGCAGCCCTCCTTCTGCACGCCGGGAAGCCCCGCGAGGAACTTGTCGGTGACGTCCTTGCCGAGTCCCAGTTTGCGAAACAGGCCTCCGGGGATCGTCAACTGCTCTGTTCGCACCGGAGTCGTGCCGTCCTCGGCGAACCACGTGAGATCGAAGCTCGCGTGCGTCGTGTCGTGGATCTTGCCCAGGTTGTGGTCCTGCCGCTCTACTTCGAGCCACTGCGCGTCGGGCGTCACCATGCGCCACGACACGAGGTTGTCGAGCGCAGTTCCCCACAGCACCGCCTTCTTGCCGCCGGCGTTGACGGCGACATTGCCCCCGATGCAGGAAGCGTCCGCCGATGTCGGATCGCAGGCGAAGACCAGGCCGCCCGCATCGGCGGCGTCCATTGCGCGCCTGGTCACGACACCCGCGCCACAGTCGAGCGTCGGCACGGGTTGCGCGTGTCCAGGCAGCACCAGATGCTCGACTTCCGACAGCCGCTCGAGCTTCTCGGTATTGATGATGGCCGAGCGCGCATCGAGCGGGATCGCGCCGCCGGTGTAGCCGGTGCCCCCGCCGCGCGGAATGATCGTGAGGCCCAGCTCGATGCAACCCCGCACGAGTCCGAGCACCTCGTCCTCGGTGTCGGGGTGCAACACGACGAACGGATACTCGACACGCCAGTCGGTCGCGTCGGTGACGTGCGAGACGCGCTGCAGACCGTCGAAAGTGATGTTGTCGCGGCGCGTGTAGCGCACGAGCGTACGCGCCACACGCTTGCGAAGCTCCGCGGTCTCAGGGAATGTGCGCGCAAAGCGGTCGACCGCAGCGCGGGCGGCGGCAATCAGCTTCGCGACGTTCGCGTCGCGACCGGCGCGAAATCGGCATCGGCGTTGGCGATCCGGCGCTTGTCAATTTCATTCAGGCGATGATGCAGCGCGTCGACCAGGAGCCTCCGCCGGCGCGGGTTGTCGAGCAGATCGTCCTGCAGGTAGGGATTGCGCTCGACGACCCAGATATCCCCGAGGACCTCGAACAGCATCCGGGCCGAGCGGCCCGTGCGACGCTCACTGCGCAGTTCCTCGAGCAGCGACCACAGCGGCGCGCCGAGCAGGCGAATGACGATTTCGCGATCGGAGAACGACGTGTAGTTATACGGAATCTCGCGCAGCCGGGAGACTGCGTCGCGCGCTTCGGCGACACCGGCGACAGGCTCGGAAAGCGCGTTCATCTGGACGGGTGATCATACCAGTCGAGCGGCGCCAGACTGGAATTCGGCGCGACTCGGCCAAGCGCTGGGCGGCGGCGGATAATGCAAGGCGTCGCGATTCATTCAACGCGGGAGCGGGGGAAGCATGAACGATCAGTATCGTTGCAACGCCGCTTCGGTGAATCGCCACGTGACGCGCGGGCCGCCACGGAAACGGCTCGAGCGCTGGATCGCGGCGATTCTCGTCACAGCGACCGCCGCCGGGTTCGCAATGGCTTCGGCCTTCGCCGAACCCTCGACGAGCTTCTACATCGTCGCGCACGAGGACGACTGGCAACTGTTCATGGGAAGGAACGCTGCGCTCGACGTTATCGCTCCGGACAGCAAGACCGTGTTCATTCATACCACTGCCGGCGACGCGGGCCTGGGGACCGGCACCGGAGGCACTCCCGAACCCTATTATCTGGCCCGCGAGAATGCCGCGCTGCGCGCGATCCGGTTCCTTGCCAACCTCGGCGTGACCGGCGCCGGCCCGAACGCGGCTGCAACCACCGTCACAATCAACGGCAAGGCCCTTCATCGTGTGGCGTACCGGCAGACCGTTGCGTATTTCCTGCGCCTGCCCGACGGCAATGTCAACAGCGGGAACGGTTACGCCGCCACCGGCAACCAGAGCCTGCAACTGCTCGCCCTCGGCGCGATTCCATCAATATCCGCCATCGATGGCAGCGCGTCATATCGAGGTTGGGCGGACCTGGCGGCAACGCTGCGCGGCATTCTTGTGTACGAAGCAACGGGTTCGACCGACGTCTGGATCAATGCTCCCGACCCCGACCCGACCATCAATCCCGGCGATCATCCGGACCATGTCTACACCGGCGAAGCGATGCTGGATGCCATCGCGCCGCTCCCTTGCGTCAACGCCGCACTGTTCACCGGCTATGCCAACGCCGGAAAGCCGGTCGACCTCGACGCAGGCGGCTCATGCTGCAGACCGCGCTGTGGGGCGTAACCACCTCGGGGCTCGCCGACGACTACCAACTGAGCACCTGGGACGACAACCACAACGCGTTTCTGGGGCGCCAGTACTTCCGGATACGCTGGGGCACCGGGGCGTGCAGGTTTTGAGCGGATTACCGTTACGCCGCAACCGAGTGCCTCGCAGGCTCGTCGGCGGCCGCAGCCTCGGCGGGGTCCTGCTGTGACATTGCGTCGTCGTCATGCTGCTGCGACGCGCCGACTGTCGGCGCGCTCACCAAGCGATCGCGGCCCGTGGCCTTGGCGTCGTAGAGTGCCGCGTCGGCTTTCTGGATCCAGTCCTCGACGTCGGCCATATCCCGGTCGGCTTCGGCCGCACCGAGGCTCACCGTGCAGGACAGGCCCGGTGCCTGCTCGAAGATTGTGGCGCCCAGCTCCGCGCGGATGCGCCTCGCGAGCTCCTTCACCCCCGGCAGGTCGGTCTCCGGCAGCACGAGCAGGAACTCGTCACCAGCATAGCGGGCCGGCGTATCCGTGATCCGCGTGCATCGGCGAAGCGTCACGGCAACCTGGCGCAGGATCTGATCGCCGACGGGGTGGCCATAGCGATCGTTGACCGCCTTGAAGCGATCGATATCGAGTACGACCAGCACGGCGGCCAATCCGTGGCGCCGGTGGCGCGCGAGCGCCTGTTCGGCAGCGGCCATGCCCTGACGGCGGTTGGCGAGACCGGTGAGTTCGTCCGTGCTGCTGAGTTGCGAGAGCCACCGATTCTGTCGCCATACCGTCGTCGCCAGTCCGTGCGTCACATGGCTCACCGCCAGCGGATAGACGATCAGGAAAGGCATGCAGGCGATCACCACCGACGTCGGGGTCTCGATCGCGACCGCGAACCCGAGTGCCGCCGAAGTCAGCACGCAGCTCGCAGCGAGGAAGACTGTGGTGCGCGAAGCGAGGCGCACTCCTCCGACACCGATCCTGTCGGCGGTCAGCATGGCCACCAGCAGGACGCTGGGAAGAAGGTTGAACTGCATCAGCGCTATCCACATCCGCCCAGCACCGAGTCGAGCGTCAGGTGACGAAACTCCGAACGGACGGGGTCGGCCGACCGGAGTGCGAGGATCCGGGCCGCGTGAGGCCAGACGAACCCGTGCGCCACCAGCAACGCCCAGATGAACCAAGGCTCGCGATGGAGCCGGAACACCGACGCGACGCAGAAAAACCCGAGGCCGAGGCCGAGCGTCCGCAACCAGCGGATCCGATTGACGAAGCGCAGCCCGCGCTCGCGGCGGCGCGCGTCGTTCGCCGGAGCCGGTTCGTCGGAGACTGTTCGGCAATGGGGATGAGGGTGCGGGCGAATCGGACATGGATCGACGGATGCCGGGTAGCTCGGTGCACGCTCTCCGGCCACGTCTGACGCCGAAGGGCAGCGCCGGGGACTGCACGGCTCCTGACGGCTACTCCAGGTACCTGCGGGCAATAATCCTGCCAGCAGAACACTGGGCAGCGAACGCCAGGGCCGCAGACTCCCGCAATCTCGGTCTCGCTCAGACATTGCCGATCTCGCGCCGGTAGCCGATCGCTTCCGCGACATGGGCGGCGCTCGATCGCCTCGCTGCCGGCGACATCGGCGATGGTCCGCGCGACTTTCAGCACGCGGTGATAGCCCCGCGCCGACAGCGAAAGGCGCGACATCGCCTGCGCGAGGAGGCGCTCGACTTCGGCTCCGCGCCCGCAATGGCGCTCGACGTCTCCCGGGCCGAGCCTTGCGTTAGGCTTGCCCTGCCGCTCGATCTGCCGCCGATGCGCCCCTGCAACGCGCTCGCGTGCCGCGCCCGACGTGCTCTGCGCGGAGCGCGCAGCGGCAGGGTCCATGTCCCCGGCCGTGACGGCAGGCACCTCGATCGACATGTCGATCCGGTCGTAGAGGGCCCCGGACACGCGGCGGCGGTAGCGGCGTACCTGCTCGGGCAGACAGGCGCAGCGCCCGCTCGCGTGCCCGAGCCAGCCGCAGGGGCACGGATTCATCGCGCCGATGAGCTGGAACACTGCGGGGAAGCTGCTCTGCCGCGCAGCGCGCGAGATGTGGACAACGCCTGACTCCAAGCGGTTCGCGCAGTCCCTCGATCGCGTGGCGGTCCCATTCGGCGAGCTCGTCCAGAAACAGGACACCGTGATGTGCAAGCGACACCTCGCCCGGCCGCGGCACGCCGCCGCCGCCGATCAGCGCAGCAGCGCTTGCGCGTGTGATGCGGCGCGCGGAAAGGACGCACACGCCAGCGCTCGACGCGAAACTGTCCGGCGAGCGACGCAATTGCCGCCGATTCCAGCGCTTCATCGTCGGTCATGTCCGGCAGCAACCCGGGAAGCCGCTGGGCCAGCATCGATTTGCCGGTGCCCGGCGGGCCGATCAGGAGCAGCGAATGTCCGCCCGCGGCGGCAATCTCCACCGCGCGCTTGCCCTGTGCCTGCCCGCGAACGTCGCTCAACTCGGGGCCGCGTTCGACGCCCGGTGGCGGGGGCCGCGCAGCGAGCGCCGGCAGGACCGACGCGCCGGTCAGGTGCGCGCACACCGCAAGGAGCGACGGGGCGGGCAGCACCCGGGCATCCGGCACGAGCGCGGCTTCGCCTGCGGACGCCGAGGGGAGCACGAAAGCCCGCCCATCGTGACGCGCCGAGAGCACCATCGCGAGCGCACCGCGGATCGCGCGCAACTCGCCGGTCAGCGCGAGCTCGCCCGCGAATTCGTGGCGCGCAAGTTCGCTCGGGAGGAACCTGGCCATTCGCCGCGAGGATGCCGATGGCGATCGGCAGATCGAAGCGTCCGGATTCCTTCGGCAGGTCGGCCGGCGCGAGACTGACCGTCACCTTGCGTGCGGGAAACTCGAACCGCGCGTTCTGCAGTGCCGCGCGCACCCGTTCGCGCGCTTCGCGCACCTCGGTCTCGGCAAGCCCGACGATGTGCACTCCGGGCAGGCCGCCCGCGAGGTGCACCTCGACAGTGACTCTCGGCGCATCGACGCCGGACAGACCCCGGCTGTGAACGATCGCGACCGCCACGCTGCCTCCTTCGAGCCGTCGGCAGGCGCGCAAGAGCGCGCAACCACCCGGTTCCGCGACGTTAGCGGCTGCGCAGTCCCTGTTGCACTCGACCGTTCGGATTAGGCCTGCGCCCGATCGGCGTCGCCGCGAGCTCGCTGCGCTTCCAGTTCGGCGACGCGCGCCTCGAGGCGCTCCACTTTCTCGCGCGTCTTGCGCAGGATCTCGACCTGATCGTCGTAATCGCGGCGGGTGACGAGATCGAGGCGCCCGAGCCCGCTGCGCAATAGCGCCTTCACGTTCTTCTCGATGTCCTTTGCGGGCGAGGCCTCGATTGCGCGCCCGATGCGCGCGATGAGTTCATCGAGCGTGGTCGAATTCAGCATCGCGTGTCTCCTCGGTTCGGTGTCGGGGCTGCCCCAGAACCGTGCATAGGCCCGCAGCGACGCCCGCGCATGGTGCGCAGTCGCGGCCGCGCAATGCGCTATCCGCGGTGCCGTTTCTCCAATTCATTGATTCGCAGGGCATTGTCGCTGTCGGCACGCGAAATGCGAGGACGCTTCCGGCACGACATCGTTTCGATTCGAACGTCATCAGCCATGAGTTCGCCGCACACATTCTGCCACCGGTATTGCACACCTGACACGGAAAGCCCGCCATGAAGCTCGTTACCGCCATCATCAAGCCGTTCAAGCTCGACGAGGTACGCGAAGCGCTTTCGGAAATCGGCGTCCAGGGAATCACCGTCACTGAAGTCAAGGGCTTCGGCCGCCAGAAAGGCCACACCGAGCTCTACCGCGGCGCCGAGTACGTCGTCGACTTTCTGCCCAAGGTGAAGGTCGAGGCTGCGCTCGCCGACGACCTGGTCGATCGGGCGATCGAAGCAATCGAGAAAGCCGGCAAGACCGGCAAGATCGGCGACGGAAAGATCTTCGTATTCGACCTGCTGCAGGTCGTTCGCATCCGCACCGGCGAGACCGGTGCGAGCGCACTGTAAGGGGGCCTCGATGAAAAAGTTCGCGATGACGCTTGCACTGCTGGCGGCGTTTGGCGTGGCCGGCCCGATCTCGGCACAGGACAAGCCTGCCGACGCCACCACCGCTCCCATGCCGGCGCCCGGCACCACTCCTGCGGCAACATCCGCCACCACTCCCGCGGCAGTATCCGCCCCAACTCCTGCTGCGGCGCCGGCCGCCGCTACCGCGGCAGCAGCGCCCGCTGCGCCGACGGCACCCGTCCTGATCGCTGCCGACAAGATCAACTCCGGCGACACGGCGTGGATGCTCGCATCGACCGCACTCGTGCTGATGATGACCATCCCCGGCCTCGCACTGTTCTACGGCGGCATGGTGCGCAAGAAGAACGTCCTCGCGACCCTGATGCAGAGCTTTGCGATCACCTGCCTCGTCACGGTGCTTTGGGTGATCATCGGCTACAGCATCGCGTTCACGCCTGGGAGTCCGATCATCGGAGGCATCGACCGCTTCTTCCTCGAGGGCATGCTCTACCAGAACGAGGCCGGCAAGCTCACCGTTTCGCACCTCGGCCTCACGATCCCCGAATCGGTCTACATGATGTTCCAGATGACGTTCGCGATCATCACGCCGGCGCTGATCTGCGGCGCGTTCGCCGACCGGATGAAGTTCTCGGCGATGCTCTGGTTCATGGGCCTGTGGTCGGTGCTGATCTACTCCCCGATCGCCCACATGATGTGGGAGCCTTCGGGCTACTGGGCAAGCAGGGGCGTGCTCGATTTCGCGGGCGGCACCGTCGTGCACATCAACGCCGGCATCGCCGGGCTCGTCTGTGCGCTGGTGCTGGGCAAGCGGATCGGCTATGGCAAGGAAGCAATGCCGCCGCACAACCTGACACTGACGCTGATCGGCGCGTCGCTCTTGTGGGTAGGCTGGTTCGGCTTCAACGCGGGCTCGGCGGTTGCCGCCAACGGGCGCGCGGGAATGGCGATGTTCGTGACCCAGTTCGCCACGGCCGCGGCGGCGCTCGCCTGGATGTTCACCGAGTGGCTCGCCAAAGGGAAGCCTTCGGTGTTGGGCATCGCCTCCGGCGCGGTGGCCGGACTGGTCGCAATCACGCCTGCATCGGGCTTCGTCGGTGCGCTGGGTGCACTGGTCATCGGCATCGCCGCAGGGGTCGGCTGCTTCTTCGCCGCGACGGCACTCAAGGGTCGATTCGGCTACGATGATTCGCTCGATGCCTTCGGCGTCCACTGCATCGGCGGCATCATCGGCGCCATCCTCACCGGGGTGTTCAACGTCCGCGACATCAGCGGCGTCGAAGGCAGCGTGCTGATCCAGCTCGGCGCAGTGCTGACAACGCTGGTCGTGAGCGGCGTGGGGAGCTTCATCCTGCTCAAGCTGATCGATATGGCGATCGGACTGCGCGTAACCGAGGAGCAGGAACGCGAGGGTCTCGACGTGAGCCTGCACGGCGAGCGCATCGAATGACCGCCTGACCGCCGCGGGCGACGCCGGAATGCGGGGCCCGTCCGCGCTTCAGCGCGCGGCGGGTTTCCTGCGGCGGGCACGTGGATGCGCGGCGTCGTAGACCTTTGCCAGCGCCTGGAAATCGAGATGGGTATAGACCTGCGTGCTCGCGATCGACGCATGGCCCAGCATCTCCTGCACGGCGCGCAGGTCGCCCGAGGATTGCAGGACATGGCTCGCGAACGAATGGCGCAGCATGTGGGGGTGAACGTGGCGCGACAATCCCTGCCTGATCGCCCACTGCGCGAGCCGGGCCTCGATCGCGCGGCGTGAGAGTCTGCGGCCCAGCCGTCCAATGAACATCGCAGTCTCGCCGGGTGCGGCCACCGTGCTGCGGACCGTGAGCCATTGCGACAGCGCGTCGCGGGCAGCGGCACCGACCGGCACGATGCGCTCCTTGCTGCCCTTGCCGAGGACGCGAACCTCGCCCGCCGCGAGATCGATTCGGTGAAGGTCGAGCTGCGCGAGCTCTGCGAGCCGCAGCCCCGACGAATACGCCAACTCGAGGAGCGCGCGATCCCGCAGCGCCAGCGGATCGACAGCTTCGATCGCGACCAGCCGCGACGCTTCATCAGGCGACAGCGCGGACGGCAGGCGCCGCGGCGATTTCGGGGCCTTGATGCCCGCGAGGGGATCCTCGGCACGCGTTCGGTCGTGGTCGAGCATGAAGCGGTAGAACGCCCGCCATGCGGACAGCGCGCGCGCGAGGCTGCGCCCCGACAGGCCGCGACCATGGAGCGTCGCAATGTGGCGCAGCAGATTGGCGCGAGTCAGCTTCAGCACCGGCTCGGCACCCGCCAGCGCCAGAAGCTGCGCGACGTCGCGCAGGTAGGCGTCGCGGGTATGCACGGGGCGCAGCGCCAGATGCGTCGCGAAAGCCTCGAACAGCGCAGCGTTCTCCGCGGAGATTCCCTGCGGGGCGGTAACCGCTGCCATCGCGAGCGCGTCAGGCGGGGGGCAGGAATCGCGCGATCGCTACGCTGGCGAGCTCGGCCAGACGCAGCAGGTAGATGGTGCCCATCGCCGGGTGAAAGCGCTGCGATTCGTTGCTTGCGAGCGCGAGCACGCCGAAGGTCGTCTCGGTGCGAAGCGGCAGAAACGCAAACGAGGCCGGCGCCGGGCTGGCCTCGAACCAGCCGCGTGCTTCCTGCTCGGCCTCGGGCCCGCAGTACGGCTCGCGCAGCCGGTCGGCATATTCGCGCAGCACCTTCGAGACCTCGCCGAATTCGGGTAGCGACGTCTTGTCGGGCGCCTCGGACCACAGGCGGATCGCGACCTGCGGCACCGCGAAGTCCTCCCGCAGGCTGTGGGCGAGCACGGCGAGCGTCGTCTCGACGTCGCGTGCGGCGAACAGCGCAAGCGTCGAACGATGCAGCTTCTCGCCGATGACGTCGTTGTCCGATCCATGGCGGATCATTTCGCCGAGTCTGCGCTCGAGCTCGCGCGTGCGCTCGCGCAGCGCGAGGATCTGACGCTCGGCGATCGGGATCGCGTGCCCGCCATGCGGGTGCGGCACGAAGATCTCGGCCACGGCGTCCGCGTAGTTCTCGAAGAATTCCGGGTGCTGCTTCAGGTATTCGGCGACGGCGCTCGCGTCCATCCGGGTCCTTGGTCGTTGACGGCGTGATGATCGGTGCGCAGCGCGCTGCGGGCGAGCCCGTCAGCCGCGCCATTCGCCTTCGAACACACTGCGGGCCGGGCCTTTCATCGTGACGGCGGCAACTCCACCCGGCCATTCGGATCGCGAGATCGCCCCCGCGCGTGATTGCCCTGACCGGGGAATCGACGAGGCCGCGGCGGATCCCGGCCACGGCCGCTGCGCAGGCCCCGGTGCCACAGGCGAGCGTCTCACCTGCGGCGCGCTCGAACACGCGCAGCCGAATGGTAGCGCGATCGACGACCTGCATGAACCCCGCGTTGACGCGCTTCGGAAAACGCGGATGCGCTTCGATGCGCGTGCCCAGGGCCGCCACCGGGGCGCGCTCGACGTCGTCGACCAACTGCACTGCATGCGGGTTGCCCATCGAGAGCACCGAGACCTGCACGACCATGCCGTCGACATCCAGCGGCTCGACCACGGCACCTGTTCCCCCGATGAACGGAACCTCGCCGGGACCGAACCTCGGCACGCCCATGTCGACGCTCACCTCGCCGTCCGATTCGATGCGCGGCACGATCAGCCCTCCCGCGGTCTCGACGCGGATCTCGCGCTTGCGGGTCAGGCGGTGCTCGCGAACGAAGACGACGAAGCAGCGCGCCCCGTTGCCGCACTGCTCGACCTCGCCGCCGTCCGCGTTGAAGATGCGGTAGCGGAAATCTGCGTCCCCTTGCGCAGGCTCGACCACCAGGACCTGGTCGCAGCCGACGCCGAAGCGCCGGTCAGCGAGGCGGCGGATATCGGCGGCAGCGAGCGTGAACGGCGTGCGCGTTGCGTCGACGACGACGAAATCGTTGCCCAGTCCCTCCATCTTGGTGAACCGCAGCGCAGTCATCGAGAGGGCCCCACGTCGCCGCTTTTCGAGAACGGGAGGCTGACGCCTCCTGCGAAGCTTGCCCGGCCGTGAATCGCATAGTGGAGGGTCGGAAGCCCCGCGGAAGGCGCCGTCTGCGCGCCGCGCTGCATGGCCTTGGCCACCGCGAGAAGGACCGCATCCATGCGTGCATGCGCCGAGAACTCGGCACCCGCAGTTGCGTGGGCAGGCACCCGCACCGGCGTCGTCAGCTCGCCCTTCGCGACCTCCTGACGCTCGATCGACAGCGTACCGCCGAGCGTGTCGATGACGACATCGCGGTCGTCCGGGTTCGAGATCGATACCGCGACCGTGAAGAAGGCATCGGCTCCGGCGACACGGTCGAGGTTCACGCCGACGACATCGATGTGTGGCGGCGTGCCGAGAGGCAGCCCCGGCAGTCCCGCACACCCGGCGAGGACCACCGCGGCCAGGAGTGCGAGCCGCAACGAGTGGCCGCGGGCGCACGCGGTGCAGCGTTTCCGGGTCATGCGAACGCGCGGATCGAAGCGGCGCGAGTCCGGAGGATTCGATCCGCCTGCCTAGACATTGAAGCGAAAGTGCATGACGTCACCGTCGCGGACGACGTAGTCCTTTCCTTCGAGGCGCATCCTGCCTGCCTCCTTCGCCCCATGCTCGCCCGCGAGCGCGACGTAATCGGCATAGGCGATCACTTCGGCGCGGATGAATCCGCGCTCGAAATCGGTGTGGATGACGCCGGCCGCCTGCGAGGCGGTCGCGCCGCGGCGAATGGTCCAGGCGCGAACTTCCTTCTCGCCAGCGGTGAAGTAGGTGTGAAGCCCGAGCAGATCGTATCCGGCGCGGATCACGCGGTCGAGGCCTGGCTCGGCCATTCCCATGTCGGCCAGGAACAGCGCCTTGTCCTCGGCGTCGAGGTCGGCGATCTGCGCTTCAAGTGCCGCGCAGATCGGCGACCACCGGCACCTGCTCGGCTTGCGCGCGACGCACGAGCGCCTCGAGCAGCGGATTGCCGTCGAAGCCGTGCTCGCCGACATTGGCGACGTAGAGCGATGGCTTCATCGTCAGCAGGAAGCAGGGCTTGAGCAGCGCGCGCTCTTCGTCGTAGAGGCCGGCGCTGCGGGCGGCCCGCGCCTCGTTCAGCGCGGCGCGCACCTTCAATAGCGCCGCGTGGATGCGCTGCGCTTCCTTGTCGCCGCCTGCGCGTGCGGGCTTCTCGACCTTGGCGATCTGCCGGTCGACGGTCGCGAGATCGGCGAGCGCGAGCTCGGTATCGATCGTCGCGACGTCGCCGATCGGATCGACCTTGCCGCCGACGTGGACGACATTCGGATCTTCGAAACAGCGAACGACGTGGGCGATCGCGTCGGTCTCCCGGATGTTGGCGAGGAACTGGTTGCCGAGCCCTTCGCCTTTCGACGCCCCGGCGACCAGGCCCGCGATGTCGACGAACTCGACGGTCGCCGGAATCACTTTCTGCGGCTTCGCGATCACCGCAAGCGCTGCTAGCCGCGGGTCCGGCACTTCGACGATCCCGATGTTCGGCTCGATGGTGCAGAAAGGATAGTTTTCCGCGGCAATGCCCGCGCGGGTCAGCGCGTTGAAGAGCGTCGACTTCCCGACATTGGGAAGGCCCACGATCCCGCACTTGAGGCTCATGCCGGCGGGTCCTTCGCCGCGGCGGCGCTCTCGCGCGACCGCGTGTGCAGCGCCTGCATCGCCCGTTCCATGTCGCCGCGGGCAATGTCGGGCCATGCATCGAGCGCGCGCAGGATCGCTGAATCGATCGCATCACGATCCGCTGGCACAGGGGGCTTCAGCACGTAATCGATCACCTCGCGCTCAGGCGCCTGCGCGGAGCGCGGATGCCCGATGCCCAGCCGAAGCCGCCAGAAGTCCGCGCTGCCGAGTTTCAGCTCGATGTCGCGCAGCCCGTTGTGGCCGGCGTGGCCACCGCCCTCCTTGAGCTTCGCCTCCCCCGGCTTCAGGTCGAGCTCGTCGTGAACGACGAGGATCTCGTCGGGGAGAATGGCGAAGAAGCGCGCGAGTGCGGCGACCGCGCGGCCTGATTCGTTCATGTAGGTCGTCGGCATGCAGATCCGCAGCGCACCGGCCCGCGCGACAACCGCCGCAAATTTCGTCTCGTGGGCAAAGCGTCGCGCCGAGCTTTGATGCGAGCGCGTCGGCGAACCAGAAACCGGCGTTGTGGCGGGTCGCCGCATACTCGCGCCCCGGGTTGCCCAGTCCGGCGACGAGGCGGATCGAGGCGCCCACGGCCCGTTACTTCTTCTTGTCTTCCCTGCCCGCGTCCTCTGCGTCTTTGGCTGCGTCCTTGGCGCCTTCCTTGCCCTTCTCGGGCGCCTTCGCGTCGTCGGGCTTGGCCTCGCCGGCAGGCGCGGCTGCCTCGGTGCCCGCTGCCACTGCCTCACCTTCAACCGCAACGGTCTCCTCGGCCTCGACCGGCGCCTTCGGCACGACCGCGGTAGCGACGACCGCATCGCCCGTGCGGTGCGTGACTGCCGTCACGCCCGGGGGCAGCCTGACGCCCGAGACGTGGAGAGAATGCGCGGTCTCGAGACCCGACAAATCGACTTCGATGAACTCCGGGAGGTCTTTCGGCAGGCAGGTGATGTCGAGCTCGGCCATCACATGGCTGACGATCGCACCCTCGGTCTTCACCGCGGGCGACACGGCCTCGTTGACGAAGTGCAGCGGCACCTTCATGTGGATCTTCTTCGCCTCGTCGATGCGCTGGAAATCGACGTGCAGCACCTCGCCACGGAACGGGTGCATCTGGACATCGCGCAGCAGGACGCGCGTTGCCGACCCGTCGATCTTCATCGACAGGATCGACGAGTGGAACACTTCGTCGCGAAGCGCGTGGAGCAGGGCATTGTGGTCGAGCTCGATGGACTGCGGCTGCGCGCTCCCGCCGTAGACAATGCCGGGGGTCTTGCCGCCGCGGCGCATGCGGCGCGCGGCGCCGCGTCCTTCGGTCGCGCGGGGGAATGCGGTGAATTCGATCTTGGCCATTGTGGCGACTCCTTCCAGGTGTCTGCGGCCTCCCGGCATCGCCGCCGGTCGTCCGCCATGGTCGACGCCCGTGCTCACGGGCGATTCGCGGAAAACCGCTGATTTTATCAACGAAATCCGGGACGCACCACGTTTTTGCGCAAAAACGTGGTGCGTCGCGGGTTTTGGGATTCAGGGGCGGTGGCCGCGGGCCTCGCGGAAGAGGTGGCGCGCGTGCAGCATCGCGGCGGCATCAACGTCATGCGGGTCGGGGAGCGCGAGGAGTGCCTGCTTCACTTCGCCATGTGCGATCGCGACCTGGGGGTCATCGTGCACCCACGGCCAGTAGCGGGCGCCGAATCCTTCGCTACCGGCCTCTGCTGGCGGCACAAGCAGGCGCTCGACCTCGGCGCGGACCGCGGCGCAGTCGTCGTCGCCGGGTGCCGGATCGACTTCGAGAAGGACTTCGAGATCGACGATCAATTCGGACAACTCGCGCAGCCACGCGAAATGGACATCGCTCGTCAGCAATTGCAACAGTTCCCCGGCGCTCATGATCGCGTGACGCTTGCGCTCGAAATCGCGTCGCGACGCTTCGACCAGCACACGATGCAGCCGGCGCAGGCCTTCGCCAAGCGCGGACAGTGTTTCGCGCGCCCGCAATGTCGGGGGCCCTGGCATCGGTGCTACTCGGTGAACAGCGACGAGACCGATTCCTCGTTCGAGATTCGCGTCATCGTCTCGGCGAGGAGCTGCGCACAGGAGAGCTGCCGGATTTTCGCG
The DNA here is from genome assembly GCA_963701885.1 of uncultured beta proteobacterium. Taxonomy (GTDB): domain Bacteria; phylum Pseudomonadota; class Gammaproteobacteria; order Burkholderiales; family Casimicrobiaceae; genus VBCG01. The sequence continues at coordinate 146,843 of CAVPBR010000023.1, forward strand.
CAGGCCTCCGCGTCCGGCGAAAGCGGAATCGTATCGGTGACGACGATCTCGTCCATGTCCGAGGCGGTGATGCGGGGCACCGCGCCTCCCGACAGCACCGGGTGTGTGCAATAGGCGAAGACCTTGCGTGCGCCGTGCTCCTTGAGCGCAGTCGCCGCCTTGCACAGCGTATTCGCGGTGTCGACGATGTCGTCCATGATCACGCACGTCCGCCCGTCAACGTCGCCGATGATGTTCATGACCTCGGCGACATTGGCCTTCGGACGCCGCTTGTCGATGATCGCGAGATCGGAATCGAGGCGCTTGGCGATCGCGCGGGCGCGCACGACCCCGCCGACGTCCGGCGAGACGACGAGCAGGTCGTCGTAGTTGCGCTTCCAGAGGTCGCCCAGCAGCACCGGCGTCGCGTAGATGTTGTCGACGGGGATGTTGAAGAAACCCTGGATCTGGTCGGCGTGCAGGTCCATGACCATCACGCGGTCGACTCCCACCGTCGACAGCATGTCGGCGACGACTTTCGCCGAGATCGGGACCCGCGCCGAGCGCGGCCGCCGGTCCTGGCGCGCATAGCCGAAATAGGGAATGGCGGCGGTGACGCGGGTGACCGAGGCGCGCTTCAACGCATCGACCATGACGAGCAGCTCCATCAGGTTGTCGTTGGTCGGCGCGCAGGTCGACTGCAGGACGAACGCGTCGCGCCCGCGAACGTTCTCGAGCAACTCAACCATCACCTCGCCGTCGGAAAAGCGGCCGACGACTGCGCGCCCGAGGCTGATGTTCAGATGCCGGCAGACAGCCTCGGCCAGCTTCGGGTTGGCGTTGCCGCAGAAAATCCGCATGCGCTCGAAAGACATAGTGCCGTCTCGGGTCCTGGACAATCGGTTGGAGTCGGCCAGGCGCGCGGCGCCGCTCATCCCGAATGGCTGGGGAGGAAGGATTCGAACCTTCGAATGCCGGAATCAAAATCCGGTGCCTTAACCAACTTGGCGACTCCCCAGTTGAAGCCTTCGCAATACGGCGTGCTGCGAACTCTTCTGCAAACGATTCCCGGCGGCCCGCGGGTGCCGCGCGCCTCCCGGTGTTCTTATGCGAATGACGCGAGCGGGTGGCGCGCGACCGTTCTGGCAACTCGGCCGGGCACGCCCGCCGGCAGTAAAGCGAGTGCGGCATGCGCATCGTCCTCGGCTTCGAACATCGCGTACACGCAGGCGCCCGAACCCGACATCCGCGCCAGCGGCGTAGCACGCCGCAATGCCGCGAGCGCTGCGGCGACCGCGGGAACTCGGGCCGCCACCAGGGCCTCGAGATCGTTCCGGCCGTAACCCTCGGAAAAGACGTTCATTTTCGCCGACGCTGTCGAGCGTGTCAATTCGGAAGCCGCGAACACCGACGCGGTTGCAACTTGCGCCGCAGGCAGCGCGAGCGCAAGCCAGGTCAATGGCATCGACACGGGCGCCAGGCGCTCGCCGATCCCGCGCGCGAACGCGCTCGAACCTCCGACAAAGAACGGAACGTCCGCGCCCAGCCCCGCGCCAATCGCGCAAAGCTCGTCGCGCGGCATCGCAAGCGACCACAGCCGGTTCAGCGCGAGCAGCACGCTTGCCGCGTCCGAGCTTCCTCCGCCCAGTCCCGCGCCCTGCGGAATCCGCTTTATCCAATCCGATCGACGCGCCGCGGGTCGGTACCGGACGCGTCCTTGAGCGCAAGCGCTGCGCGCAGCGCGAGATCCTCGTGTTCGGGCACCCCGGGAAGCTCCATGGCGCGCACGATACGTCCATCGGCACGATCTCGATAGTCAGCGTATCGGCGAAATCGATCAGCGTGAACAGCGTCTCGAGTTCGTGATAGCCGTCGGCGCGCCGCCCGGTGACATGAAGGAAAAGGTTGACCTTGGCCGGCGCGGGGACGACCAGCAAGCGCGCGGGGTCCATCATTGCCAGCGGTCGACGACAATGCGCAGATCGATCGGCGGCGTTCCCGGGTAGCGCAGCGTCACCCGGTCGGGCAGCGACGCGGCGTCATCGCGGTAAGCGTAGTCGATCTCCCAGCCGTTCTGGCGCAGCAGCTTCGCACGTCCGCGCGCGTCGCGCTCGATCTGCGCAGTTGCGGCATCACTCGCCTCGCCGCGGATCCAGTACGCGAGCCCGTCCACCGGAATCCTGACGCCGAAAGCGCGCTCGGTCAGGGTGCCCCAGTCCGGCGCAGTGTCGGTCTTTCCCTCCGGCGTGCGAACCCTGACCACGGTCGCGTCGCCGTCGAGTTCGGCAAGGGTCTGCCCCAGCGGAGTTGCGATGTCGATGGAATCGCGGCCCGGCCCATGGCTCCAGGAAAAAGCGCCGGCAATTCCCTGGTCGCCATGGCGCGCCGAGAGTCGTCCGTCGACGGAAAAGCCGACATCTCGTGCGGGGGTAGCGTTCTCCTGCGCGGGGGGAAGCGCGGCGCAGCCCGCGAGAAGCACTGTCGCCGCTGCGGCGACCCAAAGTCCCCAGGCCCGTCGGCAGTCGGCCGGAACGTGGCGGCGCGCATGCAGAGCGCGGCGTTGCCACGGGTGCAGGGCGCAGCCGCGGGAAAACGTGGTGCGTCCCTGATTTACGCGCTGCGGCGCTATGGCTCGAGCCTCCGCACCGTCTCCTTCAGTACGGCGTTGTCGGGATGGCTTTCGAGCTGCGCCTGCCAGACTGCGCGCGCACGATCGCGATCGCCCTTTCGCCACAGCACTTCGCCCAGATGCGCGGCGATCTCCGCATCGGGACGTCCTGCGAGTGCGCGCTGCAGGTATTTCTCCGCCTCGTCCAGCCGGCCCAGGCGATAGAGCGCCCAGCCCAGACTGTCCAGGATGAACGGGTCGTCCGGAGACAGCTTGTGTGCGCGCTCGATCAACGCGTAGCCTTCGTTGGTGCGCTGCGTCTGATCGACCAGCGTGTAGCCCAGCGCGTTGAGCGCCTGCGCATCGTCGGGCTTGATCGAAACGAGGTGCTCGAGGCGGGTCTCGGCCTCATCGACGCGGTTGAGCTTCTCCGCGACCATCGCGAGATCGTAGATCAGGTCCGGCGCATCAGGATGATCCGCGAGCCCGCCCTCGAGCACCTGGTATGCGGCCGCGTCGTCTCCGGCGTCGCGCAGCACTTGCGCTTCGGCCTGCCGCACCTCGATCTTCTGCTCGGGAGTAGCCGCATCGAGGCCACGAAGCCAGCGTCGCGCCTCGTCGACCTTGCCTTCCTTGCCGTACATCGCGCCGATCCGCAGCTTGGCGATCCACGCGCGTTCACCCGAGGTGATCTCCTTGTAGCGCACGATCGCCTGGTCATAGTGCTGCTGGTCCTCGGCGATCTGCCCGAGAAACAGATCCATCGCACCCGGGTCGCCGTAGCCCTTCCTTTTGAGTTCCTCGACGAGCCGCTCGGATTCGGGGTAGTCCTTCATCTGCAGCGCGATCGCCGCGACTGCGAATTCGAGCTCCTGCGAGCCGGGCTCGTGATCCCACAGCTTCTGCATCAGTGCGCGCGCGTCGGCATAGCGCTTCTGGTCGACGTAAGCCTGCGCGAGCGCGCCGCTCGCGGCCTTCGACAACGGCTCCCGTGCCACGAACGATTCCAGCCATGCGATCTGCGCCGCACTGGACTTCCGCTCCAGGATTTCGCCCTTGAGCACGGCCGCCCGATCCCAATCAGGCTTCAGCTCGAGCGCGCGATCGATCTCGTTGGCGGCTTCGGCCCCGGTGGCCGGATCGGCATCGCCCACGGCGAACGCGGCGGCCGCGACCGCGTAATGCGCCTCGGGGCTCGCCGGATACGGCCGCGCCAAATCGCGGACCAGGAGCAGCGCTGCGCGCTTGTCGGATTGCTGCGCAAACAGCCGGTCGAGCTGCAGGAACACCGGCCCTACGCCCTGAGCCCGAAAGCGCGGACTGGGACAGCACGCGTTCGATGCGTTCGCGCAACTCCTCCGCGCCGGCGGAGAGCGGAATTTCGCCATGATCGCCATTGGCGGCGAGCGCTGCCAGAACCTGCGCCGGCCGTTTCGCCGTAGGGTCGAGCTTCGCCCACAGTTTCGCGGCTTCCTCGATCACTTCGCGCTGGCGGCTCGCAATCGCGACCTCCGTCGCCCGCGCAGCGAGCCGCGGATCATTGGCGTCGTGCGCCGCGTCGATGTAGGCGCGCGCGGCGACATCGGGGTGACTGCGCTGCAGCGCGACGTCACCGAGCAGGAGCCGATAGAAGAGATCGGTCGAAAGACTGGCGTCGCCGCCGGCCGCAGCCGTCGCTGCCACAGCTCTTGCCGGCAGCAGTCGCCGGGCTTTGCGCAGAACGCAGGGGTTGCGCCGAAGATGCAAAGCACGACGGCGAACGACAGGGCAAATCGAATTGCGCTCATTGGCGGAGGACCCCCGGGCATCGGTAGCGGAAGGACCGGCGCGGCGGCAAGGGCCCGTTCCCGTCTAGATTACTATAGTCGTTGCGAGCGCCCGCGCCCGAAGGCCCGCATCCTGCGGCTGGCTAACCGCTGTCCGCGTCCGTCCATGCCCGAACTTCCCGAAGTCGAGACTACCCGGCGCGGCATAGCGCCGCACGTGACCGGCCGCAGCGTCGCTCGGGTCGACGTTTACGACCGGCGCCTGCGCTGGCCGGTTCCCGCCGACCTCGACCGGCGGATGCGCGGCGCAACAATCGAGCGCGTCGACCGGCGCAGCAAATACCTGCTCCTGCGCTCCGGCGCCTCGACGCTGCTGGTTCACCTGGGGATGACCGGGTCACTGCGCATCTGGCACGACCCGCCGCTGCACGGGCCACACGACCATGTCGACATCGTGTTCGACGACGGAATGACGCTGCGCTACCGCGATCCACGCCGGTTTGGCGCGATGCTCTGGATCCCCACGGCCGTCGAGCGGCATCCGTTGCTGGCGTCCCTCGGACCCGAGCCTTTCGATCCTAAGTTCGACGCCAAGTACCTTTGGCGCGTCACGCGCAGGAAGCGAGCGGCGATCAAGCTTGCGCTGATGGACAATCACGTCGTTACCGGGGTCGGTAACATCTACGCGAACGAAGCGCTCTTCCGTGCCGGTATCCGCCCGTCAGTGCCGGCGAACCGCGTATCGCGTGCCCGCCTCGAGCGGCTCGTTGCAGACGTGCGGGCGGTCCTGACCGAAGCGATTGCGAAAGGCGGAAGCACGCTGCGCGACTACGTCGGCTCCGACGGTTGCGCGGGTCATTTCCAGCTCGACCATTTCGTCTACGGGCGTGCGGGTGAACCCTGCCGTAGTTGCGCGTCGACGATCCGCGTCTCGCGAATCGGGCAGCGTGCGTCGTTCCACTGCCCACGCTGCCAACCGCGATGATGTGACCGAAATCGCAGTCGCGGGCGAAATCTGGCGGAAATCGCCGGATTTCGTTCGGTTACACCGCTCCCTTGCGGGCCGTGGCGGCAGGCGGCGACCGACGCAAGTCCGGCGGCACGACTTGTGCTTACTGGTCTTGACTCGGTGCATTCATGCGACCAGCAAACCTCTCGGCCGGCCAGAACAAGGGGGCCGCATGACCCCCTCACGCGACCTCGCTGCACGTTTCGAGGCCTACGCCGACTGGCGGCGGCGCCTCTCGGCCAGCATCTCCGCGTTGCACGGATGGCTGCAGCAGCAGGATCTTGCGGACGCCCAGGTTGACATCAAGGTCCAGCAACTGCTCGAGCGCCTGCAGCAGGACAAGCTGGTCGTGGCCTTCGTTGCCGAATTCTCGCGCGGCAAGTCCGAGCTCATCAACGCGATCTTCTTCGCCGATTTCGGCCAGCGGTTGCTGCCGTCGTCGGCCGGACGCACGACGATGTGCCCGACCGAGCTTCTGTACGAAGCCTCGCATGCGCCTTCCATTCGCCTGCTGCCGATCGAGACCCGGCTCAAGGAAGCGACCGTCACCGAGTTCAAGGAATACGCCGAGGAATGGGTGACGTTCCCGCTGGACCTGGGTGCGCCGGAGCGAATGGCCGAGGCCCTGGCGAGGGTGTCCCAGGTCAAGCGCGTGCCGGTGGCGCTTGCGCGCAAATACGGCCTTTTCACCGACCAGGACGAGGACATCCTCGCCGCGCTCGAACGCGGCGATGAGGGCAGCGTCGACATCCCGGCCTGGCGGCACGCGATCATCAATTTTCCGCATCCGCTGCTGCAGCAGGGACTGGTGATCCTCGACACGCCGGGTCTCAACGCCATCGGCACCGAGCCCGAGCTCACACTTTCGCTGCTGCCGACGGCGCATGCGATCCTGTTCCTGCTTGCGGCCGACGCCGGCGTCACCAAAACCGACCTCGACGTGTGGAACGGGCATCTCGCGGGAGAGGACATGGCCACCCGCGCGACCCGGCTCGTCGTGCTGAACAAGATCGACGGCTTGTGGGACGACCTTCGCGACGAAGTCGAGATCAATGCCGAGATCGACCGGCAGGTCCTGCAGAGCGCGTCGCTGCTCGGCGTCGCGCCGGCCCAGGTATTTCGCGGTGTCGGCCCAGAAAGCGCTGCTTGCCAAGGTGAACGGCGACGATGCCCTGCTCGCCCGCAGCCGCCTGCCGGTGCTCGAGCACTCGCTCTCGCGCAAGCTGATTCCGGCGAAGCGCGATTTCGTCGGAGCTGCGACCCAGGGTGAGGTCCGCGCGCTGACCGCGTCGATCCGGGCGATCCTCGACGCGCGCGCCAATGGCATCACCGAACAGCTTGCGGAGCTCACGGCATTGCGCGGCAAGAACCGGGATGTCGTCGCGCACATGATGGCGCGCGTGCAGGACGAGAAGGAACTTTTCGAGCGCGGCCTCGCGCGTCACACGGCGTTGCGCAATGTCTTTACCCAGCACACCAATGATCTGTTCGACGTCATCGGGCTCTCGGCGTTGCGCCAGAACGCCGCACGCACGCGCACCCGGATCGAGGGAAGTCCTTTCACCAAGGGCATGCGCGAAGCGATGAGCGAATTCTTCGCCCGGCTGCGGACCGATTTCGACCAGGCGGGCAGGCAGGCGGCCGAGATCCACGACCTGATGCGAGCGATGTACGTGCGCTTTGCGCACGAGCATGGGCTCGATCTCTTCGTTCCGCCCCAGTTCTCGGTCCTGAAATACCTGAAGGAGATCGAGCGGATGGAGCGTGCCTACAACACGCACTTCAACACGCTGTGGAACATGGTCAGCAAGGCCAAGTACCCGCTGATGAAGCAGTTCTTCGAGACGATCGCGTCGCGCTCGAAACACGTCTACAAGGTTGCGAACCGCGACGTCGAGGCGTGGCTGAAGGCGGTCATGTCGCCGCTGGAAACGCAGGTGCGCGAGCATCACATCCAGCTCAGGCGGCGCCTCGACAGTATCCGCCGGATCCATCGCGCGAGCGACGAGCTCGAGAACCGCGTCGTCGAACTCGAGCAGTCCCGCGAGGCCATCGATGCGCAGCGGCAAGGACTGCGCAAGCAGGTTGGGGCGGTCGACCTGATCGTCGAGGCGCCCGAAGGGCTCCCGCTCGCGGCGAACGGCTGAAAGCCTCTCCGACGGCCGGCTAGGCGCCGGCGGCCGCCTTGATGCGCATCAGCCCTTCATACTTGAGCCGCAGGACGTCGGGCGATTCGGCGTAATCGGGATTGGCGGGAATGCAATCCACCGGACACACCTCGCGACACTGCGGCTGGTCGAAATGGCCGACGCACTCGGTGCAGCGCGCCGGGTCGATCACGTAGATCTCGGGGCCCTGCGAAATCGCGCCGTTCGGGCACTCGGGCTCGCAGACGTCGCAGTTGATGCATTCATCGGTGATCATCAGAGCCATGGTATCTGCTCCGCAGCGCCATGCCCGCAGGCGCGGGCAGCGCTCGCGCTAGCGCGAAGCGACCTTGCGGCTAAGGCACCCGGCGACATGCGGATGCACGAACTTGGAAACGTCGCCGCCGAAGCGTGCGATTTCCCGCACGATTGTCGCAGAAACGAACATGTACTTCTCGTCCGGCGTCAGGAACAGTGTTTCGATCTCCGGATGCAGGTTCCGGTTCATTCCGGCCATCTGGAACTCGTACTCGAAGTCGGACATGGCCCGCAGTCCGCGCAGGATGGCGCGCGCGCCCTGCCGGTGCACGAAATCCATCAGGAGCCCTGAGAACGCGAGCGCCTCCACGTTGGGATAGGGGGCCAGCACCTCGCGCGCCATTGCGACGCGCTCGTCGATGCTGAAATAGGGCCCCTTCGCCTCGTTGTCCGCAATGCCGACGACGACCGACTCGAACAGACCCGAGGCGCGCCGGACGATGTCCTGATGCCCGCGGGTGAAAGGATCGAAGGTGCCGGGATAGACGACTTTCATGGTGCCGACCTGGGAGTTCCGCCTCCGATGCTGGCCTCGCGGGGTGCAGCCTCCGGCTGCGCTTGCATTGCGGGCGTCGATGCGTCAGCGCGCGCCGACAGACGCCCAGCAGATGATAATGCACGTTCCCCGCCTTCGCGTGCCGCAGCAGCGCAAGCCCCGCGGGCGGGACGAGCGAGTGGCCGGCCTCCGCGTAGAGCCTGCCGTGCCCGGCGAGAAGCCTCCTCGTCGCTTCAAAAAGTTGCGCCCAGGGATCGTCGGCGAACGGAGGATCGGCGAAGATCAGGTCGTAGCGACGGGCGTCGCGCTTGGCCCACGCAAGCGCATCCGCGACGTGGGTCTCGATCCCGTCGATCCCGATGGCCGATGCGGCGGCGCCAAGCGCGCGGATCAGCACCGGATTGCGGTCGACGGCGACCGCCTGCGCCGCGCCGCGCGAGCAGGCTTCGAGGGTGAGAATCCCGGTTCCAGCGTAGAGATCAAGGGTCTTCGCTCCGGCCAGGTCCTGGCCCACCCAATTAAAAAGTGTCTCGCGCACGCGATCCGGAGTGGGACGCAAACCCTGGGCGTCGGGCACGGGAATCCTGCGGCCGCGGTGGCGGCCGCCGATGATCCGAACTTGGTGGGGGGCGGGCATGGGACGGGTGAGGCGCGGCCGAACGGTAGAATTCCAGTAATGCTCGATCGGTTCAAGCGCAGGTCCGCGAAGGAGCACCCCTCCGCGGTCGAGCCGGAATCCCTCGTGGCCGGCGAACCCGACATGCCCGTGCGATCGTGGATCCAGCGTCTCGGCGCGGGACTGGGACTCTCGCGCGACAGGCTCGCGGGCGCACTTGCCGGTGCGCTGCGACGACAGGCGCTTGATGACCAGGCGCTGGACGAACTCGAATCCGCGCTCCTTGGCGCGGACGTCGGCATCGACGCGACGGCGTACCTGCTGGACGAACTCAGGGACCGCTACCGACGCGCAGGTCCGGATGCCAACCCCCGGGCACTCTTGCGGGAAGCGCTGACCACTCTCGTCGGCAGGCTGGAGTCTCCCGTCGCCCTCGGCGTCCCGCGCCCGCAGCCCTGCGTCATCATGCTCGCGGGGGTCAATGGCGCCGGCAAGACGACATCGATCGGCAAGCTCGCCCAGTGGCTGCAGCAGCAGGGGCTGTCGGTACTGCTTGCCGCCGGAGACACCTTCCGCGCCGCGGCGCGTGAGCAGCTCGCCGCCTGGGGTGAGCGCAGCGGCGTTATCGTCATCCAGCAGGAAGGCGGCGATCCCGCGGCGGTGATGTTCGACGCGGTCCAGGCCGCAGCCGCCCGCGGCATTGGCGTCGTTCTCGCCGACACCGCCGGGAGGCTTCCGACCCAGATTCACCTGATGGAAGAATTGAGGAAGATCAAACGGGTGCTTTCCAAGGCGCGCGAAGGCGCCCCGGACGAGGTGTGGCTCGTCCTGGATGCGAACACCGGGCAGAACGCGCTCGCGCAGGTCAGGGCGTTCGACGCGGCGGTCGGGCTCACCGGGTTGGTGCTGACCAAGCTCGACGGCACCGCGAAGGGCGGAATCGTCGCGGCGATCGCGAAACAGCACCCGGTGCCACTCAAGTTCATCGGCGTCGGCGAGGATGTCGAGGACCTCCGCCCTTTCCGGGCCGCTGAGTTCGTCGACGCCCTGCTTCCGCCGCTCCAGGCCCCGTAGCCGGCACCGGCCGTGGAATCGGCACCGCCCCGAGGGTCGGCTGCGACCATACCTGACTAAATCCCTCGGGAACCAATCCCGTCTGTTAGCACTCTGACTCCCGGACTGCTAAACTGGCGCCAGTGGCATTCGCTAGTCTGCAACGACCGGCCTGCCCTCGAAAGGAGAACTCGATGTCCGGAACCGCACTCACGTTTCCGACCCCCGCGTCGCTGGGAAGCCTCGACCAATACATCCAGGCGGTCAACCGCTTTCCGTTGCTGACGGCCGAGCAGGAGGTGGCTCTGGGCCGGCGCTGGAGGGAACATGAGGAATTGGGGGCGGCGCGTGAGCTCGTGCTCTCGCACCTGCGCCTTGTCGTCGCCGTCTCGCGCAACTACCTCGGGTACGGGCTGCCACAGGCCGACCTTATCCAGGAAGGCAACATCGGGCTGATGAAGGCCGTCCGCCGCTTCGATCCCGAGCGCGGTGTGCGCCTCGTTTCGTTCGCACTGCACTGGATCAGGGCCGAGATCCACGAATACGTCCTGCGCAACTGGCGGCTGATCAAGATCGCGACGACCAAAGCCCAGCGCAAGCTCTTCTTCAACCTGCGCAGCATGAAGGTTTCGGCGGCTTCGCTCAGCCACGACGAGGCGCGCGCGATAGCAAGCAAACTCGGCGTCAAGCCCGAAGAGGTATTCGAGATGGAGACGCGCCTGTCGGGAGGCGAGATCGCGCTCGATCCCGCACCTGGCGACGAAGACTCGCTCACGCCCGGCGCTTACCTTGCGGACCCCGGCGACGGGCCCGCGCAGCTAGTCGAGCGTGCCCAGACGGCGACGAGGCGCAGCGACGGGCTGCACTCGGCGATGTCGCGGCTCGACTCGCGCAGCCGCCGCATCATCGAGGCGCGCTGGCTGCGCGAGGACGACGACGCTGCGACGCTGCAGGAGCTCGCCGACGAATACGGCGTTTCCGCCGAGCGGATCCGCCAGATCGAGAGCAAGGCGCTGCAGACGATGCGTTCGCGGATGGCGTCCCTGCAGTAACCGGTCAGCTCACAGCTCGACCTGTGTGCCGAGCTCGACGACCCGGTTGGTGGGGACGTGGAAAAAATCCGAGGCCTTGGTCGCGTTCTTCGACATCGACACGAAGAGCTTCTCGCGCCACAGCGCCATCCCCGGCGCCACCGTCGCGATCAGGGTTTCGCGCGAGACGAAGAACGACGTTTCCATCATGTCGAAGGCGAAGCCGCTGCGGCCGCAATCCTCGAGCAGCCCCGGCACGTCCGGCTCGTCCTTGAACCCGTATTGCGCGGTAACCAGGAAGAACTGGCAGCCTAGCGGCGCGACCCGCGTCCGCTCGGCCTCTCCGACATAGGGAATGTCCCGCGTGGCGATGGTCAGGAACACGACGCGCTCGTGCAGCACCTTGTTATGCTTCAGATTGTGCAGCAGCGCATGGGGCACACGGTCCGCCGTCGAAGTCAGGAATACCGCGGTCCCGGGGACGCGCGTGGGCGGTGAGGCTTCGATGCTCTGGATGAAGAGGTCGAGCGGCATCGCGTCCTCGGCAAGGCGCCGCATCAGGATAACGCGCCCGCGCTTCCACGTTGTCAGCAACGTGAACACCGCGCCGCCCATCAGCAGCGGGAACCAGCCGCCGTCGGGAATCTTGAGCGAGTTGGAAGCGAGGAAGGTGAGGTCGACGGTGAGCAGCGGCGCGCAGACCAGTGCGGCCACCCATTTCGGCCACTGCCAGATTCGACGCATCACGACGAAGATCAGGATCGAATCGATCAGCATTGCGAGAGTGACGGCAATGCCGTAGGCGCTAGCGAGGTTATCGGAGCTGCGAAAGCCCAGGACCAGCGCGACGATCGCGACCAGCAGCATCCAGTTGATGAACGGCACGTAGATCTGCCCGATCGTACGCTCGGAGGTGTGCTGAATCGTGAGTCGCGGGCAGTAGCCCATCTGGATTGCCGCCCGGGTCAGCGAGAACGCGCCCGAGATCACGGCCTGCGATGCGATGATCGCCGCGGCGGTCGCGAGCACCAGCAGCGGCATGCGGCCCGGATCAGGCGCGAGCAGATAGAACGGGTTCTGGATCGCCGCAGGGTCATGCAACACCAGCGCGCCCTGTCCAAAATAGTTGAGGAGCAGCGCCGGAAGCACCAGGAACAGCCACGCACGGCGGATCGGGCTCGCGCCGAAATGGCCCATGTCGGCGTAGAGTGCCTCGGTGCCAGTCACCGCGAGCACGACCGCACCCATCGCGACGAAGGCCGTGCCGGGACTGCTCAACGCGAATCGCGCTACGTAGATCGGGTCGAGCGCCGCAAGCACCGCCGGATGGCGCGCGATCTCCAACGCACCCAGCACCCCCAGCACCCCGAACCACAGGACCATCACCGGTCCGAACACCGCGCCGAGGTTCGACGTGCCCTTGCGCTGGAAGCCGAACAACACGACCAGGATCAGCACGCTGACCGGGACGATGAATGGATGCATCGCCGGCGCAATGACGCCGAGCCCCTCCACCGCGCCCAGCACGGTGATGGCCGGCGTGATCATGCCGTCGCCGTAGAACATCGCCGCGCCGAAGATGCCCAGCCCGACCAGCCACCAGCGCAGCCGGGCGCGATCGGCGACTCCACGGGAGACGAGCGCGGTGAGCGCCAGGATGCCGCCCTCGCCGCGGTTGTCGGCGCGCATGATCAGCGTGATGTATTTCAGGGTCACGACGATCATCAGCGCCCAGACGATCGCCGACAGCACGCCAAGGATATTCTCGCGGGTGAGCGAGAGGCCGTAGGGACCGGTGAATGCGGTGCGCAGCGTGTACAGCGGGCTCGTGCCGATGTCGCCGTAAACGACGCCGACCGCGCCGATCACGAGCGCAGTCATGCGCGCCGGTCTTCCTGCCGGGACGTTCGCGGTGGTCACGATCCGAACGCCCGCCAGGTTCAGGACGCGCTGTCGTCGCTACGACGCGAAAAGCGGATATTGAGCTGCTTCAGCTTGCGATAGAGGTGCGTGCGCTCGAGGCCGGCCTTCTCCGCGACCTTGCTCATGTTGCTCTGCTCGCGCCCCAGGAGCTGCTCGAAATAGATTCGCTCGAAGGCCTCGCGGGCCTCACGCAGCGGCAGCTCGAAGAATCGGGTCGTGATCTCCGGGGCTACCACCTGGTCGGGCGACGCCACTTCGCCGAGCAGGCGCTTGACATGATCCGGCGTAATTTCGCCGCGCACGACGAGCATGTTCGCGACGGCACTGCGCAGATGATCGAGATTGCCCGGCCAATACGCGTTGGACAGCGCAGTGAGCGCGGCCGGCGGCAGCGTCGCGAGCAGCGGCTCCCTGCGGTCGCTGCCCACGCTTTCGCGCCAGAACCGTTCGATCAGCGTCGGGATGTCCTCGCGGCGGGCGCGCAGCGGCGGCAGCACGACGGCGCCGGCCGAAAGCTGCGACAGCAGGCCGGCGTCGAACCGGCCCTCCGCGGCGAGGCTCGCGAGCGGCTCGCTCGACGTCGCGACCAGCACGATGCCATGCTTGCCGAGCTTCGGCAGCAGAAATGCGAGACCACGCTGCTCGGCGCGCGAATACTGGCCGATCTCCGCGCAGTAGACGACGCCGTCACGCGCCTCCTCGATCAGCGACACCGGGTTACTGGCGAGCTGCGCGCCCTCGGCAAGCGCGACGAATGGCGCGCCTGGGGCTTCCAGCGCGCGTGCTGCCGCGTCGTGACCGGTGCCCGGCTCACCGACGATCAGGATCGGCCGGCGCGCAAGCACCAGGCTCTCGAGCGCGCGCTCGGCTTCCCGGACCGCCGTGCCGCCGCCCAGCGCGGCAAGCGAGATGCGGCGCGGCTCCTTGGTCGCCGCGGTCTTGAGCGCGCGCGCGATCGTCGACAGGAGTTTCGACAATCCGATCGGCTTTTCGAGAAAGTCGAACGCCCCGATCTTGGTCGCATCGACTGCAGTCTCGATCGTGCCGTGGCCCGACATCATCACCACGGGCATCGTCAGCAATCCGCCCGAACCCCACTCACGCAGCAGCGTCACGCCGTCGGTGTCCGGCATCCAGATGTCGAGCAGCACCAGCGCAGGCTGCTGGCGCAGCCGGTAAGCACGCGCCTCGCCGGCGTTCTCGGCCACAGCCACGCGATAGCCCTCGTCCTGCAGGATCTCCGAGAGGAGCTCGCGGATCCCGACTTCGTCGTCCACGACGAGGATCTCCTTCGCCGGCGCCGCGCGCAGCTCGGTCATGCCGTCGCCACCGGATTGAGGGCGCGGAAGTGCAGCGTCACCCGCGCGCCGTGGGGAACGACGTTATCCAGCGTCACCTGTCCTGCGTGTTCGTCCACGATTTTCCTCACGATAGCTAGCCCCAGCCCGGTGCCTTTCGCCTTGGTCGTCACGTACGGCTCGAACGGGTGCTCGAGCACGTTCTGCGCGAATCCCGGCCCACGGTCCCCGAATGCCAGCGTGGCCTCGGCACCGGTCAGGGACAGCGTGATGTCGATCCGCAAGCCGTCGATCCCCGACTGCGCGTCGATCGCATTCTGCAGCAGATTGTGGAACACCTGACGCAGGCGGGTGGGCTCACCCTGGATCAGGACCGGTGCGGCAGGCAGCGCCAAGGCGACGTGCGGGCGCAGATTGTCGTATAGAGCCAGTACATCGAGCAAGAGGGCGCCGATGTCGACCGCCTGCATCTGGCCGGGTCGCGGTTGGCGCGCATAGATCGCGAAATCGTCGACCATGTGCTTCATGGCCGCCACCTGCGAGACGATCGTCTGGGTACCGCGCCTCAGCGTTTCCTGGTCGCTTTCGCCGAGTCGCGGGCCGAGCTTGACCTCGAGCCGCTCTGCCGAAAGCTGGATCGGCGTCAACGGGTTCTTGATCTCGTGGGCGAGCCTGCGCGCCACTTCGGCCCACGCAGCGTCGCGCTGCGCTTCGAGGAGCTCGGAAACATCGTCGAATACTACGACGTAGCCGGGCACCGGCGCCCCCGGAAGACGTGTTCCCCGCAGCAACAGGGTCCGGGTTTGACCGGCGACCGTGAGTGCAGCCTCGCGCTGCCATTGCGGGTCGCGCGACGCGCGAAAGCCCTCCGAAACGAGCTCGGCGAGCGATGCGAGCGCGGGCAGGCGGCCACCCCAGTCGGCCAGCGCGACCCCGGTGAGGTCGGTGAAGCGCTGCTGCAGAATGACCGCGGCGCTCGGATTTGCGCTGCGCAGCCGGTAGCGCTCGTCGAAGGCGAGCACGCCGGACGACAGGTTGCCCAGCACGCTCTCGAGATACGCTCGTGTCATCTCGGTCGCGCGCTGCGATTCCTCGGTGCGCTCCTTCGCGTCGGCAAGCTGCGCCGTCATCGTGTTGAATGACTCGGTGAGCACGCCAAGCTCGTCGCGCGAGGTGACCGGCTGCCGGCGAGTGAAGTCACCGCCCGCGACCGCACGCGTTCCTTCGGCGAGCAGCCCAAGCGGCGCTGCGAAGCGCTCAGACAGCACGACCGCGAGACCGAGAGCCGATGTCAGCGCGAGCAACAGGGTCAGCGTCAGCGTCACCTGGTAGAGCCGCTTCAGCGCAGTGCGCGAGAATGTGATCTCCTGGTAGTCGCGCGCACCCGCCTGCACCGTCTCCAGATCCTGCGCCAGCGGGCGCGGGACGCGCTCGATCACCTGCAGCACGCGCAACGGATCGATGCGGTCGCTGCTGTTCACCGGCACCACGACGCGCAACAGCAGGCCGCCGTCGGTCGCCTGCTCGACGCGGGCATAGGTCTGCTGCAGCCGGGCGCGGCGCAGCGCATCCCCCGGCAGCGCCTCTGGCGGCATCAGCGAGCCGCCGATGCCGCCGACGGCGAGCACGCTACCGGACGGGGAATAGAGGGCGGACTCATAGATACCTGCCTGCTCGGAAGCTCGGCTGAGCGTCTCGGCGGCCGCTCCACGCACATCGGCGAGCGCCGCGGCGAGCGCAGTTGCGCGTGTTCCCGTCTCTTTCAGCAGGTAATCGAGCGAGCTGCGTCCCAGGTTGATGCCGCCATCGAGCGCGCGGTCGACGCGAACGTCGAACCAGCTCTCGATGCTCCTGCCCAAAAACTGCACCGACACCGCGTAGACGAGCGCCCCCGGGAGTACCGCAACCAGCGAGAAAAGCAGCACCAGCCGCAGCGCGAGCCGCGAGCCGAAGACGCCGGAAACGAGGTTGCGGCGCAACTGCAGGAGCTGCCCGCCGACGACGAGCATCAGCAGGACCACCAGCGCACCGTTGACGATGAGCAACGTGTTGTAGTGCCGCGCGAACAGGTCGGTGTTGGCAGTCGCGGTCGCGAGCAGGAACAGCGCGATCGCCGCGCCCCCGGCGAACGTGAGCGAGACCCAGCGCAGGCGCCGCGATGCAAGCGGGTTCGTCATGGCGTGAAGGTGAAACGATGCCAGCCGGAGTCGAGCTGCCATTCGCGCGACGCTAGCGCGTTGAGCTGGAAAGGCTTGGGCAACTCACTAACCTCGAGACTTTCGCGCACCGCAGCGTCGTAGCGCACGCCTGCCTCGACCTCGTCCGCGCGCAACACCGGCCGCGCGGCAACGCGTCCGATGAAACGTTCGACCTCGCCGAGTGAATCGAACGCTGAGCCGATGGCACCGCTCGCGACCCGGTACTGGCGCGTGAGCGGGGTATAGGACACGCGCCAGGTGGTCGACCAGTGCGCGACTTTCTGGCTGAACCAGAGAAAGCGCGTGCGCCCGAGCTCGAATTCGATCGTGAAGTAGAGCGGTATGCCCTTGTCCAGCGCTTCCTCGAGCGTCGGTGTGAGCGCAAAGCCGAAATCCGCCGTCAGCACGACCTCGCCATCGACGATGCTGAGCGACGCGTCGCGAAAGGGAATGTTGTCGGCGTCGGCCGGCGGCACCGGCAAGGCCAGCGCCGCCGCCGTGGCGGCGATCAGCAGCCTGCGGCGCGGTCTCGACCGGGGCGGGGAATCGCAGTGGGGGTCGGCCGGCATGCCTGGAGACGCCCGCGGGTCGCGTCGGCGGGAAGTTGACTACGCTTCGGGCGGGGTGCCAACGCGCCGCAACGGTCTCATGCAGCCCTGCGAAGGAGCGCGTAGAAGAACCCGTCCTGATTGTGGCGCGCGCCGGAAGCCGAAGGCAAGATTTGCCCGCCACGATGCGCCACACCGGCGGGAAACCTGAGGGTTTCGCGCAACGCGTCAGGGTGCCTTGCGCAAAAATCCGCAATACGTACTTCGTTTTCCTCGGCGAAGACCGAGCAGGTGGCATAGAGCAGGTGCCCGCCTTTTGCGAGCAGCGGCCAGGTGGCTTCGAGCAGCTCGGTCTGCCCCCGGGCGAAACTCGCGACGTCCGCCGCACGCCGGCGCCACTTGATGTCGGGATGGCGGCGCACGATCCCGGAGGCCGTGCAGGGCACGTCGAGCAGGACCCGGTCGAAGGCCGCTCCGTCCCACCACTGCGCGGGGCGGCGCGCGTCGCCTTCGAGAACCCGGACATCGCGTCCGTCGTGACCCAGGCGTGCAAGATTTGCACGCAGGCGATTGAGCCTCGTGCCATCGGCATCGAGCGCCGTCAGCGCGATGTCGGCGCATTCGAGTAGGTGGCCGGACTTCCCTCCGGGCGCGGCGCAAGCGTCGAGGACGCGCATGCCATCGGCGACGCCGAGGAGCCCCGCGGCGAGCTGCGCGCCCAGGTCCTGTACCGCGAATGCGCCCTCCGCATAGCCGGGAAGCTCCGCAACCGGCCGGGGCCTGGCGACAATGACTCCGGCGTCGCCGCCCGGCTCGGCGCCGATGTCTGCGGCCGCAAGTCGCGCGAGCAGCGCATCGCGGGGAGAGACGCGGCGGTTGACGCGCAGCGCGAGCGGAGGACGCGCATTGCCCGCAGCGAGTACGGCTTCCCAATCGTCCGGATGATCGCGGCGGATGCGCGCGATCCACCATGCGGGGTACGAATGGCGCGCCACTTCGTCGCCGTCGAGCGCCGCGAGCAGCGCGTCGCGCTCGCGCAGGAACCTGCGCAGCATCGCATTCACCAGCGCCTTGGCCGCCGGGCGCGCGATTTCGGCAGCAGCGTCGACCGCGCGGTCGACAATTGCGAACGCAGGAGCACGCGTGTGCAGCACTTGGTAGAGCGCCACCGCAACCAGCGGCAACAGCAGCGGATCGGTCAGCGGCTTGCGGGCGAGATGCTTCGCAAGCGCCTCGAGCATTCCCCAGTGCCGCAGCGTTCCGTAGGCAAGTTCCTGCACCAGGGCGTATCCGCGCGATGGATAGCCGTCGCGCGCTTCATCGAGCGCCGCGCCAAGTTGCAGGTTGTCGTGAAGAACGCGCGCGATCGCGCGCGCGGCGAGCGCCTGTTCGGCCTGCATCAGCGGGCGGTATTGCGGCTGGGCACCGTGATCTCGTCAAAGCGCATGCCCGGCACGATGCGCCGCCCCGAAGCGTACGCAGCAGCACCCATTCGGCGGCCGGCGGCCGGCTGGACTTCGACCAGCCGCAGCAAGGCTCGGCCGCTTGCCGGCCCGCAGGCGACGTCGATCCCTGCAGTGCCGACAGCAACAATGGTTCCCGGCTCAGCTACTGTCGAGACCCCGTCCACCGGATATGCGGTCCACAGCTTCACCGGAGTGCCTTGCCATGCCGCCGCGGCGCCGGGCACCGGCGACATCGCCCTGATCCTGCGGTCGAGCTCGGCCGGCGAGCGCTCCCAGCGGACCCATGCGTCCTCCGAGATGATCTTCGCCGCATAGCTCGCTCCGGCGGCGGGCTGGGGCCGGCGCGCGAGACGTCCGTCGCGCTCCAGCGCGACGAGCGCATCGACGAGCGCAGCGGCGCCGAGCGTGGCGAGCTTGTCGTGCAGGGTTCCCGAGGTTTCGCGCGGGTCGACCGGCAGCGACCGCAGGTCAATGATCGCGCCAGTGTCGAGTCCTTCGTCCATCTGCATCAGCGTAATACCTGCCAGCGGATCTCCGGCCTCGATCGCCCGCGCGATGGGGGCCGCGCCGCGCCAGCGCGGCAGCAGCGACGCATGGACGTTGATGCAACCATGGCGGGGCAGCGCGAGGACGGTGCGCGGCAAGATCAGCCCATACGCAGCCACGACCAGCGTGTCGAGTTGCAGGCTCGCGAGCGCGGTGTGAGTCTCGCTGTCACTGCAGGGTCGCCGGCTGCAGCAGCGGAAGCCCTCGCGCCAGCGCCGCTCGCTTGACCGGCGACGCCCTCGCCGCGAGCCCTCGGCCGGATGGCCGATCGGGCCGGGTCAGCACAATCGGTATCTTATGCCCGACGGCGTGGATTGCCGCGAGCGAGCGCGCGGCGAATTCCGGCGTACCGGCAAAGCCCACACGCATTCGGCGGCGCCGTCAGCCGGCGAGCTGTTGCTTCTTGCGCAGCCTCGCCTTGAGGCGGGCGCGCTTGAGCGGCGACAGATACTCGACGAAGACTTTGCCCCGCAGATGGTCCATTTCGTGCTGGACGCAAACCGCGAGCAGCCCTTCGGCATCGAGTTCGTAGCTTTCGCCGTGCTCGCTTTGCGCACGGACCCGGATCCTCGCGGCCCGGGACACCTTGTCGTAGTAGCCGGGGACCGAGAGGCAGCCTTCCTCGTTTTCGGCCTCCCCCTCGGCTTCGAGGAGCTCAGGATTGATGAAAACGCGTAGCTCGTCCCGGTGCTCGGAAACGTCGATGACGATCACTTGCTTGTGAACGTTCACTTGCGTTGCCGCCAGCCCTACGCCTGGAGCGGCATACATCGTCTCGGCCATGTCTGCGACGAGTTTGCGAATCTCGGCTGTCACCGCCCCCACGGGGGCTGCAACCTTTTTGAGACGCGGATCGGGGTATTCGAGTATCGGAAGCAGCGCCATCGGAGCTTTGGCTTGCCAAATGCAAGTGCCAGATGCAGAATCGCCCTTAAGTCCTTATTTTGTGGCGGTTTAGGACGTTAGCAAGTCCACCCCACCCGAAAGAGGCCATATGCGTCAAGACTTTACCACAGCCCGGCGTCTGTTCCTGCTTTGCGCACTCCTCTGCATCGCCGCCGGGAGCACGGCAGCCCGCGCCCAGCCGATTCCGCTGGTCGACAACCCGCCGTCGAGCTACACGGTGCACAAGGGCGACACGCTATGGGGCATTGCCGGAAAATTCCTGAAGCAGCCGTGGCGTTGGCCCGAGATCTGGCGGATGAACCGCGAGCAGATCCACAACCCCAACCTGATTTATCCGGGAGATACCATACGCCTGGGCAGTGTCGGCGGCGCACCGGAACTCGTCCTCGAGCGGACCACGGTACGCGTCGAGCCGACGGTCCGGACTGCGCCGCTCGCCCGCGAGGCGATCCCCGCGATCCCGCAGGCGGACATCGAGCCCTTCCTCAGCAAACCGCTGGTGACCGGTCCCCACGGACTCTCGGGCGCCGCGGAGATCATTGCGGGGCGAGACGACCGCGTGGTCCGCGGGCAGGGCGACGTGATCTACGTCGCCGGTATGGACCCGAAGGGCGGTGATCTCTGGTACATCTATCGACCCGGCGAACGCCTGGTCAGTGAAAGACGGCGAGACACTGGGCTACGAGAACCGGTTCCTCGGCAGCGCGCGCGTCGAGCATTTCGGCGACGTCTCGACGGCGCGAATCGAAGGTGCGCGCGAGGAAATCGTCGTCGGGGATCGGCTGCTGCCGGCGACGCGCGAAGTGATCCAGAACTACGTTCCCCATGCTCCCGACCGCAAGATCGAGGGTCGCATCCTCAAGGTCCCCCACGACGAGGCGGAGACCGGCCGCGATTACGTCGTGACCCTCGACAAGGGCAACGCGGACGGGCTCGAGGTCGGCAACGTGCTCGCGATCTACCGCGCAACCGATCCAATCCGCGATCCGCGCCCGAACCAGCGCGAGCCCGAGATCATGTTCCCGAACCTCGACCAGACGACAACTTATGCCGCGCCGAAATACCTGAAGATTCCCGACGAGCGTGTCGGCGTGCTGATGGTCTTCCGGGTGTTCGACCGCGTCTCCTACGCGCTGGTGCTCAATTCGTCGGGCGTCCGTCCGCACGGGCGACCACGTGCGCTCGCCCTGAGGCCGGTGGCGATCGATTCGCGTACGCTCGCCTGGGCCACGCTCGCACACAAGTCAATACCTCAGCGCGTCTTCGTCGAATTGCTGCGCGCATTCGGCGACCCGGCGAGCGTGCTTGCCGCGCGCCGCACCCAACTCGCGCAACTGGGTCGGCACCGCGCTCGCCGACGCGATTCTTGCGCCGGAGGCTGCGGACGAGATCGACGCCACTCGTGCGCTGGCTCGATGTCCCGGGCCATGACCTGATCGCCTGGGACGATCCCGACTATCCGCGTGCGCTGCTCGACGTCGGCGATGCTCCGCCGGCGCTGTTCCTTGTCGGCCGCCGCGATCTGCTGAACCGGCCCGCGCTCGCAATCGTCGGCAGCCGGAACGCGACGCCCCAGGGCATGGCAACGGCTCGCGAATTCGCCGCCGCGCTCTGCGCTGCGGGGCTATTCGATCGTCTCGGGACTTGCCGAGGGAATCGACACTGCCGCGCACCTGGGCGCGCTCGACGCGAGCGCCGGGTCCTGCCGAGGAAACGTCAGCGCGCCTGGCGCCACGGCCGTGAGCCCGACCGCAGGGTCGACGCTGGCGGTCATCGGCACCGGACCCGATCGGGTCTACCCCGCGCGAAACCGCGACCTTGCAACGCGCATCGCGAAATGTGGCGCACTGCTCTCCGAGTACCGTCCCGGAACCCCCGCGCGCAAGGAAAACTTTCCGCGGCGCAACCGGTTGATCAGCGGGCTCGCGCGCGGCGTTCTCGTCGTCGAGGCGAGCTTGTCATCGGGATCGCTGATCACCGCGCGACTCGCCGGCGAACAGGGGCGGGAAGTGTTCGCGATTCCCAGGCTCGATTCACTCGCCATTTTCGCGCGGCTGCCACAAGCTGATCCGCGATGGAGCGAAGCTCGTCGAGACCGCCCAGGACGTGCTGGTCGAACTGGGCATGACGCCGCCCGGCCCGGGATCCGCACAAACCGGGCCGAAGGCGCGACCAACGACGAGACGTCGGTGCTGCTCGACGCAATGGGCTACGATTGCGTCGCAGCGGACACTCTGGTGTTGCGCACCGGCCTCGGTGCGGCACAGGTCACCGCGGGGCTCACCCGGCTGGAAATCGAAAGGCGGATCGCCCAAGTGCCCGGCGGATACTGGCAGAGATCGGGCGCCAGCACTAGGCAAGGGAAGCATACACACTGCAGCGAGTGGCTGTGGGCGGAGCGTCCTGGCGTCGCCCTGGCCGGTGGTGCTCGACCGATTCGAACCACTTCGGCGGCAGTCGCAGGCCACCTGGAGCGCCGAAGGTTGCCCGGCTCTCGACCTTCTGTACTATCGGCGGCCCCGAAGCCGCGGTGCAGCATCCCGCTGGAACGACCTCACTTGTCCAAGTCACTGATCATCGCCGAAAAGCCCTCCGTCGCCGCCGACATTGCGCGGGTGCTCGGGGGTTTCGCCAAGTACACGGATCACTTCGAGAGCGATGACTACGTGCTGTCGTCTGCCGTCGGCCACCTGCTCGAGATCGGCATGCCCGACGACGAGGAGGTCAAGCGCGGCAAGTGGACCTTTGCGCAGCTTCCCGCCATTCCGTCGCGCTTCGCGCTGAAGCCGATCGAGAAAAACGCGTCGCGCCTCGCTGCGCTGCTGAAGCTCATCAAGCGCAAGGACATCGCGCGAATCATCAATGCCTGCGACGCGGGCCGCGAAGGTGAGCTGATCTTCCGCTACATCGTTCAATATGCGCGGAGCACCAAGCCGGTCGAGCGACTGTGGCTGCAGTCGATGACGCCCGCGTCCATTCGCGACGGCTTCGAGCGCCTGCGCAGTGACCGCGCGATGCTCCCGCTCGCCGATGCCGCAGTGTGCCGCTCCGAGTCGGACTGGCTGGTCGGCATCAACGGCACGCGGGCGATGACTGCGTTCAACTCCAAGGCCGGCGGTTTCCAGTTGACGACGGTCGGACGCGTGCAGACGCCGACGCTTGCGATCCTCGTCCAGCGCGAGGAAGAGATCCGGGCATTCGTCCCGCGCAATTACTGGGAACTCGTCGGAACATTCCGCGCACAGGCCGGTGAGTACACGGGCCGTTGGTTCGACGAAAACTTCAGGAAGCGCGAGGCGCCCGCGGCAGGCGACGCGCGCGAGGGTGCCGGCGACGATCCCGATCGGCGGCCCGAGCGCATCTGGGACGAGGCCGCAGCGCGCGCCATCGCCAACGCGTGCACGGGAAAATCCGGGCGGGTCACCGAGGAATCGAGGCCGTCGACGCAGATCGCGCCGCTACTCTACGATCTGACCAGCCTGCAGCGCGAGGCCAACGGGCGCTTCGGCTTCTCTGCCCGGACGACGCTCTCGCTCGCGCAGGCACTCTACGAGAAACACAAGGCACTGACGTATCCGCGTACCGATTCGCGTGCGCTGCCCGAAGATTACCTCGATACGGTCAAGACGACACTGGAAACGCTCGCGCAGAACAGCGCCTGGGGCGGTTATGCCCGCGGCATCATCAAGCATAAATGGGTGCGTCCGAACAAGCGGATTTTCGACAACGCGAAGATTTCCGACCACTTCGCGATCATTCCGACGCAGGCAGTGCCGAAGCATCTGAGCGAAATCGAAGCGAAGCTCTACGACCTGGTCGTCAGACGCTTCCTCGCCGCCTTCCATCCCGCAGCCGAGTTCCAGGTCACGACGCGGATCACCCGCGTGGGCGACGCGCCTTTCAAATCCGAGGGCAAAGTGCTGATCCAGCCCGGCTGGCTCGCTGTCTATGGCAGGGAGGCCGCCGGCGACGACCCGCTGCTCACTCCGGTCAAAGCCCGCGAAGAGGTTGCGGTCGACAAGGTTGAAGTCGCCGAACGGACAACGCGTCCCGCTCCACGCTACAACGAAGCGACGCTGCTCTCGGCGATGGAAGGCGCAGGTAAATCAATCGAGGACGACGAGTTGCGCGAGGCGATGCGTGAGAAGGGTCTCGGCACACCGGCGACCCGGGCCCAGATCATCGAGGGCCTGATCGCCGAGCGCTACATCCTGCGCGAAGGCAAGGAGCTCATCGCGACTCCCAAGGCGTTCTCGTTGATGACACTGCTCCACGGCCTCGGCATTCCCGAACTCTTCTCGCCCGAGCTCACCGCCGAATGGGAGTTCAAGCTGGCGCAGATGGAGCACGGAAAGCTCGCGCGGAGCGAGTTCATGCGCGAGATCGTCGCGATGACCGAGCACATCGTCGCGCAGGCGAAGAACTACGAAAGCGACACGATTCCCGGCGACTTCGCGACGCTCTCCAGCGCCCTGTCCCAAATGCGGCAGCGAAGTGCACGAGCGCTACCGGAAATTCCAATGCGTCAAATGTGATTTCGGCTTCTGGAAGATCATGGGCGGACGCCAGATCGAGCCTGCCGAGGCCGACACGCTGCTGTCGATCGCGGGAGCTGGGTCCGCTCGACGGCTTTCGCAGCCGCCTGGGTCGCCCGTTCTCGGCGAAACTCAAGCTGACCGATGCGAACGAAGTGGAGTTCGACTTCGGGCCGCGCCCCGACGATGACGACGAAGTCGCGCCGGATTTCTCCGGGCAGGATCCGCTCGGCCCCTGCCCGAAGTGCGGCAATCGCGTATTCGAGACTCCCAACGCCTACGTCTGCGAGCGCGCCGTTGGCGAGCGCGCGGACCTGCGACTTCCGCTCCGGTCGCACCATCCTGCAGCGCCCGATCGAGCGCGCGCAAATGACCAAGCTCCTCGAGAGCGGCAAAACCGACCTGTTGCAGTTCGTCTCGGCACGTACCCGCCGTCCGTTCTCGGCCTATCTTGTCAAGCAGACTGATGGAAAGGTCGGCTTCGAGTTCGAGGCGCGTGAGCCGGGGCGCAAGGGAGCGCGTCCGGCGCGGGCTGCGCCGCTGCGGGTGCTGGGCACCCATCCTCGCGACCGGCAACCCGTCGAGTTGCACGGCGGGCGTTACGGGCCCGTACGTCAAGCATGGCGCCATCAACGCAACGCTGCCCGACCGCGATGCCGCCGACGTGCTGACGCTTGAGCAGGCGGTGGCGCTCGTCGACGCCAAAGCGGGGCGTGCGGGGCCGGCGAGCCGCGACGCAAAGCCGGCCAGGAGCCGCTCAGGATGCCACCGCGACCTCGAGGTGAAACCGGAGACCAAGCTTGCCGCCCAGTCAAAAGCCGAGCCCAAGGCCGCCCCCGGCGGCGCAAGGTACGGGGCGCGCAAGCGACGGCTCCGCGGCCTCGCGGCCGGCGCGCGGTAATTCAGCCGGCCGCAGGCGCGTCGACGTCGAAGCGAATGCCCTGCGCAAGCGGCAAATCGCGGCCCCAGTTGATGGTATTGGTCTGGCGGCGCATGTAGGCCTGCCAGGTGTCCGAGCCTGATTCGCGCCCGCCGCCGGTGTCTTTCTCGCCGCCGAACGCACCGCCGATCTCCGCGCCCGAGGTGCCGATGTTGATATTGGCGATACCGCAATCGCTTCCGGATGCGGCGAGGAACGCCTCCGCAGTGTGCACGCTTTGCGTGAACAGCGCCGAAGATAGTCCCTGGCGCACTCCGTTGTTCATCGCAATGGCTTCGTCGACGCTGTCGTACGCCATCGACGTACAGGATCGGCGCGAAGGTCTCGCGTTGCACCAGTGCGCTGTCGTTGTCGATCCCGGCCACAATCGTCGGCTCGACGTAGTGGCCGGTACCGAGCGTATCGCCTTTCCGCCGCGCACGACGCGCGCACCCGCTGCACGTGCCTCGGCGACAGCGTGCGTGTAGGCCGCGACGGCCGCGGGGTCGATCAGCGGCCCCATCAGCGTGCCGGGCTCGAGCGGATCGCCGATCGACACCTGGGCATAGGCGCGGGCGAGCCGCGCGAGCAGCTCGTCGACGCGTGACCGGTGCACGATCACGCGCCGCGTCGTCGTGCAGCGCTGCCCGGCGGTGCCGACCGCGCCAAACAACAGCGACGGGACGACGAGGTCGAGATCGGCATCGTCGGCGACGATCACCGCGTTGTTGCCGCCGCATTCGAGCAGCAGCTTGCCGAAGCGGGCGCCCACAGTCTGCGCGACCGACCTGCCAACTTCCGACGACCCGGTGAACGACAGTAGCGCGATGCGCGGATCGGCGGCGAGCGCGTGCCCCAGGTCGTGGCCGCCGATCGCGAGTGCGAACACCGGCGGGAGCTTGAGCTCCTCGACGACTCGATCGACGAGCTGTGTTGCGGCGAGCGCGCACAGCGGCACCTTCGGCGAGGGCTTCCACACGGTCGCGTTGCCGCAGATGCAGGCGAGCATCGCGTTCCACGCCCACACCGCGACCGGGAAATTGAACGCGGTGACGACCCCGACGACCCCCAGCGGATGCCATTGCTCGTACATCCGGTGGGCAGGGCGCTCGGACTGAAGCATCTTGCCGTACAGCATCCGCGATTGCCCCGCCGCGAAATCGGCGATGTCGATCATCTCCTGCACTTCGCCATCGCCCTCAGCCTTGATCTTTCCGCTCTCGAGCGACACCAGCGTGCCGAGCGCGTCCTGGTGCGCGCGCAGCAACTCCGCGTAGCGGCGCACGGCTTCGCCGCGCTTCGGCGCAGGCACGTCGCGCCACGCCCGCGCGGCCTCGCTTGCGGATTCGAGCAGCCGGTCGAAATCGCCGTCGCCGATCGTCTCGACACTGCCAAGCGGCATTCCGTTGGCAGGATTGGTCGATTCGAGCCGCGGGCCATGGAGCGCCGGCGCCGAAGGTCGCCGCACGCCGCCTGCGGCGTCGACATCGAGGCTCAGCCGCGACGAGGACCGGCGCAATGCGCGGATCGCGGATCATCGCGCAGCCACGCGTGGCTCGCCCGCGCGATCGGGCTCACTGACACACCGTTCCTGGGGGAACGAACACTTCGCGCGTGAACGCTTTCGTCTGGCTTATCGCGGTCATCGCGTCGGGATTCGCCGTGTACGCGAAAGTGCCATTCGCCCCGTCGGTGAAGGTGAAGCTCGCGCTGCCCACTGCCGTGCGCAGCACCTGGTTCGGGTCAAAGGGCGTGGCCGAGAACGCCGGACCGCTGGTACGATACAGTGTGCCGCTGAAGCTCTGCACGCCGCTCGACGTCGCGGTCACGGAAAGCCACAGCGGGCTGCCGTCCAGATCGTAGGTGAACCAGGTCCCGAAGATCACCCCTCCTTCGTCGGTCAGGTTGATCCCCCACCCCGATTCGCTCCCCGGCGGCGCCGCCCACCACAGATCCTGATAGTTGATCGCGAGCGCCGGGTTCGACAGCCCGCCGAAGCTGCACAGCGGCAGCGGCCCGAACACTTCGCGGGTGATCGGCTTCACCTGGCTCACTCCGTTCACCGTGTAGGCGAACTGCGCATCATTGGCATCGGTGAAGGTCAGCGTCGCGCTCCCCACCGCGCTGCGCGTCACCAGCGCCGGGTTGAACGGCATGGCCGAGAACGCCGGACCGTGGCTCTCGTACATCGTCCCCCCGTACACCCCTTCCGCGGACTTGAACGCCGTCATCGACAGCCACCACGCCTTGCCGGTGGTGTCGTAGGTGAACCAGGTGGCAAAGATGATGTTGCCCTGGTGCGCAAAATTGATCCCCCAGCCCGATTCGCTGCCGGCCGGCGCGGCCCACCACAGGCCTTCGTAGTTGGGCGCGACCGGGGTCATTGCCGCCGCAGCACGCACGGCGGCGCCGGCATTGACAATGCCTGCGCCGCAAAGCGCGGTCGTGCAATTTGAGGTCGCGACGAATGGCGATGCTGTCGTAGTCAGGATCGACACGAT
This sequence comes from uncultured beta proteobacterium, assembly GCA_963701885.1. Classification (GTDB taxonomy): domain Bacteria; phylum Pseudomonadota; class Gammaproteobacteria; order Burkholderiales; family Casimicrobiaceae; genus VBCG01. The sequence continues at coordinate 174,706 of CAVPBR010000023.1, forward strand.
CTGATCCGGTGTCAGGTCGGGCGCGACCGCGAGCATCAGCGAAATGGTGCCCGACACCATCGGCGCGGCGAAGCTCGTTCCGCCCTCGAAAGCGAACGAATCAGCCACTGGGGTGGTGAGGCCGCTGTTCGAAAGCACGATGATGCCCGGATGCATGATGCCGAAGTAACTGCCGCCGGGCGCTGAAAGGATGATGCCAGTGCCGAAATTGCTGTAGGTCGCGAGATCGCCGGATATCGTCGTCGAGGCGACCGCGATGACGCCGGGGCAGTTCGCAGGAGACGAGGTCGATACATCGGCGGTTTCGTTGCCCGCCGCAACGACGATCGCGCGCGTCACCCCGTTCGCATATGCGGCCCCGAAAACTTCCGGATACACCGGGGAGCAGGGCTCGGTTCCCCCGAGGCTCAGGTTGATCACTTGCGCCGGCGTCGGGTTCGGCGGCACACCGGGCACGTCCAACCCCGCTGCCCATGCGACCCCGTCGACAATGTCGGAATCGTAACCCCCGCAGCGGCCGAGCACCCGCACCGGAAGAATCATTGCATTCCAGTCGATCCCCGCGGTCCAGATCAGGTCGTTGGTGTTCGCCGCGATGACGCCGGCAACGCTGGTCCCGTGCCAACTACTCGACCTGACGGCACACTTCGCGAACTGCCCGGTGGCGTCAGACGCGGTCAGCCAGTCGCCGGGGTCGGTCGCGTCGGAATCGCGCCCACCGCCGTCGTTGGAGACTGCCGGATCGGAAATCATGTTGTAGCCCGGCAGGAAACGTCCCAGCATTCCCTCGTGCGGCCGGTAGCCGGTGTCGACGACTGCGACGACCGTGGACGAAGCGCCATGCGTTACGGTCCACGCGTCGAACGCATTGATCGACGTTGGGTTGTCGTACAGGTAAGTCTGGGCTGTGATGAATTCGTCATTGACCGGGTAGGCCAGCAGCGCATGCAGCCGGTGGTCGACCTGCGCGAATTCGACGTCGGGGTTCTTTGCGAGCTTTGCCGCGATCACCTCAGCCGCAGCATCGCTCTCGACGCGATCGGCGCCAATGACCTCGGCCCCAAGGGCCATGTCGCGCACCCGGTAGAGTCCGGTTCCGATGGCCGCACCGAGTTTCTCGATTCGCGCCTCGTGCGTCAATGCCGATTTCGCACCCTCGGCCCGGAGCTTGACGATGAAACGCGTGGGCTGGGCCGGCGCAGCGGTGCCGATCGCGAGCCCGGAGCATAGCGCGATCGCTGCTGCGATCCGCCGGCGAACGTTGGTCATGCGCGCCTCCACGCCCCGTCGCTAGTGGACCGACGCCCCTTCGGGCTTCCCGCTCGTCACCACGCCGCCCAGGTATTGGCCGAGGAAGCGCTCGACGCGTCCGTAGAAATCGAACACGTCCTTGTCCCTGTTGAAGCCGTGACCCTCGTCCGTGTACACGACCCATTCATAGGGCTTGTGGTACTTGTCGAGTGCCGCACGAAAGCTTGTGCCGTGAACGAGCGGCACGCGCTGGTCGCTCGCGCCGTAGGCGAGGAACAGCGGCACGCCAACCTGGTCGGCATGGTCGACTGGATTGACGCTCCGAAAACGCGCCCGCTCGGTCTTCGGGTCGCCGATCTCCTCGGCCATCAAAGTCGAATACTCGGCCAAGCGCGACAGGTCGGTCTGCGCGTTGTCGAACAGATAGTCGATCGACGTCACGCCGACGTAGACGACCGAGCACTTGATCAGGTCGGCGTTCCTGATCGAGCCCCACGCCGCAGCATAGCCGCCGTAGCTCGCACCGTAGAAGCACACGCGCGACGGATCGGCGATGTGTTGGGCGATCGCCCACTTGACGCCATCGGCGAGATCGTCCTGCATCGTGTCGCCCCAATGGCGAAAGCCCGACGACTCGAATTTCCAGCCGAAACCCTGTGTACCGCGAAACTGCGGCTGCAGCACCGCGTAGCCGCGCGAAGCGAAAAACTGCACCTCGGCGTCATAACCCCAGTTCGCCGTCGGTACGTTGGGGCCGCCGTGGATGTCGACGACCAGCGGCGCCGGCTTGGCCCCGGCGGAATTTGGCACGGTCAACAGCGCCGGAATGACGAGACCGTCGCGTGCCTTGTAGCGCACCCATTTCGCCGGCGCCATTGCGTTGGGGTCGATCCACGGCTCGTAGGACAGGAGCTTCTGCATCTGCAACGTCCTGCCGTCGAGCAGGTAGACCTCGCCCGGATCGCGATCGGAGTACGACGTCACGACCCAGCGCTCGCCCTGGTGTTGCAGGAAATTGACCATGCCGGGCAGTGCCGCGTCGACGCCTTTCTGCACGCGCGCGTACTCGGGATCGAACCAGGCGACCCCGCGGCGATCGTCCGCGTATAGCAGGCCCAGCACCTTGCGCGCACGCCAGTCGTCGATGAATCGCGCGCTCTCGATGCCGATGTCACGCTGCGGATGGCGCACCGCCGCTTTCCATGCGCCGGTGTCGACCGTGTATTCGTAGATCGATGCGCGGTCCTCACCGTTGCGGCGCCCGGCGACGTACAGGATCTTTCCCGACGCGTCGAACTGCATCGGCTCGGACTGAAGGTCGCCGTATTTCGCTTCCCCGACCTTGACCCAGGGATCGGTGGCGCCCTTGCGCACATACCACGCGGACGTGTTGTCGTCGACGCTGCCGGTCACCACCGCGCGCGGGACTCCGTCGAAGTCGACGATCCAGCGCTGAACGTCGCCGGGAGTTTCAAGCGACAGCAGTGTCTTCTCGCCGGTGGTCGTGTCGTAGCGATAAAGGTCGTCGCTTCGGACGTTTCGCTCGCGCGCGGTCAGCAGGACGTCGCTGGTACCGACGATCGGCCGCAGCAGCCGCACGCTCCAGGGCCGCTGGAACATCTTCTTGTCGATGGTCGAGAGCTCGCTGACAGGATTGGTCGCGCCAGCCAGAACGCGCGAGTCGCTGCCATCGCGATTGACGGCGACGAGACCCGATTCCCTGGGCGGCTCGCCGCTCACTCGTTGCAGGTCGCCGACAGCGACGACCAGGCGCTCGTCGTTCTGCCACACCACCCACAGGACGTCGCCGTCTCCCGGCGATTTCATCCGCACGACGCTCTTCCCGTCGAGGTCGATCACCCCCAGCCCTTCCTGGCTTCCGACCGGTGCGACCACTGCCAGGTAACGGCCATTCGGTGACAATTCCGGCAGGCCGTACTCGGGCTTGCGGAAGAACTGCTCGACCGACAGCGGAGTCGCTTCGGCGATGGTCGCGAGCGCCGGGCCGAGGGCAAGTGCGACAGCCGTGGCGAGGATGGTCAAGCAATCGCGGGTGTCTCGCTTCATCGAACGATCTTCCTACGATGCATCTTGCTGCGCCGGATCGGGCCGCGCGAGCCCCGCGACTGCCGCTAGACGTCGAGGTTGCGCACCCCGAGCGCGTTGGTCTCGATGAACGCGCGCCGCGGCTCGACCTGCTCGCCCATCAGCGTCGAGAAGATCTCCTCCGAGCCGACTGCATCCTCGATTTGCACCTTGAGAAGGCGCCGCACCGACGGGTCCATCGTCGTTTCCCACAACTGCTCGGGGTTCATCTCGCCCAGCCCCTTGTAGCGCTGGATCGCGACGCTCGCGCGAGCTTCGGCGAGCAGCCAGTCGAGGGCGTCCTTGAATGACGTGACGGGCTGCTGCTTGTCTCCACGCCGGACGACGGCGCCGCGATGGATGAGGTCCTGCAGCACGTTGGCGGCGTGGCGAATCTGCGCTGCGTCGCCGCCGGCGAGGAAATCGACGTCGATCGCGGTCGCGTGCGGCGTGCCATGGTGCGTCCGCACGACAACGATGCGGTAGACCTCGTTGGTCGCGTCGTAGCGTGCCGCCGCGGTGACTTCGGCGTCGTCGATCGCAGCCTGCAGCGCCGACGCGCTGCGCTGCGCCGCAGTTTCGCCGGAGAGGTCGAGTTGAACGCCATTCAGGATGGCGCGCAGCGCCGCAGGATCGACGAGCCGCCCGAGCCGCTCGATCACCGCTTCGGCGAGAAGGTACTCGCGCGCGATGTCGCCGAAGGACTCGGTCGCAAGAGGCTCGCGACCTTCTGCGGGTACGAGCTCGGCGCCCTTCAACGCCACGCGCAACAGGTGCTGTCTCAGCTCGTGGTCGTCCTTCAGGTAGACGTCCTCGCGGCCCTGCTTCGCCCTGTAGAGCGGCGGCTGGGCGATGTAGATGTGGCCACGCTCGACCAGCTCGGGCATCTGGCGATAGAAGAACGTCAGCAGCAGCGTGCGGATGTGCGAGCCGTCAACGTCCGCGTCGGTCATGATGATGATCCGGTGATAGCGCAGCTTGTCCGCGTTGAACGCGTCCTTGTCGTCCTTCTCGCCATTGGCCGAACGCCCGAATCCGGTGCCCAGCGCCGTGATCAGCGTCACGATTTCCTGCGAGCTCACGAGCTTGTCGAAACGCGCGCGCTCGACGTTCAGGATCTTGCCCCGCAGCGGAAGGATCGCCTGGAACTTGCGGTCTCGGCCCTGCTTCGCCGAGCCGCCGGCGGAATCACCTTCGACCAGGTAGATCTCGCACAGCGCCGGATCGCGCTCCTGGCAGTCGGCAAGCTTGCCCGGCAGGCCCATGCCGTCGAGCACACCCTTGCGGCGCGTCAGCTCGCGGGCCTTGCGCGCAGCCTCGCGCGCACGCGCGGCCTCGACGATCTTGGTACAGATGATCCGCGCGTCGGCGGGATGCTCAAGCAGGAACTCGGCGAGCTTGGCGCCGACGACTTCCTGCACGATCGGCTGCACCTCCGAGCTCACCAGCTTGTCCTTGGTCTGCGAGCTGAACTTGGGCTCGGGCACTTTCACCGACAGAACGCAGGTGAGACCCTCGCGCATATCGTCGCCGGCGGTCTCGACCTTCGCCTTCTTGGCGATGTCCTCTTTCTCGATGTAGTTGTTGAGCGTGCGCGTCATCGCCTGGCGCAAGCCGGTCAAATGCGCGCCGCCGTCGCGCTGCGGAATGTTGTTGGTAAAGCACTGCACCGACTCGGTATACGAATCATTCCACTGCATCGCGACTTCGACCGTGACGCCATCCTTCTCGCCAATCGCGTAGAAGATCTTCGGGTGCAGCACGCTCTTGCTGCGGTTCATGAACTCGACGAAGCCCGCGATGCCGCCAGAGTACGCAAAATTCTCGCTCTTGCCATCACGCTGGTCGACGAGCTCGATCTTCACGCCATTGCTCAGGAACGACAGCTCGCGAATGCGCTTGGCGAGGATCTCGTAGTGGTATTCGATGCGGCCAAAGGTCTCGAGCGCGGCCATGAAGTGCACCTCGGTGCCGCGCCGGTCGGTAGAACCCACGTTGGCAAGCGGCGCGACCGCGACGCCGCGTCTGAATTCCATCTGGTGGATTCTGCCGTTGCGCCAGATCTTGAGGCGCAGCCAGTCGGACAGTGCGTTGACAACGGATACGCCGACACCATGCAGACCGCCCGAAACCTTGTAGCTGTTCTGGTCGAACTTGCCGCCGGCGTGGAGCTCGGTCATGACGATCTCGGCAGCCGAACGCCGTAGGTCGTCGTCATCCTTGACGTCGGTGGGAATGCCACGCCCGTTGTCGACGACGGACAGCGAGTTGTCGGCGTGGATGACAACCTTGATGTCGTCGCAATAGCCGGCGAGCGCCTCGTCGATCGCGTTGTCCAGCACCTCGAATACCATGTGATGCAGGCCGGTGCCATCGGAGGTGTCGCCGATGTACATCCCCGGACGTTTGCGGACCGCGTCCAGTCCCTTCAGGACCTTGATGCTCGATGAATCGTATTCGTCGCCGGGCGGCTGGAGCTTCGCTTGGGTTGGGGTCATCTGCGCTTCGATCGGATCGCGCATCAGATGCGCATCGGCATCACGACGTACTTGTAGTCGTCGCGGCCTGGCATCGTGATCAGGGCGCTGGAGGTGACATCACCCAGGGCCACGCGTACGATTTCGCTCGACACGTTGGACAGGACGTCGAGGAGATAGGTGATGTTGAAGCCGATGTCGAGGCCTTCGCCTTTGTAGGCGACGGGCAGTTCCTCCTCGGCTTCCTCCTGCTCGCTGTTGGCGCAACTGATGCGGAGCTGGTCGTCTCCGAGGACCAGGCGCACGCCGCGGAACTTCTCGTTGGACAGGATCGCCGCGCGCTGCAGCGCTGAAAGAAAAGTCGCGCGGTCGAGGTCGATCGTCTTGGTGTGCCCGGTCGGGATCACCCGGTTGTAATCGGGAAACTTGCCGTCAACGACCTTGGACACGAGCTCGACGCTGCCGAAGCGAAAGCGCACCTGGTTCGCCAGGATGTCGATTGCGAGCGGCGCGTCGACATCCTCGAGCAGCTTCGAGAGCTCGAGCACGGTCTTGCGCGGCAGGATCACTTCCTGGCGCGCGTAGTTGCCGGGTACCACGAGGCTCGCCCACGACAGCCGGTGCCCGTCGGTGGCAACCGCCTGCAGCGCGCCGCCCTCAATCACCAGCAGCAGGCCGTTCAGGTAGTAGCGAATGTCCTGCTGGGCCATCGCGAATTCAGCGAGCCGCAGCAACGCGCGAAAATCCCGCTGCGACAGCGTGATCGACTGGAGTTGCTCGGTGCCGAGGCTGATGCGCGGGTAGTCGGCGGCGGCGAGTGTCTGGAGGTTGAAGCGCGAACGGCCGGCACGTACGGTCATTTTGTTACCGGTTGCCTCGACCGAAAGCTGAGCATCCTCGGGCAGCGCGCGCAACAGGTCGTGAAGCTTCCGCGCGCCGACGGTCGTTGCTTGCGCGTCTTTGCCCCCGAGCTCGGTCACCGCGGTGATCTGCATTTCGAGATCGGTCGCGGTGACGTGCAGCTTGCCATCATTCTGTTCGAGCAGGACGTTGGCAAGAATCGGCAGCGTCTGTCGCCGCTCGACGATTCCTGAAACCGCCTGGAGCGGCTTCAGTAGCGCTTCACGCGGGATTTGTTTTAGTTGCATCGTTGAATACTAAGAATACTTAATAGGAGAAGGCGGAAATCGCGGAAAAGCCCGATTTGTGCCTTGTTGTCAGTTGTTTGGCCCGACTTCGATCCACGTATAACTGCGGTGCCAGCGGTGGATCGTTTGGGGGCTTTTTTGCCGGTTTCGCGCGGGCCCGGCCAATGCACAAATTATAACCTTTGTGGCCACTGTTTTCCAGTGCGGACGACGCTAGCTGCGTAATACCTGGAGCAGGAAATTCACGTCGTGGTTGAGCTCGGGCAACGATTCGCGGAGCTTGGCGATCTGCCGGCAGGCATGCAGCACCGTCGTGTGATCGCGGCCGCCGAAATTGCTGCCGATCTCGGGAAGCGACAATTGCGTGAGCTCCTTCGCCAGCGCCATCGCCACCTGGCGTGGCCGGGCGACTGCGCGCGAGCGCTTCTTCGAGTGCATGTCGGAGATGCGCACCTTGTAGTAGTCGGCGACCGTCTTCTGGATATTGTCGACCGAGACCTGGCGATTCTGGACCGCAAGGAGGTCGCGCAGCGCCTCCTTGGTCATCGGCAGCGTGATCTCCTGGCCGTGAAAGCCCGCATAGGCGAGGATGCGCGTCAACGCGCCTTCGAGCTCGCGCACGTTGCTGCGGATATGCTTCGCGATGAAAAACGCCACCTGTTCGTCGAGACGTACGCCGACCGAAGCCGCTTTGGAGAGCAGGATGGCGACGCGCATCTCGAGCTCCGGCGGCTCGAGCGCGACGGTCAGTCCCCAGCCGAAACGCGAGATCAGCCGCTCCTCGATGCCTTCGATTTCCTTCGGGAACGTGTCGCAGGTGATGACGATCTGACGGCGGCCCTCGATCAGCGTGTTGAACAGGTAAAAGAACTCCTCCTGCGTCCGGTTCTTGCCGCCGATGAACTGGATGTCGTCGATCAGGAGCAGGTCGAGCGACCGGTAATGGCGCTTGAAGTCGTCGAACGCCTTGTGCTGGTAGGCGCGCACGACGTCCGAAACGTAGGTCTCCGCGTGGACATAGCGGATCCTCGCGCCCGCGTTCTGCAGCAGCATCTGGTGCGCGATCGCCTGGATCAGGTGTGTTTTGCCGAGGCCCGTGCCACCGTAGACGAAAAGTGGGTTGTAGGACGTCGGATGCTCAGCAACTTGCAGGCCCGCTGCACGAGCGAGCTGGTTGGCCTTGCCCGCGACGAAGGCCCGGAAAGTGAATTCGGGATTGAGGCCTCCGGGGTCGGTTCGGCGGGCCGTCCCGGGCTTGCTCGCAGCCGGCACGACCGTCCCGGCCGGTGCTGGTGCCGGTATCGGGACAGTGGCAGGGATCAGCGCGCGCGAGCGCGCCGGGGACGCGGGTGTTGGTATCGGCGGCGCCACGACCCCGATCGGCGCGGCAGGCTGCGTTGTCCACCACGGTGGATAAGGGCTCCGCCACCCGATGGACATCGACCTGACCGGGATTTTCCCGGGCTGATGGCTCCACGACGGCGAATTCGACCATCACGCGTTCTCCGGCCGCTTCGCGGGCGAGCGTCTCGATCCGCCCGCCGAACCGATCCTTCACCCACTGCAGAACGAACCGATTGGGCGCCACCAGGCGGAGCCTGCCCGGCGTGGCGCTGCACGCCAAAGGCTTGATCCACGTAGTGAATTGCTGCAAGGTCAACTCCCGCTCGAAGACGGACAGACACAGGTCCCAGGCCGAAGCAGGCGAAACGGAATGCACGCGGGGAGAGGCGGTCTGAAGGAGATTGAAACGAGTGGAGTAAATCGCGGGACCGGTCGTAGGTCGGCTGCGCGAACTCGACCGGGCGGGCATTGTAGTCCCGGAGAATCGAGTTATCCACAGCCGTCGGTGAACCCGGCCGGAGGCGTTGACGCGGTGGGGCTCTTGCGCGAGAGTGACCACTCGCGACCCGATTGGGGCGCTCGCCGGGTCCTGTCCGGTGTCGGCACGAGCCGGCTTCGCGTTGACAGGAAACATGTAACACGCTCTAATGCAAAGCTTTTCCTCCCACTGTCTCGTTCGGTTTTGAACGCGGACCATTATTTGGCTCCAGCAGGTTTTCGACGATGAAACGTACTTACCAACCTTCGAAGCTCCGACGCGCGCGTACGCACGGATTCCGCGCCCGCATGAAAACCGCAGCCGGCCGCAAGGTTCTTTCGTCCCGCCGGGCGAAGGGCCGAACGAGGCTTTCGGTCTGACGTCAGCCGCGACCCCGTCGCGCATCGGCCATTCCTTCGATCGCCTCAGCGGAATCGGTGCATTCGAATCCGTCTTTCGCGCCGGCACCCGTCACGACGCGCGCTACCTGCAGTTGATCGCGGCGTGCGCAGCCCGTTCGCGCGGGCGCGTCGGCTATGTCATCGGACGCAAAATGTTGCCGCGAGCTGTCGACCGCAATCGCCTGCGCCGCTGCCTGCGCGAGACGGTCCGGGCTGCGCCGCCCGGGATCGCCTTGTTCGACGTGATCCTGCGCTTGAAGCGTACCGCCAGCCGTAGCGAAATCGACCGGGTTCGCGCCGAAGCGCAGCAACTGCTTGCGCGGCTTGGGGCTCCGGCGGCATGAAAGGCCTGCTGCTCGCCACAGTGCGCGGGTACCAGTACCTGTTTCGCCCGATGCTGGGGCTGAACTGCCGCTTTTATCCGAGTTGCTCCGATTACGCCCGCGAAGCCATTGAGCGCCACGGTGCGCTCGCGGGAACCTGGCTTGCGCTCAAGCGCCTGGGCCGCTGCCATCCCTATCATCCAGGCGGCTACGACCCGGTCCCCTGACACACCGCATGGACATCCAACGCCTGATCCTCTGGCTGGTCTTCTCGTTTTCTGCCGTGATGCTGTGGCAGGCATGGGAGCACCAGCACATTGCGCTGCCGTTCGCGCCACCAACGCATGCAACCACGCCGTTACCCGAAGGCGCTTCCGCCGCCCAAAGTGGCGCCACCGCGCCCTCGGGGGCGGCGGTACCGCCTTCCCCCGCTGCGGTCCCGCATGGTGCCGATGCAGGCCGCAATCCCGTTGCTGCCGGGCAGACGATCGAGGTCAGCACCGACCTCTACACGGCGGACATCGACAGCATCGGCGGGGTGATCACCCAGGTCGGGCTCGCCATGCACCGCGACGCCGAGGATCAGTCGAAGCCGTACTACGTCCTGCTACATAACGCCGACCGCATTTTCGTCGCGCAGGCGGGCTTGATTGGAAACGGGCTTCCCAATCACCTCACGCCCTACGAAGTGCTTCCCGGCCCACGAGCACTGACCGCGGGCGTCAGATCATTTCGAGGTAAAGCTGCAGGCGACTGCGAGCCAACGGCGACAAGGTCGTGCAGACGCTGACTTTCCATCGCGGAGGCTACGTGATCGACGTCGCGTTCGACGTCACCAACGCGGGCACTTCGCCGATCACGCCGGAAGCCTATTTCCAGTTGATGCGCGACACCAAGCAGGTCGGCGTGCAAAGCCGCATGGGACCGCGACCTTACGTGGGCCCGGTCATCTACGACGAACAGGACAAGTACAAGAAGATCGAGTTCTCGGAGATCGACAAGGACGCGGCGGACCCGAGCCGCAAGCCTCCGTATGCCGCGGTCGACGACAACGGCTGGATCGGCATGGTCGAGCATTATTTCGTCGTCGCCTGGCTTCCGCCCGAGACCCAGAAAATCGAGCGCAGGTTCTACACCACGCGGCTTGACAACGGGCTCTACACCGCGGGGGTGCGCTATGCGGAAGGCACGATCGCCCCCGGCGGGACGGGAGTGATCCATGCGCGGCTTTATGCCGGTCCGCAGGACCAGGAGGCGCTGTCGAGCCTCGCCAAGGGCCTCAACCTGGTCGTCGACTATGGCATGTTCACGATCATCGCCGAGCCGCTGTTTCTGCTCCTCAAGTTCCTGCACAAGCTGATCGGCAACTGGGGCTTCGCGATCATCGTGATGACGATTCTGATCAAGGGCGCGTTCTATCCGCTGAATGCGAAGTCGGCACGCTCGATGGCGAAGTTGAAGCTCGTCGCACCGAAGATGAAAGCGCTGCAGGAGCAGTACGCCAACGACAAGCAGCAGCTCCAGGTCAAGATGATGGAGCTCTACAAGCAGGAGAAGATCAATCCGCTGGGCGGATGCCTGCCCATCGTCGTGCAGATCCCGGTGTTCATCGCGCTGTACTGGGTGCTGCTGTCGGCAGTCGAGTTACGCCATGCGCCGTGGATCGGCTGGATCCACGATCTGTCGGCCCCCGATCCGCTGTTCATCCTGCCCGTCATCTACGCGATCACCGCGTACCTGCAAGTCAGGTTGTCGCCGACGCCGATCTCGGACCCGGTGCAGGCCAAGATCATGCAGATCATGCCGGTCGCGTTCTCGATCATGTTCCTGTTCTTTCCCTCCGGTCTCGTCCTCTACTGGCTGGTGAACAACTCGCTGCAGATCGCGCAGCAGTGGCATGTGAACCGGATGCTGACGCGCGAATCCGAGCAGGCGGCGGCGAAGCGGCGTTAGCGACGCGCCCGCGGCGGGGTAAGCTCGCACGGTGAACGCGCCGCAGCTTCCCACTGCCCCCGCTGCGGCGACGATCGCCGCCATCGCGACGCCTCCGGGGCGAGGCGGCGTGGGCATCGTCCGCGTTTCGGGCAGCGACATCGCGGCGCTGATCGCCGGCGTTACGGGCCAGGCGCTTGCGCCGCGCACTGCGACCGTGGTGACGTTCCGCGACGCGCAGGGAGGGGCGATCGACACCGGCATCGCGCTCCATTTTCCCCGGCCGCATTCCTACACCGGCGAGAACGTCGTCGAGTGGCATGGCCACGGCGGACCCGCGGTGATGCGCCTGCTGCTTGCGCGCTGCATCGAGCTCGGCGCGCGGCTCGCCGAGCCCGGCGAGTTCACCCGGCGTGCGTTCCTCAACGGCAAGCTCGACCTGGCCCAGGCGGAGAGCGTCGCCGACGTCATCGAAGCGTCGACCGCCACCGCGGTGCGTGCGGCGGCGAGAAGCCTCACCGGCGAGTTCTCGACCGCAATCGGCCGCGTGCGCGACGCGCTGGTCGACTTGCGCATCTATACCGAAGCCACGCTCGATTTCCCGGAGGAAGAGATCGAGTTCCTGCAGGAAGGTGACGTGCTCGGGCGGCTCGACGCGATGCGTGAGCGGCTCGCGGGGATCCTGGCGCGCGCGCGGCGCGGCATGCTGCTGCGCGAGGGCCTCACCGTCGTGCTGGTGGGTGCGCCCAATGTCGGCAAATCGAGCCTGCTCAACCGCCTTGTCGGCGACGAGGCCGCGATCGTGACATCCGGTTCCCGGAACGACCCGGGACACCGTCGAGCGACCAATCGAGCTCGCCGGAATCCCGCTGACCATCATCGACACGGCCGGATTGCGCGAAACGCAGGACAGCGTCGAGGCGCAGGGTATCGCGCGCACGCGCGCTGCCATCGGCCGCGCCGACCTCGCGCTGGTGCTGACCGATGCGCGCGATGCGGCGGCGCAGCCGCTCGCCGCGACGGCCGATCTGCTCGCTGCGGTGGAGTTGCCCCCGGCGCTGCCGCGCATCGCCGTGCACAACAAAATCGACCTCGCGGGCATCGCGGCGAAGTCGAGCCGGGGCGCGAACGGGCACCGTCGCAGTATGGATCTCGGCGCTGACCGGCGAAGGCGTCGCGCAGCTCGAGGCCGAGATGCTGGATCTCGCCGGCGCGGCGCGACTTGACCGAGGATGCGTTCCTCGCGCGCGAGCGGCAGGTGAGCGCGCTTGCCGATGCGGCCGACGCATCTGGCCGCAGCCGACGCGCAGGCGCGATCGAACCCGCCGGCGATCGAGCTCTTCGCCGAGGAGTTGCGTGTCGCGCAGCGCTCGCTCGCGGCGGTGACCGGCGAATTCAGCGCCGACGACCTCCTGGGCGAGATCTTCTCGCGCTTTTGCATCGGGAAGTAGGCGAGGTACCCCGTCGACGAAGGACGACCACATCGACGCGCGAATCGGTCAGGCCACCGGGCCACGCGCGTCACGGCGGTCTTGGGATCGGCAAATCACCGTGCTACAGTCAAAAACCCGCAGCACCGTCTCCCTTCATTTGTCGCACGGCCTTCCATGAACGCATCCGAATCGCTTGCCAGCCTCGCCGCATCGGTCGGCGCGCCGGCGCAAGTCAAACACCGGCGCATCCTGCAATGGGTTCGCGAGATCGCCGCGCTGACCCGGCCCGCGCGAATCGAATGGAGCGACGGCAGCGCCGCCGAATACGATCGTCTCTGCGATGCGATGGTGGCGGCGGGAACGCTCCAGCGGCTGAACGCCGAGAAGCGCCCGCACAGCTTTCTCGCCTGGTCCGATCCTTCCGACGTGGCCCGCGTCGAGAACCGGACCTTCATCTGCAGCGAACGCAAGGAGGACGCCGGTCCGACGAACAACTGGGTCGAGCCCGCGCAGATGCGCGCCACGCTGAAGCGACTTTTCGACGGCGCGATGCAGGGGCGCACCATGTACGTCGTCCCGTTCTCGATGGGGCCGCTCGGCAGCCGGATTGCACATATCGGCATCGAGATCACCGACAGTCCGTATGTCGTCGTCAACATGCGCTTGATGACCCGCATGGGCGCGCGCGTCTACGACGTGCTGGGCGAGGACGGCGCGTTCGTGCCCTGCGTGCATTCGGTGGGCGCGCCTCTCGCGCCAGGCGCTGTCGATGTTCGCTGGCCCTGTGATCCCGCGAACAAGCACATCGTGCATTTTCCCGAGGCGCGCGAGATCTGGAGCTACGGTTCGGGCTACGGGGGCAACGCGCTGCTCGGGAAGAAATGCCTCGCGCTGCGCATCGCATCGGTGATGGGGCGCGACGAGGGCTGGCTCGCCGAGCACATGCTGATTCTTGGCGTGACATCGCCGGACGGCGACAAGCGCTATGTCGCCGCGGCGTTTCCCAGTTCCTGTGGCAAGACCAATTTCGCGATGCTGATACCGCCTCCGGAATTCGGTGGCTGGCAGGTCACGACGATCGGCGACGACATTGCGTGGATCAAACCAGGCCCTGACGGGCGCTTCCGCGCGATCAATCCCGAGGCGGGTTATTTCGGCGTCGCACCCGGCACGTCGCACGAGTCGAATCCGAATGCGATGCAGACGCTCCGTGAGAATGTGATCTTCACCAATGTCGCGCTGGCTGACGATGGCGATGTCTGGTGGGAGGGGCTGACCAGGACGCCGCCCGCACACCTGATCGACTGGCAGGGCCAACCGTGGACACCGGAATGCGGCCGGCCTGCGGCGCATCCCAATGCCCGCTTTACCGTCGCGGCAACGCAATGCCCGTCACTCGATCCCGAGTGGGACAACCCCGAGGGGGTGCCGATATCCGCGCTGGTGTTCGGCGCGCGGCGTTCGGACACCGTCCCATTAGTCACGCAGGCGCGCAACTGGGCGGAAGGTGTCTACAAGGCCGCGACGATGGGCTCCGAGACCACCGCGGCGGCGACGGGCAAGGTCGGTGAAGTGCGACGCGATCCGTTTGCGATGCTGCCGTTCTGCGGATATCACATCGCCGATTACTTCGACCACTGGCTGCAGATGGGCGATGCGGTGAGCAAGCCGCCGGAGATCTTCTGCGTCAACTGGTTTCGCAAGGGTTCGGACGGGAGCTACGTCTGGCCGGGATTCCGGCAGAACATGCGCGTGTTGAAGTGGATGGTCGATCGCTGCGCGGGTCGGGCCGAGGCCGCGGAGACCTCGCTGGGATTCGTGCCGCGCTACGACGATCTCGACTGGTCAGGGCTCGATTTCGATGCCGAGCATTTCGCCGAGTTGATGCGGGTCGACAGCGCGCAATGGGTACGCGAGCTCGGCTCGCACGACACGTTGTTCGCGCGGCTGGGCGACAAGCGGCCGTCGGCGCTGATGAGCGAGCGGGCGCGGCTGGAGGATCAGATTTCGATGTAAGCGCATGCCTCGATGCGTTGTATGACAGGGTGCCGAATTCAGATTCAGCCTGCGACAGGTTTGGTTTTGCTGTCCGCATCGTGGTGCAACGCCTGTCGTTGGGGCGGGAATCAGCGAGTCTCTTCTCACTTCGCGTGAATTCACCACCTTGCGCGCAGTGAGATACTTCTCGACTTGTGCCTTGACGCCGGGCTTGGCGAATTCCTGGGCGATGAGGTTATCGACCGCTTGGCGTACCAGCGAAACCATCGGCGGCCTGCCGAGCGGGGCCGTGGCGATCAGGGCCTCAAGACATTCGACTTGCCGGGACTCCAATCGAAATTCCTTTCGACTGGTAGGCACTCCGCGAGGGCGACCCATTTTGTTTCCGTCCTTAACTGGATTGTGCCGGCGTGAACCAGAGTGATCCGGGTATCATACGGCAAATACGGCTGCCTCGCCACCGGTGCGTCACCGCACCGCGACAATCGACTCGCAAAGACACTCAGGAAGCGTGGGAACTGATCTCCTTCCGGCTGCGATTCGCGGGAGCTACGAGGCCCACGAATGGAAACATGCATGGCACTCCTGGCGCGGCCGGTCAAGGGCGGGCTATATCAAACTGAGACACTGCCCGCGATTCAAACTGAGACGGGGCCGCGGGCTGACGCGCGAATCGGGTTGCGCGCGTGTTTCACGTGCGCGTTTGTATACTTGACTAAAGCCGCCTGGGAGGCCCATTATCCACCGGGCAGCCCGGTAGGCCGCGCTACTTGGAACGCTTGCGCGGCTTACTTTTGACGGGCGCTTTGGGCGCAGGCGGTGTCGCCAGGAACCGCAGCGGAATATCGTCCATCGTGACTTGCGGAGGCTCTGGGGGCTGCACTGGGGTCTTGCGTGGGGTGCTCATGGGTTGACAGTTTTAGACGTTAGTGCGGTGTCTTGGGTCAGCGGTTTGGCCGTCGCTCGCTTCTGAAATTCCAGATAAGCCTTCGATCAAACAAGCGGCAAGAGACGATGCGATTCCTGGCTAAGACGGTGACGAAATTCGTTTTCGCGCGAAGATGGACCAGCGGGGCGGGAAGGGGCTCGGCCTTCCCTGTGGCCGTTGCCATATTCCCTTTCCGTATAGCTCCAGGTAGAACGTCGTAAACATAACCGTGTGGGTTTGCTTGTCCCTGTATCCGCTCATCAGCGGCAGCACGGAGATGAACTTCTGCTCATCTCAGCCATTGTTCCGACTCCAATTCCTTCGACTACGTGCCAACGTCGACCTTCCCATCCTCGAGCGTTACTGCAATGAGAAACTTCCGATCGGAAGAGTCGAGAAGGAATGCCTCGAACACGTGCTGATTGATTGCTCGCCTGAGCCAGAATGCCCTCTTAAATCCGAGATTAAGAAACCACCCTGCCGGTGCCCCCAGTAACATCGCCAGAAACGAAGTAATGGCAGTGTCTGCGATTTGCGGATTCGAGCCTTTTGCGAGCGGAATTAGTGCACTGATCACAACTGCTTCGGATCGCTCATAGTACGGGCAATAGCGACGCAGAAGCAGACGGCCCATTAGGACCAACACAAAAATTATCGCGCCGCCGAAGATTGCGCCGGAGATAGAAGACGCTGGCCATCCTCACGCGAAATTGGGTCGCGCGTGAAATTCCAGGCGTTACAAAAAAACAGCCCTCCGACGACTGGGAGGGCGAACAATAAGACGGCATCCATGTACCGTCTGCAATGCGAGGACTACTTCTGGGTGCTTGATTGCCGTGCGATCTCCTCGATCTGCCTCACGGTTTCAACCTGCTCCTGAACTCTCGCTGAGTTCATTATATTGGCAATCGGCACCGAGACGCCGCCGTTGCCCTCAAAGCTCAAATTCTCCTCGCTGGCCTCTTGTTGAATGCTGCGAAATATGCTCTTCCAATCCATGATCAAGGCCCTCCTCTGGACGACAATAGGGTACAAGCCTACACTTTTCAATAGGGCACTTACTGACAGAAGGTGCCAATTCGCCGACCGCAGGAGACTGCCTCCTTGTAGTCATGGTGTTGCTTGCGCCTGCGAGTGGTTCGTATAGGTCCGCCACCTAGGGAAATAGCTCGCCGCCTCGTTCCCCAATTCACCCAGTTTTCACGCGGACCCCGGGCGAATAACTCTAGGAACGGGCCAGGACTGCACGCCTCGATAACGTCATACAGCTCGTCCGGCTTGCGCGAGTGCTCGCGCTTCTTCGTCTTGAGAATGTTGACCTGTCGGCGTCCTGGTGCCAGCGTTCGCGCATTCTTGCCGCGAATCCCGAACAGAACCATTTCCGTGACGTTACGGAAGTAAAAACCGACGCCACGACCATCCGGACCGCCGTCCTTTCGGACCTTGTGCCAGACGATATTCGTCTTGTACGTGAAACCCCATGCGTGCATTACCTTGAGCCCTTCCAGCAACAATGCATTCGGAACCCAGAGGTATAGGTGCGCGGTATTCCAACGTTAGTGATCCGACCGGCAGGTTCGCGATCTCATCGAGTTTCAACGTCGAATAGCGCGCGAGTCGTTTGTGCTCGGGCGCCATCGTGCCGGTGCGGTTCTGAAACGCCACGGGGGATCGGCAAGGATGGTCGCAAAACGCCGGCCTACAAACGCATTGGCGAGCGCCGCCATGGGGGTCGCTTGATTAGATGCGTGCATGTCAGTCCTCCACGTATAGCGCCCTGGTGAGCCCAAATACCAGGATGGGACATCCGCCTCCACCACCGCCCTCGATTCGCGGCAGTAGCTTGCTCATATGCGTCGTCGAAGTGCCGTAGCTTGCGCCACGCCCTAGCTCGTCGAATATGCCCTGCAATTCGTCGCAGCGAGTCACGATGATGCCGACCGCAACGGCGCGCAAATCGAACAGAAGTCTGAAGTTATTGAGGTCGCGGTCGTAGACGATTGTTATTCCATTCGATTTCGAGAGCGACTCCGTTCCTGAAACAGTCGACGGAGTGCGTAGGCGATTCCGAGCGGTGGCCGTCGACGAGGATTTCGGTATCGAATTTTTTTTCGGTCCACCCGCGATCGGTTAGGAATCCGTCGAGTGCAGCGGCGACCATGGATTTCCGTCCGCCGCCGACATTTATCCAACTGCGCCGGAACCGAAATTCGGTCAGGCAGTCAACGACGTCGCCCCATTCGGCCGGGAAATCGTGGCGAAGAATCGCACAGGCGTGCTTCCATTCATGTACCTCGTATTTCTCGCGGATAAGCTCCGGCAATAGGTCAGTTCCCACCGTGCAGCGCCTTTTGCCTTGGTTTTAGCCGCTTTTCGAGTTGCCTAGACCTGCGTTATTGCGTGCCATAAGGTAAGTGTGCCTGAATATCGGTTGGAGAATCGATCCATGCACGCATTTCACGCCTACATCGACGAATCGGGAGATGAGGGCTTCGTATTCAGAGACTATCCAGGCCGCGCCAGTTCGGAGTGGTTTGTCTTATCGGCGTGCATTGTTCGCGTCAGGAACCTACCAATCATCGCAAGACAGATTAGGGCGACGCTAGACCGAATCGAAATTAACGGACAGGTTGCCCATTTCGCCCGACTCCCTCACGAGGCAAAAGTAGCGCTCACGGAGTGCCTAGGCACCAAAAGCATCAAGACGGTATCCATTTGCGTGAATAAACGTGCGCTGCAGGAGACCTACAAAAGCCATACGCTCGGGAATATGCGTCGGCTGTATTTCTATGCTACTCGCTACCTACTGGAACGCATAAGCTGGATAGCCAGAGACAACCGTGATCGCAAAGCCGACGGTGACCGCTGCAAACTCATTTTTTCAAAGTGCAAGAATCTTTCCTACGAAAGAATGGCTCGGTACTTAGACCAACTACAGAACACCGGTACACAAATAGCGTGGCCCTACATCGACCTCGCAGCAACGGAAGTTGGACAACACAACGATTCGATGTGGCTGCGAATGGCGGACGTAGTTGCCAGCGCAACGACCTCGGCACTTGAATTAAATCGATTCGGTGGCTGGGAAGATCGTTATGTGCTGGCAACGCGAAAAGCCATGTATCGCTACTGCGGAAGGGCGCGTAGTTATGGTCTCAAGTTCTTTCCCAGCGACCCCACGGAAAGCGAAAACGGCCGCTATCGTTGGATAGCGGCCGCCTTCAAGTAGGTGGGACGACACGGCGCGAGGATCCGACCGCTGTTCGCGGCTGCCTTTTAACAAGGCCTCACGTGGCCCGCAGTGGCCCCGTTGATCGTAAAATTCAATCGACGTTTCCGAGCCGGTTGATCGCTTCCTTCTGCTCCTCAATTGCGTGACGGTTCTTCAAAAACCAATCGCGCAATATGTGCGTCAATATCTCTGGTCGATCGTCCCCAAAGTAGCCCTTCAGATCGTCGACTTGCGCCCAGAGCTCCGACGAAAGTCGGAGGGTGTACTGGGGTTTGGTGGCCACGTCTGCAGATCGTTCCAGAGTCTAAATAGAGTCTATCTAGACTCTATTTAGACTCTCTCGGACGCGGTGTCAAGGCCGTTCATCCCTTTTTCTTACTGGACGCCAATTCTTCGATAGGTCAACCGCTTGCCGCTGATGCCCTTGAGGGCGAGCGTGGCGCGTTCCGCGTCGTCTACGCCCAGTTTCGCGCGGTTGCTGTAGCGGAAATCGAACTCGGCCAGGTAGCGGTGCAGGTGTTGCTTGCCGCAATGCTGGTAGACGCCCTTCATGCCGCGCTTGAAGATCGAGAAATAGCCCTCGACGGTGTTCGTATGCACGCGAAGGATCGGACAGGCGAACGTACTCTTCGGCAGAGTGGTTGACGGTTTCATGGCCTGCGAAGTAGACGCGCGTCAGATTGTAGTGCGTCGCTTCGTCGGTCAGCACGCGTGCCTCGTGCGAGATATTCGCTTGCAGGATCGGCTTGACGGTATCCCAATCGATGTTGTCGACCACCATGCTGCGCGAGCGGCCCGATTTGCGATCGACGAGCGAGAGCACCTTATTCTTGTGGTGACCGCCGCTGGCCTTTCTTGCGCCTTCGGCTTTTCGGGATCCTGGCCGATGAACGTTTCGTCCACTTCGACCGAGCAACCGCCTTCGCCGAACGCCGACAGATCGCCCGAGCGCATCGCCTCGCGGATTCGATGCGCCATGAACCATGCCGTTTTGTAGGTCACGCCGAGCATGCGGTGTAGCTGATGGGCGCTGATGCCCTCTTGCTTGACGCCATCAAGTGCAACGCCAGCAGCCACTTGTTGAAGCGGAACGTGGGAGCGCTCGAACAGCGTGCCGACCGTAACCGTGAAGGGTCTTTTCGCAGGAATTGCAGTAGTACAGGCCGGGCTTGTGCGTTCTTGCTGGCCGTCGGGCTAGTGCTCTCGCACTCGCCACAATGCGGGCAGACGCGGGCCAGTACCGACCAGCGGAGCGATTCGAGGTGCTCGCGCGCGGCCTCGGGGTCGGTAAAGATCGGGCTGCAGGCCAGGTCGGCCATGATGTTCTCCAATCGGAATGATTGAAGAATAGGCCATTATCTAACTTTAGTCAAGTATATATTCGCGTTCACGTGAAACGAATCGCCCGTGCTGGTTTCACGTGAAACAGCGTGGTTTGCGCGTGGACACACTGCGGCGAACACCGAAATCATCGCCAGAGCTCCGGACGCCGCGGGCTTGCGACGCGATTTCGTGAGGGTTCCCGACGCCGATTCTGCGGCCAGCGACCATGGCGGCACGCTTGCGCGTTGGCGCGGGCACGAAGGGCGCGCCGAATGCGGGTACAATGGCGGCGCTGTCCGATAACTTCGGTCAAGTCATCAATCCTTTGATTCTCAATGAAATTCACCAACGCTTCGAAGTGATCGTTGTCGGAGGAGGCCATGCCGGCACCGAGGCCGCTCTGGTGTCGGCGCGCGCGGGGCGCAGCACGCTGCTGCTGACGCACAGCATCGAAACGCTTGGCCAAATGTCCTGCAATCCGTCGATCGGGGGGATCGGCAAGGGGCATCTGGTCAAGGAGGTCGATGCGCTCGGCGGGGCAATGGCGCTCGCCACCGACGAGGCGGGGATCCAGTTCAGGATTCTCAACGCCAGCAAGGGCCCGGCGGTTCGTGCGACCCGGGCGCAGGCTGACCGTGTGCTCTATCGCCGGGCGATCCGGCGACGGCTCGAAACTACTGCGGGGCTCACGCTCTTCCAGCAACCGGTCGAGGATCTGCTGATCGACGGCGACCGTGTCACCGGGGTGGTTACGCAGATCGGCGTTGAGTTCGAGGCCGACGCGGTCGTCCTGACGACCGGGACCTTCCTGTCGGGGCTGATTCACGTGGGACTCGAACATTACGAGGCCGGACGCGCGGGCGAACCCGCTGCCAAACGCCTAGGCGCGCGCCTGCGGGAGTTGAATTTGCCTGCGGGCAGGCTCAAGACCGGTACGCCGCCACGGCTCGATGGCCGCACGATCGATTTCGACGAACTCGCAGTGCAGCCCGGGGACGATCCGACCCCGGTGTTCTCGTTCATCGGCGACCGAGCGATGCATCCGCGGCAACTCGCGTGCTGGATCACGCATACGACGCGCGCAAACCCACGAGATCATCCGCGCGGGGCTCGATCGGTCGCCGCTGTTCACCGGAATCATCAAGGGCGTCGGGCCGCGCTACTGTCCGTCCATCGAAGACAAGGTAATTCGGTTCGCTGCGCGCGGAAACGCATCAGATCTTCCTCGAGCCGGAAGGTCTTGATACGCAGGAGATTTATCCAAACGGCATCTCCACTTCATTGCCGTTCGATGTCCAACTCGCGCTGGTCCGCTCGATTCCCGGCTGCGCGCACGCCCATATCCTTCGTCCCGGCTACTCGATCGAGTACGACTACTTCGATCCGCGCGGCCTTCGGGCAACGCTCGAGACCAAGGCGATCGCCGGGCTCTTTTTCGCCGGGCAGATCAACGGGACGACGGGCTACGAGGAGGCGGCCGCCCAGGGCATCCTCGCCGGCATCAATGCTGCGCGCTACGCGGCGGGCTCGGAGGGCTGGTCGCCGCGGCGCGACGAGGCATATCTCGGCGTGCTGGTCGATGATCTGATTACACAAGGCGTATCAGAGCCTTACCGAATGTTTACCTCCCGCGCCGAATATCGGCTGCAGTTGCGCGAGGACAATGCCGACCTGCGGCTTACCGAGCATGGCCGGAGGCTGGGCGTGGTCGACGATTCGCGCTGGGATCGCTACGCCCGCAAGCGGGACGCGATCGCAGCCGAGATCGAACGGCTCAAGTCGACGCATGTGAGCCCGGCCGTGGTGACGCGGCACGAAGCCGAGCGCGTACTCGGGCAGCCGATCGAGCGCGAATACAGCCTGGCGGAGCTCCTGCGCCGGCCCGGCGTCGGCTACCGGACGTTGCACCAGCTCGAAGGCACTGGAGTGCCTGTCGAGGATGCCGAGGTCGCCGAGCAGGTCGAGATCGCGACCAAGTACCGCGGCTACATCGAGCGCCAGCAAATCGAGGTCGCGCGGATGCTCGAGCACGAGCAGATGCGGCTGCCGGCGGGTATCGATTACGCCGGGGTGCGAGGGCTCTCGATCGAAGTGCAGCAGAAGTTGAATCTCCACCGCCCCGAGACCCTGGGGCAGGCCGCGAGGATCTCGGGCGTGACGCCCGCTGCGATATCGCTGTTGCTCGTGCATCTGAAGCGCGGCTTCGGCAGCGGCGCTGCCGCGGGCGCAGCGCAGGCGCAATCGGCGTGACCGCAGTTGCGGCCGACGTGACTGCAACCGCGATCGGCGAATGACTGCGGCCGTGGCGAAGATGTCCCTGACGGCCGCGCTTCCCGCGCCGTGCACGCGCAAAGCTCGACGCTTACCTCGACCTCATCGTCAAGTGGAATCGCATCTACAACCTGACGGCGATTCGCGACCGCGCGAGCATGGTCATGCATCACCTCGATGATTCGCTCGCGATCCTGCCGCATCTGCCGCATGCGCCCGGACTGCGTTTGCTCGATGTCGGCTCGGGTGCAGGGCTTCCGGGCATTCCGCTCGCGATCGCGCGTCCGGATTGGACGGTCGTGCTCCTCGATGCCAACCGGAAGAAGGCCGCCTTCCTGACGCAGGCCGCGATCGAACTCTCACTTCGCAATGTCACCGTAGTGGCGTGCGCGCGTCGAAGACTACCGGCCCGACGCTGTATTCGATGTGATCGTCTCGCGCGCATTCTCGGATCTCGCGAGCTTCGCGCAGGGCGCGTCGCGCCACCTCGCCCCGGACGGAATCCTCGCCGCGATGAAGGGTACGTATCCGCAGGAAGAGATCGCACTGCTTCCTGACAGCGTCGCGGTCGTGGCGGCGCCGTCGCTCGAGGTTCCGGGGTTGGACGCGCAGCGTCACCTGATCGTCATGCGCGCGGCGCGCGCGAGCGAAAGCCGGGAGCGCGCGCGATGACGCGCACCATCGCGGTCGCGAACCAGAAGGGCGGCGTCGGCAAGACGACGACGACAGTCAACCTCGCGGCGAGCCTCGTCGCGATGAAGCGGCGCGTGCTCGTCGTCGATCTCGACCCGCAGGGCAACGCGACGACCGGATCCGGCATCGACAAGCGCGCTTGCGCGCGCACCGTCTACCACGTCCTGCTCGGTGAGACGACGATCGCCGCAGTGCGGCTGAAATCCGCCAGCGGAGGTTACGACCTCGTGCCTGCGAACCGCGACCTCGCCGGCGCCGAGGTCGAGCTCGTCGACCTGCCCGAGCGCGAATCGCGGTTGAAGGACGCGCTGGCCGAGGCGCTGCGCCAGGTGCGCGACGCGCTCGGCGCCATCGCAGGCGACTACGATTTCATCTTCCTCGACTGCCCGCCGTCGCTGTCGCTGCTGACGCTGAACGGGCTATGCGCCGCCGATTCCGTGCTGATCCCGATGCAATGCGAGTACTACGCGCTCGAAGGATTGTCCGACCTGGTGCAGACGGTGAAGAAGGTGCGCGCGCACCTCAATCCGGCGCTCGAGATCGAGGGACTGCTGCGCACGATGTACGACCCGCGCAATACGCTGGCGCAGAACGTCGCGGCGGAGCTCGAGAGACATTTCGGCGACCGGCTCTATCGCACCGTCGTGCCGCGCAACGTGCGCCTCGCGGAGGCGCCGTCACACGGCATCCCTGCGCTGACGCTCGAGCCGCAATCCAAGGGCGCCCAGGCCTACCTCGCACTCGCCGGTGAGGTGCTGCGGCGCATGGAGGCGCGGCAGAGTGCGCCGACGCGCGCGGTCGCACCCGATCAATCCGAAGCTGCGCTTGCGGGAACAGCGCCGAACCAGGAGCGATGATGATCCGACCGAATGACGCGGGATCGCTGATGATCCGACCGAAAGGACTGGGCCGCGGCCTCGACGCACTGCTCGCCGGCACCGACGACGCAAGCCCGGTGCGCACCGAGAGCCTGCAGACGCTGGCGATCGATCGCGTGCGTCCCGGCCGGTACCAGCCGCGAACGCGGATGGATCCGGTGTCGCTCGGAGAGCTCGCCGAATCGATCCGCGAGCAGGGCGTGATGCAGCCGATCCTGGTGCGGCCGGTCGACAACGGACGCTTCGAGATCGTTGCGGGCGAGCGTCGCTGGCGCGCCGCACAGCAGGCCGGAATGACCGAAATTCCGGCGCTGGTGAAGAACATTCCCGACCAGTCCGCATTGGTGGTTGCGCTGATCGAGAATATCCAGCGCGAGGATCTGAATCCGATCGAGGAGGCGCGAGGATTGCAACGCCTGATCGACGAATTCGGACTGACGCACGACGCCGCTGCGAAAGCGGTCGGCCGCTCGCGCAGCGCGGTCTCGAATCTGCTCCGGTTGAACGCGCTCGCAGGGGCCGGTGCAGGACTACGTGCTCGACGGCGCGCTCGAGATGGGGCATGCGCGCGCGCTGCTGGCGCTCCCTGCGGCGCAGCAGGCGAGCGCTGCTTCGCGCGTGGTCGAAGCGTCGATGTCGGTGCGCGACGCCGAACGCCTGGTGGGCGGCCTGCTGAACCCCGCACGCCGTGCGGCCCGCCGCAAATCGCGCGCGAACTACGACGCAGACACCGCGCGCCTCGAGAACGATCTCGCTGAACGCCTCGGCGCAGTGGTCCACATCGAGCCCGGACGCAAAGGCGCCGGGCGCATCGTCATTCGCTACTCGACGCTCGATCAGCTCGACGGGCTGCTGCAGCAGATGGGCGTCGCCACAACAACATAACGCCGTCGCAACGGCGCGGGCTAGCCGAGCTGACCCAGCAGCGTCTGCGCGTCGGAGACCTCGTACTTGCCGGGGGCTTCGACATTGAGGAACTTGACGACGCCGTCGTCGACCAGCATCGAGAAGCGCTGGCAGCGCACGCCCATCCCGCGGGCAGTGAGGTCGAGCACGAGGCCCAGCGCGCGGGTGTAATCGGCGCTGCCGTCGGCCAGCATGCGCACGCGATCGCCGGCGTGCTGGTCGCGCGACCATGCGCCCATCACGAACGCGTCATTCACCGACATGCACGCGATGGTGTCGATGCCCTTCGCTTTCAGCTTGTCGTAGGCTGCGAGGTAGCTTGGCACGTGCTTGGCCGAGCAGGTGGGCGTGAACGCGCCCGGCAAGCCGAAAATGACGACTTTGCGGCCGCGCGTCAGATCGGCGATCGGGACCGGGTTTGGCCCGATGGCGCAGCCGTCCTTCTCGACTTCGAAGAATTCCTGCAGCGTGCCTTCGGGCACGCGATCACCCACTTTGATCGTCATCGCTTAAGCTCCTCGGTTTCGGTGCGGACCCGCCATCGCGGCAGGCGAAAGGGATTCGATGCGAGGATCGCAGCCGCGTTCCGCAATTTCAACCCTGCCGCTTGCCCGGTTTCTCCGCGCAGGGTAGCTTTGACGCCTCGGTCCGCCACGGCGGGCGGTGGACCCCGACTCCAGGAGAATTTTCGATGCCTCGCACCAAAGTAGCGGCGCAGCCTGCGCCGGCGCGTCGCGTGCGCCTCATGATTGCGACGCGCAAGGGATTGTGGACGCTGACGAGCGACGTTGCGCGCAATGGGTGGAAGCTTGCAGGCCCCCAGTTCCTGGGCCACGTCGTCCACCACGCGATCGGCGACCCGCGCGACGCCAGGATCTGGCTCGCTGCCGCACGCACGGGTCACCTGGGACCCACCGTGTTCCGCTCGGTCGACAGCGGCAGGACGTGGAAGGAAGCGACCCGTCCACCGGCCTTCGGCGAGGGCAGCGGACGGGTCGTCGATCACACTTTCTGGCTCGCGCCCGGGCACCCGAGCGAGCCGGGCGTCTGGTATGCGGGCACGTCGCCGCAGGGATTGTTCCGCTCCGCCGACGGGGGCGCGACCTGGGAGGGCGTGGCCGGCTTCAACGCGCACCCGCAGCGCAAGGCGTGGTGCGGCGGCGACCAGGACGGCACCCCGGACGGCCCGAAGCTGCACTCGATCCTGATCGACCCGCGCGACCGCGCGCATATGTACATCGGCATGTCCGGAGGCGGCGTATTCGAATCGACCGATTCCGGCGCCGACTGGCGGCCGTTGAACAAGGGCGTGCGCGCGGACTTCCTGCCCTCGCCGCCTCCGGAATTCGGCCATGACCCGCATTGCGTGCGCTTCGCCGGCAGCCATCCCGACCGGCTCTACCAGCAGAATCACTGCGGGATCTACCGCCTCGACCGGCCCGCCGACACCTGGCAGGACATCGGGAGCCGCGATGCCGAAATCGGTGGGTGACGTCGGCTTTCCGATGGCGGTGCATCCGCGCGATCCGGATTCGCTGTGGGTGTTCCCGATGGACGGGACGAAGGTCTGGCCGCGCACGGCACCCGGTGGACGCCCTGCGGTCTATCGATCACGCGATGGCGGCAGGACCTGGAAGCGACAGGACCGCGGATTGCCAAGGTCGCAGGCATGGTGGACGGTCAAGCGCCAGGCGATGACCACCGATGGCGTGAGCCGATGGGCCTCTATTTCGGGACGACCTCAGGCGAGATCTGGGGCAGTCGCGACGAGGGACGCAGCTTCCGCTGCCTGGCGCGGCACCTGCCTCATATTTACGCGGTCGAGGCATAGTGGGTAACCCGACGAGGCAGCGTTTGGGATTCGGCGAAAGTGAGCGCAGACCCGCTTGGTCGTGCCGCTGCGGCGGGCTGGCGCAATGACGGCCAGCGCGTCGCACGAAGCGGCAACGGTTGTCCGGGTCAGGATCCCGTCGCCGCTGCGCTCGTATACGGGACGGGCCGAAGTCGCGGTCGCAGTGCCGGTGCTGGCGCCCGAGCTTCCGCCGACGATCAGCGGGGTCCTGGCGGCACTCGATGGCGCCTATCCGGGGATTCGCTTTCGCATCGTCGATGAGCAGCGGCAACTCCGACCCCACGTCAAGCTGTTCGTCGGCAACCGGCTGACGCGCGACCTCGCAAGCGCGGTCGCCAGCGACGCCGAGCTGATGATTGTCGCCGCACTTTCAGGCGGCTGACATGACGCGCATGGGCAACGAGACCTCTTCTGCAAGGTGGCGACGCGCATCGAGAAGGATGCATTGGGTGAAGTGCGCGTTTCCGCCGATCATCTATGGGGTGCGCAAACGCAGCGGTCGGTCCAGAATTTCCCGATCGGCGTCGACCGCTTTCGCTGGGGCCGGCCGGTGATCCGCGCCTTCGGCGTGCTCAAGAAATGTGCGGCGCTCGCCAACGGCGAGCTGGGTGAGCTTGGTGCCGACAAGGTCGCGCTGATCGTGCGTGCGGCGCAGGAAGTGATCGACGGACGCCTCGATGCCGAATTCCCGCTGGTCGTGTTCCAGACCGGTTCGGGGACGCAATCGAACATGAACGCGAACGAGGTCATTGCCAATCGCGCGATCCAGCTTGCCGGCGGGCGTCGTCGGCTCGAAGAAGCCGATCCACCCGAACGACGATGTCAATCGCGGCCAGTCGTCGAACGACACCTTTCCCGCGGTGATGCACCTTGCAACCGTCGATCTGCTCGACCACCACCTGTTGCCGGCGCTCGAGCGCCTGCACGCGACGCTCGACGCCAAGGCGAAGGCGTTTACGGGCATCGTGATGATCGGGCGCACCCATCTGCAGGATGCGACGCCGGTGACGCTCGGACAGGTGATCTCGGGCTGGGCCGCACAGCTCGACGACGCGCGCGGCATCATCGTTGAGGCGCGCGCGCGCCTGATGCCGCTCGCATTGGGGGGCACGGCCGTCGGCACGGGACTCAACGCGCACCCGCGCTTCGGCGCTGCCGTCGCGGCGACGATCGCGCGCGAAACGGATGTGCCCTACGTCTCGGCGGCGAACAAGTTCGCAGCCCTCGCCGCGCACGACGCGATCGTCAACGTCAGCGCTGCGCTGCGCACCCTGGGCGGCGCGCTGATGAAGATCGCCAACGACGTGCGCTGGCACGCGAGCGGGCCGCGGGCGGGGCTGGGCGAGATCACGATTCCCGACAATGAGCCCGGGTCGTCGATCATGCCCGGCAAGATCAACCCGACGCAGTGCGAAGCGCTGACGATGGTGGTGGTGCGCGTTTTCGGCAACGACGCCGCAGTCGCGTTCGCCGGCAGCCAGGGCAACTTCCAGCTCAACGTCTACAAGCCGGTCATGCTGCAGGGGGTGCTGGAATCGGCCGAGTTGCTGGGCGATGCCATCGATTCGTTCGACCAGCGCTGCGCGCAGGGCATCGAGCCCGCCCTCGCGCAGATTCGCTCCAATGTCGAGCACTCGCTGATGCTGGTCACTGCGCTCAATCCGCACATCGGCTACGAGAATGCGGCGAAGATCGCGCTTGCCGCGCATCGCGGGGGTCTGAGCCTGCGTGACGCTGCGCTGAAGCTCGGCCTGGTCAGCGCGGAGGACTTCGATCGCTGGGTCGATCCGGCGGCGATGACGCGGCCGGGGAGCGATTGACCGGCAGCGGTGTGGAAAGCAGGTGCGCCACCCAGAAGCACGCCAGCGCGATCGCGATCGCCAGCACGGCGAGCGTATACGCAAGCGTTCGCCCCTGCCACAGGCTGGCGAACCACTGATCGAAGCGGTCCGCATAGACCGCGGCTTTGCCACCCATGAGCTCGAGAGTGTGCTGGTACATCTTTCCGCCCGCGACACCGTCTGCGGCGCCCGCGCCCGAATCGTCGGGCGCAAAAACGTAGACCAGCGCGGCGCTTGCGAGGCCGACAAGCAGGATGGCTGCGCCCCAATAGCGGGCGACCGCGTCCGGCGCTAGCCGCTTCGCGGGCGGGGAGTGGCGGCGTGCCATTCATCGCTCGTGAGGCAACTAGTTGTCGGCCAGCGTCACCCAATAGCTCGCGCCGATCGCCGCGATCTCGGGGATGATGTTCATCGAGACGTCCTCGTAAGCGAAGGGACATCGTAGCACCGCGCGCGCGGCTCCGGCCGGCGAAATCCGGCGCAGTCATCCGGTAGAATCGCCGCTCTCGCCCATGGAGACGCGCACCTACGACCTGCTCGTGATCGGCGGCGGCATCAACGGCACGGGCATCGCGCGTGATGCGGCCGGGCGCGGCCTCTCGGTGCTTGCTGGCCGAGCGCGACGACCTTGCTGCGCACACATCGTCGTCGAGCACCAAGCTGATCCACGGCGGACTGCGCTACCTCGAGCATCTCGAGTTCCGCCTGGTGGCCGAGGCGCTCGCCGAGCGCGAAGTGCTGCTGCGCGCGGCACCGCACCTGATCGAACCGCTGCTGTTCGTGCTGCCGCACGAGCCGCATCTGCGGCCGAAATGGATGATCCGCGCGGGGCTCTTCCTCTACGATCGCCTCGGCGGCCGGATGACGCTGCCGAAATCGTTTGCGACGCGTCTCGATGCTAACGGCTTCGGCGCCGGATTGAAGCCCGGTTTCGCCAGCGGCTTCGTCTACGCCGACGCCCGCGTCGACGACGCGCGGCTGGTGGTCGTGAACGCGATCGCGGCGCGCGAGCGCGGCGCGGACATTCGTGTTTGTACGGCGCTCATGCGCGCACGGCGGCAGGACGGGCTGTGGCACGCCACCCTCGCCGCGGACGGTGCGACATCCGAGGTTGTCGCGCGAGCGCTGGTCAATGCCGCGGGGCCGTGGGTCGCCGAGGTGCTGGACCGGGTCGGCGATGCCCCGGGCGACGCGCGCGTGCGCCACATCAAGGGCAGCCACATCGTGGTTCCGCGCGTGCATGCGCAGGACCACGCGTACATTCTCCAGAATGCGGACCAGCGCATCGTCTTCATCATCCCGTACCAGGATCGCTATTCGCTGATCGGCACCACCGACATCCCGGTCGACGAATTCGAGCATCCGGAGATCGGTGTCGACGAGACCGACTACCTGCTGGCGCTCGCCAATGCGTATCTCGTGCGGCCCCTCGCGCGGCGCGACGTCGTCTGGAGCTACAGCGGCGTGCGGCCACTGTACGACGATGGCGCGCAGAGATCCATCGGCGGTGACGCGCGATTACGTATTGAAGGTCGAGGGAGATGCGGGTGCGGCGGCGGGCACCGGCCGCGCGCCGCTGCTGTCGGTGTTCGGCGGGAAGATCACCACCTCCCGGAAGCTTGCGGAGACCGCGCTTGGCGACCTGCGGCCATTTTTCCCGGGGATGAAGGGCGCGTGGACGTCCGGCGCGCTGCTCCCCGGTGGCGATCTGCCGCGCGGCGACCGTGCCGCGTGGCTCGGCGAGCTCGGCAGGCAATATCCGGCGCTCGACCCGAGCTCCTGCGCGCGCTTGCGAAGCGCCACGGCACGCGCGCGCCGGCGATCCTCGGCGATGCGAGAAAACCCGCTGACCTCGGCGAGCACTACGGCGCGCAGCTTACCGAGCGTGAAGTCGACTACCTGGTGCGCGACGAATGGGCGCGAACCGCCGCCGACGTGCTGTGGCGGCGCAGCAAGTGCGGCCTGCCGATGTCCGTGGCACAGCGCGAGCGCGTCGCGGCGAGGTTGGGCGCTTGAGCACGCTGTGTCATCGTATCGCAGCGAGGCTTCGCGAATGAGCACTGCTTCGCCGCACGGCCGCGCGCCACGACCGCTCTCCGGCATGGCGCCCGCGACGCGCCGGGCGATCCGCGGCGTGTTGACCGACATCGACGACACGCTCACGACCGACGGCAAGCTCACCGCGGAAGCCTACGCCGCGCTCGAGCGCCTGCATGCGGCGGGCAAGATCGTCGTGCCGGTCACCGGGCGGCCCGCGGGCTGGTGCGATCACATCGCCAGGATGTGGCCGGTGGATGCGGTGGTGGGCGAGAACGGCGCGTTCTACATGCGCTACGACGCGCAAGCGCGCAAGCTCGCTGCGGCGCTTCGTCGCTCCGGACGCGGAGCGCGCGACACAGCGCGCGCGGGTGGCTGCGATCGGCGCGAGCATCATCAAGGCGGTTCCCGGTTGCGCGCTCGCCTCCGATCAGCGCTATCGCGAGACCGACCTCGCGATCGACTACTGCGAGGACGTGCCGCCACTGCCGCGGGCCGAGGTGGACCGCATCGTCGCGCTGATGCAGGCGCAGGGAATGACGGCCAAAGTGAGCTCGATCCACGTCAACGGCTGGTTCGGCGCATACGACAAGCTCTCGACGACGCGAACCTTGCTGCAGGAGGTGTTCGCCATCGACCTCGACACTGCGCGCAATGCTTTCGTGTTCGCCGGCGATTCCCCCAACGACGCGCCGATGTTCGCGTTCTTCCCGAACGCCGTGGGCGTCGCCAACCTGCGGCGTTTTCTCGACCGCATCGCCACGCCGCCGGCGTGGATCACGTCGCGCGAGGGCGGCGCGGGATTCGCCGAGATCGCGGACTTCCTGCTCGGAACCACGTAAGCCGCAGGCGCCCGCTCCCGCCGCAGGCGCCGGCTCCGACGGCCCGCAGCTCTGCCGCTGGCCGCTGGCGCCGGGCTGGTCGCGCTGGCCGCCGATCCACTGCCTTGACAATAACTGCCCAGGCAGTTATTGTTGCGGCAATTGACTCGCTGCCGAGGACCCGGCGTGAACCCGATCTACGACCCCAGGAACTTCGATCCGGCCACCAGCGTCGGCCGGCTGATGACCATGGTGAAGGCCGCCATGATGGAGGCGCTCGACCGGGAGCTCGCGCCCTTCGACATCACCGCGGCGCAGTTCGTGATCATCGTGAGGCTCGCGAACTGCGAGGCCGCCACCACACCGTCGTCGCTGTGCAAGGGGGGCTCCTACGACCCCGGCGCGATGACGCGGATGATCGACCGGCTGGAGCACAAGGGGCTCGTGCGGCGCGTGCGCAGTCCGGAGGATCGCCGCAAGATCACCGTCGAGCTGACCCCCGACGGGCGCGCCGCCTACCCGAAGCTGATCGTGGGCGCGGTGGGCGTGCTCAATCATTTCATGCGCGGATTCAGCAAGGCCGAGGCGCGGCAGCTCGAAGCGTATCTGCGCCGGATTCTCGCCAACGCCTGAAGCCATGAAGACTCGGATCAGTCGTGCCGCTGCGTTCCTGTGTGCGCTCGCGCTCGCCGGATGCGCGAGCATGCGCGGGCTGGCACCCGAAGCGACGCCTGCCAACGCCAACGCGCTCGCCAGCAGCCGCTCGCTCGCCGACGCACGGCTCGTCGGACCTCGGCGTGGCCGGACGCGCAATGGTGGAAGGCCTTCGGCGACCCCGAGCTCGACAGCCTGATCGACCAGGCGCTCGCCGGGAGCCCGACGCTGAAGCTCGCCGAGGCACGCACCCGCAAGGCGCTCGCCTACGCCGCGATCGCCCGCGCCTCGTTGAGCCCGCAGGTCAACGGAAGCCTCGGCGCAACGCGCGAGCGCTTCTCGGCACATGCGCTGGCGCCGCCGCCATTCGCCGGGACCTGGGCGACCGATTACACGCTCCAGGCGACCTTGAACTGGGAAATCGATTTCTGGGGCAAGAACCGCGCGGCGTGGGAGAGCGCGGTCAGTGAGGCCAAGGCTGCGGCTGTCGATGCGGATGCTGCGCGCCTGGTGCTTGCGGTCGACGTCGCCCAAGCCTGGGTGGCGATGCAGCGCGCCTACCAGCAGCGCGACATCGCGCAGATCGCGCTCGAGCGCCGCGAGCGCGTGTATGCGCTCACGCGCGATCGCAACTGCAGCGGGGATCGATTCGCGGCTCGAACTTAAGCAGGCCGAAGCGGCGCTCCCTGCCGCGCGCGAGGAAATCACCCAGCTCGACGAAACGATCGCGCACACCAGGGACCAGATCGCCGCGCTCCTCGGGCAGGGTCCCGACCAGGGAGCGGCCTTCGCACGTCCCGCCGCGCATGCGCCAGGAGCGCCTGCGCTGCCGACGGTCGTTCCCGCCGAATTGATCGGGAGACGGCCGGACATCGTCGCGCAGCGCCTGCGGATCGAAGCGGCGCAAAAGCAGATCGACGTCGCGAAGGCGCAGTTCTACCCGAACGTGAATCTTGCCGCATTCGTCGGCCTGGAGAGCCTGGGAGCGTCGGGATTCCTCTCCGCGGCAAGCCGCACGGCGGGACTCGGGCCGGCGCTGACGCTGCCGATCTTCGATGCCGGGCGCCTGCGCGGCAACCTCGCGGTACGCGACGCCGATTACGACGCCGCGGTCGACCAGTACGACCAGACGCTCGCCAACGCGTTGCGCGATGTTGTCGACCAGCTCGTGTCGTTCAGGAGCGTCGACGCGCAGCGCGACCAGCAGCGACAGGCCCTTGCCGCGGCGCGCGAAGCCTACAACCTCGCGCTGCTGCGCTACCAGAATGGCATCGGCAATTACCTGCAGGTGCTGTCGGCCGAGGAGCCGCTGCTTGCCCAGCAGCGCCTCGACGTCGACCTGCGCTCGCGTGAGCTTTCGCTCTCGATCAACCTGATCCGCGCGCTCGGCGGCGGATACGGCGGGAAGGCTTCGACATGAAACGCAAACCCGGATCATCCGAAACACCAAAGTCGCAATCGCGGCGCACGCGCGCGCTCGCGATCCTGTTCGTCGCGGTCGCGGTCGCCGGCATCGCATGGGGCGGATGGTGGCTGTGGTCGGCGCGCTTCAACGAAACCACCGACGACGCCTATGTCAGCGGCAACATCGTGCAGATCACGCCGCAGATCGCGGGCACGGTGATCTCGATCGGCGCCGACGACACGCAGTTCGTCAACGCCGGCCAGCTCCTGGTTCAGCTCGACCGCTCCGACGCCAAGGTGGCGCTCGACCAGGCCGAGGCGCAGCTTGCGAAGACGGTGCGCGACGTGCGCGGCCTGTACGCGACGACTGCGCAGTTCCAGGCGGCCGTGCAGATGCGCCAGTCCGATCTGAAACGCGCCGAAGACGATCTCGCGCGCCGGGCGCGACTTTCCGGCTCGGGCGCGATCTCCGGCGAAGAGCTCCAGCACGCCCACGACGCGGTCGACAGCGCCAAGGCGGCACTGCTGGCTTCGCAGGAAGACCTTGCCGCGAACCGCGCGCACGTCGACCGCACGACGCTGGAGGATCATCCCGAGGTGCTCGGCGCGGCGGCGCGGGTACGTGCTGCCTATCTCGCCTACGCGCGCACCGAGCTGCCGGCGCCGGTCTCGGGTTACGTCGCCAAGCGAACAGTGCAGCTCGGACAGCGCGTTGCACCGGGCACCCCGCTGATGGCGATCGTGCCGCTCAACGAAGTGTGGGTCGAAGCGAACTTCAAGGAGTCGCAGCTCGCGCACATGCGCGTCGGCCAGCCGGTGACGCTGACGGCCGACGTCTACGGCGGCAAGGTCGATTACCACGGCAAGGTCGCGGGCTTCGGCGCAGGCACCGGCGCAGCGTTCGCGCTGCTGCCCGCGCAGAATGCAACCGGCAACTGGATCAAGATCGTCCAGCGCCTCCCGGTGCGGATTGCACTCGACGCCGACGACCTCGCGGCGCATCCGCTGCAAATCGGCCTGTCGATGCAGGCCGACGTCGACACGCACGACCGCAGCGGGGCGCGGCTGCCGAAGGTTGCGCAGGCGGACACGACTTACTCCACCGACGTGTTCCACGCGCAGGAGGGCCTCGCCGACGCGCGGGTCAAGGCGATCATCGCGGCCAACGAAACCCCGCGACTCGCCGCAGCGCGTCCGGCACAAGCGGCGCAGTCCCGCCGCGGGCGCCGCGTCGCGCGCGCGCCTGCCGCGAAGCGCATTGCCGTGGCGCGCGTCCGGGCGCTGTAGGCAGTTCCCCGGGATTCGATCGCTGTGGCCACGCTCGCCACGCCCGCCACGTTGCCGCCGCTCAAGGGGGTCGCGCTCGCGGTAGGAACGATCGCGCTGTCGCTCGCGACGTTCATGAACGTGCTCGACACGTCGATCGCCAACGTGTCGCTTCCGGCGATCGCCGGCGACCTCGCGGTATCTCCCGACCAGGGCACCTGGGTGATCACCTCGTTCGGTGTCGCCAACGCGATCTCGCTGCCGCTCACCGGCTGGCTCACCCAGCGCATCGGCCAGGTGCGCCTGTTCATGGCGTCGGTGCTGTTGTTCGTCTGCATGTCGTTTCTCTGCGCGCTTGCCACGTCGCTTCCGATGCTGATCCTGTTCCGCGTGCTGCAGGGCGCGGTGGCCGGCCCGATGATCCCGCTGTCGCAGGCGCTGTTGCTGTCGAGCTACCCGAAGGAGCGCGCCGGCAGCGCACTGGCGATGTGGGCGATCACGACGCTCGTCGCACCGGTGGCGGGGCCGCTGCTCGGCGGGTGGATCACCGACAACATCTCCTGGCCGTGGATCTTCTACATCAACATCCCGGTAGGCCTCGCTGCCGCCGGCGCGACCTGGCTCATCTACCGCTCGCGCGAGACGCCGACCGTCAAGCTTCCGGTGGATGGCGTCGGCCTCGGGCTCGTCGTACTGTGGGTCGGGGCGCTGCAGATCATGCTCGACAAGGGCAAGGACCTCGACTGGTTCGGCTCGCCGTTCATCGTCGGCCTCGCGATCGTTGCCGCGATCGGCTTCGCCGCGTTCGTGATCTGGGAGCTGACCGACCGCCACCCGGTCGTCGACCTGCGCCTGTTTGCCCGGCGTAATTTCTGGACCAGCTCACTTTCGATGTCGCTTGCGTACGGCGCGTATTTCGGCAACCTGGTGCTGCTGCCGCTGTGGCTGCAGCAATACATGGGCTACACCGCGACGATGGCCGGGATGATCCTCGCGCCGGTGGGTGTGCTCGCGATCCTGATGATGCCTTTCGTCGGCAGGTCCGTGAGCCGGGTCGATCCGCGTCTGTTCGCAACCGGTGCGTTCATCGTCTTCGCACTGGTGTTCCTGATGCGCTCGCATTTCAACACCGAGGCCGACGTCTGGACCCTGCTCGTGCCGACGATCATCCAGGGCGCGGGGGCGGCGATGTTCTTCGTACCGCTGGTCGCGCTGAGCCTCTCGGGACTCGCGCCCGAGCGGATTCCCGCGGCATCGGGCCTCTTTAATTTCGCGCGCATCACCGCGGGATCCTTCGGAACGTCGATCACGACGACGTGGTGGGCCACGCGCGCGAGCCTCCATCATGCGCAGCTCGCCGCGCACATCAGTGCCTACGACCCGACGGCGATCCAGGCGCTTTCAAGCCTGCAGGCCCGTGGCATCCCGCCCGATCAGGCTCGCGCGATGATCGACCGAATGATCGAGCAGCAGGCGTACACGATGTCGGCAAACGATCTGTACTACCTCACCGCGATTGTGTTCGTGGCGCTGATCGGCGTCATCTGGCTGGCGCGGCCGGTGAAGCACGTCCCGGGCACGGTGATCGTCGCCGGCGACTGACGCGGGCGCTCTCACGCCTGGCGCGGGCGCCTCTCGCGTCAGCGTCGCGCCGGTTCACGGCCACGCGACAATCAGCAGCAGCACGCCGGCGCCGATCAGTAGGAGCGCCCACACCCGGTCGAAGTTGATCCATGCCCGGCGCAGGAACGCGAGCCCGAGCCATTCGTAGACCACGAAGGCAATCGCGCCGGCGACGCAGAGCATCGCGACGGTGTGGACGGCCACCGCCGCGACGCCGGTGGCCGCGGATTGCCCGAGCATGCCTGCCACAGGCATGTGCATCTGCGTGTCGCTCGGCATGCCGAGCGGCATCGACAGCAGGACGGGCAGAAGCATCAGTCCTGCGCCATGCGCGGTCGCCATCAGGAACGACCACAGCGCGAGATCGCCCCCGCTGACCTGCATGCCGATGCGGGCGCGATGGCGGGCGACGAGGCGAAACACACCGAAGGCGATCAGCGCAACCGCGGCGCCAAGGCGCAGCGTTCCGTAGTCGATCCACGGCCGCAACGCGACCACCGCCACAACGACGAGCGCGATCGACGCCGCGTGACCCACGGCGATCGGCAGCAGCGACCACGCGATCGCTGCGCGGCTTTTGCGCTGCAACCCGATCGCGACGGCGAACAGCCAGCCCATCGCGGGATTCACGCCGTGCAGTGCGCCCAGCCCTGCGAGCGCGGCCCACGGCCATACACCGCTCATGCCGCGTGGTCTGCAGCGGGCGCGCTCACGAATAGCAGTAGTTGTCGGACGACGAATCCCCGCCTTCAAGGCGGACCTGGTGGCTGCGATAACCCGCTTCGGAGGGCAGATAGAAATGGGGGTCGAGCGTCAGGCCGCCGTCGGGATGCGCGTCGCACTTCACCATCCAGCCGTCGATGCCCTCCGGGTAGAACTGCGCGTCCCATGCGCGATACAGGCCGTTGGTGAAGTAGACGCGCTTGCCGTCGCGGCTAACTTCAACCATCTGCGGTCCGCCATTCACCGCGCCCGCTGCGGGATGCGGCGAGTGCTTCACGATGCCGCCGAGGCGTACCGACCCGGTGAGCCGCGGATGCTCGGGATCGGAGACTTCGTACTGGCGGATTTCGCCGGTGCCCCAGCACGAGATGTACAGGAAGCGGTCATCGAGCGACAGGTTGATGTCGGTGACGAGCGGCGGCACTGCCTTGAAGCCTTTGAGCAGCGGCGGCAACTGGTCGGGCTCGGCCGGCTCGGCCGGGATCTCGATCACCTTCTTGGCGGTCCACGCTCCGTTGGGGCGGTGCCATAGCCACACCGAGGCCGACAGGTCCTTGAGGCTGATCACCACGCCGACGAATCCATAAGCCTTTGCCGGATCGCGCGCCTGCCGCAGTTCGAGCGTGAGCTGTTGCTCGGCACCGAGGTCGATCGACTGCAGATGCTTGCGTCGGCGCAAATCCCACACGTGCAACTGGTGCCCGTACTTGGAGCCCAGCAGCAACTCGGGCACGAGACCGTTCTCGATCATCGCGGGCGTACCCCATTCGCTGGTGATCTGGATGTCGTGGCCCAGGTGCCAGGCGAAGTCGTAGGCGAGGTATTGCGGCCCGCGGTCGACCTCCCAGCGCCCAAGGACGTCGAAGGCATCGTGGTCGAGCATGAAGATGCCGCCCGGACCCTCGCCGTCGGGCGCGCCCAGCGCGCTCACGTAGATGCCTTCGGGTCCGCAGTGCAGCGTGTGCGGTCTCGAGTATCCGGAGCGCCGATGGAGCTCGGCAGGCTCGATCACCTTCACGATCTTGGGCGAGCGCGGATCGGGCTTGGTGTCGAGGACGTGGATGCGCGATGAGCGCAGCCCCGGCACGATCAGGTAGCGGCGCTCGACGTGCGGATGCGGGGCGTAGGGGCATAGCGCGGTGCTGCAGGCGTTCCAGCCGAAGTGATGCAGCTCGTCGCCGGCGTTCGGCATCGGCGTGCGGCCGACCAGCGTGCCGTAGGTCGAAGATGCCGGGTCGAGATCCACAACGCCGAGCGCATCGGGCTGGTCGCCCGCGACATGCAGCAGTGCCACATAGGCGAGCTTTTCCGGCGCCGACTGCATCGCCATGCGCGCCGAAGGATAGAACGTCGGATCAGGTGTCCAGGTCGCCATGGCAGTCGCTCCATCGGGCAGTCGCGGGATTCCCAGTCTGGAATTGGCCGCGGGTGAGGTCAAGCAACTGCGCGCGCTATGGGTGGCGCCGCCGAATCTAAGGTCGATCGGCAGCGCGGTATCCGACGGCGGGCGGCGCCCTGATGCGGGGGCGGCATGCGACGGAGCGCGGCGCGGGGCTCGCTCGTCGCAGGTTTCCGGTGACCTGCCTTCGTGCTTAAATGTCGATGGAAAGTGTGCGCTCGCCCACTCTGCGACGGCTTACAGAAGCCACTCTTCCATGTATCGGCCCGTGAGTGCTCGTTCGCCACCCCCGCCCTTCGTCGGCTGCGACCTTCGGGCGCTACTGCGCGGAACGATATTTGCACGAATGCGACACCCCGCCCCGGTGTTTGCGACGGCAAGTCCGAGGGCGGCCAGGGCACCGACCAGGAATGCACGCCATGATCCGCTACGGTTTCACCATTCGCACCCGCACCGGTCAGCGGATCGAGAACGTCTCGATCATTGCGGCGTCGGCGCAGGATGCCGAGCGCCGGCTGCGCCAGATGTACGTGGCCTGCCATATCCTGGAGCGGCGGGAGGTTGCGATTTCCCGGACCCTCGAGGCGATCGGCATGGCCAACGTCATCGATCTGTTCGCGGCGAGTCCGCCGACCATCATCGGGCATACCGGCGCGTCCTGACTGGCTGTGGCACGAGTGAACGGCGCGAGCGCCGGCGTATCATCGACGCCTTCCCCGGTGTGCCCCGCCTGATGGCCGCAGCCCCCAACGTCGCAATCCTCGCCGCAGGTCAGGGCAAGCGCATGCATTCGGCACTGCCCAAGGTCCTCCACCGGCTGGCGGGCCGTCCTCTTGCCCAGCACGTCCTATCCGCTGTCCGCACGCTTAAACCGCGCGCGATCGTCATGGTGACTGGCCACGGCGCCGACGCAGTCGAGGCGGCGCTCGCGGCGCCCGACCTCCGCTTCGTCCGGCAGGACCCGCCCCTGGGCACCGGCGACGCAACGCGCATCGCGCTTGCCGCGCTTCCCGCGGACGGCGTCACCTTGGTCGGGATGGCGGATGTGCCCCTCGTCCCCACCGAAGCGCTGGCGAAGCTCGCGGACGATCGCGGGCGCGGGCCATCTCGCGCTGCTGACGGCGCGCGTTCGCGATCCCCTCGGTCTGGGCCGCGTCGATACGTGGGGCCGACGGCAGCGTGCGCAGGATCGTCGAGGAACGCGATGCGACCGACGCCGAGCGCAGCCTCGACGAGATCAATACCGGCTTCATCGCCGCGCCGACCGAGCTCCTCGCGCGCTGGGTCGCGCAGCTCACCGCGCATAACGCGCAGGGCGAGTACTACCTGACCGACGTGGTCGCGATGGCGGTCGCCGCGGGCGTGCCGGTGAGCGCGCAGGTCGCCGACGACGAAGCGTCGGTCGCCGGAGTCAACGATCGCGCGCAACTCGCCGCGCTCGAGCGCGTCGTGCAGTGCCGCCAGGCGCAAGCGCTGATGCTCGCCGGCACGATCGATCGCGGACCCCGAGCGCATCGACATCCGCGGCAGCGCTGCGCTGCGGTCGCGACGTGACGATCGACGTCGGCTGCGTCTTCGAAGGCGACGTGCGCCTCGACGACGGCGTGCGGGTCGGACCCTACTGCGTGCTGCGCAACGTGACCGTCGGGCCGCAGACGCGGATCGACGCGTACTCGCACCTTGATTCGGCGCAGATCGGACGCAACTGCAGGATCGGTCCTTACGCGCGGCTACGCCCCGGCACCCGGCTGGCCGAAGAGGTTCACATCGGCAACTTCGTCGAGGTCAAGGCCAGCACGCTCGGCGCGGCATCGAAAGCGAATCATCTGGCGTACATCGGCGACGCGAGCGTCGGCAGCCGCGTCAACTACGGCGCAGGCTCGATCGTCGCCAACTACGACGGGGCGAACAAGCACCGCTCGGTCATCGGCGACGACGTGCACGTCGGATCGAACTGCGTGCTGGTCGCGCCGATTACCGTCGGCGCGGGCGCGACGATCGGCGGGGGCAGCACCATCGCCGCCGATGCGCCGGCGGGCGAGCTGACCGTGGCGCGCGCCAGGCAGGTCGTGATCCCGAACTGGCGGCGGCCGCGCAAGGAGACCTGAAGCATGTGCGGCATCGTCGGCGCAACCTCGGACCGCAACGTGGTCCCGATCCTGATCGAAGGCATCCGCCGGCTCGAATACCGCGGCTACGATTCGGCCGGGCTCGCCGTGGTGAACGGCGGCGCCACACCCGTGCTCGAGCGGCTCGTGTCCACCGCGCGGGTCGCGGACCTCGCCGCGCAGGCCGATGCCCGCCAACTCACCGCGACGACCGGCATCTCGCACACGCGCTGGGCGACGCACGGCGCACCCACGCCGGCGAACGCGCATCCGCACCTGTCAGGCGGTGAAGTCGCCGTCGTCCACAACGGCATCATCGAGAACTTCGAGGAGCTGCGCGGGAAGCTCGAGGCGCGCGGCTACGTGTTCCACACGCAGACCGACACCGAGGTCATCGCCCATCTCGTCCACGCGCACTGGCATGGCGAGGCCGGCGGCGACCTGCTCGCGGCCGTGCAGCGCGCCATCGCCGAGTTCAAGGGCGCCTATGCCATCGCGGTGATCTCGACCCGCGAGCCGGGGCGCGTCGTCGGCGCGCGGCAGGGGAGCCCGCTGCTCGTCGGCATCGGCGACCACGATCATTTCCTCGCCTCCGACGCGTCGGCGCTTGATGTCGGTCACGCATCGCGTCGCTTACCTCGAGGAAGGCGACGTTGCCGATGTCCGCCGCGATGGCTACGCGATCTACGATGCGTCGGGTGCCAGGGTCGAGCGCCCGGTGATCGAGGTCAAGGGCGGCAGCGACGCGGTCGAGCTCGGCCCCTATCGGCATTTCATGCAGAAGGAGATCTTCGAGCAGCCGCGCGCGGTGGCCGACACGCTCGAGGACATCGCCGCGATCTCGCCATCGCTGTTCGGGCCCAAAGCCGCGACGCTGCTCCCCGGCGTCGATTCGGTGCTGATCCTCGCCTGCGGCACCAGCTACTACTCCAGCCTCGTCGCCAAGCAGTGGATCGAGACGCTGGCGCGGATTCCCTGCACCGTCGAGATCGCGAGCGAATATCGCTACCGCGACAGCGTGCCCGACAAGAACGCGCTCGTGGTCGTCGTCTCGCAGTCGGGCGAGACCGCGGACACGCTGGCGGCGCTGACGCACGCGAAAGCGCTGGGACAGGCGAAGACGCTCGCCATCTGCAACGTTCCGACCAGCTCGATGGTGCGCCAGACCGAGATGGTGTTCCTGACCCGCGCCGGCGTCGAGGTCGGCGTCGCGTCGACCAAGGCGTTCACGACCCAGCTTGCCGCCCAGTTCCTGCTGGCGCTGACGCTCGCCAAGCTGCGCGGCCGGCTCTCCGCCGCCGACGAGGACCGCTCGATCGACGACCTGCGCCACATTCCCGCAGCGATCCGCGGTGCGCTGGCGCTCGAGCCGCACCTGATCGGCTGGGCGCAGCAGTTCGCGAAGAAGCAGCACGCGCTGTTCCTCGGCCGCGGCCTGCACTACCCGATCGCGCTCGAGGGCGCGCTCAAGCTGAAGGAAATCTCCTACATCCACGCCGAGGCCTACCCGGCCGGCGAGCTGAAGCACGGGCCGCTCGCGCTGGTCGACGCGCGAGATGCCGGTCGTCGCGATCGCGCCCAACGACGCGCTGCTCGAAAAGCTCAAGTCCAATCTGCAGGAAGTGCGCGCGCGCGGCGGCGAGCTGTATGTCGTCGCGGACCTCGACTCGCACCTTGCCGCTGCCGACGGCGTGCACCTGATCCGCGTTGCCGAGCACCGCGGGCTGCTGTCACCGATCGTCCACGTCGTGCCGCTGCAACTGCTCGCGTATCACACCGCGGTGCTGCGCGGGACGGACGTCGACAAGCCGAGGAATCTCGCGAAGAGCGTGACGGTGGAGTGAGACGCTCACTATGCGCCGGAACTGTTACGTATCAATAATGCTTTGAACAAACAATAAGGCAATGAAAGTGGCCCAGCGTCTAGCCGTGTCAACTCTTGAAATCATGTTTCGTTGAGCGCAGACACGACCGATTACGTCGAGCAGCTCACCTACCTGCTGTTCCTCAAGATGACTGACAGGTTGTGGCAAGCTACGGGCTGTACAGCGCAATCGCGTCGGAGGTGACTATGACCACCAGCCTCGAAGTCCTGGAAGCCGAAGCCCTGAAACTTGCCCCGGCAGATCGTTCACACCTCCTTGAGCGCCTCATCGCGAGCTTGGACGCCGATCCCGAAGTCGAGGAGGCTTGGGAATTGGAAGCGGATCGAAGGGAGGCTTCTTTGGAGTCAGGCTCCGCCGCTGAAATCCCTGCCCAGGAAGCCATGAATCGCCTTCGGTCAAGGCTTGCTCGTTGACGTATTCGCTTCACCCCGGCGCCGAGCAAGACATCGCTGACACCGTGGATTTCTACACCGAGCACGCTGGCCTACTGGTGGCACAGCGGTTCCTGAACGAGTTCGAACGCGTTGCCGGTATCTTGGTCACGCATCCGGGCTTCGGCACACCAACGACGAAGGGCCGTCGTGCATTTCCGCTGCGCGTCTTTCCATACTCCGTCGTGTATCGGAGCTTTGAGACTGGCATTCGAATCATTGTCGTTCGCCGTCAGCACAGAAAGCCAGGTTATGGCGGTGCAGGGCGGTAGCGGTGTGCAGCACTTCACGCTCAAGACCGACCCGCTGAAGCGCGAAGACCTGGACGAGTGTGTCTGCCTCCACAATCCGAAGAACCGTCGCTAGCCCAAGGCGACACGGTCGGCGAAGGCGCCCGAGGTGATTGCGCAGGAGATCGTCGATTGCCTGGAGGCGGCGCTGGAGCAGTTCCGGCTGATCGCGGGAGACCTGAACGCAGGAGCAGAGCCGGGGACCGTGCAATGAGCGCTCCTTCGCGATCCCCGATCAAGGATCCTCCGCTGCGGCTGCCTGGGCAGTCGCTCACCGAGGAGCGCGATCGTCTGGTCGAGGACAAATTGGTTCCTCCGATGCTCGCTGCGGTCCTGCTGGTTGTGATCGCGGGGCTCGAGTGGTGGCGCTACTTCGTTCCGCACCCGCCACATCCCTGGATGTTCACCCTGATCGCGACGGCCGGGGTTGCGTGGTTCGTGTGGCGGGTGCGCAAGACTGGGCCAAAACTGAAGGCATTGCGTCAGGGGATCGACGGCGAGCGAGCTGTCGGGCAGTTTCTGGAAC
This sequence comes from uncultured beta proteobacterium, assembly GCA_963701885.1. Lineage (GTDB taxonomy): Bacteria > Pseudomonadota > Gammaproteobacteria > Burkholderiales > Casimicrobiaceae > VBCG01. Next base: position 218,668 of record CAVPBR010000023.1, read on the forward strand.
GCTTGCGTTCTGGTGGATACGAGGTCTTCCACGATCTGGTCGGGCAGACTTTCAACGTCGATCACGTCGTGATCGGTCCTGCCGGAGTGTTCACCGTGGAAACCAAAACCTGGAGCAAGCCGGCTCGCGGTGAGGCCCGCATCAAGTTCGACGGAGAGAGGCTGTTGGCTGGCCAGCATCAACCAGATCGTGATCCGGTCGTCCAGGCTCGGGCGCAAGCGGGCTGGATCCGGGAAGTGATCTCGGAGAGCACCGGGCGGAAATTCGATGTACGGCCGGTGATCGTCTTCCCCGGATGGTTCATCGAGCAGACCGAAGACAGCAAGCGCGAAGTGTTGGTGTTGAATCCGAAGCAGCTGCCCGACTTCATCGCTCACGAGCCGCGGAAGCTTTCCGACGAGGATGTCCGGCTGGCGAGCTTCCATCTTTCCCGTTTCGCCCGCGCGGCAAATGCTGCGGAGCGCCGGTAGGAAAGCGGCCAACGGCCACCAGGAACGCCGGCGCCATCGTTCGCAGCTACTTCGAGCGCGTGTGACACGCAGGCATCGATGCCCTCTACCGCGGGAAAAGCTTGTAGTACGCCGGCCTTGCGAATATCGTGATGACGCGTGTGAATCAGCACTGAAGGGCCGCGACAGGGCAATGTTGGACCGGTTCTCGCTAAGTCCTCGCGGAGCGTGGTCTCCATGAACTCAAGGTCATTAGCCTGCACAAGCGCTCCACCCGGCCGACACATGACTTGCGCGGCGCGTCGGTCACCTTGGGCGGGTTAGCCCCTAGCCTCCGCTTCTCTACCTGCGCGAGCGTAAGATGAGGGATCGTGAGTCCTACCGTTCTTCGCGCGAAGGGATTCCGCCTGTTCTTCTTTTCGCGCGAAGAGACGCGAACGCATGTACATGTTCAGTCGTCCCACGGCGAAGCAAAATTCTGGCTTGAGCCGCGGATTGAGCTGGCGCGAAGCTACGGCTTGCCGCAGTCGGAGGTCAACGAAGCCCTGCAATTGATCAGAGAGAACGAAGATGTCATCCGCCATGCCTGGAACGATCACTTCGCACGTTGAGGTTACGAATGTATCCGCTCACGGATTCTGGTTGCTGGTTGCCGAAGCCGAATATTTCGTGCCGTTTGCCGAATTCCCGTGGTTTCGAGAAGCACCCATCGGCAAGCTGCTGAACGTCACGATGCCTGCCGCGCATCACCTTCATTGGCCCGACCTCGATATCGATCTCGCTGTCGAGTCGATAGCTCATCCCGAACGCTTTCCCCTCGTCAGCAAAGCCGGGGCCTAGAGTTACGTTCATCCGGACCCGCCAGCTCGCGCCTTCTCGTTGGCGACCCGCAGCGCGGGGCGCCGCTTGGATTCGCAAGCTGGGTGCCAAAGCGCATCACTCCTCAATGACTCCGCTGGTAGCGGGCTACTCCAAAGTCGGGAGCGACCGTATCAATCCCGCATGAATGCCTTGTTGCGTGCCTATGTGAACGCCCATCGCCAAATTCGAAGGCGCGCTCGCTAATCACATGACCACCGAGTACCTTTCGGTAAAGTTCGTCCACATCCTGATTGCGATCCTTGCGCTGGGGACGAGCGCAGGACTCGGTATCGTTCATGAGCTTTACGGCGACCACCCCACGCATGGAGCTTTCGTTCTCCGCGCCATTGAGCGGATCGTCGCGTACTTTGTCATGCCCGGATACGTGCTCATGCTCGTGACTGGTCTGTGGTTGGTGAACCTCGCGTGGCCGTTGACAACAAAATGGATTCAGGCGGCCCTGGTTCTGTGGTGTATTGGGGCGGGAGTCTTCGGAATCTCGGTCGCCGTCCTGCGCAAACAAATACGATTGTTCAACGCCCAAGGGGCGGCAACCACCGCGTACCGGCGCACCTCGTTGCTCGGGCGCGGCCTGGGAGCGGGAACAGGGCTTGTGATAATCATCATTCTCTACCTGATGGTCTTCAAACCTGGATTTTGATTGGGCGCCCCGGTTTCCTCCAACGTTGGGGCGCGACGTGAGAGTAATTCGGCACGCCGCGTATAATCAGGTCTTGGTCGTTGTGTGGGGTTGCCCATGTCGACCGTACTTGCCGAACTGAAGCACAAGGCGACGCAGCTTAGCGAGCGTGAGCGCGCCGAACTCGCACTCGCGCTAATCGAGTCACTCGATGGTGAAGTCGATATCGATGTTGACCAAGCTTGGCGAGTCGAAATCGAGCGGCGGATTGCCGAAATTGACCGAGGCGAAGTCCAGCTGATTTCGGGTGACGAGGTATTTGCGCGGCTCCGCCGCAAATTGGGGTGATCCCCTACTCGTTCCATCCCGAGGCAGAAGCCGGGTTTGCCGCCGCCGCCCTGTTCCATGAGTCGTATGTCGCGGTCTCGCGCGTCAAGCCGCGCAGGTCATGATCGCCAAGCCGGTCGAACGCTACCAGGTGCGCAGTCTGTCGGCCGTCCTCAAGCGCGAGAATCGCCGCTCGATGCGATTGGCCTCGATTGCTTGAAGTCTTGAAAACTCCTTATCAGGAGAGTATAGTCTCCGATACAGGAGATATCCAATGGCCGCCTTGACCTATCCCGCAACGCGATACGAACCGTCGCCGGTGATCGACCTCGCTTCCAGGGCGGAGCGCGAACGGCTGAGCCCGTCGGCGCTCAAGGCGTTTTTCAACATCGTCGACCGATGGGGCGTGCGCGACGAGGACGCCCGGCAACTTCTCGGCGGCGTTACCAACGGCCCTTATTATGAGATGAAGAAGAACCCGAAAGGCCGGGTGCTGGACGCCGACAAGCTGCTCCGCATTTCCTATCTCATCGGCATCTTCAAGGCGCTGAATATTCTCCACGGTCAGCCGCTCGCGGACGAATGGGTGCGGCTGCCGAACACCAACCGCATTTTCGTGGGCAGCACACCGCTGGCCTACATGATGAAAGGCGGCGCGCCGGCGATGCAGACCGTGCGGCGTCTGCTTGACGCCCGCCGAGGCGGGATGTGACGGCGCCGCCCGGCACTTCACTTGTCCGGCGCAACGATACCCACCGCCTGATCCACTCGAAGTACAGCGACGACGGCAGCAGTGTGCTCGCACGAATTGCCGACAGTGACGGCGCATCTCGCGGATCATCTTCGATCTGGACAACGCGACCAACGATCGTCTGCGCGCCGAGAACGACATGCTGCCCGGCATCGGCGTGCGCGAGCTGCTCTTCGGCGTTCCGTACTATCGCGTCGTCAATGCGGCGTTCACGCACGCGCATCCGCTCGGCAGCCGGTTCAACGGTCCCGATCGCGGTGCGTGGTACGCGGCGTTCGAGACCAGGACCGCGCAGGCGGAGGTCGCCTTCCACAAGACGGTGCAGCTCGGCGGAAATGGGCCGCTTCGAGGACGACGTGACCTTTGACGACTATCTCGCCGATTTCAGCGGCGAGTTTCACGATCTCCGCGGCTCAGACGATTGGAGCGACTGCCTTGATCCCGAAACCTACGTGCAGTCACAGGCGCTCGCCGAGCGGTTGCTCGACGGCGGGTCACTCGGCATCATCTATCCGAGCGTGCGCCGCGCGGGCGGCACCTGCCTCGCGTGTTTCCGGCCCGCCCTCGTGATGAATGTCCGAAAGGGAACGACCTATCGATTCCGCTGGAGCGGCCACCCGACTCCGGCCATCGCCATCGTCAAACCCAGTTGATCCCGGAACGTCCGCGATCGCGAATTCGCCGACGCCGTCCGGTGACGGGAATTCCCCTCCTCAGCTCGCCCATCCCGGATTCACCCGCTCGAGCTTGCGCAACAGGCCCGGCCACGCCAGCGCGCCCCCCAACCCGCGAGTGACTTGCACTGCGGCCGCCTTGACGCCATCGAGGATGGGCTTGGCGATGGGGATCAGGTTCTCGCCGTCGACGCCGCCTCCAGCCTGGGCGCGCACCTGGATCCTGCACGCGGCTTCGAACGTGTACATGAACAGAAACGCATCGGCAGCAGAGCCGCCGACTGTCAAAAGGCCGTGGTTGCGCAGCATCAGGAACTGGCTTTGGCCAAGGTCGCGCGCGAGGCGGGGTTTTTCGTCCTCGCGCAGCGCGATGCCTTCGTAGTCGTGGTACGCCAGTGACGCGTATACCAGCATCGCCTGTTGCGAGATCGGAAGCAATCCGCCCTTCTGCGCGGCGACCGCAACGCCGTTCACTGAGTGCGTGTGCATGATGCACATCGCGTCGTCGCGCGCGGCATGGATGCAGCTATGGATGGTGAAGCCCGCGGGATTGATCTCGTAGGGTGAATCGAGCAGCTTCTTCCCGGCGAGATCGATCTTGACCAGCGACGACGCGGTGATCTCGTCGAACATCATCCCGTACGGGTTGAGCAGGAACTGGTGATCCGCGCCCGGCACGCGCGCCGAGATGTGGGTGAACACGAGGTCGTCCCAGCCGTACAGCGCAACCAGCCGGTAAGCGGCGGCGAGGTCGACCCGCGCGGCCCATTCCTCGGCGCTCACCCGCGCCTTCACATCCATCGCATTCGGGCTGGCTGCGCTCATCGGCTCAGTAGCTCTTCCTGGGGACGATCAGGTGGTAGAGCAGGAGCAGCGCGACGGTGCCGATGAGCACGCCGGCGAGACCTGCAGGCTGGGTATCGCCATAGACCCCGAAGGCCCGGCCGACGTAGGTCGCGCCGAGCGCGCCGATGATGCCGATGATGATGGATGCAACGAAGCGTCCGAAGTCGCGGCCGGGGGTCAGGAACTTGGCGAGCAATCCCGCGCCAAAACCGATGACAATGGTCGGGAACAGGTGCATGGAGTCCTCGTGCTACGGTCCTGGGGACCACCATATTGCCGCATTCGCGGGCGCGATGCGAGTGCGTCGATCCTGCGCTCGGGACCGAGGCCCACCTCTATACTAGGGCATCGGACCGGAGACATGTTCGAATCAGTGCAAAAGCGCGCCGCGGCCATGGCCCGCGACGGACTCAAGGTGCGGCGCCTGGTGCAGAGCTGCAGGCGCCTGCTCTCGGGTCGCGGCGAGGCGACGGGGGAATCGGCCGCGAAGTCAACGCTAGAGCTCTACCGGGAGCTCGACCGCAGGAACCAGGCGCGCTTCTTCGCGGCGCTCTTCGCCGAGTTCTCTCCCGATCCGCAGCAAGTGCTCGCGGCCTCGCAAGCCTACGCGGCGGAACCTTCGGCGGCGAATCTCGCTCGGCTGGGCAAGGTCGCCGAGCCGCCGCGCCAGGAGTTGCTGCGCCGGCTCAATCGCGCGCCGGGCGGCACCACGACGATCCTGCACATGCGCCAGCGCCTGCTGGAGATCAAGGCCGAACAGCCCGCGCTGGAAGCGGTCGATGCGGATTTCCGTCACCTGCTGTCGTCATGGTTCAACCCCGGCTTTCTGCAGATGACGCGCGTCGACTGGCGCACGCCCGCGTACCTGCTGGAGCAGATCATCGCGCACGAGGCGGTGCACGAGATTCGCGGCTGGGGCGATCTGCATCGGCGCCTGGAAGTCGATCGCCGCTGCTTCGCGTTCTTTCATCCCGCGCTCCCCGACGAGCCGCTGATCTTCGTCGAGGTGGCCTTGACCGACCGGATGTCCGATGCCGTCGCGCCGCTCCTCGACACGCAGTCTGCCTCCGCGGATCCGGCCAGGGCGACGACGGCAGTGTTCTATTCGATCAGCAATTGCCAGCCGGGGCTGCGCGGCGTGTCGCTGGGCAACTTCCTCATCAAGAGCGTCGTCGACGTGCTGTCGCACGAGTTCCCGCGGCTCAAGGTCTTCTGCACGCTGTCGCCGCTGCCGGGCTTCTGCGCCTGGCTGAACCGGCAGCTCAAGACCACCGGCGGCAATGCGAATCCTCTGCTCGCGCAGGCGCTGGGGAGCGTCGCCGCGCTCGGACCCGATGTCGCGCGCATCGCGAGCGAGCCCGACGCGGCGGCCGCGAAGCTCGCGCCGCTGAAGGAGCCGCTGACCCGGCTCTGCGCGACGTATCTGCTGCACCGGGACGGCGACACCGAGACCTTGCGCGATCCCGTGGCGCGCTTCCACCTGCACAATGGCGCGCGGCTCGAGCGCATCGACTGGAACGCGAATCCGACCCGGCGCGGTCTCAAGGAATCACTGGGGCTGATGGTCAATTTCCTCTACGAGCCGAAGTCGATCGCCGCCAACCACGACGCATTTGCGCGGGGCGAGATCGCCGCGTCACGGCAGGTGCGCGCCCTCGCGTTCCCCGACTGACGCTGTCGCCGCGCGCGCCGGCGCGCAGCGCTTGCCTTGCCTCAGCCCGCTTTGCGAAAGGTCAGGTTGATCCGGCACGCGCCTGTGGCGGGGTGATCGCCGCCCTTCAGCGCTGCGACGCCGTGGTAGCGCATCCGCGCAGGACCGCCCCACACCACGACATCGCCATGCTCGAGGCGCACGCGCTGCACCGGGTCGTTGCGGCGCGTGCCGCCGAACAGGAACGTCGCGGGCAGCCCGAGCGACACCGACACGATCGGCGCGGCGAAATCGCGCTCGTTGCGGTCCTGGTGCAGCGTCAATCGCGCGCCGGGCTCGTAGCGGTTGACGAGGCAGGCGTCCGGATGCAAAGTCCGCGAATCCAGCGTGTGTTGCAGCCTCTACCGCGAGGCGCGAGAACGCGTCGGGCATCGGCGGCCACGCGCGGCCGGATTCCGGATCGATCGCGTCGTAGCGGTAGCCGCTGCGCTCGCTGATCCAGCCCAGCGTGCCGCAATTGGTCATCGCGACCGACATGCGGAATCCGCCGGGGGTGACCATGTGGCGAAATGGTGCTGCTGAGACGACGCGATCGAGCGCCGCGATCAGACGCGCGTTCTTCCACCAACCCGAAACCTCGCAACCACACGTGCGCCGGGAGCAAGCGTTTCGCGCGCCTCGATGGCGAGGGCAGTGTCGTCGAACAGGCCCGGTGCCATCGGGCGCTCCTCAAGCCGCGCCGTAGATCGCACCGGGGTCGTGTGCATTCACCCCCGCGCCTCGCGCTCGATCAGCGCGCGCTTGCGCTCGACGCCCCAGCGGTAGCCGGACAGGCTGCCGTCGCTGCGCACGACGCGGTGACACGGGATCGCGACCGCCAGCGCGTTGGCGGCGCAGGCCTGCGCCACCGCGCGGACCGCCGTCGGCGCGCCGATGCGCTTCGCGATCTCGGAGTAGGTCGCGGTCTTGCCTGCGGGAATCGCGCGCAGCGCCTGCCACACTCGCTGCTGAAATGCCGTGCCGCGAACGTCGAGCGGCAGGTCGAGTCCGAGCCGCGGATGCTCGACCAGGCCGACGATACGCGCTACCAGCCGCTCGAATTCCGCCTCGCCGCCGACGAGGTTGGCCCGCGGGAAGCGATCCTGCAGCTCGCGCAGCAGTGCATCGGGGTCGTCGCCCAGCATGATCGCGCAGACGCCGCGTTCGCTCGCCGCGACCAGAATCGATCCAAGCGAGCACACGCCGACTGCGAATCGAATGTCCGATCCTGCGCCGCCGGCACGATAGCGTGTCGCCGTCATGCCGAGGACGCGATCCGATTCCGCATAGAACCTGCCACTCGAGTTGTAGCCGGCGCCGTAGATCGCATCGGTGACGCTCGGCGCGCTGTCGAGCTCAGCGCGCACGCGCTTCGCGCGATGCGCTGCCGCGTACGCCCTGGGTGTCAATCCGGTGACGGCCTTGAACACGCGATGCAGGTGATAGCTGCTCATTCCCGCACGTGCTGCCAGCTCATCCAGCGTCGGCGTCTGTTCGGCAGCCTCGATCTCGCGGCAAAGCTTTGCCGCGACCGCTGCGTGCTGTACCGCAAGCGGGGCCTGATCGGGCTTGCAGCGCTTGCAGGGGCGAAAGCCGGCAGCCACGGCCTCGGCGCCGGTGGGGTGGAAGGCGACATTCTCGGGCCGCGGCCTGCGCGCCGCGCAGGACGGGCGGCAGTAGACGCCGGTCGTGCGCACCGAGTAGACGAAGCGCCCGTTGGTGCTCGCATCGCGCGCGACGACGGCTGCCCAACGCGGGTCGGCCACGGTCGCGGCAGCGCGCATTTCAGCCTGGGTGGTCATGTTCATGGGGTCCTCTTCCGGCAGCGTTGATCGATGCCTGGAATGTAGACCTGGCGGCGCCTCGCCACACTCCGGAGCTTGCTTTCGAATCCGGTGACGGCCGATGTTACCGCGGCTCAACCCTTCGCTTCGGGCTTCGAAAGTTTCGCCCCAGGCTCATGCGTGCTCGCGGGCGGGGCCGCAAGGAGCTTGTCGCGCTTTGCCGCGGCGATCAGCGGCTCGCGCGACGTACGTCGGCAGGGCGAAGTATTCGGGTCGCGTCGACGCCTTGAGCGTGTAGCTCTTCCCGTCCGCGGCCTTCCCCAGCGCGTAGTCGATTTTCTGTCCGGCCGCCTTGACCAGGGTGAGCGTGAGCACCGGCTTGTCGAGGCCGGCCGCAGGCGGCGCAGTCGTGCCAATGACGTGGCCGATGCGCAGGTCGGCGAGCAGTCCGGCGAGATGGTCGGCCGCGCCGGTGTCCAGAGTATCGCCCGCGATGTGGAGCCCCGCGACGTCGATCGCGTCGATGTCTCTACGGGGCACTTGCAGGATCGCCTTGTCTTCCCAGTCGCCGATCTTGGTCGGGACCTGGTAGGTCGCGAATTGCACCGAGTAGACGTTGCTCTGATCCGCGCGTCGCGCATGGATCTCGCGCATCGACGGCGCCGTACCGAAGTAAATGGTCGCGAGCGTCTTGCCTTTCGCAGCAAGCGCGATGCGTCGCTCGAAAGCGTCGTCGCTCACCTTGAAGCGGTTGCGGGCATCGGCGCTGGTCGCGACGGGAAGTCCTTCCTTCAGACCTTCGAGCGACGTGATAAGCCCGCTCACGCGCGTCGAGTCGGCCGGGAAGTTACCCTCTCCCGGAAGTTGCCACGCGCTTCCGACCTTGGCCAGGACGACTTCGGTCTTGTCCGGCCCTTCGAGGGTGATGCGATCGACAGTGCCCTTGCCGAGCGCGATCAGCGGTGTCCTGGTTCGATTGCTCGCAAGGCTCGGCCCGGTGAAGTTGAGACCCAGCGCAAGCAGGATTTGCGCGGCGAGGAGTCCTCCCAGCCAGATCAGGGTCCTGTTCACGCCGGCACCTCCGCGAGAATGCGCCGGTAGCGCTTCTGATCCGCAATGCCGACCCGGCGCCGCCAGATCCACACGATGAACAGCCCGATGAGCGCCAGCGCGTAGTTCGCGTATTCCCACAGCCGCTGGTCGCGCTCGGGGAGCGGGATCAGCGTGCGCGCGAACTGCGGCCGCCCGCGCAGTGCGAGCAACCCGGGATCCTGCAGCGACCAGTCGATTGCGTTCTGCAGGAAGTCGAAGGGCTTGGTGTACAGCGTGCCGAGGCCCGCCGAAGTGAGGTCGATGGTTCCGTCGGAGGCGAAGGCGTTGCTCGCAATGACGACCAGCTTCGCCGACTCGGGCGAGCGGTCGATGACGCCGCCCGGCGGCACTTTCGTGTCCGCGTCCTTCGTCACGCTCGCATCCTGGCCTGATGCGGGAGACTCGGCCCCGGGTGCATCCTTCGCTGAACCAGCATTCTTCGCTGGCGCGGACGACGCGACCAGCGGCGACGGCTTGCCGGCGTAGAACGAATCGAAACGTCCCTTGAGTGCGACGGCGACGAGCTGCGGCTTGCGCTCGCCCGTGACTGCGAATCCGGTGTCGGGATGGGCGCGGAAATCGGGCAGGACGTCGAGGCTCGCCGACGTCCAGCTTTGCGGCGAGGTCTTCAGGAGATCGGCCACCGAGCGCGCCTTGTTCTTTGCCGCGTCGACCTTGATCGGCGAGGCCCAGTTGAGCGTCAGTTGACCCAGGTTTTCGGTGATCGGGCTCAAAGGGTCGAGACTGTCGCCGCGAAGGTCGGGAAACTGCGGGTACGGCAGCATCTCAATCTCGCGTACCGGCAGCCCGCCCAGGTCGCGCTGCACGGGCACTGGCAGCGACGCGTCGCGCGGATCGAGCACCATCTCGGCGCCGATGCCGATGCCGAAATGCGCGAGCCAGTCGGTGAGTCCCGAATCGACCTTGCTTGCGGTGAGGCTGTCGCCGAACTGGACGTCGAACGGGGAAGTCGCCAATACGACGCTGCCGCCGCGCATCAGGAACTGGTCGATCGCGAAGCGCTGCTTGTCGTCGAGCTTCTGCGGCGCGAGCACCAGCAGGAGGTCCGCATCGGCGGCCACCTGTCCGCTCTTCAAGTCGGTGTCGACGATGCGCTCGTTGACGGAGAGCGCGTCGTTGAGGCGCGTGTAGCGCGCAGCACCGGGACCGAAGGCCGGCGGAGCGAACAGCGCGACGGTCTTCAGGTATCCGGGAGCCATGCGCTCGATCGCGGAGTCGACCGATCGCTTGAGTGCGCCCTGGTCGAGCGAGTCGGGCAGCGGCACCTGCACGGCGCTGCCGGCTCGGGTCAGCAGCATGTAGAACCAGAACGGCTGCGTGTCGGTGAGACTCGCGATCTGCGGCCCGAAGCCGTAGCGCTGCTTCAGCTCTTTGGCAAGCTTGCCGCCGTTCGCGTCCGGGTCCTCGAAGCTCACGATGAGCTTGCCGTTCGCTTTCTTCTTCAGGTCGTCGAGCAGCGAATCGAGGTCGGCGTGAAGCTTGCGCAACGACGCAGGCAATCGATCGTCAGGGGAGAAATAGCCGTGGAATGTCACGGGCTCGCCGAGGTTCTCGAACGGGTTGCCCCCGGCGCGGTACTCGTCGACGACGCGGTGGATCGCCTGGGTGATCGCGTACTCGGGATTCTTGAGCCCGACGTCGATGTCACGCTCGCCGCGCGCCTTGGCCTCGATCAGGTCCTGGAAGCCCAGATGCTGGAACTGGTCGCCGTAGGCCACGACGACGTCGAAATACGCGTTCACGACTGCGGCCTGGTAGCGGCTCGCCGTACGGAAAGGCACCGGCTTCACGCCGTATTTCGCCGCCGCCTCGTCCTCCGCCGCCCGGTCGCGCGTCGGGTCGATGAACTCGACGCGCGCCTTGCTGCCTGCAGCGACCGCATATTCGCGCAACAGGTCCTCGAGCTGGGGCACGAGCGGCGCGAGCAGCGGATGCGTCCTGGCGGAGAAGTAGCCGCGGATCAGCAGCGGCTCCTGCAGTCGCGCGAGCTGTTGCCGCGTCGCGGCAGACAGCGTGTAGATGTGGCCGTGGGTGATGTCGACGCGCGCCCAGGCGATCGGCGCGAGCCAGAGATTCGCCGCAACAAAATTGAGCGCGGCGAGCGCGAGGATCGTGCCCCAGACCCGGTGTCCGGCGACATGCGTATTTCCGGCCCAGCGCAGGCGCTCGAGCGCGAACAGGTTGAGGGTCAGGAACACGCCGACGATCGAGACGTAGTAATAGAGGTCGCGCAGATCGAGCACCCCGCGGGTGATCGACTCGAAGCGCGTCCCGGTGCCGAACAGCGCGAGCACGATGCCCCGCGCGGTAACCGAAGAGGTCGACGAGCGTGCCCGAGCCGATCAGGTAGAACGCGCCGCATACCAGCGCGGTCAGGATCAGCGCGACGATCGGGTTGTCGGTGCGCGAGCTCATGTACACGCCGATGGCGACGTAGGCGGCCGCGAGGAACAGCGTCGCGACATAGCCGCCGATCACCGGGCCCCAGTCGAGCGGGCCCAGGAAGGCGACCGTGATGGGCAGCGGCAGGGTGAGCGCCAGCGCCAGCGCGACCAGCGCGAGCGCGCCCAGGAACTTGCCGAGGACGAGCCGCAGCGGCCGTACCGGTGCGGTGAGAAGGGTCTCCAGCGTCCCGGCGCGCCGCTCTTCCGACCACGAGCGCATCGTGAGTGCCGCGACGAGGAAGATCAGCAGAATCGGCATCCACTTGAACAGCGGCTGCACGTCGGCGATGTTGCGGGCGAAGAACGTCTCCACCCAGAACACGACAAACAGCGTGACCGCGAGAAACGCGGCCAGGAAGAGCCACGCCGCGGGAGAGCTGAAGAAGCCGCGGAACTCCTTGCGGGCAATGGCCAGGATCTCAGCCATGGACGGCCTCTGCGCTCATGGCGGACGGGATCTCAGCCATGGACGGCCTCCGCGCTCGCTTCGGCGAACACGGTTTCGAGGTCGCGCCGCTCGGCATGCAGCGCATGGAGGTTAACCCCGGCGCGCGCCAGCGCGCTGGCCACCGCCGGCGCGGCATCGGCAGGCGCGTCGAGGAGGTAGTCGTGCAGTCCGTCATGGACGTCGCGGACCTCGACGCCTTTCACCCCGACGATGCGCCGCAAAGCCTCGCGCGCGTCGCCCTCGACGCTTACCCGCAATCCGGCCGGGCGCGCGAGCTCGTCGATGCGCGCATCGACGACGAGCTTCCCCGCGCGCAGGATCAGCACGCGCTCGCACACCGCCTGTACTTCCTGCAGGATGTGCGTCGAAACGATCAGGGTGGCATTCGTCGCGAGCTCGCCGATCAGCTCGCGCATGTGGCGGATCTGCGTCGGGTCGAGGCCGTTGGTCGGCTCGTCCAGGATGATGATGTCGGGCGCATGCAGCAGCGCCTGCGCGACCCCGACGCGCTGGCGATAACCGCGCGACAGCGTCTGGATCGATTCGGCAGCCTTCTCGGTGAGCGCCGTGCGGCGGAGCGCTTCCGCAATGGCGCGCGGGCGCCGCGTCTCGGGGACGTCGTGCAGCATCGCCTGATAGTCGAGGTAGTCGATCACCGTCATCTCCGGCCACACCGGGCAGTTCTCCGGCAGGTAGCCGATGCGGGCCTGGATCGCGCGCAGGTCGGGACCGACGACGAGGTCGTCGACGCGCAGCGTCCCGCCGCTGGGTTCGAGAAAGCCGGTGATCATCTTCATGATGGTCGTCTTGCCGGCCCCGTTGTGGCCGAGCAGCCCGACGACCTGACCGCGCTCGATGCGGAAGCTCACGTCGTCGACGGCAGTGACCTCGCCGTAGCGGCGCGTCAGGTGTGAAGCTTCGATCATGACCGGCCCCCAATGAACGTTGGAACGCCAAGCGGCGCCCGAATGCGCGCGGCAACCTATCGACGGCGGATGGCGCGAAAAAGTTCGATGGGCGCGCAATCAGGCGCCGTGAATCCAGTTCGATCAGCGCGAGTTCAGGCGCCGCGAAACCGCGTGGCGGCGAAGGGCGCGATGTCGATGCGTGCCGCACGACCCGCGACCAGATCGGCGATGATCTCCCCGGTAGCTGCGGCAGCGGTCAGTCCGACATGCCCATGGCCGAACGCGAAGTAACGCGTTGGGGACGCGGGCCGAGCGACCGATCACCGGGAGGGAATCCGGAAGCGAAGGCCGGTGCCCCATCCAGCGCTCGACGCTTCCGGGCTGAAGACCCGGGAACAGCCGCCGCGCCTGGTCGAGCAGCGCGTCGGCCCGGCGCCAGTCGGGGGGCGCGTCGAGCCCTGCGAGCTCGACGGTCCCCGCGATGCGCAGGCCGCCTTCCATCGGCGTCGCGAAGTACTTGTCCTCACCCGATGCGATCGGCGGTGCGCGGAAGCAGATTCGGCGCCGCGAGCATGACGTGGTATCCGCGCTCGGATTCGAGCGGGACGATTGCGCCGAGTTGCGACGACAGCCGGTTCGACTGCACGCCCGCCGCAATGACCACCGTGTCGGCGTCGACGCAAGCGCCGTCGGTAATGACGCGGGCGATGCGGCCTGCGACGATCTCGAAGGCCCGGGCCGTCCGGGTCACGAACTGCGCGCCCCCGCTGCGCAGGCGATCGGCGAGCGCGCGCGAAAGTCGCAGCGGATTGGGACAATGTCCCTGCTCGGGCAGCACGACGAGGTGGGTGAGCTGTGGCGACAGCGCAGGGTCGTAGTCGCGGATCGCGCCTCCGGTCAGCACCTCGATCGCGACACCGCGCTGCCGGCGCAGCTCGCGACCCAGCGCGTCGGCGCGAAATGCGGCCTCGCTCGCGTAGGCGAACGCGTAGCCGTCCTGGACCACGAGCTCCGGCACGCCGGCGCGGAGCGCGAGCGGTCGCCACTTGTCGAGCGTGGTCGTGAGCAGCGCATGCAGTGCATCGGCGCTGCGGTTCACGCGCGCCATCGATGTCGAGCGCTGGAAGCGCCACAGCCACGGCGCTGCTCGCGGCAGGTGGGACAGCCGGATGTGCAGCGGTCCGGCGGGATCGGCGAGCCATCCCGGCACTTTCTTCCAGACACCCGGCAGGCCAAGCGGGACGCAGGAAGCGCGACTGAAGCACCCGGCGTTGCCGAACGAGCATCGCTCGCCGGGGGGGAATGGGTCGATCAGCGTGACGTCGTGGCCCTCGATCTGCAGGTAGCTCGCGCAGGCGAGGCCCACGACGCCTGCGCCGATCACGGCGACGCGCTCGCTCATGCTGTAGCCGCCGGCGGCATTGAGATTCGCTCCCTCATGCCGCAGCGGGCGACAGGTCGGGCGCCTGCATCGGCAGGATCACCATCTGCATGCCCTCGGCCTGCAGCCTGCGCTGCATCGCATTCACGATCTGATTGTGCAGCAACCGCGTGATCCACGTCTCGTGCTCGAACACGAGCTTGGAGGCGAAGAACACGATATCGGGAAAATCCTCGCGCGCTTGCCGGCACAGCTTCACCATCTCCTCGACTCCGTCGACGCCGAAGCCCATGTAGTATTTCGACGCCATGCCGTTGTGGCGCGCGAGGTCCATGTAGAACTCCATGTCGCGCATCCGGTCGGCCTTCAGCTCCTCGAGCGCCTGGTCGCCGCCGTAGCTGCGCACGTCGACCGGCTGTGCGCTGATCACCAGGAAGTTCCGGTAGACGCCCGGCCAGGTCGTGAGCACCGTTCGCGACGCATGGATCAGCCCGCAGCGATTGCGGCCGATGATGAACGCCGCGGTCGGACGCTCGGGCGCGAGCCTTGGGATCGCGCCGACGTGCCCCGCGGGCGCCGGGTAGCGCGCCTCGGCGCGCGATATCCTCTCGCCGACGGTGTTGTAATGGCGCCGGATGGCGAGCCCGGCCGCGATGACCAGGCCGGTGATGATCAGCGTGATCCAGCCGCCTTCGGTGAACTTCTCGACGGTCGTCACGATCAGGATGCCGCCGCAGACTGCGAGACCGGCGAGCGACAGGCCAAGACGCGGGAAGCCGTTGTGCTCCCCGCGGTGCTGCCACCAGTAGCGCACCAGCCCGAGCAGCGACAGCGTGAAGGTCAGGAACACGTTGATGCTGTAGAGGACGACCAGCACCGACACGCGGCCTTCGGTGATCAGCAGGACTGCCACGGCAGCGCAGGTCATCAGGATCGCGCCATTCTGGGTGACCAGCCGGCTCGACAGGTTGCGAAACTGGTGCGGCATCCACGAATCGACCGCCATGTTGGCGAGGACTGCGGGGCCGCCGAGGAAACCGGTGTTGGCGGCGACCAGCAGCAGGCCCGCCTCGAACGCCAGGACGACGACCAGCGCGACCTGGTTGGGGACGGCGCCGAATCCCAGCGTGGGCGATGATCGCGTCGAAGGTGACCGCGTTGAGCGTGCGGCCCTCGACATGCTGCGCACCCCACAGCAGGTACAGGACGATGATGCCGCCGGCAGTGAAGGCAAGCGACACCGCCATGTAGAGCATCGTCCACTTGCCGGTGCGCACCCGCGGCTCGACCAGTGACTGGACGTTGTTGGACACGGCCTCGATGCCGGTATAGGTGCCTCCGCCCAGCGAATAAGCGCGAAGCAGCAGTGCCGCGACGGCGACCCAGCCCAGGTTGTGCCCGAGGCGCTGCGATTCGGCGACGGTAGCGCCGATCATTGCCGGCAGGCGAGCGCTGTGCGCCAGCACGCCGTAGCCGATCAGCAGCGTGTGGGTGACCACGAAGCCGATGAAGATCGGCAGCAGGAAACGGATCGATTCCTTCATCCCGCGCAGGTTGAGATAGAGCAGCAACAAGGTGAGCACGAGCTCGAGGCCGAGCTTGACGACGCCGAGCGAGGGCGGCAGCAGCGAGAACAGCGCGTCGACCCCACTCGCCACCGAGATCGCGATGGTCAGCACGTAATCGACGACCAGCGCGCTGCCGGAGACCAGCCCCGCATGCGCGCCCAGCAGCCGCGTCGCGACCTTGTAGCCGCCGCCGCCCGACGGGAACAGCTCGATGACCTGGTTGTACGCGACGGCAATGACGAACACGGTGATCGCCGTCATCACCGCGAGCCACAGGCTCAGCGGAGTATGGATGCCGAGCGCGAGGTACGCCTCCTCCGGCCCGTAGCACGCCGATGACAGTCCGTCGGCGCCGAGCCCGATCCAGGCGAGAAACGCGATCAGTGCGACGTGCTTGCGCGTGTCGCCGCTGAACGGGTCGAGCGGCTTCCCGAGCAGCGAATCGCGCAGGCTCGCTTTCATCCGTGCACTTCCTCCAGGTACCGGGTGAACGCAAAGCATACCGCGGCGGAGCTGCGAAACAGGGGCGCCGTGGCATCATGCGTTCCTTCCCACGCAGGAGGATCCGGCATGGGCCCGGCGGCGTCGAGAGTTGCGTTGCGCGTGTTCGCGGCGCTGGCGTTCGCCCTCGGCGCGCAGGCTTTCGCCGCCGATCCGACCAAAGTGCTGCACATCGCGCTGCCGCGCGCGGAGACGGGCTTCGATCCGGCGCAGGCGAGCGAGATCTATTCCGGTGCGGTGATCGCGGCGATCATGGAGCCGTTGCTGAGCTTCGACTACCTCGCGCGGCCGGTGAAAGTGATCCCGCTGACTGCACAGGCGCTGCCGAAGATCGACGACCAGGGGCGGCGCTACACGTTCAGGATCCGGCCGGGGATCTGGTTTGCGGCCGATCCGGCGTTCAGGGGCAGGCGTCGCGAGCTGACGGCTGCCGATTATGTCTATTCGATCGAGCGCCTGGTCGATCCGAAGAATCGCTCACCCAATGCGTTCTATGTTGCCGGCAAGATCGTGGGTCTCGACGAGCTTGCCGCGCGGGCGAAGACCACGGGCAGCTTCGATTACGACGCGCCGGTCCCAGGACTGCAGACGCTCGATCGCTACACGCTGCGCATCACGCTGAAGCGCAGCGATTACACGTTTTCGCAGGTGCTCGCGTTGCAGTCGCTTGCCGCAGTCGCGCGCGAAGTCGTCGACCACTACGGCAGCGCCATTGCCGCGCATCCGGTCGGCACCGGGCCGTACCTGCTGAAGAAATGGATTCCCGCGTCGAAGATCACGCTCGTCGCTAATCCCGGCTATCGCGATGATGTCTGGAATTTTTCGCCCGGCGACGATCCGGTGGACAAGACCATCGCGGCGCGGATGCGCGGCAAGAAGATGCCGCAGGTCGGCGAGATCGACATCAGCGTGATGGAGGAAGCGCAGGCACGCTGGCTCGCCTTCCAGCGGGGCGAGCTCGACATCCTCAACCTGCCCAGCGAGTTCGCGCCGGTGGCGCTGCCTGGCGGCAAGCTCGCGAAGGACCTCGTCGACCGAGGGGTTTACCTGTCGCGCATCCTCGTGCCGGCGATCAATTACACGGCGTTCAACATGCGCGATCCGGTGCTCGGCGGATTCTCGAAGGAGAAGCTCGCGTTGCGCCGCGCGATCGTCATGGCCTACGACACCGACGCCGAGATCAGGGTGCTGCGCCAAGGCGAGGCTGAAGCCCTGCAGATGGCGATCCCGCCGGGTGTCGCGGGTTACGACCCGGATTACCGCAGGTCGATCAAGTACGACGTGGCCGGAGCCAACGAACTGCTCGACACTTTCGGCTACCGCAAGGGATCCGACGGCTGGCGCCGGCTCCCGGATGGCGCACCGCTCACGCTGACGCTGGCGAGCCAGACCGACGCCACCGCACGCGAATTCGACGCGCTGTGGAAGAAGACGATGGACTCGATCGGCATCCGCCTCGCGGTCGACAAAGGGCGCTTCAACGACCAGATCAAGGCAGCGATCGCATGCCGGTACCAGATGTGGAGCTACGGTTGGGTCGCCGATTACCCCGACGGCGACAATTTCATGCAGCTCCTCTACGGCGGCAACATCGGCGAGAGCAATGTCGCCTGTTACCGGTCGCCGACCTTCGATGCGCTGTACGAGCGTTCGCGGCAGTTGCCGGATTCACCCGACCGCACCCGGCTCTACGATCAGATGGCGCGGCGCTTCGACATCGATTCGCCGTGGCGGCTCGGCGTGGCGGTCTACCAGAATTCGCTGGTTCAGCGGCGCGTCATCGGCTACAAGGCGCACCCGGTGCTGCTTGCCGACTGGCGTTACGTCGACATCGACACGCGGACGGATTCGCGCGTGCACTGAAGCGTCGTCGCATTGCCGCACGCCTTGACGCAAGCCGCTGTGCTCGGCTTCGGTGGCGCAGTTCGCGCTGTCGCGCCGGGCACCCGCCGGCAGGCGATTGCGGACGGCCGAGCGCGCGACACGCCCCGGTGGCCTCGCCTGCGTGAGCATGCCTCGTACGCGGACGCGATTCAGCGAGCACGCGGCGGACGCGGACGCGATTATTCGCGATGTCGTCGGATGCTGCGTCGCCGCGGCCGCAGCCGGGATGGCGCAGAATCGCAGTTCCGTCATTTCTGGAATGCCACGATGAGCGAGGCCGGATACCTGCGGCAACCGACGATCCGCGGCGACACCATTGCCTTCGTCTGCGACGACGATCTGTGGTCGGTGAATGCCTCGGGCGGCGTCGCGCGGCGATTGACCGCCGAGCTGGGCGAACCGTCGACGCCTGCGCTCTCCCCGGACGGCAGGTCGATCGCGTTCGTCGGGCGCGACGAGCAGCATCCCGAGGTGTACCTGATGCCCGCCGAGGGCGGCCCTGCGCGACGCATGACCTGGCTCGGCCCCGACGTGATGGTCCGTGGCTGGACCCCTGACGGGCGCATCGTGTTCGTGACGACCTGGGGCCAGCCGTTCTTTCGCAATTACCGTGCGTTCACGCTCCCGGCCGACGGCGGCATGCCGGAGCCGATTCCTCTGGGCCAGATCAACCATCTCGCATTCGGTCCGGGCAAGGCGATGGTCATCGGACGCAATACGGCGGACCCGGCGCGCTGGAAGCGCTACCGCGGCGGGACTGCCGGCCATCTCTGGTGCGACGCGACGGGGAGCGGGACCTTTCGACGCCTCACCGGACTCGCGGGCAACATCACCTGCCCGATGTGGATCGGCGGGCGCATCTATTACCTGTCCGATGCCGAAGGCGTGGGCAATCTCTACTCCTGCGATCCTGCCGGATCGGATGTGCGCAGGCACACCGATCACGACGACCACTACGCGCGGAACGCGCAGACCGATGGCAGGCGGATCGTCTACCAGTGTGCGGCGCAACTCTGGCGGTTCGATCCGGCAACGGACCGGACCGCAGCGGTGAGCGTCGATGTGCCGTCGTCTCGCACCCAGGCGGCGCGCAAGTTCGTCACCGCCGCCGACAATCTCGCCGGATTTCACGTCCATCCCGAAGGCCACAGCCTTGCGGTCGAGGCGCGCGGCAAGCTTTACACTTTCGCGCTGTGGGAGGGCGCAGTGCGCCAGCACGGGATCCCCGACGGCGTGCGCTATCGCAACGGCCAGTGGCTTGCCGATAGCCGGACGCTGGTCGCCATCAGCGACGAATCGGGCGAGGAGCGTGTGGTGGTCTTCCGCGAAGCTGCGGCGACGACGATGCCCTGGGACATCGGTCGCGTGCTGACGCTCTGCGCCGCGCCGCTGGGCACGCGCATCGCACTGTCGAATCACCGCCACGAGGTGATCGTCGCCGACCTCGATACGGGCGCTTGCGAGGTGATCGACCGTAGCGACGCCGGGCGCAGCGAAGACCTCGCCTGGTCGCCCGATGGGCGCTGGCTTGCGTATACCTACTGGATCAATCCGCGACGCTGCGCGATCAAGCTCCACGACGTCGCGAACAAGCGCAGCACGCTGGTGACGCAGCCCGATTTCCGCGACTATTGCCCGGCGTTCGATCCCGCGGGCAAGTATCTCTATTTTCTGTCGGTGCGCACCTTCGATCCGGTCTACGACGCAGTTCAGTTCGAGCTCTCGTTCCCCCGCGCTGCGCGCCCTTACCTGATCGCGCTCGCCTCGGATGCGACCGCACCGTTCGAACCTTCGCCGCACGGCCTTGCCCGGGACGAGCGCAAGTCGGCTGCGGCGAAGGAGCCGGAATCGCCGGCCGACATCCGCGTCGATCTCGACGCAATCCTGCGCCGGACCGCAGCGTTCCCGGTGCCGGAGGGGCGCTACGGACAGATCGCGGGAGTGGCCAACCACCGCGTCGTTTGGACGTTGCTGCCGATCGCAGGCGCGCATGGCCGGGGCGGCCACAAGGAGTCGCCCGGGCGCCTCGAGGTCTTCGATTTCGACACCATGAAATGCGAGACGCTGCGCGAGTGTGCCGACGAGTTCATCGTTGCCGGCGACCATGCGACGCTCGTCCTGCGCGACGACAAGAAGCTCATCGCGGTGCGTGCCGATCGCGCGCCGGACCCACGCGAGCGGGATTCGGCCGACGCCAGCGTCCCCTCGCGCAAGTCGGGCCTGATCGACCTCGGGCGCGTGCGCGTGGCCGTGGACCCGCCGCGGGAATGGAACCAGATGCTGCGCGAAGTGTGGCGGCTGCAGCGCGACCAGTTCTGGGTGCAGGACATGTCCGGCGTCGACTGGGATGCGCAGTACAGGCGCTACGAGCCCCTGCTCGCGAGGATCGCGACGCGAAGCGAATTGTCGGATCTCATCTGGGAGATGCAGGGCGAGCTGGGGACCTCGCATGCCTACGAGATGGGAGGCGATTACCGTCGCCCGCCTGCCGTCGCCCTCGGCCATCTTGCCGCCGAGCTGCGCGCGGCGCGCGACGCCGATGGCTACGAGATCGTCCGCACGGTCGAAGGCGATTCCTGGGATGCGTCCTGCGATTCGCCGCTCAACGCGATCGGTGTGCAGGCGCGGCCCGGCGAGCGCATTGTCGCCGTCAACGGCCAGTCCGTGACGCGTGAGCGTCCGCCGCAGGCGCTGCTCGTCAATCAGGCGGGCGCCAAGGTCGAACTGACGCTCGCGCCCGCGATGCCCGCGGCGCCGGGCACGGCGCCCGGCACGGCGCCACGCAACGTGCTGGTCACGACCCTTGTCGACGAAGTGCCGGCGCGCTACCGCGAATGGGTCGAGCGTAATCGCCGCTTTGTGCACCAGCGGTCGAACGAGCGCACCGGCTACCTTCATCTGCCCGACATGATGTCGGCAGGATTCGCCGAATTCCACCGGTATTTCAGCGGCGAATGCGACCGCGACGCGCTGATCATCGACCTGCGCTATAACCGCGGTGGTCACGTTTCGCAGCTCCTGCTGGAAAAGCTCGCGCGCAGACGCCTGGGCTACGACCTGTCGCGCTGGGGCCAGCCCGAGCCGTATCCCAGCGAATCGCCTGCGGGGCCCGTGGTGGCACTGACCAACGAGCACGCAGGATCCGATGGCGACATCTTCTCGCACTGCTTCAAGCTGATGAAGATCGGCAAGCTCGTCGGAACCCGCACCTGGGGCGGTGTCATCGGCATCTATCCACGCCACCCGCTGGTCGACGGAACGGAAACGACCCAGCCCGAATTCTCGTTCTGGTTCAGCGACGTCGGCTGGAGCGTCGAGAACTACGGCACCGACCCGGAGATCGAAATCGACAATGCGCCGCAGGATGCGCGCGAGGGCCGCGACCGGCAGCTCGAGACCGCGCTGGCAACGGCGCTCGCGATGGCAGATGCCGCAGGGCCGACGCGGCCCGATTTCGGTCCGCGGCCGAACCTCAATCCCGGGCCCTTGCCTGCGCGCAGTCCCGGATCGCTCGCGCCGCGCTGAGCGCGGAGGATGCGAATGACCACCGCACGCGCGCTTCGAAGGGCAGCGGCAGCCGCGTTCGCGCTGGCGATCGCACTCGCTGCGGCGTCCGCGTTGGGCGCGACTTCGGCACCGACGCCCGCGTCAATTGGGCCATCCACCCCGGCGTCGAGCACGCCTTCGACTCCCGCGCCGGTGGTGACCTTGCACATCGACGGTGTCATCGGTCCCGCGACGGCCGAGTACGTACAGCGCGGTCTCGCCCAGGCAACCAAGGTCGGGGCGCAGCTCGTCATGCTCGAAATCGACACACCCGGCGGGCTCGACACGTCGATGCGCGCAATCATCCAGGCGATTCTCGCGTCACCGGTACCGGTTGCCGGCTTTGTCGCGCCGTCAGGGGCGCGTGCCGCAAGCGCGGGCACATTCATTCTGTATGCCTGCCATGTCGCTGCGATGGCGCCGGGGACGAACCTCGGGGCGGCATCGCCGGTCTCGATCGGCATCGGGGTCCCGTTGTCGCCGGCCCCGGTGCCGCCCGCTACGTTGCCCGCCACCGCAGCGCCGGGCGCCCCTGCACCGGGAGCCGCTACACCCGGCGCCGCTGCGCCACCCGCGAGCGCCGACGTGCACGAGCGCAAGGCGATGCAGGATGCTGCCGCATACATTCGCAGCCTCGCGCAGCTTCGTGGCCGCAATGCCGGCTGGGCCGAGCGAGCGGTCTACCAGGCGGCGAGCCTTTCCGCCAACGAGGCGCTGGCGCAGAACGTGGTCGACCTTATCGCCAGCGATCCTGCAGACCTCCTGCGCCGTTTGGACGGCCGCACGCTCGCGACCGCGGGCGGCTCACGGGTCCTTCACCTTGCCGGCGCACCGGGAATCG
Organism: uncultured beta proteobacterium; assembly: GCA_963701885.1. Lineage (GTDB taxonomy): Bacteria > Pseudomonadota > Gammaproteobacteria > Burkholderiales > Casimicrobiaceae > VBCG01. Next base: position 241,324 of record CAVPBR010000023.1, read on the forward strand.
CGTTCAATCCGGACTGGCGCGCGACGCTGCTCGCGACCATCACCGACCCCTCGGTTGCGATGATCCTGATGCTGGTCGGCATCTTCGGCCTGATCTTCGAGTTCGGCCACCCCGGCTACGTGTATCCCGGCGTGACCGGCGCAGTGGCATTGCTGGTCGCGTTCTATGCGCTGCACCTCCTCCCGGTGAGTTACGCAGGCCTCGCGTTGATCGCGCTCGGCATCGCGTTCATGATCGGCGAGGCGTTCGTTCCTGCATACGGTTCGCTGGGGGCGGGGGGCATCATCGCTTTCATTGTCGGGGCGACCATGCTGATCGACACCGACACGCCGGGCTACGGCGTGCCGCTGGCGCTGATCGTCGTGCTGGCGCTCATCAGTGCCGCGTTCGTGATCACCGTCTGCGCTTGGCCTTGCGCGCGCGGCGCCGGCCGGTCGTGAGCGGGGTCGTGACGCTGGTCGGTGCCGAGGGCGAGATGGTCGAGGATGCCGGCGTGGCCGGTACCGGCTGGGCGAACATTCGCGGCGAGACGTGGAAGGTTAGCGTGAGTGCGCCACTCGAGCGCGGCCGCAGGATCCGCGTCGTCGCGGTGGATGGCACACTGCCACGGGTTGTACCCGACTGAGGAGGAGTCCCATGGGAATCGTGAGTCCGCTGGTATTGCTGGTCATCATCGTCGCGATCCTGATGTCGTCGCTGCGCGTGCTGCGCGAATATCAGCGCGGCGTCGTGTTCCAGATCGGCCGCTTCTGGAAGGTCAAGGGTCCCGGACTCGTCGTGCTGATTCCGGGGATCCAGCAGATGGTGCGGGTCGAGTTGCGAACGGTCGTCCTCGACGTGCCGAGCCAGGACGTCATTTCGCGCGACAACGTGTCGGTCAAGGTGAACGCGGTCGTCTATTTCCGCGTGGTCGACCCGCAGAAGGCGATCATCGAGGTCGAGAATTTCCTGATGGCGACCTCGCAGCTCGCGCAGACGACGCTGCGTTCGGTGCTCGGCAAGCACGACCTGGACGAGATGCTGTCGCAGCGCGAGAAACTCAACATCGACATCCAGCAGACGCTCGACGTGCAGACGCTGTCGTGGGGGATCAAGGTGGCGAACGTCGAAATCAAGCACGTCGACATCAACGAGACGATGATCCGCGCAATCGCGCGCCAGGCCGAGGCCGAGCGCGAGCGGCGCGCCAAGGTGATCCACGCCGAAGGCGAGATGCAGGCGGCGCAGAAGCTTTTCGAGGCGGCACAGGTGCTGGCGCAAGCGCCTCTGGCCATACAGCTGCGCTATCTGGAGACGCTGACGGTAATCGCAGCCGACAAGAATTCGACGATCGTGTTCCCGTTGCCGATGGACATCATCGCGCCGCTCCTGAAGGCGCTGCCGGCGGCGCGTTCCAGCGCGTAGAGCGACTCCAAAGCGCGACCCAGAACTGCAAAACCGGGACGCACCACCTTTCGCTCCGGAAACCGGGACGCACCACGTCTCTCGGCACCGGCTCCTCCCGAAACGCCCCATGCACGACATCGAGCCCCAAGCGCAGTTCCGCCTGCGCATCGTCAGGGGAGAAGACATCGCGCTCGGGCCTGGCAAGGTCGATCTGCTCGAGGCGATTGCCGCGACCGGGTCGATCAGCGCCGCGGCGCGGAAGCTCGGCATGTCCTATCGGCGGGCGTGGCTCCTGGTCGACACGATGAACCGCTGCTTCGCGCATCCGGTGGTTGCGGCGGAGACCGGCGGCGCGCGCGGCGGTGGGGCACGGCTGACCGAGATCGGCGCAGAGGTGGCGAAACGCTATCGCAGCGTCGCATGCCAAGGCGGCGAAGGCGGGAGCAGCGGACCTGGCCGCGCTGTCGCGGCTGTTGCGCTGAACCGGCGCAGCGCGCGCGACGCCGCGGCTTATCCGGCGCAGCGCAGGGGACGCAACCGCGGGGCCGTGCGCGAATGCGGTAGGATGCCCGTCCGCCCCGCGCCGGACCCACGATGGACTTCGCCTTCATTCTCGATCCGCTGCCGCAGGTCAAGGCCTACAAGGACAGCACCATCGCGATGATGCGCGCGGTCGCTGCGCTCGGGCACCGCGTCCACGCGCTCGCGCAAGGCGACGTGTACTGGCGCGACGGCGCGAACGCGCGCAAGCGCCGGCCGCTCGAACTGCACACGGATGACCACGACTGGTACACGGAAGGCGAGCCCGAGACGCGCGCGCTTGCGGACTACGCCGCGGTCCTGATGCGCAAGGATCCGCCCTTCGACATGGAATACGTCTACTCGACGTACCTGCTCGAAGCTGCGGAAACCGAAGGCGCGCGGGTGTTCAACCGGCCGCGGGCGATCCGCGACTGCAACGAAAAGATGGCGATCTCGCGCTTCCCGGATTTCATCCCGCCTACGCTTGGTGACGCGCGATGCGGCAATGATCCATGCGTTCATCGACGAGCATGCCGACGTCATCGTCAAGCCGCTGGACGGCATGGGCGGCACGTCGATATTCCGGGTGCGTCGCGACGACCCTAACCGCAACGTCATCGTCGAAACGGTGTCGCAACTGGGCGCCCGCACCGTCATGGCCCAGCGCTTCATCTTCGAGATCAGCGCCGGCGACAAGCGCATCCTGCTGATCGGCGGCAAGGTCGTCCCGTATTCGCTCGCGCGCATCCCCAGGCCGGGTGAGACGCGCGGCAACCTCGCCGCAGGCGGGCGCGGTATTGCGCAGCCGCTCTCGCCGCGCGACCGCGAGATCGCGGAGGCGCTCGCGGGCCCGCTGTGGGCAGAAGGCATGCTGGTGACCGGGATCGACGTCATCGGGCAGTACCTGACCGAGATCAACGTGACGAGCCCGACGTGCTTCGTCGAAATCGCCGAGCAGAGCGGATTCGACGTCGGTGCGCTGTTCGCCGACGCGCTGATTGGCGCCTGTCGAGGGCAGGCTTCAACGTGAGCCTCGCCGGACGCTCCGGCTGCGGCCCGGCGCCAGCAGCATGATCGGGGTCCTGATCGTCGCGCACGGCAGCCTGGGCGAGAGTCTCGTCGCCGCGCTGACCCATGTGCTGGGCGCGCGCCCGCCCCAGGTTGGCGTTCTCGCCGTCGGCCCGGGTGATGATCCTGCGTCACTGTTGCCCAAGGCGCGCAAGGCGATTGCCGCGCTCGATACCGGCGACGGCGTTGCGCTGTTCTGCGACATCTTCGGCGCCACGCCCTGCAACCTGGCGATGAAGCTCGCCCGGCCCGGGCGCGTCGAGGTGCTGAGCGGCGTGAACCTGCCGATGCTGGTGCGCGCGTTCACCTACCGGACCCGCGGCATGGACACGCTGCTGGGCAAGGCCGTATCTGGCGGTTGCGAAGGCGTGCTGCACGTTCCGGCGGCGACGCGTCATGCAGCAACGCGAGGTTGAGATCCTCAATCGCCTCGGGTTGCATGCCCGGGCATCGGCCAAGCTCACCCAACTCGCCGCGAAGTTCCAGAGCGACGTGCAGATCGCGCGCAACGGCCGCAAGGTCAACGCGAAGAGCATCATGGGCGTCATGATGCTGGCGGCCGGCAAGGGTCGCGCGTGACCTTGGAAATCGATGGGCCCGACGAGAGCGAGGCGATGGAGGCGCTGTGCGCGCTGATCGGTGATTGTTTCGGGGAGGGGCAGTAACCGCGATGGGCGAATCGAGGCGGCAGGGATGGTGAGCTTCGCGCTCCACGGCATCGGGGTCTCCGCGGGCATCGCCATCGGCCGCGCGCAGCTCGTCTCGCATGCGACGCTCGAGGTCGCTCACTATGCGATCGCGCCGCAAAAGGTCGCTGCCGAGGTCGAGCGCTTCAGCGCTGCAGTGACCGACGTGCGCCGCGAGCTCGAGGCGCTGCGTGCGTCGATCGGCGCCGGAGAGGCGCCGGGAGAGTTCGGCGCGTTCCTCGACGTCCACTCGATGATCCTCAACGATCCGACCCTGGCCGAAGCGCCGAAGCGGATCATCGCCGAGCAACGCTGCAACGCCGAGTGGGCGCTCACCGTGCAATTGGGCGTCCTGGTCGACCAGTTCGACCAGATCGACAATGCCTACCTGCGCGAGCGCAAGTCCGACGTGGTCCAGGTCGGCGAGCGCGTGTTGAAGCGCCTGATGGGGCGCCCGGGGATGCTGCCTGCGCCGAGCGCCGAAGAACAGACGATCCTGGTCGCCCACGACCTGTCGCCGGCCGACATCATCCAGTTCAAGCACCACCGCTTCGGCGGCTTCCTGACCGACCTGGGCGGCATCACGTCGCACACGGCCATCGTCGCGCGCGGCCTGAACGTCCCGGCCGTCGTCGCGACGCACAACGCGCGGCAGTTGATCCGTGACGGCGAGATGCTGATCGTCGACGGCGGCAATCATGTCGTCATCGTCAACCCGGATCGCGCGGTCCTCGCGGAATATCGCCTGCGCCAGAACGAGCTCGATCTCGCGCGCCAGAAGCTGAAGCGGCTGCGGAGCAAGCCTGCCGAGACCCTCGACGGCATCCGCGTCGCGCTGCGCGCGAACATCGAGATGCCCGACGACATCGACTCGGCGCTCGCGAACGGTGCGGAAGGGATCGGCCTGTTCCGCTCGGAGTTCCTGTTCCTCGATCGCGACGGCCTGCCTTCCGAGGACGAGCAGTTCGAGGCCTTCCGCAAAGTTGCAGCCGGAATGCAGGGCAAGCCGGTCACGATCCGCACGTTCGACCTCGGTGCCGACAAGCAGAGCGCGGGCCTCGACGGGTTGGCGCGGGTCGCCCCGAATCCGGCGCTGGGACTTCGCGCGGTGCGCTTCTGCCTGGCTGAGCCGAAACTGTTCCTGACGCAACTGCGTGCGATCCTGCGCGCTTCTCACTATGGCAACGTGCGGATCCTGCTGCCGATGCTCGCGTCGGCCGCCGAGATCGACCAGAGCCTCGAGCTGATCGGCCGGGCGCGCGAAAGCCTGCGCGAGCAAGGCGTGCCCATCGGCGCTGCCGTTCCGATCGGCGGGATGATCGAGATCCCGGCGGCGGTGCTCGCGATGCGGCGCGTTCCTGCGGCGGCTCGATTTCCTGTCGATCGGCACCAACGACCTGATCCAGTACACGCTCGCAGTCGACCGCTCCGACGAGGCGGTGTCGCACCTCTACGATCCGCTGCACCCCGCGGTCATCAAGCTCATTGCGCTGGCGATCGGCGCAGCAAACCGGGCGCGAATTCCGATCGCGGTCTGCGGTGAAATGGCGGGCGAGTGGCAGTTCTCGCGGCTGCTGCTGGGCATCGGCCTGCGCGATTTCTCGATGCATCCGTCGCACCTGCTCCAGGTCAAGCAGCGGGTGCTCCAATCGGACGTATCGCTGGGCGCTGCGCTCGTCGAGCGCATCCGGCGCACCGACGAGCCATCGAAGCTGACGGCGCTGATCCAGCGTCTCAACGCCTGAGCCGGCGCGGCGGGCTGTCGATGCGCTAGAATCGCCGCGATCGCGCCGATTTGAGCCAGCTTGCGGGCGCGCGCCGGAATTCCGGCGGACAAATACGGCTAAAGCGGAGCGGCCCGCGGCAGCGACGCCAACCCGATCGAGCCAACGAAGCTGGCTGGGTTCATCCATGCCGAATGCCCTCGTTCTCCGATACCAACGGCAGCGCCGCTGCTGAGTCCGTCCGCGTGCCCGGGCGCTCCGTCGGCGAAGTGATTGCCCGGCGCATGCGCTTCGACGAAACGCTGCCGCTCGCCTGCGGGCGCAGTCTCGCCGGCTATGAGCTCGTCTACGAGACCTACGGCAATCTCGATCCTGCGCGTTCCAACGCGGTGTTGGTCTGCCACGCGCTCAACGCGTCGCACCACGTCGCCGGCCACTACGCTGGCGAACTCGACAGCGTCGGCTGGTGGGACAACATGGTGGGGCCCGGCAAGCCGCTCGACACCGACCGATTCTTCGTCGTCGGCGTCAACAACCTTGGCAGTTGCTTCGGCTCGACCGGTCCGCTGACGGAGAACCCGGCGACCGGAGCGCCGTGGGGCGCCGGTTTCCCGCTGGTAACGGTCGAGGACTGGGTCGACGCTCAGGCACGCCTTGCCGACCGCCTGGGGATCGCGCAGTGGGCGGCGGTGATGGGGGGCAGCCTCGGAGGCATGCAGGCGCTTGACTGGGCGATCCGCTTTCCGCAGCGGATCCGGCATGCGCTGGTCATTGCCGCTGCACCCAATCTTTCAGCGGAGAACATTGCGTTCAACGAGATCGCGCGGCGCGCAATCCTCACCGACCCCGACTTTCACGGCGGAAATTTCTATGCGCAAGGCGTGAAACCGCGGCGCGGCCTGCGGATTGCGCGGATGCTCGGGCACGTCACGTATCTGTCCGACGCGCAGATGGACGCCAAGTTCGGCCGCAAGCTGCGCGATGGCCTGCACTTCTCGTTCGCGCCCGAGTTCGAGATCGAGTCGTACCTGCGCTACCAGGGCGAGAAGTTCGCCGACTATTTCGATGCCAATACGTACCTGGGAATCACCAAGGCGCTCGACTATTTCGACCCCGCGACGCGGACGGATGGCGACCTTGCCGCGGCGCTGGCAAGCGCAACTTGCCGGTTTCTCGTCATATCGTTCTCGACCGACTGGCGCTTTCCGGCGGCGCGTTCGCGCGAGATCGTGAAAGCGTTGGTGCGCGAGCGCCGCGACGTCGCCTATGCCGAGATCGCCGCACCGCACGGGCACGATGCATTCCTGCTCGAGGACCCGCAATACCACGCCGTCGTGCGTGCGTGGTTCGAGCGGACCGCCGAGACAGATGTAAAACCCGGCACCTCAAAAACAGGGACGGACCACGTTTTCACCCAGGGGCGCTGGTCAGACGACTCTCTGCGGTGAAAACGTGGTCCGTCCCTGTTTTTGAGGATAAAGCCGCCGGCGGAGTACGCAACGATCGGCGCCTGGGTGCCCGAACGCGCGCGCGTGCTGGACCTGGGCTGCGGTGACGGGACGCTCCTCGCGTATCTCGCCGCGCAGCGCGACGCGACGGGCTACGGCATCGAGATCGATGATGCGCGCGTGCTCGCGAGCGTGCGCAATGGCATCAACGTCCTGCAGAGCGACCTCGAGCGCGGTCTCGCAGGCTTCGACGACGGCGCATTCGACGTCGTGATCCTGTCGCAGACGCTGCAGGCGATGCGTCATATCGAGCAGATCGTCGCCGAAATGCTGCGCGTCGGGCGTGAGGCCATTGTCACGTTCCCGAATTTCGGGCATTGGTCGCACCGGCTGCAGGTGCTGCGTGGGCGGATGCCGGTGTCCTCGTCGCTTCCCTACCAGTGGTACGACACACCGAACATCCACCTGTGCACGGTTTCCGATTTCGACGCGTTCCTCGGGGAGCGCGGCTACCGGGTCGTCGACCGCGTCGTGCTGGCCGGCGGGCGTGAGGTCAGCGTCGCTCCCAACTTCACCGGCGAGATCGCGATCTACCGCTTCCGCAACGCATGAAGGCCGAATCCTGGCACGACGCGCTCGTCAACCGGCGGATGCTGATCTGCGTCTTCACCGGCTTCTCTTCGGGCCTGCCGCTGTACGTGCTGATCAACCTGCTGCCCGCGTGGTTGCGCAGCGAGGGCGTCGACCTCGCGACGATCGGCTTCCTCACGCTGATCCAGCTTCCCTACGCATGGAAGTTTCTCTGGTCGCCGCTGATGGATCGCTACGCGCTGCCGATCCTGGGCCGGCGCCGCGGCTGGATGCTGGCGACCCAGCTCGTCCTGCTCGCGGCGATCCCGCTGTTCGGGACGCTGCATCCGCAGCATGACATCGCGTCGATCGCCGTTCTGGCGAGCGTCGTGGCGCTGTTCTCGGCCAGCCAGGATATCGTGCTCGACGCGTTTCGCCGCGAGATCCTGCCTGACGCCGAGCTTGGGCTGGGCACGTCGATCCATGTCAACGCCTACCGGATCTCGGGCCTGGTTCCAGGCGCGCTCGCGCTGATCCTTGCCGACCGGATGCCGTGGAGCAGCGTCTACGCGATCACCGCAATGTTCATGCTGCCCGGGATCGGACTCGCGCTCTTCGCCCGCGAACCCGCGCTCGCTGCCGGATCGCCGCTCACGCTGCGTGCTGCGGTGGTCGAGCCGTTCCGTGAATTCGTGACGCGCAGCGGAGTCGGCGCGGCGTTGATCGTGCTGGCCTTCATCTTCCTCTACAAGCTGGGCGACAGCATGGCGACCGCGCTCGCCACGCCGTTCTATCTCGACCTGGGCTTCACCAAGACCGACATCGGCCTGATCGCCAAGAACGCCGGGCTATGGCCGAGCGTCATCGGTGGCCTGGCGGGCGGCCTGTGGATGGTGCGCCTCGGCATCAACCGCGCGCTGTGGCTGTTCGGGGTGGTCCAGGTCGTGTCGATCCTGGGCTACGCGTGGCTTGCCCACCTCCACCAGCCCGACCGGCTGATGCTCGCGTGGGTGATCGGCTTCGAGGCGCTCGGCGTCGGGCTCGGGACCACGGCCTTCATCGCGTTCATTGCCCGTGCGACCGACCCGCGCTACACGGCGACGCAATTCGCGCTGTTCACGAGTCTCGCCGCCGTGCCGCGGACGATCGTCAACGCGTCGACCGGGTGGATCGTCGAGCACACGGGATGGTTCGCCTTCTTCCTGCTCTGCACCGCGCTCGCGCTCCCGGGAATGGCGCTCCTCTTGCGCGTCGCCCCCTGGAACGTGGAAACTCCAGGCAACGCGGGGAAGACCTAGGCGCCGCGCAGCGAGCATGGACCGAAGCAAATTCAGCGCGATTGCGCATCGCGACCACGACTACTGCATTCCAGCATCGGCAGCGAAGATCGAGCGCCTGCTCGACCTGCTGCCGCTGGACGCGGGGTCGCGCATCCTCGACCTCGGCTGCGGACGCGCCGAATTGTCACTGCGCATCATCGAACGCTTCGGGTCGATGGCGGTCGCGATCGACAACCGGTCGCCGATGCTCGACGCCGCACGCGAGCGCGCCGGATGGACCGGTGCGCTGGGGAGGTTGCACCTCGACCGGGCCGACATCACGCAATTCGTCGCCGATCCCGAGACCTTCCACCTGTCGGCCGTGCTCGGCGCGGGCGGACTCGACGGTGACATCGCTGCGACATTGCGCAAGCTCAGGAACTGGACGACGCCGGGGGGCTACGTCCTCGCCGGACACGGTTATTGGCGGCGACGGCCACATCCGAAATATCTTGCCGTCCTGGGCGGCGATCCGGACTATCTCGACCATGCTGGCAACGTGAGCGCCGGTATCGCCGCGGGACTCATTCCGGTGCATGCGATGGCGACCTCCGAAGACGAATGGGACGAGTATCAATGGAAATACTCGCGCTCGATCGAGCGTTACGGGCGCGAGCAATCCGACGACCCGGACGTCCCGCAAATGCTCGACCGCGCGCGCCGACTGAGTGACGCCTATCTGCGCTGGGGTCGCGATACGCTGGGTTTCGGCATCTACCTTTACTATCGCCCGGGTCCCGACGTCGGATAGGCGATCAAGGCATCGCTTCCAGCCTTTCGGCGAGCTCCAGCCATTCCGATTCCAGCCGTGCGAGCCGAAAGCTGAGATCGCCCTGCCGCGCGAGCGCTGCGACGAGCTCGGGCCTGGCTTCTGCGGTGTAGGCCTCGGGCGACGCGAGCCAGAGATCGAGCGCGCGCTTCTCGGCACCCAGGGGTTCCATCTCGCGCTCCAGCGCCGACTGTCGCGCAAGGAATGGCTTGCGGCGATCGGCGCGCTGCTGGCGCGCTTGCGCCTCTTCGCGCCGCTCCTTGCGGCGATCGGCGAACGGCCGCTGCCCCGTTGGCTCCACCGATGCAGCTTGCGCGGGCGACGCTGCGTCGCCACCGCGCGCGGCTGTGCGGTCGCGGCTCAGCACCCAGGCCTTGTAGTCGTCGAGGTCACCATCGAACGGCGCGAGGTGGCCGTCGGCAACGAGCCACAGCTCGTCGGCCGTGGCGCGCAGCAGGTGGCGGTCATGCGCGACGACGATCAGCGCGCCGGCGTAGTCCTGCAGGGCCTCGGTCAGCGCCTCGCGCATCTCGAGGTCAAGGTGATTCGTCGGCTCGTCGAGCAGCAGCAGGTTGGGCCGCTCGCGCGCGATCAGCGCCAGCGCGAGCCGCGCCTTCTCGCCACCCGAAAGTCGCGCCACATCGGCCATTGCCGCGTCGCCACGGAAATCGAAGCCGCCCAGGTAGTCGCGCAGCTCCTGCTCGCGCGTGCCGGGCTCGAGCCGGCGCAGGTGCGCAAGCGGCGACTCGTCGAGGCGGAGCTGGTCGACCTGGTGTTGGGCGAAATAGCCGAGCCGCAGCGTCTGCGCGGCAATCCGCTCGCCGGACTGGAGCGCCAGCGTACCCGCGAGCGCCTTCAACAGCGTCGATTTGCCTGCGCCGTTGGCACCGAGGAGCCCGATCCGCGCGCCGCTCAGCACCGTCCAGTCGACGCCGCGTAGCACCGGCGCTCCTTCCGCGTAGCCCAGCCCCGCGCGGTCAAGGCGCACCAGCGGGCGAGTCGGCATCTCGACCGCAGGAAACGCGAACGAGAACGGGCTGTCGACGTGCGCCGCGGCGATCAGCTCCATTCGCTCGAGGGCCTTGATGCGGCTTTGCGCCTGCCGCGCCTTGGTCGCCTTGGCGCGGAAGCGGTCGATGTAGGACCTGAGGTGCGCGATGCTGCGCTGCTGCTTCGCGAACGCCGCCTGCTGCAGCGCAAGTTGCTGCGCGCGCTCACGCTCGAACTGCGCGTAGTTGCCGGTGTACGCGACGAGCCTCTTGCCGTCGACGTGGACGATGGTATCGACGACGGCGTCCAGGAAATCGCGGTCATGCGTGACGAGGAGCAGCGTTCCCGGGTAGCGGCGCAACCAGTCCTCGAGCCACAGCACGGCGTCGAGGTCCAGATGGTTGGTGGGCTCGTCGAGCAGCAGGAGGTCCGAGCGCGCCATCAGCGCCTGCGCGAGATTCAGGCGCATCCGCCAGCCGCCCGAGAAGCTGTCGACGCTCTGCGCCTGCGCCGATCGCGTCGAAACCGAGCCCCGCAAGCAGCGTCGCCGCGCGGGCACGCGCGCTGTAGCCGCCGATCGCCTCGAAACGATGGTGCAGCTCGGCGAGCCGCGCGCCGGTGTCCGGGTCCAGGGCGCCATGGCCCGAATGCGCAGCTTCAGGACTGGCGCGCGCAATTACCGGATCTGCATGCGCAGCACCGCCCGCGGCAAGCGCGCGCTCGATCTCGCGCAATTCGCGATCGCCGTCTTGCACGTACTCGATCGCCGGATGGCTGACCTGCGGCGTTTCCTGCGCGACATGAGCGATGGCCCATTTCGGCGGCAGATCGATCGTGCCCGCGTCAGGAAGGAGCTCGCCGCGGATGGCCGCGAGCAGGCTCGACTTGCCGCTTCCGTTTGCGCCGACGATGCCCAGCTTGTGTCCGGCGTGCACGGTCAGGCTCGCGCCCTCGAGGAGCCGCCTCGCGCCGCGCGCGAGCGTCACGCGATCGATGCGGATCACCCTGCGCTCCGGTGCGGGCGGCAGTCGACGAATCGCAGTGGGCGGGCGCAGTAGCGACGTCGCATCGCCGAAGATTTCAGCGCAGCTCGAAGTCGTAGTCGATGATCAGCGGCGCATGATCGGAGAAGCGGCGGGCTTTGTAGATCGACGCCGCGCGCGCGGTTGCGGCGATGCGCGGCGTCGCGATCTGGTAGTCGATGCGCCAGCCGACATTCTTGGCCCACGCCTGCCCGCGATTGGACCACCAGGTATATTGTTCGGGCCGCGGATCGAGGCGACGGAAGACATCGACGAAGCCCAGCTCGTCGAACACCTGCGAGAGCCACGCGCGCTCCTCGGGCAGGAAGCCCGAGTTCTTCTGGTTGCTGCGCCAGTTCTTGAAGATCGATCGGCTGGTGCGCGATGTTCCAGTCGCCGCAGAGGATCACCTCGCGGCCGCCCTTCATCAGCCGTGAGAGCTGCGGCAGGAACGCGTCGAGGAAGCGGTACTTCGACGCCTGGCGGTGCGGGCCGCTCGAACCCGAAGGCAGGTAAAGGCTCACGATCGAAACGTCGCGGAAGTCGGCCTGCAGGTAGCGGCCTTCGGTGTCGAACTCGGCGTGGCCGAAGCCGGTGCGCACCGGCGCCGCCACTGTCGAATACAGCGCGACCCCGCTGTAGCCCTTGCGTGCCGCCGGATGAAACGCCACGTGGGCGCGGCGCGGCGCGAGCCAGCGCTTTCGGGACCTCGGCAGGCTGGCACTTGATCTCCTGCACGCAGAGGACATCCCACGGCGAGCTATGCGCGAGCCAGCGCGCGAAGCCCTTGCGCTCGGCCGAGCGCAGTCCGTTGACGTTGAGCGTGATGATGCGCATCGGGTGAGCTGCGAAAACGGGCGCGAGTTTACCGCACGCGAACGGCGCGGTTGCGCCTGATCACCACCGGGCGCCGCGACCACACGCAGGCGCAGCGCCGTGAACGCTATACTCGACACTTCTTTCCACGATGGCGCGCGCATGGTCGATTTTCGGCAGGAATTCCTGCAGTTCGCATTGGCACGCGACGTGCTTCGATTCGGGGAATTCGTGACCAAGGCGGGGCGAAGGAGTCCCTATTTCTTCAACGCGGGCTTGTTCAACGATGGTGCGAGCCTGCGGCGTCTGGGCGAGTTCTATGCGGAGGCACTGCTTGCGTCGGGCGTCGCGAGCGACCATTTGTACGGTCCCGCCTACAAGGGCATCACCCTTGCGGCCGCGACCGCGATTGCGCTTGCCGCGAGGGGGCACAATTTGCCGTACAGCTTCAACCGCAAGGAAGCGAAGGATCACGGCGAAGGCGGCTCGATCGTCGGTGCGCCGCTCGCGGGGCGGGTGATGATCGTCGATGACGTCATCACTGCGGGGACGTCGGTGCGCGAGTCGGTCGAGGTGATTCGCGCTCACGGCGCGACGCCCGCCGGCGTGCTGATCGCCGTCGACCGCATGGAGCGGGGACAGGGAACGGCCTCGGCGGTGCAGGACGTTCGCGCGGCTTGGGGCATCCCCGTCGTGGCGATCGCGACGCTCGACGACGTCATGGCACTTGTCGACGCACGCGCCGATCTTGCGCCGATGAAACCGGCGATCGTCGCCTACCGCGAGCGCTACGGCGCGAGATGACGAACCGCGAACCGCGGACGAACCAGCGAACCCGGCAGCGGACGAACCGGCGGACCCGGACAGGAATGGACATGAACGCGATCGCAGGCGAGACACGACGGGGCAGGGATGAGGGCCGCGGCTCGATGTGGCTGCTGCCTGCGCTCGTAGTCGGTGCGCTGCTGCTCGCGATTGCGACCAGTGCGCACGCAGGCCTGTACCGCTGGGTCGATGCCAAGGGCAGTGTCCACTACAGCGATCGCCTTCCCGCCGACGCCGTTGACCGTGCGAGCAGCGAGTTGAACCGCGAGGGTGTGGTCGTGAAAAGCGTCGGACAGGCGCCCACGGGAGACCAGCTCAGGGCGCGGCAGGCGGAAATCACGCAAAAGCGCGAGCTTGCGCGCGAGAAGCTGGCGAGCGAGCGTCGCGACCGCGCGCTGCTCGATTCGTACACGAGCGAGGACGACATCGATCTCGCCAAGGCGCGTGCGCTGTCGACGATCGAAGGGCAGATCACCTCGGCCCAGGCGTACATTGCGCAGATCGACAAGCGCCGCCGGGAGATCGAGGCGCTGAAGCCGGCTGGAGCGCAGGCGTCGGTTGCCGCGAACGCGCACCGCGAGCTCGATTCGATCGACGCGGAGCTCGCGCGGCAGGCCGAATTCATCGTTGGCAAGCAGAAAGAAGCCGCGGCGATGGCCAAACGCTACGACGCGGACAAGCAGCGCTATCACGAGCTGAAAGGCGCCGCGGCCGCGACGGCCGGCGCGCAGTCGATGACGCGGTTCTCGGTCGCCGAATCCGCGCCGTTCTCGCAAGCCGCCGCAGCACCGCTTTCCCGCCGCTGATCGCGTGGACCGCCGCCACAGCACCACTTTCCTGCCGCTGATCTCGCCGGGCGCGGCGTCCCGGTCTGCGATAATCGCAGCTTCGCCGCAACCGCGCAGGCGCCCGCGGCCGCCCCCAAAGGGCCGGCCCGCCGCCGTTTCCCGATGCCTCAATACGTGTACACGATGAACCGTGTGGGCAAGGTCGTCCCGCCCAAGCGTGCCATCCTCAAGGACATCTCGCTGTCGTTCTTTCCAGGCGCCAAGATCGGGGTGCTCGGCCTGAACGGATCGGGCAAGTCGAGCCTGCTGAAAATCATGGCGGGCGTCGATCACGAGTTCGAGGGCGAGGCGACGCCGATGCCGGAGCTGCGCATCGGCCACCTGCCGCAGGAGCCGATGCTCGATCCCGGATCGACGGTGCGCCAAGCGGTCGAAGAAGGCATGGGCGAAGTGCATCGGCGCCAAGAAGCGCCTCGACGAGGTGTATGCGGCCTACGGCGAGCCCGATGCCGACTTCGACGCGCTCGCGGCCGAGCAGGCGCGCCTCGAGGCCGTGATCGCCGCAGCAGGCGCCGACTCCGATCTGCAGCTCGAGATCGCCGCAGATGCATTGCGGCTGCCACCCTGGGACGCGACGATCGCGCACGCTCTCCGGCGGCGAGAAGCGCCGCGTCGCGCTGTGCCGGCTGCTGCTGTCGAAGCCCGACATGCTGCTCCTCGACGAGCCGACCAACCACCTCGATGCGGAGAGCGTCGAGTGGCTCGAGCAGTTCCTGCAGAAATTCCCGGGCACCGTCATCGCGGTCACGCACGATCGCTACTTCCTCGACAACGCGGCCGAATGGATCCTCGAGCTCGACCGCGGCTACGGCATTCCGTGGAAAGGCAACTACACGTCGTGGCTCGAGCAGAAGGAGGCGCGGCTCGCGACCGAGTCGAAGCAGGAAGCCGCGCGCATCAAGGCGATGCAGAAGGAGCTGGAATGGGTGCGCGCGAACCCCAAGGGCCGCCAGGCGAAGAGCAAGGCGCGGATCGCGCGCTTCGAGGAACTGGCAAGCTACGAGCACCAGAAGCGCAACGAGACCGCAGGAGATCTTCATCCCGGTGGCCGAGCGCCTCGGCGATGCGGTGATCGAGTTCCGCGGCGTCAGCAAGGGCTTCGGCGAGCGCGTGCTGATCGACGAGCTCTCGTTCTCGATTCCGCCCGGCGCGATCGTCGGCATCATCGGTCCCAACGGCGCAGGCAAGACGACGCTGTTCCGGATGATCACCGGTGCGGAGAAGCCTGATGCGGGAGAGATCTTCATCGGCCCGACCGCGAGGCTCGCGCGTCGTCGACCAGACGCGCGAAGCGCTGCCCAACGACAAGACCGCGTGGGAAGCAATCTCCGGCGGCCAGGACATCCTGACCGTAGGCCGCTTCGAGATGCCGTCGCGGGCCTATCTCGGCCGCTTCAATTTCAAGGGCTCCCGACCAGCAGAAGAATGTCGGAACGCTGTCAGGCGGCGAGCGTGGGCGGCTGCACCTCGCCGCGACGCTGCTCAAGGGCGGCAACGTGCTGCTGCTCGACGAACCGTCGAACGACCTCGACGTCGAGACGCTGCGCGCGCTCGAGGATGCGCTGGCGGAGTTCGCCGGCAGCGCGCTCGTGATCTCGCACGACCGCTGGTTCCTCGACCGCATCGCGACCCACATCCTCGCCGCCGAAGACGATTCGCGCTGGGTATTCTTCGAAGGCAATTACCACGAGTACGAGGCGGACAAACGGAAGCGCCTGGGCGAGGAAGGCGCGCGTCCGCATCGGCCGCGGTTCAAGCCGCTGATGCATTCGTAGCGCCGCGCCTGCCGCGCCGGGAGATTGACTACCGTATGTCGGGAGACTGACTACCGTATGTTAGTCGATCAGACGTCATCATGATGAGTAAGCGCCTCCAGGTTTTGCTGCAGGACAAGGAGCTGGCTGAGATCCAGCAGTCCGCGCGCCGTCAGCAGATGACCACGGCCGAGTGGGTACGCCAGAGCGCTACGCGTCGCACGGCGTGCCGAGCCGCGCATTGCTACGTCGGAAGAAGCTGGAAGTATGTGCGCGCAGCCTCTCGTCACGCCTTCCGCCGCGCCGGAACGTCGACCAGATGCTCGGTGAGATCCGAACGCGGCTACCTCGGCGATTCGTCGCGTTGATCTTCATCGATTCGAACATTCATGTTGCGATCGGCAGACGCGACGGGATTCAGCCTGCGTTCGATGTGCTGCTTGGAGTCGTCGACGAGGTGTTCTCGATCGAATTAGCGCGATGTCGAGCATGCTCGAGGATTCGTGCTGGGGCTTTCGGACTTGTCGGCCCGGGGTGCCCTGCACGCAGCGGTGATGGCGCGAAATAGCATCGAGCTAATCATGACATTCGACACGGCATTCGACGCCGTCCCCGGCATAAGCCGCTTTCGCGCGTGATCGCGTCGCCAAGCCCGAAGAACGACGGGCTCGCATTGCTGCAAGCCCTTGATTGATTGTCTGGGGACCGGCGAATGGAATGTCACCGGCGGACCAGCGTCAGGCCTGGTCAGCGCGCCAGCCTGCGCTTGAGGATCGCGTTGACCTGCGCGGGATCGGCTTTGCCCTTCGACGCTTTCATCACCTGCCCGACCAGGGCGTTGAACGCCTTATCCTTGCCGGCCCGGACCTCCGCGACGATCGCCGCGTTCGCATCGATCACCTGATCGACGAGGGCCTCGATCGCGCCGGCATCCGAGATCTGATTGAGATCCAACTGCTGAATCAGCGAATCGACAATATCCTCGGTCGCACCTGTTCGCCGAGTGGCGCCTGATGCGGAACCGGTCAATGGTCCAAGTCGACCGATCGCGTAATTGAATGGCGCGCCGCTCGCAAGAGTTTTCCACATCGCGTCGAAGAGGTCCTTCGCGACCTTTCCGTTGATCGTGCCGTCGGCAATCCGGCGCAATATGTCCGCGAGCTGCGCCGCGGAAATCGGTGCAGCCGACACGGCAATACCGTCCCGGTTGAGCGCCGCCGAAAATTCACCCAGCACCCAGTTGGCGACGAGCTTGCGGGACGCCGGGCCGTTCGCGGGCAGCGCGGTCGCCGCCGCTTCGTAGTAATCGGCGAGCTCGCGCGATGCCGTCAACTGCAGCGCGTCGTAGTCGGAGATGCCGTGCTGCGCGACCAGTCGCGCACGCATTGCCTCGCGGCAGCTCCGGCATCTGCCGCGCGGATGCGCTCGATCCATGCCTCGTCGATCGACGAGCGGCGGCAGGTCGGGATCGGGGAAGTAGCGGTAGTCCTGCGCGTCTTCCTTGCTGCGCATCGAGCGCGTCTCGCCGCGGTCGGGATCGAAGAGCCGCGTCTCCTGCACGACCGTGCCGCCGTCCTCGATCAGCTCGATCTGGCGCCGCACCTCGAAGTCGATCGCCTGCTGCATGAAGCGGAAGCTGTTGAGGTTCTTGATCTCGCAGCGCGTGCCGAGCGGCGCGCCGGGGCGGCGCACCGAGACGTTGGCGTCGCAGCGGAAGCTTCCTTCCTGCATGTTGCCGTCGCAGATGCCGATCCAGCGCGACCAGCGCGTGCAGCGCCGCGCGTAGGCGACCGCCTCGGCGGGCCGAGGCATGTCGGGCTCGGAGACGATCTCGAGCAGCGGCGTGCCCGGCGCGGTTGAGGTCGATGCCGGACATCGCCCGCGCCCTCCGGCAAGTCCTCGTGCAGCGACTTGCCGGCGTCTTCCTCGAGGTGCGCGCGGGTGAGGCGCACCGATCTTCTCGCCTGCCGGCGTTGCGATCGTCAGCGAGCCGCCCTGCACGACCGGGATCTCGTACTGGCTGATCTGGTAGCCCTTCGGCAGGTCCGGATAGAAGTAGTTCTTGCGCGCGAACACGCTGCTGCGGTTGATCGTCGCCGCCGACCGCGAGCCCGAAGCGGATCGCGCGCTCGACCGCGCCGCGGTTCAGCACCGGCAGCACGCCCGGCAGCGCGATGTCGACCGCGGAGGCCTGCGTGTTCGGCGCGGCGCCGAAGGCCGTCGACGCGCCGGAGAAGATCTTCGACGCGGTCGAGAGCTGCGCGTGCGTCTCCAGGCCGATGACGATTTCCCAGGTCGTGCTCATGCGCCTGCCCCGGCTGCTCCGGCGCATGCTCGCTGCCTCCCCGCTCGATGCGGGCGGCTCCTGCAGGTGCCAGTCGGTCGCCTGCTGGAAGCGGTGCGCGACGTCGAGGATCCGCGCCTCGTCGAAGTAGTTGCCCTGGAGCTGCAGGCCGATCGGCAGGCCGTCGGGCGTCGAAGCCGCACGGGAATCGACATCGCCGGCGGGCCGGTGAGGTTGGCGGCGATGGTGAAGATGTCGTTCAGGTACATCTGCACCGGATCGTCGGTCTTCGCGCCGAGCTTGAACGCCGCGCGTGGGCGCGGTCGGCCCCGCGATGACGTCGCAGCGCTCGAAGCGCGCGCGAAATCCTCGCGCGATCAGCCGGCGCACCTGTTGCGCCTTCAGGTAGTAGGCGTCGTAGTAGCCGTGCGAGAGCACGTAGGTGCCGACCAGGATGCGCCGCTTCACTTCGGCGCCGAAGCCTTCGGCGCGCGTTTGCAGTACATGTCGTGAGGTCGGCGTAGCGCTCGGCGCGATGGCCGTAGCGCACGCCGTCGAAGCGCGACAGGTTCGACGACGCCTCGGCCGGCGCGATCACGTAGTAGACGGGCACCGAAAGCCTGACCGTGGGCAGCGTGATGTCGACCGTCGTCGCGCCGAGCGCGCGCAGGCTCGCCGAGCGCGGCGTCGATCGCCTGCGCCACGTCGGCGTCGACGCCCTCGCCGAAATATTCGCGCGGCAGGCCGATGCGCACGCCCGGCGAGCGGCCGCGCCGCTGCGCGGCTCGCGCAAGCCCGCGCGTAGTCCTCCGCGCGGGCGGTCGAGCGACGTCGAGTCGCGCGCGTCGTGGCCCGGCCATCGCGTTGAGCAGGAGCGCGCAGTCCTCGGCGCGTGCTGCGCGAACGCGCCCGGCCTGGTCGAGGCTCGACGCGAACGCGATCAGGCCGTAGCGCGAGCAGAGTGCCGTAGGTCGGCTTGATGCCGCAGACGCCGCACAGCGCCGCCGGCTGGCGGATCGAGCCGCCGGTGTCGGTGCCGGTCGCCGCGGGCACCAGGCGCGCCGCGACCGCGGCCGCCGAGCCGCCCGAGCTGCCGCCGGGGACGCGATCGGGATTCCACGGATTCCTCACCGGGCCGAAGTACGACGTCTCGTTCGACGAGCCCATCGCGAACTCGTCCATGTTGGTCTTGCCGACGAGCACGGCGCCGGCCTCGCTGCAGCCGCGCCGACGACGTGCGCGTCGTAGGGCGCGACGAAGTGCTCGAGCATCCGCGAGCCGCAGGTGGTGCGCAGCCCCGCGGTCATCAGCACGTCCTTGTGCGCGATCGGAATGCCGGTGAGCGGCCCGCGTCGCCGCGCGCGCGAGCGCGCGTCGGCCGCGCGCGCCGCGGCGAGCGCGCCTTCGGCATCGACGGTGATGAACGCGTTGAGCGACGCCTGCGCAGCGCCGATGCGCGCGAGCGCGTCCTGCGCGAGCTCGACGCTCGACACCGTGCGCGACGCGCAGCGCCTGCGAGAGTTGGCGCGACGCGTCTTCACGTCACTCGATGACCTTCGGCACCAGGTACAGTCCACCGGCTGTCGACGGCGCGCCCTGCTGGTACAGCGCGCGGCGTCGGTCTCGGTGACGAGGTCGTCGCGCAGCGGCAGCATCGCGTCCTGCGCGTGGGCCATCGGTTCGACGCCGGTGGTGTCGATGGCAAGCAGCGCGTCGATCAGCGCGAAGATCGCGTCGAGCTTCACCTGGACGTCGCGGCGTCGCCTCGGCGTCGATCTCGATGCGCGCGAGGCGCGCGATGCGGTGAACTTCGTCCGGGGTCGGGGCCATCGTGTCGGGGTGGCCGCGGCCTGCCGGCCGCGGCGAGCGCGGGCGCTGCGCGCCCGAAAAACCACGTCAAATCAGAGCGGAAGGCGAGCGCCTTAGGGTATCATAGCGGCCATTTTCACGGCTGGCCGGACGCGCATTCTTCGCCCCTGAAGAGGCTCCGCTGGCCGGCACCGGTGATCGATCCTTCATGTTCGAGTTCTTCAAAGGCTATTTTTCCAGCGACCTCGCGATCGACCTCGGCACCGCCAACACGCTGATCTACGTGCGCGGCAAAGGCATCGTGCTCGACGAACCCTCGGTCGTTGCGATCCGCCAGGAAGGCGGCCCGAACGGCAAGAAGGTGATCCAGGAGGTCGGGCTCGCGGCGAAGCAGATGCTGGGCCGCACGCCGGGCAACATCACGGCCATCCGGCCGATGAAGGACGGCGTCATCGCCGACTTCACCGTGACCGAGCAGATGCTGAAGCAGTTCATCAAGAAGGTGCTCGAGTCGCGCCTGTTCTCGCCGTCGCCGCGCATCATCATCTGCGTGCCCTGCGGCTCGACGCAGGTCGAGCGCCGCGCCATTCGCGAATCGGCGCTCGGCGCCGGCGCGTCGAAGGTGTACCTGATCGAGGAGCCGATGGCCGCGGCCATCGGCGCCGACCTGCCGGTCGGGGATGCGACGGGCTCGATGGTCGTCGACATCGGCGGCGGCACCACCGAGGTCGGCGTCATCTCGCTCGGCGGCATGGTGTACGCCGGCTCGGTCCGCGTCGGCGGCGACAAGTTCGACGAGGCGATCGTCAACTACATCCGCCGCAATTACGGCATGCTGATCGGCGAGACGACGGCCGAACTGATCAAGAAGACCATCGGCTCGGCTTTCCCCGGCTCCGAGGTCAAGGAGATGGAAGTCAAGGGGCGCAACCTGGCCGAGGGGATCCCGCGCAGCTTCACCGTTTCGTCCAACGAAATGCTGGAGGCGCTGACCGATCCGCTGAACAGCATCGTGTCGGCGGTGAAGAGCGCGCTCGAGCGCACGCCTCCCGAGCTTGGCGCCGACATCGCCGAGCGGGGCATGGTGCTGACCGGCGGCGGCGCGCTGCTGCGCGACGTCGACCGGCTGCTGATGGAGGAGACCGGGCTTCCGGTGATCGTCGCCGATGATCCGCTGACCTGCGTCGTGCGCGGCTGCGGCAAGGCGCTCGAGAACATGGAGAAGCTGCAGACAATCTTCACCAGCGACTAGAGTGGGGTCTAAAGTGGGGTCAGAGCCGATTTCAACTGACGCCACGATCGGTCAGCGCTTGAAGCAGCACGTCGTCCCCGACCCCGATGCGTCCCCTTCCGGTCGACCCTCCCGCCTTCTTCAACCGGGGCCCCGGGCCTCTTGCGCGCCTCACGTTCTTCGCGCTGCTGTCGCTGGCGCTGCTGTTCTCCGATACACGCTACCGCTATCTCGAGAGCGTCCGCGAGGTGGTCGCGATCGCGCTCTGCTCCGCTCCAGCGCACGCTGCTGCTGCCGGGAGCGGCGTGGGCCTACGCGGCCGATTACTTCGGCTCCAAGCGTGAGCTCGTGGACACGGATGCCTCACTCCGGCGCGAGTTGGTTGCCACGGGGCCGGCGACCCAGGGCTACGCGCTCGCGCGGCAGGAGAACGCGCGGCTGAAGGCGCTGCTCGGTCTGCGCGACGAGCGCGCCGGGGCGGCAACTGCGGTCCAGGTGCTCTATGCCGGGAGGGATCCCTTCACGCAGAAGCTCTTTGTCGACAAGGGCGCGCGCGCGGGCATTGTGGCCGGCGAGGGTGTGGTCGACCAGACCGGTGTCGTCGGCCAGGTGACGCGCGTGCTGCCCTACATGGCCGAGGTGACGCTGATCACCGATCGCGACCAGGCGGTTCCGGTCAAGGTCGAGCGCAGCGGTGCGCGCAGCATCCTGTTCGGCAACGGCACCGGGCACGCTCCGGAGCTGCGTTTCACGTCGCCGTCGGCGGACCTGCGCGTGGGCGACCGGCTGGTGACCTCGGGAATCGACGGGACCTATCCATCGGGTCTCGCCGTTGCGGAAGTCGTCGACATCGTCCGCGATGCGGGCCAGATGTTCGCGCATATCACCTGCCGGCCGCTCGCAGGTGTCGATCGCAGCGAGTACTTGCTGGTGCTGGCGCGGCCGGACGCGTTTCCGGCGCGCCCCGAAGAACCGGCGAACGGCGACGCTGTCAAGAAGGGCACCCGCTCCCGGGCTCGCCACGGATGACATGAGAGTGTTGCTGCCCAACGTGGGCCCCCTCGGACCCGCCTCACCCGAGGAGATCCTGCGCCCGGCTAAGCCCTGGTTCATCGCGCTGTCGCTGCTGCTCGCGCTGCTTGGCAACATCGCGCCGCTGTCCGGAGTCGAGATGGCGCTGCGCCCGGATTTCCTCGCCCTGGTGCTGCTCTACTGGTGCATCCAGGAGCCACGCCGCGTCGGGGTCGGTACCGCGTGGCTGGTCGGACTGGTGATGGACGTCGCCGATGCGACGGTGTTCGGGCAGCACGCGCTCGCCTATGCGGTGCTCGCCTACGCCGCTGAATACTTCCGCCGCCGCGTGCTGCGCTTTCCGTTGTGGCAGCAGGCGGCACAGGTCGCGGTGCTCCTGCTGCTGTGCGCGTTGCTGGTGCTGCTCGTACGCTATGTCGGCGGCGCACCGCTGCCGCGCTGGACCTACGCCGCGCCGCCGCTCGTCGGCGCGCTGCTGTGGCCGCTGCTGTCGGTGCTGCTGCAGGCGCCGCAGCGGCCGCAGCACTCGCGGCGCTAGGACGACAGGCACCACGATGGCACGCCGGCCCCTGTTCTCATCGAAGCGCGATCGCGGCGCTGCGGGCGGCTTCGAGGCCCCCGAGCTGCGCAATGCCGAACGCGAGCGGTCGCGGTTCCGGCGCCGCCTCGTGATCGCCGCTGCGCTGGTCGCATTGGGATTCGGCGGGCTGTTCGCGCGCTTCTTCTATCTGCAGGTGATCCAGCACGCCCACTTCGAGACGCTTGCCGAGACCAATCGCATCGCAATCGTGCCGATTCCGCCCAACCGCGGTGTGATCACCGACCGCAACGGCGTCGTGCTGGCGCAGAGCTTTTCCGGGTACACGCTCGAGATCACGCCATCGCAGGTCCCGGACCTTGGCGGGACCATCGATCAGCTCGCGACGATCGTCGACGTCGAGCCGCGCGATCGCAAGCGTTTTCACAAGCTGCTGGAGGAGTCCAAGGATTTCGAGAGTCTCCCGCTCCGCACCCGGCTGACCGACGAGGAGGTCGCGCGCTTTGCGGTGAACCGCTACCGGTTCCCGGGAGTCGCGATCAAGGCGCGGCTCTTCCGCCAATACCCGTTCGGCGCGATCGCCTCGCACGCGCTGGGCTACATCGGCCGCATCACCGACAAGGACGAGGAACGCATCGACGGATGGGACGAGAGCGCCAACTACAAGGGGACCGACACTATCGGCAAGGTCGGCGTCGAGCTCTCCTACGAGCGGGCGCTGCACGGCACGACTGGCGTCGAGGACGTCGAGGTCGACGCCAACGGCCGCGCGGTGCGCACGTTGAAGCGCATCCCGCCGGTCGCGGGCGACAACCTCAGGCTGTCGCTCGACATCGGCCTGCAGCAGGTTGCCGAGGCGGCGTTCGGCGATCGGCGCGGCGCGTTGGTCGCGATCGAGCCCGCCACCGGTGACGTCCTCGCCTTCGTGTCGCGGCCGGGCTTCGACCCGAACCTGTTTGTCGACGGGATCGATCCGGCCAATTGGCAGGAGTTGAACGACTCCCCGGACAAGCCGCTCCTCGACCGGGCGCTGCGCGGCGCGTACCCGCCCGGCTCGACGATCAAGCCGTACCTCGCGCTGGCGGCGCTGGCCTCCGGCAAACGCACGCCGAGCCAGAGCATCTTCGATCCCGGCTACTTCCAGATCCCGGGGCAATCGCACAAGTACCGCGACGACAAGCCCGGCGGGCATGGCGTCGTCGACATGTACAAGTCGATCGTCGTGTCCTGCGACACCTATTACTACACGCTGGCGAGCGAGACCGACATCGACGACACGGCACGCTTCCTGTCGAAGTTCGGCTTCGGGCAGAAGACCGGGATCGACATCGAGGGCGAGCTGAGCGGCGTGTTGCCGTCGCGGGCGTGGAAGCGCCAACGCTTCTCGGGGAAGAACTACCTCGCCGACGCGCGCAAGTGGTACCTCGGCGACTCGATCTCGGCGGGCATCGGCCAGGGCTACAACGCTTTCACCCCGATCCAGCTCGCGCACGCCATTGCGATATTCGCCAATGACGGCGTCGGCTATACGCCGCACCTGGTCAAATCGGTGCAGGATACGAAGACCGGCGAGATCCACGCGATCGCGAGCGAGCCTTCGTCGCGCCTCGACGTGCGTCCGGACCAGATCGCTTTCATCAGGAACGCGCTGGTCGGGGTCACGCAGTCGGGAACCAGCGCGACGGTGTTCAAGGACGCGAAATACGTGAGCGCGGGCAAGACCGGCACCGCCCAGCTCTTCTCGCTCAAGGGCGAGAAGTACTCCGAGCACCACGTCGAGCAGCGGCTGCGCGACCACGCCTGGTACGAGGCCTATGCGCCCGCCGATCATCCGCGGATCGCCGTCGCCGTGCTGGTCGAGAATGGCGGATTCGGTGCCGAGGCCGCGGCGCCGATCGCGCGCAAGGTGTTCGACTACTACCTGCTCGGGGAGGCGGCGGCGGGACCCGCGCCGGTGTCGCCGCAGGGTCCCGACCTCACGGGCGACTGACGATGCCGCAGACGGTGGGCCAACTCGTCGCACGTGGGTGGGAAGGGCTCACCCGGCGCGTCGACACGATGCTCTTCGCCGCCGCGCTCGCGATCGTCGGCGTCGGGCTGGTGACGCTTTTCTCCGCCTCCGACGAGAGCATTCCGCGGATGACGAGCCAGGTGCTGAGCCTCGCGTTCGCCATCGCGCTGATGTGGCTGTTCGCGAACATTGCGCCGCAGACGCTGGCGCGCGGAGCCGTCCCGCTGTACATCGTCGCGGTGATCCTGCTCGTAGGTGTCGCGCTCTTCGGCGTCGTCGTCAACGGCTCGCGGCGCTGGCTCAATCTCGGCTTCGCGCGCTTCCAGCCTTCGGAGCTGATGAAGATCGCCCTGCCGCTGATGCTCGCGTGGTATTTCCAGCGCTTCGAGGGGCGCATCGGCTGGCGTGATTTCGCGTTCGCTGCGATGCTGATTGTCGTGCCGGTCTGGCTGATCAAGCGCCAGCCCGATCTCGGTACGGCATTGCTGATCGCCGCCTCCGGCTTCTACGTGCTCTACCTCGCCGGGTTGTCGTGGCGGGTGATCGCGGGCCTCGTCGCCGTCGGCGCGGCCGTCGGCCCCGTCGTGTGGGCCCACCTGCACGATTACCAGCGCGAGCGCATTCTCACCTTCCTCGATCCGTCGCGCGATCCGCTCGGCGCCGGCTACCACTCGATGCAGGCCTCGATCGCGCTGGGATCGGGCGGGATCGTCGGCAAGGGCTGGCTGAACGGCACGCAGACGCATCTCGACTTCCTGCCCGCGCGCCACACCGATTTCATTTTCGCGGTGTTCGGCGAGGAGTTCGGCCTGATCGGCAATGCCGTGCTGCTGCTGCTCTACCTGCTGCTGATCACGCGCGCTATGGTGATCACCGCCCACGCGTCGTCGATGTTCGCCCGTCTCGTCTCTGGCGCCATCACGCTGATGTTTTTCACCTACGCGTTCGTCAACATGGCGATGGTGAGCGGCCTGCTGCCGGTCGTCGGCGTCCCGCTGCCGCTGGTGTCATACGGCGGCACCGCGCTGATCTCGCTGTTCATCGGGCTGGGCATCCTGATGAGCGTGCAAGCACACCGCAAGCTCGTCATGACGTAAACCAGGGACGTACCACGTTTTCCGCCGAAAGCGCGGAAAACGTGGTACGTCCCTGGCAATTGTCGACGCGATGCCCGCGCTTCGCCGCGATCGACAGGAACCACAGCATGTGGCAGCTCGCGATCGACGCGACGAACGCCTCTTCCGGATCGACGGCGTCGGCACTCGAGTACGGCAGCGGCACAGAATGCGGCGACGACGACGCCGGCACTTCGATTCCGCCGTCGAATCGCCACAGGTGCCGGCGGCTGTAACGGTTGTCGGTGAACTTCGCGTCGCCGCGCGTCCAGCGGATATTTGCCGTGTAACGTGACATGGGAATCGGAGTGGGACCGGAGACGACATTCAGACCGGGGCGCAGGCGATCTCGCGGCTCAGCGGTGACCAACTACAGGAGGCGGTTGAACCAGGCGAGCGACAATCCCGCTGCGGCAACGGCGAATACGGCTGCTGCGGCGGCGAACAGCGCGGTGATCTCGGTTTCCTTGCGCTGCATGACCATCCTCGCGTTCATGCCCTGGTAGACCCGCTGCAGATCCTCGGCCGAGCCCGCCTTGTAGTACTCGCCGCGGGTAAGGCCCGAGATCGTCTTCAGGGTGTCCTCGTCGAGGCGCACGCGCATCGACCAGCCCTCCCAGCCGATGATTGCGCCGTCCTTGGTGCCCAGGCCCACGGTAAAGACCCGTACACCGTGATCGGCGGCGATCTGCGCGGCCTCGACCGGATCGGGGCCGGTCGTAGTCTGCCCGTCGGTCAGCAGGATGATCGCGCCCGAAGCTATTCGAACCGGGAGCCACCGGCCTGGGCAGCGACTTTCCGGCCCGATCGCGCCCGAGCGGCCGGTTGCGCTGCTCGTCGCTGTCGACCGTGCGCGGATCGCTGAAGCGCAGGTCGAAATCGACCTCGGGGACGACCAGCTTCAGCGCGACCAGCAGACCGCTGCCGACAGCCGTCGCCCGCTGCAGTTGCAGGCGATCGATCGCGGCCAGCAGATCGTCGCGGTCCTGGGTAGGGGCCTGGACCACGGCGGCGGTGCCGGCGAACGACACGATCCCGATGTCGACGTTGCGCGGTTCGGCGTCGACGAACGCACGCGCAGCGGCCTGGGCGGCCTCCAGCCGCGTGGGCTTGATGTCGCTCGCCCGCATGCTGCCCGAGACGTCGATCGCCAGCACGATCGTCTCGTGATCGCTCGGCAGCGTGACGATCGCCGCCGGCCGCGCGATCGCGAGGACGAGCAGCGTCAGCGCGACGAGGAACAGCAGCGGAGGCACATGTCGGCGGAAGCTCGCGCCCGTACCCATCGCTTCGCGCACCAGCGCCAGGCTCGCATAGCGCAGCGCAACCTTGCGCTTGCGCCGCAGCAGCAGCAGGTAGGCGCCGATCAGGATCGGCACCAGGACGAGCAGCCACAGCAGCTCAGGCCACAGGAAGCGCATCGCGGGATTCCCCGGTCCGCGGCAGGACGGCGCCGGCGGCACTGCGGCTCCTGAGCTTGCGCATGGTGGCGAAGCGCAGGATGGCGTCGGCGAGATCGGTGTCGGTCGAGAGCTCGAGCGCATCGACTCCGGCATCGCGGAACGCGCCCCGCAACGCCGCCTCGCGCCTTAGCGCGGCCTGCTCGAAGCGCCTGCGGAATGCGCGGTCGTGCAGATCGACGAACACCTGCTCGCCGGTCTCGGCATCCTGCATCGTCAGCAGCCCTAGGTCGGGCAGCGACGATTCCAAAGGATCGAACAGGCGCACCGCAATCACCTCGTTATGCAGCGCAAGGCGCGCCAGCGCCGCCTCCCAGGCGCGGACGCTGATGAAATCCGAAACGACGAATACCAGCGAGCGGCGCCGGATCAGGCGCTCGCCGGCCTGGAGGAAGCCACGCAGATCGGTGCCCGCGCGTGCGGCCGAGCTGCGGCCGATGCTGCATCCGGTGCAGAATATGCAGCACCTGCCTGCGGCCCGCGCTCGCGGGAACCACGGTGTCCATCCTCTCGCCGTAGAACGCCGCCGCGACGCGGTTGCCGTGGCGGGTGAGCGCCCGTGCGAGCACCGCGACGAAATCACGCGCGACCGCGGCCTTGCGCACTGCCTGCGAGCCGAAATCGAGCGACGGGCTCAGATCGACAAGGAACCACGCGGTGAGGTCGCGATCCTCGTGGTATTCGCGCACATAGGGCGTCGCCAACCGCGCCGTCACATTCCAGTCGATGTGCCGCACGTCGTCGTGGTACTGGTATTCCCGCAGGTCGGCGAGATCGAGCCCGAAACCGCGGAAGAGCGTCCGGTAATCGCCGTGCAAAAGCCCGTCGAGACGGCGGATCACCGTCCATTCGATCCGCTGCAGGATGCGCTCAGGATCGCGCGGCGACGCGGACATGGGTGTCGAGAAGCTTGTCGGGGGCGGCGACGTGCTGCATCACTTTCTGCACCAGGTCGTCGGCAGTGATCCCGTCAGCGAGCGCTTCGTAGGACAGCACCAGCCGGTGGCGCAAGCACGTCGGGCGCGACGTCCTTCACGTCGTCCGGAAGCGCGTAATCGCGCCCGCGAAGGAACGCCAGCGCACGCGCGGCCTCGATCAGGTGGATCGACGCGCGCGGACTCGCGCCGAAGGACAGGTACTTCGCGATGCCGCTGACGCCGTGCCGGTCGGGATCGCGGGTCGCGCCCGACAGCCGCACCGCGTACTGGACCAGCGACGGGTCGACGTAGCCGGTGCGGCACTGGCGCTGCAGCGCGGCGAGCTCCTCGGTGGTCGCAACCGCGGTGACGTCGAGGGGGACGCCGGTGACGCGCTCGACGATCACGAACTCCTCCTCTTCGCGCGGATAGCCGACCAGCACTTTCATCATGAAGCGGTCGACCTGCGCCTCGGGCAGCGGATAGGTGCCTTCGGTCTCGATCGGATTTTGCGTCGCCATCACCAGGAACGGGTTGGGCACCGGGTGCGTCTCGCCCGCAATCGTCACCTGGCACTCCTGCATCACCTCGAGGAGCGCGCTTTGAACCTTGGCCGGCGCGCGGTTGATCTCGTCGGCGAGCAGCAGATTGGTGAATACCGGCCCGAGCGATGTGGCGAACTCGCCGGTCTTCTGGTTGTAGATGCGCGTTCCGATGAGGTCGGCGGGAACGAGATCCGGCGTGAACTGGATCCGGCGAAACGACCCATGGATCACGCGTGCGAGGGTCTTCACCGTCAGGGTTTTCGCGAGCCCCGGCACGCCCTCGACCAGCAAGTGCCCTTGGGCGAGCACCGCGACCAGCACCCGCTCCAGAAAATGATCCTGCCCGACGACGATCTTCTTGACCTCGTAGAGGATTCGCTCCATCAGCGAGGCGACCTGCCCGCCGGCGTTGTCTCGGATGTCCATCGGAGGTCGCGTTCCCTGCTTGACGGATCAGAACGGCGACATGCCAACGGCCGCCGCCGCGTTTTCGATCGGGACCGCGAACCCGATGCCGACAAATACGCGTTGGCTGGTCGGATTCAGGATCCCCGTGACGATTCCGACGACCGCACCGTCCATCGTCACCAGTGGGCCGCCCGAGTTTCCGGGATTGGCGGCGGCATCGAACTGGATCAGGTTAGTGAGCACACGCTTGCCCTCCGGCGAATGATATTGCCGCCTCAGACCGGAGATCACGCCTGAGCTTACCGACGGTCCGATCCCGAACGGAAAGCCGACGGCGATGACCTCGTCGCCGGGCTTGAGGTCGCTCGTCGATCGCAGCGTCGCTGCCGGGAAGGTCGTCAGGAAGGGTCTGCGCCTTGATGACCGCGAGATCGTTTTCGGGCTGGGCGCCGATGAGGGTCGCTTCGGATTCGGTCCCGTCCGAGAACTCGACCCCGATGCGCCGCGCGCCGGCGACGACGTGGAGGTTGGTGAGGATCGTCCCGTCGTCGATGATGACCACGCCCGAGCCGACACCGGCTTCGGTATCGTCCTCGCCATGCGCGCTCTCGAACTCGCGCACGCGCACGACCGAATCGCGCACGGCCGCGTAGGCACGCGCCTCCTGCGCCGGCAGTACGTTCGCCTGCAGCGTGTTCAGCACCGCGCGGTCGATGTCTTCCTGGGACGGTGGCGCGGGCATCGGGTGCAGTGCTCCATAGCCCAGCACGATCGCTGTCACGACCAGCGCCACGAAAACCACGAAAACCACGAAAACAGGGACTGACCACGTTTTCCTAAAGATTTTGACTCGCGCTACGTTTCGCTGCCGGGTCCGCCGCTGACGGGTCCGTAGCCTCCGCTTCCGCAGCGGCCGCTGCTCCGCCCTGGAAAACGTGGTGCGTCCCGGGTTTTCTGCATAGATGGGTGTGCGACGCATGGGTCACGCTTGCGCTGTTCCGCCCATCAAGTCCGGCGCCTGCGCCGGATGCTGCGGTTTTCGATCGCGCCGAAGCAGAGCAGCACCGTCGCAAGTGAAATGGCGATCGCCAGCGGTGAAACAAGGAATCCCGCCAGCGCATTCCACTTCCCGTCGGGGTCGAGGTGGGTCAGGCAGGCGTAGACCGCGAGCGAGGACGCAAGTGCCGCGGCGAGCGACGCGCGTGCGGTGTCGCGGAAAGCCAG
Source organism: uncultured beta proteobacterium (assembly GCA_963701885.1). Taxonomy (GTDB): domain Bacteria; phylum Pseudomonadota; class Gammaproteobacteria; order Burkholderiales; family Casimicrobiaceae; genus VBCG01. The sequence continues at coordinate 271,645 of CAVPBR010000023.1, forward strand.
CTCCGAGGCGACGCCGACAACGATCGGCAGCACAACCAGAACGACGAGCGGCTCCATGGTCCGGGCTCGCTTGCATTGCTCCGAATCCGCCGCGCGGGCAGCCGCGACGGTCCGAGTCCATGCTACTCCTTCGGCACAGCCGGCGAGCCCGAGGACGTGGGCGAGCCGACTATCGGCCGCAGCTCAGGATTCGAGCTTCTTATCGAGCGTGATCTTCGCGTTGAGCAGTTTGGAAACCGGACAGCCGTTCTTGGCGCCCTCCGCGGCCCGCTCGAAAGCCTCGGCGCTCGCCCCGGGAATTTTCGCGACGAGGTCGAGGTGGACCGACGTGATGGCGAAGCCGCCTGGAACCTTCTCGAGTGCCACGATGGCGGTCGTCCGAATGCTCTGCGCGGTGAGGTTGGCTTCGCCGAGTTGCGCCGACAGCGCCATCGCGAAACATCCGGCGTGGGCGGCGGCGATGAGCTCCTCCGGATTGGTGCCCTTGCCGTCCTCGAAACGCGTGCTGAACGAGTACTGCGTGTCGGAAAGAATCCCGCTCGCGGTCGAGACCGCTCCTTTGCCCGTGCGTAGATCGCCCCGCCAAACCGCCGATCCACTGCGCTTCATGCCGGTCTCCTCGAAGGTTGTCAGGCCATGCTAGCACCGACCGGGCTGGGCGTCGGGCGCCGCGCCCGCGTCGCACTTCCGGCATTCGAGTCGCACGCCGATCTTCGCCCTGCGACCTTCCGGCGTCGCGACCCAGGGTCGGTTGACCCACGGTGGCATGTGGCGCAGGTGCTGGTTGTGCCCGCAGGTGAGCTCGGCGACCCAGTGACCTTCTTCGTCCTGATGGTACCCGGCGATGGGATGCTTCATCGCTCGAAGATCAGCATCAGGTACGACATGAACAGCAGCAGGTGCACGGCACCCAACAGCACGTTGGTCCGCTGGAGCGCGAACGTGATCATGCTGACGACGAGCGACAGCATGAGCAGCAGGGAATCGACGCTGCCGAGGCCGAGGACGATGGTGCGATGGGTCATGAACCCGATCACCAGCACGGCGGGGATCGTCAACCCGATCGACGACAGCGCGGTACCAAGGGCCAGGTTGATCGAGCGCTGCAACTCATTGGCGAGCGCCGCACGCACTGCGGCCAGGGACTCCGGCGACAGGATCAACACGGCGACGAGCAGTCCGCTGAGTGCCGGCGGCGCGTGCAGGACGCTAATGCCATAGTCGATGGGCGTCGCGATCTGCTTCGCCAGCAGCACGATGGGCACGGCGTACGCGAGCAGCAGAGCTGCGTGCCAGGCGATCGGGAGCGCTTTCCAGCCGGTGTCCGCGGACGCGGCTGTGACCGACCATCTTGGTGCCGGGGTCTGTCGGCGTGACAAAGTAGTCACGGTGGCGCAGCGTCTGGATTGCCAGGAACACGCCGTAGAGCGTCAGCGACATGAAAATCAGAAACACGGACTGCAGCGGCGAGAGCACCGGCCCGGGCGTCGTCACGGTGAACGCGGGCAGCACGAGGCCCAGTACCGACAGTGGGATCAGCACGGCGAGGAACGCATTGGCCCCGTACAGGTTGTAGGTCTGCTCGTGGTAGCGCAAACCGCCCGCCAGCAGGCAGGTCCCGACCACGCCGTTGAGCACGATCATGACCACCGCGAGCATCGTGTCGCGGCCGAGCGCGGCACCGCCGTGGCCCGCGTACATGACGGCGGCGATCATCATCATCTCCATCCCGCTCATCGTCAGAGTGAGCACCAGCGTTCCCATGGGCTCGCGCAGATGCTCGGCGATTGCGTCGGCATGGCGGACCACCGCGAACGCGCAGATCATGATTGCCGCGAACAACCAGCCCAGCATCAGCGCCCACCAGGTGAGGCTCGACAGATCGCCGAGCCAGTGCTTGCCCGCAAGCAGGAAGGCAACGGTGGTCGCCCCACCCACCGGGAGGGCCCATTCGCGGCACAGGGCGCGCACGCGTGTCGGTAACACTCCGGCCATCAGAAGTCGATCAGAAACGGCGCGGCAAGCAGCACGAGCCCGGTGCCCGCGAGCCAAAGCGCGCCATGCACAAAATAGGGGTAAACGCATAGCAGCATGCCGGCGATCAGCGGGACGAAGCGCTGCTGCCGCTTGCCGTACATGAAGTACGCCACACCGAACGCGCCGGCGATCAAGCCGAAGACAAAGTTGTTCACGCCGGCAATGCTACCTTGCCTTCCCGCCCGGACACGCCGCAAGGCGCCCACGCGGAGTCCGCCGCCTTCGCCCACGCGGAGCCCGCGACCTTCGCCCACCCGGAGTACGATGCACGTGCCCGGCCCCGCGGGGACGGGCGGGTTCGCGAGCCGCATCCGCGCGGCACGGGCATCGCGAGCCTCAAATGAACGGCCGCGCAAGGGAGAGGTTGATGACGAAGACACATGCGGTCGCGGGATCGCTGCTGGTGCTGCTGGCGTGCGTCGCACCCAGCGGCGGTGCCTGGGCCGACGAGGGCGCGATGCTTGCGCCGCGGGACATGAAGTGGGGGCCTGCCCCGCCGTCGCTGCCGAAAGGAGCGAAGATCGCGGTGCTGATGGGCGATCCAGGGAAGGCGGGACCGTTCGTGCTCCGGCTGATGACGCCTGCGCACTACACGCTCCCCGCGCACTGGCATTCCAACGACGAACAGTTGACCGTGATCTCGGGGACGTTCTATCTCGGGCTGGGCGACAAGCTCGATCGCAAACATGCCCACGCGCTGCCTGCGGGCGGCTTCCATTTCCTGCCGGCGAAGGAACACCACTACGCCTACTCGATCGGGCCCGCGGTGGTCCAGGTCAGCAGCGAAGGTCCGTTCGACATCAATTACCTGAACCCCGCCGACGATCCGCAGAAGAAGATGTAGGACGTGGCGCAGGCACGGCGGGCGGCGGTACGCTCGGGCCCGCCGTGCGTTTCTCCCACCACGGCTCGAGCAGATCGGCGATCGATGTAGGCATGCGTGTGCCCGACTGGCGCACCGCCCAGCGGAAGCGCCCGAATGGCGGTCGCGCGAGCTCGTCCAGCGCGATCACCGGAAGGCGGCCGAGAAACTCGAGACGCAGCTTCACGTAATGCGTGGTGGCGCCTTGCGCCGCGCGCTCGTCGATCCAGTGGCGGTTCTCCCACGGCTCGCTCAGGGTGTGGCCCGAACCGATCAGCCCCTTGGGCGCAACGCCAACGCGCACGAAAAACGCCCGCGAGCCGCGCTCGATCGCGCGCGCTCGCCCGCAGGCCCATTCGATGTCCACGTGGCCTCGCGTCACGATGCGCCTTGCATCGCGCTCGAGCTCCGGCCAGTTCCACAGTTTGGGATTCCACGCGAAGACGTAGGTGGTCATGGGTCGAGCTCCGGGTCCTTGTCGGCGCGGCAGCGGGTTTGGCCGCGACGTAGCGCAATGGTAGATTCTGGCGGACCATCCGCGCATACGATGCAAGATCTCCGCCGCTCGCCGCCGATCGCACTGCCGTGCGTGGCCGGACAGCTGCGCCTTTCCGCGCTGTTGATGGCGCTCGCGCTCGGTGCCTGCTCGAGCGTTCCCCCCGGCCACCGGCAGGACCCTCGCCTTCGACCGCTCCGCCGACCTCGGGCGGCTACTATCTGGACGATGGTCCGGGCGCGAATCCGCCGCCGAACCTGGATGCGGTCCCGGACGCGGTGCCGCGCGTCGAGCCGCTGCGCCCGGGCGCGAACCGGCCCTACTCGGTGCTGGGCCGCGAATATGTTCCCGCGACGACCCTGAAGCCGTACCACGAGATCGGCACGGCCTCGTGGTACGGCCGCAAGTACCACGGCCAGCGGACGTCCACCGGCGAGATCTACGACATGTACGCGATGACGGCCGCGCACCCGACGCTGGCGCTGCCGTCGTACGCCCGGGTGACCAACGTAGCCACCGGCAAGAGCGTCGTGGTCCGGCTCAACGACCGCGGGCCGTTCCTGGCGGGACGCATCATCGACCTCTCGTACAGCGCAGCGTACAAGCTCGGCATTGCGCGGGCCGGCAGCGGCGAAGTCGCAGTAGACGCGATCCTTCCAGGGCAGATCGCCAGCGCGCCAGAGGTTGCCGCCGGGCCACCGGTGATGTCGGTCGCCGCGGCGACGGCAGCGGACCCGGTCGTGCCGCCGGTCGCGGCGGTGCCTGCCGGCTTTACGGTCCAGCTCGGCGCATTTGCAAATTTTGCAAATGCGACCGCGTTCCTCGCGCACGTGCGAAACCAACTCATGCGCGCGGCGGTCGAACCGCGGGTCCGGCAGGCAGGCGGACTCTATCGCGTGTACGTCGGGCCCTACCCCGAGCGAGAGGAGGCGCGACGCATGGGCGAGCGCATCACGCAGGCCTTCGGCTTCCCGACGACGGTCGCGCCGAATTGACGGCGCGGGTCATCCCTGCCCGGGGTTCCATCGTTATAATGCACGAGCGTCGCGGTCGCGTCGGACCGCGCGCGCGGCGCGCACCGTGCTTCGCGCCGATGCTGCTCCCGCACTGCAGTGCTTCTCCCGGATTCCGCACCCCGATGATGCGTTTGCTTGGTCGCTGGCTCGCGGTCTGCCTGCTGGCGCTCGCGCCGTTGTCGCTCGCCCGCGCCCAATTGACGATCGAGATCGTCGGCGGCGCCGCCTCCGCGATTCCGATCGCGATCGTCCCCTTCGACGCCGAGGCCACCTGGCCGCTCGGCATCTCGGGCATCATCGGCGCCGACCTGTCGCGCTCGGGCCTCTTCCGCCTGGTAAACACCGACGGCATTGTGCCGCGGCCGGCGCGTGCCGAAGACGTGCAGCCCGCGCTCTGGCGGGCGCGCAATGCCGATGCGGTCGTGGCTGGCTCGATGCGGCCGCTGCCGGATGGGCGCGTCGACGTGCGCTTTGCGCTGGTCGACGTGGTCAAGCAGGCGACGCTGTTGTCGATGGCGTTCACCGTTACGCCGGCGCAGTTCCGCGCGACGGCGCACAAGATCGCCGACGCCATCTACGAGAAGCTGACCGGCGCCCCCGGCGTGTTCTCCACGCGGATCGCGTATGTGCTCAAGCAGGGCGCTCGCTACCAGTTGATGGTCGCCGATGCGGATGGCTACAACCCGCAGTCCATCGTGTCGTCAAACGAGCCGCTGCTGTCACCGCGCTGGTCACCCGACGGCACGCAGCTCGCGTACGTGTCCTTCGAGAGCCGCAAGCCCGTTGTCTACGTGCAGTCGCTGACCACCGGCCAGCGCCGCGCCGTCGCCAACTTTCGCGGCAGCAACAGCTCGCCCGCGTGGTCGCCGGATGGGCGCAAGCTGGTGGTCACGCTGTCCAAGGCCGGCGGCTCGCAGGTATTCCTGATGAACCCGGATGGCGGCGACCTCACTCGGGTGTTGAGCTCGCAGTCGATCGACACCGAGGCGACGTTCACTCCCGACGGCCAGTCGCTGCTGTTCACGTCGGATCGTGGCGGTACGCCGCAGATCTATCGCGCGAGCCTCCTGACCCGCAGCGTCGAGAGGCTGACCTTCGACGGGGACTACAACGTGTCGCCGCGGGTGTATCCCGACGGCAAGGGCATCGCGTTCGTGCACCGCGACGGCGGGCGCTTCGAGATTGCCACACTGGATTTCGCGTCACGGCAGATGCAGGTGCTGACCGACGGCCCCTCCGACGAGAGCCCCAGCATCGCCCCGAATGGCAGGATGATCCTTTACGCGAACGAAGCGGCAGGACGCGGCACACTGGCCGCGGTCTCCAGCGACGGACGCGTCAAGCAGCGGCTGGTCGCGCCGGGTACCGACGTGCGCGAACCGGCCTGGGGGCCGTTGCCGCGGTCATGAGCCGGATGGATTTCACAACGCGCGCACGCGATCGTGCGCTTTACTCATCAATGCAGGAGACGCCATGCGTAATCTGATCTTCGTCGCAATGATCGCGGCCGCCCTGGCCGGATGCTCGACTACTGCCACCAAGCCAGCGCCCATCGTCGACAACAGCGGCGCGGGTACCGGCGCGAACGCTGCGCAGAGCACCGGGGCCGGCACCGGGGGCGTAAACGGCGCAGCCACCGGGGAAGCGATGAATCCGCTGCACGACCCGAACAACATCCTGTCGAAGCGCAGCGTCTATTTCGATTTCGACAGCTTCGTCGTCAAGGACGAGTACAAGCCGCTGGTCGAGGCGCACGCGCGCTACCTCCAGGCGCATCCCGAGGCGAAGATGACCATCCAGGGCAACACTGACGAGCGCGGCTCACACGAGTACAACATCGCGCTCGGCCAGAAGCGTGCCGACGCGGCCAAGCGGATGATGACGCTGCTCGGCGCCGGCGACAGCCAGATCGAGACGGTGAGCTTCGGCAAGGAAAAGCCGAAGAACCCCGGCCATGACGAAGCGGCATGGGCCGAGAACCGCCGCGACGACATCGTCTACGCCGGCGAGTGACGGCTCGCACCGCACCCCGGTCCGCGCGCCCGGCATTCAGTGGCGCTCGCGCGGCGCTCGCGATCGTCGCGCTGGCGACGTTCGCGCAGGCCGCGCACGCCGCGTTGTTCGACGACGACGAGGCACGGTCCCGCATCGACGCGACCAACCAGCGGCTCACCGATCTCCAGCAGCAGATCGAGACCCGTCTCTCCGCGGTCGAGCAGCAGTTGAAGGGGCGCGGCCTCACCGACCTCGCCAACCAGACCGAGTTGCTGCAAGCCGACGTGGCGAAGCTTCGCGGTCAGGTCGAGGTCGTCACCTACGAGCTCGACCAGGCGCAGAAGCGCCAACGCGATCTCTATGTCGATCTCGACACGCGGCTGCGCAAGCTCGAGGCTGCCGCCGCTGCGGCCCCCGGTGCAGCGGGGGCGCCGGGCGTTCCAGGTGCAGCAGGTGCTCCGGGTGCAGCAGGCGCTTCGGGGGCACTTGGCGTCGAAGGTGCAGCCGGTGTCGCAGGTGCAGCCGGTGTCGCAGGCGCAGCCGGTGCCACGGCTGCGGATGGCGCGGGGAGTCATGCTGCGGGTGCCGGCGCCACGCCGCAGGCACCGGCAGCTTCAATCCATGGGGCGGCCGCGCCTGCTCGCGCGCCCGGGGGCGTTTCCGAGCAGCACGCGTACGACGTCGCGCTCGACAAGTTCAAGCGCGGCGATTACCCCGGCGCGATCGGCGGCTTCGGCGCCTTCATCAAGACTTACCCGAAGAGCACGCTCGCCGCGTCGGCGCAGTACTGGCTCGGCAACGCGCAGTACGCACGCCGCGACTACCGCGCGTCGATCAAGACGCAGCGCCAGCTTCTGCTCAACTGGCCCGACAGCCCCAAGGCGCCCGAAGCGATGCTCAACGTCGCGTCGGCGCAGAGCGACATGGGCGACAACGGTGCCGCGCGCAGAACGCTGGAGGAATTGATCCGCAAGTATCCGAAGTCCGATGCGGCCACCAAGGCCCGCCAGCGGCTCGGCGTCCGCTAAAGCGCGCGCCGACCTCGCGCAGCACGGCGCGTCCATTTCGCGCAACGGCTGATCGCCTGGCAGCGCGTTCACGGCCGGCACGATCTGCCGTGGCAGGGAACGCACGATGCGTACCGCATCTGGCTCTCCGAGATCATGCTGCAGCAGACGCAGGTGGCGACCGTGCTGCCGTATTACGCGCGCTTCAGCGCGAAGTTCCCCGATGTCGCGGCGCTCGCTCGCGCGCCGTTGTCACGTGTGCTCGAGCTGTGGAGCGGCCTCGGCTATTACCGGCGCGCGCACCACCTGCACGCGGCGGCACGCGCCGTCGTGGCCGGACACGGCGGCGTTTTCCCCTCCGATGCCGCGACCTTGGTTACGCTGCCCGGCATCGGACGCTCGACCGCCGCCGCGATTGCAGCATTCGCAGCGGGTGAGCGCGGCGCAATTCTCGACGGTAACGTCAAGCGCGTGCTCGCGCGCCATCGTGGAATCGACGGCTGGCCGGGAGTCCCTGCTGTCGGAGCGCAACTGTGGCGCGTCGCCGAGGAACTGCTTCCCCGGCAGGAGGGCACCACCGTTGGTGTCAGCGGGAAAGCGCGGCCCGTGCAAGCGCCGATCGCCGCCTACACCCAGGCGCTGATGGATCTCGGCGCGACGCTCTGCACGCGCTCGCGCCCGCGCTGCGACGTCTGCCCGGTGGCGTCCGATTGCATCGCGAGGCGCGAACAGCGCACCGGCGCGCTGCCGTCGCCGCGACCGCGCAAGCCGCTGCCGAGGCGCACGATCTGCGTATTAATCATCGAGCGTGATGGGCGCATCCTGCTCGAGCGCCGGCCGCCGTTGGGGATCTGGGCCGGCCTGTGGAGCTTCCCCGAGATGCCGGTCGACGCCGATCCTGAGGCAATGATCGCGGCACGGTTCGGCGTAATCGATGCAGGCGGCGCGGCCGGCAGCGCGAGCGCAAATGGCAGCGCGAGCGCAAATGGCACCGCGAGTGCGACCGACGCGGCCGGTGGCGCGCAGGCGCTTGCGCCCATCCGGCACCCCTTCACGCACTTTGTGCTGACCATGCATCCCCTGCGCATCCCGATTGTCAATTGGCCGGAAGGCGCGCAGATGCCGGGCATCGAATGGTTCACGCGCGAGGCCGCGATTGCCGCCGCAGTGCCCGCGCCGATACGGAGGCTGCTGGCAAGGCTCTGAGGTGCGCGAGCGGGGAGTTTCCGTCGCCTGGCAGTGCCCGGTTTCGGATGTGGCACGCCCGCTATACTGATAGCTGAACCATCCACCAGTCGGGCCCAGTCATGCAATTCACCGCCATATTTCGCCGCGGCCAGGACGTCATTCGAGAGCCGTTCGTTACCCAGGCGCAATGAAGCGGCACGACCTCGCACGATTTCTAGAGCGTCGACCGGGCACTCGCCTTCATCGACGCCAGCGACAAGCGGATCGCGGCGATGGAAGCGAAGGCGGCGAAGTCATAACCTTGAAAATCGCGTCAACCAGGGGGTCCAAACCGCGCCCGGATATCCGCGCACTCCAACCATGACCGACCCCGTCCATATCGCGCACCTCGTCACCGGCCTCGCGTTCGTGCTGGCTTTCGTCTTCGGGGCCGTCGCGCAACGCGTCGATTTCTGCACCATGGGCTCGATCAGCGACATCGTGGCTTTCGGAAGCTGGAGCCGCATGCGCATGTGGGTGCTCGCCATCGCGGTCGCGATCCTCGGCACCGGGCTCTTGCAGGCCGGCGGGCAGATCGACACCGCGAAGACCATCTACACCGGCGCGAACATTCCCTGGCTGTCGCACATCGTCGGGGGCCTGCTGTTCGGCTTCGGCATGGCACTGGGCTCGGGCTGCGGCAGCAAGACGCTGATCCGCACCGGCGCGGGCAACCTCAAGTCGCTGGTGGTGCTGGTGTTCCTCGCGCTCTCCGCCTACATGACGCTGAAAGGAGCATTCGCGCTGTGGCGCGTCAACGATCTCGACACGTTCCGCTGGCATGTGCACGCGGCGAGCTCCGACCTGCCCACACTGGCGATGGCGGCAGGAGTTGCGAGCGGCATCCGCCTGTGGTTGCCGATGGTCATCACGCTAGCGCTCGCGATCTGGATCTTCGCGAGCCGCGAATTCCGCACCACCCCAGCGCTCATCATCGGCGGGCTCGTCGTCGGTGCGGTGATCGTCGGCGGCTGGTACGTATCGGGGCATCTTGGTTATCTGCCCGAGGATCCGAACACCTTGGAGGCGAAGTTCTACGCCACCGACTCCGGGCGCATGGAGTCGTTCAGCTTCGTTGCGCCGGCGGCCTACCTGCTCGAACTGCTATTGCTGTGGACCGACCAGTCGAGGCTGCTCACCTTCGGCATTGCCGGCGTGCTGGGGATGATTGCGGGATCCGCGGCGATGGCCGTTGCAATGCGGAGGTTCCGCTGGGAGGGCTTCGCGTCGGTCGAGGATCTCGTCAATCACATCGTCGGCGGAATCCTGATGGGTTTCGGCGGCGTTACCGCGCTCGGCTGCACCATCGGCCAGGGGCTGACCGGGGTGTCGACGCTCGCCGTCGGTTCGTTCATGGCGCTCGCGTCGATCATCGCGGGTTGCGTCATTGCCCTCAAGTACCAGGCATGGCGCGTCGAGCACATTGCGACGCCGGTCGAACTGGGCCAAGCGATTCATCGGCGATTCGCGCGGCTGGGCGGAATACGTCTCGAATTGCCACCTCGCGAGGCGATGGGCGAGGCACCGAAACCACGACCGTGATCGTCCCGGGTGCCCATGTTCGTTTGGAGCTGATCGATCCCTGGACAGCCTGACCGAGCGCGGCCTACGGTAGGATATCGACCCGCGCCGGCGTCAACGCCGGGCGCCGGGGTATCGTTGGGACGTCATGATCATATTCGAGCTGAGTTGTGCGCACGGGCATCGCTTCGAGGGCTGGTTCGCCTCGGGCGAGGAGTTCGCGCGCCAGCAGGAAAGCTCGATGGTCGTCTGCCCGGTCTGTGACAGCGCCAATATCGAACGGTTGCCCTCGGCGCGGGTGAGCGTCGCCAAGGGCGCCGCGCGCGACAATGCGCCGGCGGCCGAGGCTGCGGAGGAGCGCCCCGATACGGAGGCTGCGGCGATGGGCCTGCCCGCCGCGGCGCTGACCAAGCTGCGCGAGCTGGTGCGCAGCACCGAAAACGTCGGACGGCGCTTTCCCGAAGAGGCGCGTCGCATCCACTACGAGGAAGTGCCTCCGCGCGCCATTCGCGGGCAAGCCTCGCATGAGGAAGCCAAGTCACTCACCGACGAAGGCATCGAGTTCACGTCGCTGCCGTCGTTCCTGACGCGCGATACGCATTGATTTCGGCGGGCCGTTAGCTCAGTTGGTAGAGCAGCGGACTTTTAATCCGTTGGTCGGCGGTTCGAGTCCGCCACGGCCTACCAGTAAAACTGCGAGCTACGCCAGTGGACGCGGCTTCCAGTGGGTCATTGCGGCGCGCTCCAGCCGATTGAGGCCGGGCGCGAGTTTCTTGTGCGCTTCCTCAAGGTCAAAGCTCGCTTGCAGCGCCATCCAGAAGCGCTCGGACGTTCCGAAGGCGTGCGCCAGGCGAAGCGCCGTATCGGCAGAAATCGCGCGCTTGCCGAGAACGATCTCGTTGATGCGCCGCGGCGGCACGCGAATCGAGCGCGCAAGCGCATTCTGACTGATTTCCAGGGGAACCAGAAATTCCTGCAACAGAACTTCCCCGGGGTGGACGTTGGGCAGTTTACGCATGAACCTTCAGCTCAGTGATAGTCAACAATTTCTACTTCAACGCAATGGTCGATGCGCCAGACAAAGCAGATTCTCCATTGGTCGTTGATTCGAATGCTATGCTGGCCAGAGCGATTACCTTTCAGGGCTTCCAGCCGATTCGCCGGGGGGATTCGCAGGTCAGCAAGCCTTTGTGCAGCATCGAGCATACGCAACTTCCGACGGGCGATCGCCTGGATTTGAATCGGCAGGCGGCGCGATATCTCGCCGTTCCAGATGCGTTCTGTTTCCTGCTCGCCGAACGACTGGATCACTTCGGCAGTATAACGTCACTCGTTATGTAACGTCAAGCGTCATACCTTCGTTGAATGCGCGCTCTGGAGCGCCACCCGCCGCGCGATCTTCACCTGGAACCAGGCCGGGACCCAATCGACCGAGACCGGGCCTGCGACCGGACGCATCGCAGTCGTAGTGTGTCGGATGCGGGAGCCGGAAAGCCCGCTTCCTGGCGACCTGATTTGTAATATCCCGGGCGTTTCGACCGCCGTGCAGCAGAATTTGCTAGAGTAACCTCGTGCCGCGAATCGTCAGGGGCCGAGCGGCGTTCAACATTCCTGCAGCGTGTTTTCTTGTGGAGAAATCATGCATTCATTTCCTGCATTGGGCGCGCTCGCGTCGGCTGGTCTATTCATGTGCATGGCCGCTGCATCCGGGCAAAACCTGGTGTTGAATCCTTCGTTTGAGACCGTGACATTGGCACCGGCGGGCGGAATCTTTTCCAGCTCAGTTCCGACAAACTGGTCGCAAACAGGAAACTTCAGTTGCGGGTACGAGGCATTGTCTGCTGGACAAACGCCGGTCAATGGACAGGACTTCACCATCGGCGCAAGCGGCACCGCCCAAGCGTATCTGCCGACTGACGGCACGCACGTTCTGATCAGCGACGAAGGTAATCCGCACGTCATCTGTCAGATTTATCAGGATGTCGCCATTCCAGCGAGCGCCACGTCGGCAACGTTGACTCTGGCCGCGGGCTCGGTGTTTCAGTTCAACGGATTTAAGGACACCACCGTGAATGTCTCGGTGATCACGCCCGAGGGAATACTCATCGCAAGCATTTACACACGCTCCTCCGCATCAGGTTCCAATGATCCGCTCGTTGACCGGGCCCCCGTCGATCTGAGTGCGTATGCGGGGCAGACCGTGCGAATCATAGGAACGACGACCGTTGGCGGGGGTGATTGGTCGGGGCTCCAGATGGACAACGTCCGCCTCATCATCCAGGGAACGCCCGATCTCAATCAGCATGGCTTGACCGGTTCCTGGTACGAGCCGGCGACCAGCGGACAGGGCATCGAAGTCGAGGTGTATCCGGATCTGTCGTCTGGAGTGGGTTCGACCTTCGTGAGCTGGTTCACCTACGACGCCGTTTCCGGTGGAGCGGACCACCAGCGCTGGTACACGGCTCAAGGCGCGGTGGCGACCGGACAGCCCAACGCCACGCTGACGGTTTATCAGAACACCGGCGGCAACTTCAATACTCCGCCGGTCACCAGTGCGCAACCGGTGGGAACCGCGACCCTGAGCTTCTTTACGTGCTCCAGCGGTGAACTGTCGTACAACTTCACCGACGGCACGGGGCGCACGGGCGAGATACCGTTGACGCGCATCACACAGAACGTGACCTGCTCCACCACAACGCCGTATCCGACCAATGCGGACTTCGCTCTTTCCGGGAACTGGTACGAGGCTTCGACCTCGGGCCAGGGATTCACGGTCGAAGTCAACCCCAATTCCGGCGCGTTCTTTGCAGCTTGGTATACGTATATGCCAGGCGGCACCACGGCCGGGGCGGCGGGACAGCGTTGGTACACGGCGCAAGGCACTTTTACGCCGGGCATGCGCTCGATTCCAGTAACGATCTACGAGACCACCGGCGGGATATTCGACCAGCCGACCTCGCCTGGCCCGAGCACCGTGCCGGTGGGAACCGGAACGATGGCATTCCAGAGCTGCACAGCCGCGACGTTCGCCTACAACTTCAGCGGTGGGACCAGCGTGGGTTTGTCCGGGATCATCACCTTGAGCCGTGTCGGCCCGACACCCCCAGGCTGTACGTCATGAAACCAACGCTAGACCCAAAATTACTCGCCACGATCCAAGGAGCGACCCCATGATCCACAAATGTACTTTGGCACTGGTCGTTGCAGCGAGCACGTTGCTGCCGATGACCGCGATCGCACAGCAGGCTTACACGACACACGCCGCCAATATGCAGGCGGGTCCGGCCAAGGACTATCCGCTGGTCGCCTGGCTCCCGTCGGGTGCTCCCGTTGCCGTGGCGGGTTGCCTCAACGGATGGCATTGGTGCGATGTCATTGCCGGGCCCAACCGCGGCTGGGTCTACGCGGGCTTCCTGGCCTACCCCTATGGCAGTCAGAATGTCCCCATCATTTCGAACGGCGCGGTGATCGGCCTGCCGATCGTCACGTTCTCCATCGGTTCGTACTGGGACCGGTACTATCGGGGCCGCACCTGGTACCGGAACCGGCAACAATGGGAACGTCGACCTGCTCCGCCGCGGGGTAGACCGGTGGCGCAGCCACGTCCCACCCGCGGACCCGCTTCGCGACCTCCGCTCGGCCAGCGGCCGCCGTCAACGACCAATCCGCAACGGCGACCCGAGGCGCAGCGCCCGTCCCCCGGGGCCAAACCAGCGCCCGATCGAGGCAAGCCAGCGCCTGATCGAGGCAAGCCAGCGCCTGATCGATCGAAACCGGGACCGCGACCGGATGGGTCGCAGTCGTAACTGCAATCCTGGCGAGATCGACGCGGGCGTCGGGGAACCGGCTTCCTGGTTACACGGTCCCGATCACGAGTGGCACGCCGGTCAGGCCCAGATGGAAGTCGGTTGACCAGCAGACGGAAATGTGGCGCGCAGTCATCAGGTGGAGACCGGCTGCGTCCGTCATCGTCAGATTCTGATCTTTGAATCGACGCAGGATTTGCGTCGCGGCCTGCTGTTCCTCCTGGCCGATCGCGGCCACCTTGAGCGGCAACATGTCTTCGATCATCGCCAGGAATTGCAACGCGCGTGTACGGTCGTAGCGCCGCAGAAACCACGCGTGACCTTCGGCGATGACCAGCGTCGAAGTCAACAGCGACGGCGGGGCCGAAAACAGGCGGCGAAACGTTGGGTGATGGGTGTCGGAGCGGTCCGCGAAAGCGATCAGTGCCGAGGTGTCGACGTAGGCGGTTGGCTTACCTGCCATACACGACGTCGTCGATGTGCTCGCTAGAATCGGGGTCGCCTGATTCCACCATACCGGCGTAACGCATCCAGGGTTTGCTGGCGTCAACGGGGACAATGCTTCGGAGCGAGCGACGGAGAAGCTCGGCCAGCGAAATTCCCAGCCTCGCTGCTTCGCGCCTCGCCGCGTCGTACTCGTCCCGGCTCAGGCTGATCTGCGTTCGAATCATGATAACAGTTTAGCATGGAATGTTATCACAAGGGCAAGTCCGCGGCCTGCGAGCGGGATGGCTGAGTGCTTGACCGCGTCGGATTTCGTGACACGCTAGGCTGGATCGTCGACTGGTTAATTCATGACCCAATCGAACACCAAATTCAGCACCAGGATCGGCGCGTTCGAGGCCAAGACAAAGCTGCCCGAACTGTTGCGGCGCGTGCAGGCCGGTGAACGCTTCACGATCACCAATCGGGGCAGGCCCATGGCGCATTTGCTACCCATCGCGTGCGTCTCGGACGCAAGTGCGCGCGATGCCGTGGCAGCGATGAAAGCTCTGCCGAAAGTCAAGGGCGTGCCCGCCAAGATGGTGCGCGAAATTATTGACGATAGACGCCGCTGAAGTCGGGGAGCTTCGCAAGGTGGTCCTTCCCGGGCAATCCGCAGAATTCGTGGTGGGGCTATTTCACTTGCCAATCGCGATCGATTCGGACTCGCTCGCGATGCGCGTCGGCGGCAAGCTCGCGAGCTTCGACCGCCAACTCGCCGCAGCGGCAGCCACGCTGGGGGTCGAGGTGGTGTAGCCTACTTCGTTGGATCTCCCCGGCCGGGCCGCGGCAGGGTTCGACATAGCCGCAACAGCCGCGCCGCGCGCCTGTCGCCGCTGCCCGACCGTCCATCGCGACGACGTTCTCCTGAAAAATCCGCGTCTTACACTGCCCTCGCGTTCAGGGAGAGGGCAGGCATGTTCAAGAGGATCATGCGGGGGTTCACGCTGATAGAACTGATGATCGTCGTGGCGATCGTCGGCATCCTGGCGGCTATCGCGCTCCCGTCGTACTTCAACTACATCGTTCGGACCAACCGCTCGCAGGCCAAGCAGTTTCTCCAGGACATCGCCAATCGCGAGGAGCAGTACCGGCTCGACGCGCGCAGATACACCGCCGCGCTCGATTCGACCGGGCTGAATGACCCGACGCCGAGCGACGTTGGCGCCAATTACACCTTCACCGCAGCGATCACGGGGAACGACTGCAACGGCAATGCGGTCGTCGCGCCCGCCTATGTCCTTGCCGCAACCCCGACCGCGACGGGAACGCAAGTCAACGACGGCGACCTCTGCCTCGACAGCACCGGCAACAAGACGCCGAGCGACAAGTGGGCGCGCTGATGGCGATGCAGGTCTCCCACGGGCACATCGGCGCGCTGACGGCGATGCGGCCGGCGGGCCGCAACGTGGGGTTCACGCTGATCGAGCTATTGGCAGTGGTCTCGATCGTCGGGGTGCTGGCGGCGCTCGTTGCCCCCGCGATGCAGAAGATGATCCTCGCGCAGGACGTGCGCACCGCGGCGACCGACCTGCAGACCGCCCTCTACTTCGCGCGCAGCGAGGCGATCAAGCGGGCGTCGAACGTCGACGTCGTCCCCTGCAGCGCCGCGTATCCGCCGACCTGCGGTACCGGATCTCCCAACTGGAAGAACGGGTGGATCGTCCAGCTTTCCGGAGGTGGCACGATCCTCAAGGCCGAAGATGCGTTGAACAGCCAGCTCTCGTCGATGGCGGGCAGCACGATCACCTATCGCAGCGACGGCCACGTCACGTCGACGCCGGGGACGATCACCATCACCACCGCCAATCCGAACGTGCAGGCGAAATGCCTCAAGATCGACTTGAGCGGCCGGCCCAACGTGAACAACTATGCCTACGGCGGCGGCAGCAATACCTGCAGTTGACCGAACGAAGCCCAAACCATTCATGACCCACTGCACGAGCCACCGTCGACCCGCCCGCTCGCGCCAAGCGCGCGGCAGGCTTCACGATGATCGAGGTCCTCGTGACGCTGGTCCTGCTCGCGCTCGGGCTGATCGGCGTGATCGGCTTGCAGGCGCGCGGACAGCAGGCCGAGCTCGAGTCGTACCAGCGCGGGCAGGCGCTGGCGCTGTTGCAGGACATGGTCGATCGCATCAACACCGACCGCGCGGCAGCGCATGCGCTGAGCTATGTCACGGCGTCCCCGGTCGGCGGTCCGGGCGCGTTGACCGCCTGCGGCGCGCTCACCGGCGCCGCCTACGACCTGTGCGACTGGGGCAACGAGTTGACGGGGCCGCCGAAGCGGCAGGCACCTGCACCACCGGAGCCGGAAACGGCGGGGGCTGTGTCGGCGCGATGCTGGGTGCGCGCGGCTGCGTTACTTACGCCGCCGGCACCGAACTGGCCGACAGCACCGGCGCGACGGAGACGGGCACGGGGATCTATACGGTAACCGTCGCGTGGCAGGGCGTGGCGCCCTCCACGGTCACGCCGGCCAACACCTGCGCGACGGGCGACTACCCGAGTGACTCGTATCGCCGCGTGGTCGTGGCGACGCTGCGCATCGGTGATCTCAATTCGCCGTGATCGACATGAGGCCCAAGGCACCACAGCCCAGCCGCCCCGATGCGGACGGCGCAAGGCTTTTCGCTCGTCGAGCTGATGGTGGCGCTGATCATCGCCGCGATTTTGCTGCTGGGTCTCGCCGTGTTCTTCGTGTCGAGCAGCCGCTCGTTCTCGGAAGCGGAGCGCGTCAGCCGGCAGGTCGAGAACGGCCGCTACGCCCTCGTGCTACTGAGCGAGGATATTCGTCACACCGGGTTCTACGGCGAGGTCAAGAACGTCATCGACCTGCCGACGCAGCCGGCGCCTTCGGCAGCGATCCCGATGCCGGCAGCGCTGCCGAACCCCTGCGCAACGGATTACGCATCGATCGAAGGCGCGATGCCGGTTCCCATGCAAGGTGTCGACAATGTCGCGTCTGCGACCGCGCCCAGTTGCGTGCCCGACGCGGTGACCGGCACCG
Source organism: uncultured beta proteobacterium (assembly GCA_963701885.1). Taxonomy (GTDB): domain Bacteria; phylum Pseudomonadota; class Gammaproteobacteria; order Burkholderiales; family Casimicrobiaceae; genus VBCG01. The sequence goes on from CAVPBR010000023.1 coordinate 289,104, forward strand.
ACATCATCGTCATTCGCCGTGCCAATACCACGACGATCGCAGCAGGGAGCGCAGTCGCCAATGGCTTCTACACGCAGACGACCAACTGCGCCTCGCTGGCGCCGGTGTTTCAGATGGTGCAAAGCGCGTTCACGCTGACCGACAAGGATTGCAACACGGTCATGCCGATTCGCCAGTACCACGTCTACATCTATTACATCGCGCCCTGCAGCGTCGCGAGCGGCAGCGGGGGCAAGTGCGCGGCGGGCGACGCCCCGCTTCCGACGTTGAAGCGCATCGAGCTGCTCCCGGGCGCGAGCGCCGGCACCGGCACGATGTCGGCTCCGGTACCGCTGGTCGAAGGCATCGAGAACATCCAGTACGAATACGGCCTCGACACCAACAGCGATGGCTCGCCGGACGCCTACACCGCGGCCCCGACATTCTCTCCCACCAACCAGTGGGCCCAGGTCGTCGTCGGTGCGTATCCACCTGCTCGCCCGCAACGTCGACGCCTCACCGGGGTTCACCGACACCAAGAGCTACGCGATGGGGCTCAACGCCGACGGCAGCGCCAACACCTTCGCGCCTGGGGGCTCTTTCCGCCGGCACAACTACACCGCGCTGGTTCGCGTCGTCAACGTGAGCCAGCGAATCGAATCCATTTTCCCGTGATCGCCATGACTCCCTACGCCCTGCCAGACCGCACCGCAATGTCTCGCGAGCCCTCCCTTCAGCGCGGTGCGACGCTCGTCATCGGCATGATCATGCTGATCCTCGTGACGCTGTTCGTGCTCGCCGCCATCAACATGTCGTCGACCAACCTGCTGGTGATGGGTAACGAGCAGGCCCGCAACGAAGCCATCGAAGCGGACCAGCAGGTCATCGAGCAGGTTGCGAGCAAGGATTTCACCGCTGATCCCGCGGGTGCGGTGGCGTTCTCGCCGGCCACGATCGACGTCGCGGGCAATGGCTCGACCGGCTATAGCGTGGCGGTTGCGCCACCGACGTGCCTGAATTCGATCCCGGTCAAGCTCACCGAGCTCGATGCGACCAACCCCAACGATGTGCCCTGCTTCGGCAGTGCGGCATCAAGCGCGCCCGGCGTGCCGTCGGGAGCGGGGACCGGGAATTCCTTTTGCTCGTCGACGCAATGGGATGTGAGCGCGACTGCGACGGACCCGGCGAACAGCACGGGGACGACGGTCACGCTGCATCAGGGAATCGGCAAGCGGGTCCCCACGGGTGGCACCCCGTGCTGATGACCATGACGAAGAATACACGCCGCGCCGCCTATTGCGCGACAGGGAGTAGCACCGTGAAGACACTGCTGACGAGACTTTTCGCAACGATCGCATTCACATTCATTGCGCTCGGCGCGTCACCCGCACTGCACGCGGAGGACATCGACATCTTCGGTGGAGCCGGTGGTGGCGCGCTCCCCAACGTGCTCTTCGTCATCGACAGCCGTGCGAGTAACGATGCAACGGTCAACCCCTACACCTGCGGCTATGCGCCGCTGCCGAACGGCACGATGCTCCAGATGATTCAATGCGGGCTCTACATGGCGTTCCAGGGCATCAATAGTCAGCCAGCCCTTTCAGGGAAATTCAGTGCTGCCGTCATGGTCGCGGGCAAGAACAACACCTCGGGAGCCTACTGGTGGTGGTTTCCGAGGAGCCCGCCGCCTTATGGCTTTACGAAAATGGATACATCCGGCGTAGCAGCTATAACGCCCCTCCTCGAAGACACGGGACGGAACACCGGGATCAAGACAGACGGCAACGGCTACGCTTGGGTGACGAGATGTACGAGGCTTGGGCATTCCTCACTGGGCATACGGGACCCGCGGGTATTTCGTATTCGACCTCCCAGTTTGGGTCGTCGACATTGAGTTGCCAGAAGACCTTCATCATCATGATCGGCAACGTCGACAACAAACACACGTCGAGTAACGACGCGGGTGGCAGTATTTCGGACCTGACAAACGCAATTCCGACGCCCACCCCGGCGCAGCTACAGGTAATCCATACCAATCCGCTGGGTATATACACGGGTCAAGATACGTCATCGATCGACGAGTGGGCGCGTTACTTGAATCAGACGAATTTCGGCACCGACCCTGACAACCCCCTGAGCGTGACCACATACACGATCGGCGTGTACAGCGGCTTGTTCAACGATAAGGCGCAGGAAATGCAGAGCACGGCGAACCAGGGGGGTGGCAAGGCGTTTCTCGTGAATGCGAATGATCCCGATCCGGCCACCGAACTGCAAAATGACCTTAACAAAATCTTTCTGGAAATCGCAGCCGTTAACAGCGTATTCGCGTCGTCAAGTCTCCCGCTCAGCTCGAACAGCCAAGGGACCTACCTCAACCAGGTCTTCATCGGCATGTTCCGCCCTGACTCGAACGACAATCCGCGCTGGATGGGCAATCTCAAGCAGTATCAGTTCGCCGTCCAGGGAACCGGGGCCAATCTGCAACTCGTTCTCGCCGACAAGAACGGCACACCGGCGCTGAGTGCGGCCGGCACGGGTTTCGTCGCACCCGACAGCGGTCAGCTTCTGGAATCCCACCATCAACACCGGAACGCTACCCGATTCGGTAGGCGGCTTTTGGGTGAACAAACCGCAGGGCGCAGGCGGCGGATACGACAATCCTGACGGCGAGATCGTGGAAAAGGGCGGCGTCGGCCAGCAGATCAGGCTCGCGAACCTGCAGGACAACTACACGACCAACCCAAGCTCGCCGCGCAACCTTTACACATGCGACGGAGCCTGCACGAGGCGGCAGCAGCCCTGTCGTCGACGCCGTTTGCGACCAGCAACGCGAGCATCACGGGCCGCCTTCGGTATCACAGGCAACTCGTCGTCGGTGTCGTCGATTTCGCGCAATGGGACGACTGTCACGATGGTGCTGACCGCCGCGCCATCGCCCGCACTGACAGCCGGCCAGAGCGTGACGGTCACGGGCGCGCCGAATATCGAGCTGAATGGTACGTTCCCGATCACGCTCGGATTACGGCCACGACGACCTTCACCTATACGATCACCGAAAGTCCTCCGACGCCGTCGACGGGGACCTATACGGCCAGCATTCCGGCGACGCCCATCTCGATCACGAACCTGCAGCGTACCGGTGCGACCGGCAGCACCGCGGTTGCAACTACGGCGAGCTGCGTCAAGGTTTTGTCGTCGGCCAGACGGTGACGATCATCGGTGCGGATCAGTGCCGAATTCACTGGCGCAGTGCCGATTACCGCCGTGCACAACGCGTCGACCTCCATTCACATTCAGCTATGACATTACGTCGAGGTCTGGGACCCACGCGCAACCGGTGTCGGTAACGGCGACCGATGGTGGGAGCAACCAAGTGACGCTCACCGGTTGGTTTTCGCTGGATACGATTCGGAACAACTCGACGTATACGAGAATCGTGATCGTCGACACCGGCGCAACACTGCCAAGCACGTTCACTCGCAGCACATCAGTCACGATCACCAACGTCTTGCCGAGCGCGTACAACGGACGTATATGCTGCTTCACGGGAAGGGCGACGGGGCAGTGTCCGGGCTTAAAGAGCAAGGACAACAACAACGCGTTTTGCTACACGATCAACTCGACGCCGACGTTCCCGGCGACCGGTACGATCACCGCCGATCCGTCGGCATTCGCGACCCTTTCAGGCTTGACACATACGACATCGTGTACGGGAGCGACTCCGACGCCGAACGTGACGGTCACCGCTACGAGCACCTCGAACCTTCCGTCGACATTTACTACGGGTGCCAAAGTCACAATCAGCGGAACGCCTGGAACGAATGAATCTAAGTACCTCGGCAGCAACATCTCGATCACAAATACAGGTCTGACGACGTTTACGTATCCGATTACCACTTCGCCACCGTGCTCGCCAAGCGCCACCGGGGTCTCGGTGCTGACGAGCGCGAGCTCGATCGGTCTCACCTCGCTGATCAATTGGATTCGCGGCGACGACCTTCTCGGCGACGAACCAAGCCCCGACCCGGGCGTGATCACGATCCGTCCGTCCGTGCACGGCGATACGCTGCACTCGCGACCCACCGTGGTCAACTACGGGGGCTCGGATGGCGTCGTCGTCTTCTACGGCTCGAACGATGGCGTATTCCATGCGATCAACGGCAATCAGCCGCTGAACGGCAATCTTTCGGTCGGGTCGACGACGCCGGGCGGTGAGATCTGGGGCTTCATCCCGACCGAGTTCTTCACCAAGTTCAAGAGGCTCTACGCGAACAGTCCGCCGGTGGCGCTCGCTTCTCTGCCGTCCACGATCAACGGCATCACGACGGCACCGAAGGACTATTTCTTCGACGGTTCGACAGGCGTTTACCAGAACGGCTCGACGGTCAGCCTGTTCCTGTCGGCGCGCCGCGGGGGGCGCCTCATGTATGCGCTGGATGTCAACGATCCGACGACGCCGGAGTTCCTGTGGAAGGTTTCCAACAGTTCGGCCGGCATGAGCGAGCTGGGATACACGTGGTCGGCGCCCAAGGCGGCGCGAGTGCGCGGTTACGGCGAACCCGTTGTGATTTTCGGCGGAGGCTACGACCCGAACGAGGACAATGAGCCGCCCACGACGGACACGATGGGTCGCGGCATCTACATCCTCGACGCGACCAACGGAAACGTGGTATGGAGCGCGACCTTCGGTGCGGGAGCGACCGGCACTTGCACCGGAACCTGTACGCTGACCGACATGACCTACGCCATCCCCGCGGATGTCACGCTGGTCAATCGCGACTTCGATATCAACGGATACATCGATCGGCTCTACGCGGCTGACCTCGGCGGCAACATCTGGCGCGTCGATCTGGAGCCTGCCGGGTATACGGCGACGGGCGCACTGGATTCGAGCGGCAACCCCACCGGCGCGGCCAATCAGGTCGGACCGTCGACATGGACCATCACGAAATTCGCGTCGCTGGGCGGCAGCGGCACAACGAAACGGAAGTTCTTCTATCCGCCCGACGTCGTCGCGACGAAAACGTTCGACATGGTGCTGGATGGCACCGGAGATCGCGAGCACCCGCTCTACGATGGCAGCGGGACAAAGTCCTATGCGATCTGGAACCGGTTCTATGGGTTGAAGGACTTGAATGTTGGGTCGAGCGTTGCTTCGGGAACAATGACAATCATCGACAACTCGAATCCGACGGCGACGCCGACCGGCACCGAGACGGTCACCGGTCTCACCGACGCCACGCTCACGCCCTATGACCCAACCACCAACAACAGCGGGTTCTTCTTCGATTTCACCAATGCCGGGTGAGAAGGCCGTGAACGCGCCGACGACCGTCGGTGGCTTTACGTACATCGGCACGAGTACGCCCCCGACGCCGACCTCTCTGTCATGCAACAACCTCGGCACGGCGCGCGGTTACCAGTTCAATTTCCTGACCGGGTCAGCTCCGCAAGCGTGATCTTTGCCAACCAGGGCTTGCCGCCGTCGCCGGTCGCGGGGCTGGTCAATGTCACGGTCGGCGGCGCGGATCGCCTGGTGCCGTTCTGCTTGGGATGTGGCAATCCTCAGGGTACCGGACCTGACGCGACCTCGTCGATCGGCGGCGGCAGGCCTCCGATTCCGGTGCCGCCGATCCGCAAGCGGGTGTACTGGTACCTGCAGAAGCACGACAACTGACGCAGAGTGCCGCGGCGGCGTGATCGGCTATAATCCGCCGCTCGGCGCGAAGGTCCTGCGCCGCGCGCCGAGGTTGCGCGGCACCGGGCCGTTAGCTCAGCTGGTAGAGCAGCGGACTCTTAATCCGTTGGTCGTAGGTTCGATCCCTACACGGCCTACCAATAAACACAATGGGTTAGCCAGATGGCTGGCCCATTGCGTTTATTGCGGGGTTAGTCGGGGGTTACATCTCCCGGAGTTTTCGGCTCGATGCGAGCCCGCTCTCGCGATGCCCGCATTTCGTACACGACAGCGTCGAGTGCTGGCCCGCGCACTGCCGAAAACAATCCATGGGCCACGCCGGGTCGATTCCCATCGCGTTACCTCGGGCGCAGAAACTCCGGGACCGCCCCGGCCCCCACCGACGGTAGGCTTGCACGATGCCGCGCATCCTGTGCCGAATCTGTGCTCACGCAATGCTCATGACTGCGCGCGTCGCCAACGTGATGACGACGTACCTGCACTGCTGGCAGGGCGTGCCGGGCGCGCCGTACCGTGACTAGTTCCGGAGCTCCATCGTCTTCGGACTGAGTCTGACTTCCATGTGCGGCCGCTACGAGATACACACCCATCCGGCCGCGATCGCGCTGGCGTTCGGGCTCGACTTTCCACCGGAGATTCACCCGCGCTATAACATCGCTCCGACCCAGCCGGTGCCGATGGTGCGCCTTCGTGACGGCAGGCGCGATCTGGCTGTGACGACTGGGTGAGACGGTTTGGCGGTTCCCGTCTAGCAAGTTCTAGGAAGGGCCGTAGCAATCGCCCGCGAAAGCTACATAAGCGTCATATAAACAATAGGTTATACTATTAAAAGGTACAATTTAATATTGACTTGCAACTTTAACATGAATGTTGCATCTTATGCGTTATGCCTCAGCAACCCCTACTGCCCAAACGCGGCGGCTACAGACCCGACTTTCGGCTAGGGGACACGATCGTCGACGTAAAGTCGAATCTCCACAGTTTCCGCAATCTGCGGGCGGCGCTACTGCAACTTACTTACTACATTAGTGTGGAGCCAGTCGAACGCGGAGTGCTGGTATTGGTACATCCCCGCATTAGCGACGAGGCGCTCCATAAAGAATGGTCGCTACTCAGCCGCACGTTGCAACCCGAAGTCTTGCGACGCCTATTTCTCGTGGTCAGGCGCGAATCGGGGCTAACGCCAATCGCTGGCGATCTGCCAAAGGACCTTGATCGCCAACTACTGGCCCGCGTCGATCAGGAGGCCCGCATACAGCCTTACAGGGCTCCACAAACATCAGACGCAATCTTGCTTGTGCTTCTGAATGAGTGGCTACTGCGCAAAGGTCCAATGACCACGCGTTGGCTCATGCAAGCAATCGGGTGCAGTTATCCCACCGTCGCAAACGCACTGCGTCGGCTGGGCGCCGTTATCAAGCGATTCCCAGATCGTCGGTTTCAGCTCTGGGGGTTTCCGACAGAAGAGTGGCAGCGCGTGGTCGCGAATCGCGAGCGATCGCACCCGACACTTCACTATCTCGACCGATCCGGTCAACGGCGCGGCGCTGAGGCATTACTGCATCGTGCCGTGGCGCTCGATCGCAGTGACATTGCGTTGGGTGGCGTTCTCGCAGCTCGACACTACCATCCCGAGATTGATCTGCGTGGAACACCGCGCCTGGATCTGACACTGCATAGCCCGAACGGACGTGTCGATCTCTCCTTTGTCGAGCGACTCGATCCCGCATTGGAACGCACGCAAGCGAACGACGAGCATGCGGATCTGGCTATCCACGTCTTGCGTCGGCGCGAGAATTTCTACGTATTTGAGGACGGCGGCCTTCCCTTTGCCGATCGCGTGTCGACACTGCTTGACCTGTACGACGCCCGCCTAACGGCGCAAGCCCGCGAGCTCCAAGACTACCTGGTGGAGAGCGTGGGATGAGTATGCTTCCCGCGCGCAGAGTAATGCAGCAAGTGGCCGCAGCCGTTCCGCGCGAACTGCAGCGCGAAATCATCATCGTTGGCAGCCTCGCCGCGGCGTATCACTTCTTTGGACAGGATCGCAGCGGCGAAATCACCACCAAGGACGTGGACGGTATGCTGTTCCCCAACGCGCACGCTATCCGCAACGGCCGCGCAATCGCAGAACGGCTGTTCGAAGAAGGTTGGACATTCAAGAAAGATCCGAAATGGGGAACACTCGGCGACGCATCAACGCCCCTCGATGAACTTCCTATCTTGCGAATGCATCCGCCTGACAATACAGACTGGGTTCTCGAACTCGCGGCGGCGCCGCCCGCGGGCAGTTCCGCCCCAAAGCTGTTCGAACGCGTTTCGACGACGCGCGGCGACTTCACACTTTATAGCTTCCGTTTTCTCGCTCTGGCTGAAGAGGATCCGCTCGAATCCGATTTCGGAATACTCTACGCGCGGCCAGAAATGATGGCCCTCGCTAATCTACTGCACCATCCACGCATCGGTCCGGAATTGATCGCTGGCACCGAAGAGAAGCGAAGCAATAAGGATCTCGGCCGCGTCCTCGCGCTTGTCTGGCTAGCAAACGCGAGAAAACATGACGCACTTGAGGAGTGGCATCCGCGCTGGCTCTCGGCCCTGCAGAACCGATTTCCCACCGAATGGTCAGAGCTGGCCCTCCGTGCGGGTGACGGTTTGCGCCTCCTCGTCGATGACAAGCACAAGCTAGATTTCGATGAGGCCACGCGGCTGAGCAATCTGAGTCTCCTCAAAGGTCTCGATCTCGGCGTAGCTCATCTACGAGCTACTGCCCGACGTGTCCTGGGCGATGCTCTTCGTCCTCTGGAGGCCTCAGCGCGCGCAGCGTCGGCCACCTGAATTGACGCAATTGGAGACGGCGATCGACGGCCGCTTCGACATTCGAAAACCGTCTTGTCCTACACGCGTTCCGGGCGCCGTGACAAAAACGTGACAAACTAGACGCGCATCTGCGTGTATCTACGGGGAAGTGCGGGCCAATACACGCTAAAAAACCCCTATATTTGAAGCCCTTAATCCGTTGGTAGTAGGCTTGATCCCTGCACGGCCTACCAACCACATCAAAGGGTTAGCCTGATCCGCTAGCCCTTTGTCGCTTGTGAAATTGCGCTCGGTCCCACTGGAGCTGCAATCGCCATGGCTGGGGCTGCTCGCACCGCTCGAGGGCCTCGAAAGTGGCGGCAAAAAACACCGATTCGCAGAATCGGTTGCAGAAAACGAGAAAGACGCCCCGGCTGCTGCGACGTATAGTCGCCCGGGTACGCGAACCCAACGAAGCACATGTTTAGTAAACGCCACACGCCGCGCGTGCTCGACGAACAATCGCAAGGAGGTTCCCTATGACTGGCATCCATAAGCCCACCCGGGAGATCGGGCTGGCGTTTCTCGTGGGTCTCGTCTCGATGGCTGGGTTCTTCGCCGGGCTTGCGAGGCCGGCGTGGGCACAAACGCCATACCTGCCTGACCACGCTCTGGTCCCGACGATCACCAACAATTTGGGCCCCTCCGGGGCCGCCGGGCTTCCGCCACTGAACCCGCCGCCACCGCCGAAGGATTTCGATCAACAGGCAAGCTGGAACATGAAGGTCGTCGGATTCATGGATCAGATCGGTTGCCAGGACGGCGACCAGATGTGGGTCGAGCGCCAAGGCGATCGCGAGATCCTGTACGCAGGTTCTCAAACGGGGACCGGTGTCAATCCGGTGACCGGTCAGACCGAGCTATGCGGCGTCCAGATCTACGACGTTACGAATATTGCCAAGCCGGTGTTCCTGGCTCACATCCCTGGAAGCGTGTCGGGCGGCGCCCCGCACGTGTTCGTATGCAGCGGCAATACTTTGCCCCACGCGACGGCAGGCAGCTACTACCTGCTGGTGCATCGCGGCCCCACCAACTCAGGGAGCCGGCAGGCATGAGATCTGGGACGTCACCACCCCATCCACGCCGACACTCCTGACCACGATCGTCGGCGGGCTCTCGCAGTACCATCGAAGCTACTGGGAATGCGATACCGGTATTGCGTACCTGGTTTCCGGCAGCACGGCCGATGGCTGGCAAGAAAAGCAGCACATTTACATTTATGACCTGAGCAATCCGGCGAGCCCGGTGTTTATCCGGCAATTTGGATTACCCGGCGGACAACCGAGCGCCGATGTCGCAACGCAGCCGACCTGCACCAACAGCCCCGGGCAAAACTGCTATGAAGGCGTTGCCAATCCGCCCGCGAGCGTGCATCAATGCTATTCCACCTCGACCGGCGTAATAGCCGCAGGGGGCGTGACAAAAAGTATCGTGGTCTGCTCGTACGGGGTCGGTGCCGACGGGGTCATCCAGATACTCGATCGCACGAAGTTGTTGACAGGGTGTAGCGCGACTCCCACGGCGGCATACACGCCCAGCGCGACTTGCGCGGACGACCCGACGCATGCCGGCGGCCCGTCACAGTCGGACCTGCTCTATCCCCAGGTCGGCTATATCGCGCAACCGCCCTATATCGGTTCGCACAACAGTACCCCGATCTTCAACATGCCGATCCCGCAACTGCAGGCGAATTTCACGACTTCGCCACTCTCGCAGACGGCTGGACCGCAGAGCTGGGATGTCGCCATCAACACCAGCGAAGCCGGTGGACCGCCGAGCTGCGGTACGAGCGAGCAATACATGCACAACACCACGCTCGTCGACGTCACGAACGAACAGACACCGTGGCCGATCGCGACCCTCAACGTCCCGCAATTCCCGGGCAATTTCTGCCAGAAGGGAGGCCGCTTCGGCTCGCACTACTACCAATGGCACATCTACGCGCCGTATTACGGCAAGCTTGCGTGTGTCACATGGTTCAATGCGGGAATGCGCTGCTTTGACATCCGCGATCCGCTCAACCCGCGCATGGTCGCCTATTACATCCAGGCGCCGAACGAGAACACCAGGGCGTCGTGCGGCGTTCCGGGTGACCCGACGCTGTGCCGAAATGTCGCGTACATGAATGTCGTCGAAGTCGATGACCGGGGCTACATCTACGGTCAGGATCGCGCGGGTTCCGGCATCACCGTGCTGGAGCCGACAGGCGACGCGTTGAAGGTGGTGACGGGAAGTGGGAACCAGAAAGACTAAGGTGATCAGGACCAGGGAAATTAGCCGAGAGTCGCCTTGAATTGATGGAACCCGGAGGACAAACCTCCTGCCGGTGGTTGTCCGGGCTCCATCGATCTACCTGCATGCGTGCGATTGTTCCGACCGCATGCGTGCTCCCTGTTTGAAAGTCGAGATGCGCATTTTTCCTGCGGCACTGCTTGCTGTTGCTGCGCTCCTGAACGCACTCGCGGCTGTTGGCGCAGACGGTCCGAACCTCGCAAGGCGGTACGACTGCGGGACAGGTGCCGCCATCCCGGCAGGTTCGCGATTTCGCCGACCAGACGCTCGCCAAAATCGTCCCGGGACATACGACCAAGACCGAGGTCGAGGCGTTGCTTGGCAAACCCTGGCGCGATACCCAGCTCGACGAAGAAGACGTCACTCCGGGCGATCCGGCAGTCGAGGTTTGGGAATACCGTGGGCGCGGCTCCCAGGGCACCTACCGCGTTCACATCCAATTCGACAAGAGCGACGTCACCACGCTGATCGCAAAGATCCCGGACAAAACGGGGCGTGCGGTCGCGAGGGTGGCCAAACCAGCCGCGGATCCTGGTAAGCCATAGCAAGTCGCGCGCGAGTGCGGACGCGCATCAGCAGCCGTTCCTGTAAGTGCGCGGGGTAGTGCCCGTCGCGTGATGAAAAAGCATCGAGAAGTTGCTCGCACTCGAGCAGCCGACCCTCTGCGCGACTTCGCTCAGTGGCATATCACACTCACGCAGCAATGCCTTGGCCCGCTCGATTCGCCGGTCCCGAATATATCGATGAGGCGGCAAGCCGACCGTCTCCCGGAACACGTGGGAAAAGTGGCTCTCGCTCATCGTCACCTGTTCGGCAATATGCGCCACGCTCAGGTCGCCATGTAGGTTTTCTTCGATGTAGTCGACCGCACGGCGCAACTTTCTGGGCGGCATGGTGGGAAACTGGGGTATCGAAATTCTGCGTTCCACCGCGTACCTGGCGAGCAAGTGCACGCCCAGCGAACGGACCAGCGTATCGACCTGGGCACGACTGGCGGGCGATTGCGGCTCGAGCGCCTTCAGGAAATGGATCGCGGTTTCCTGCAGAAACGGATCGCGTGCCGAAAAAACATCCTTGATCTCGGCGCCTTCGGAGTGACGTTCGTCCAGCTCGGCGGCTAGCTTGTCGAGGTACGCGCGAGAAAGCCGCAGAACGACCGCAACGATGTCATCGACGTACTGCCACCGCTTGGGCTCCCCGGCCGGTGTGATGATGACATCGCCCGAGCGCACCGTGCGGCGCACAATGCGGCCGCGGCGCGACTGCCACAGTGTGGCCGAGCGGCCGAGGATCACCGAAATGACGTGATCGGGATAGGGCAGGACTGCGTCGAGATTACTTGTGCAGCGCAGCTCCACGACGATGCCGTCCCAGCCACGCGAGCGGCTGGACAGCAGCGGCGGCGGAAGGCTGCTCGAGGAGGCCCCCACCAGTGGCCCGCCAGGTGAAGAATGTTCGGTCTGCATCTTTTTCTTCGATCGTCGTCGTCGGGACCAACGTGCAGACGGCACTCCGCAAGCGAAACCAGGATCGCGAACGCGGCGTACATTGCGAAACCGGATGAAGCACTGCCTGCGCGGTCATTTGAGCATGCGCCGCGGGCTGTCGGCAAGGTGGTCCTGTAACAAAATGGGGATTCTTGTGCGGGCTCCGACGGTTGAGGGCGGGCCCGTGCACGATGAAAAAATTTCAATTTGAAGCGCTCAATCCGTGGCTCATGGGTTCGATCCCTGCACGGCCTGCCAACCACATCAGGGGGTTAGCTTAATCCGCTAGCCCTTTGTGCTTTTTCACTGTGACTGAAACGTGACAATTCGATCACGTCTTCGTCACGGCCGCGTTCGATTCCACTGAGCCGCCTGCTCAATGATGCACTGCATCTTGGAGAAGCTCAGTGGCCCACTGATTGAGGCTCTTGCCAGCGGCTTGTGCCGCGACAAGTGCCGCGCCGTGAACCTCGGGCGGAACGCGAAGCAACAATTTGCCGGACGCGGGCTTCTCGGGCTTCAGACCCTTCTCCTTGCATTCGCGCACGAAATCTTCCACGGCCTCCTCAAATTCGCCACGCAATTCTGCGACGGTCTCGCCGTGGAAACTGATGATGGTGCGAATGCCGAGGATTCGCCCAACAAAGATGTTGTCGCGTTCATCGAATTCAACGCGGGCGGTGTAGCCCTTGTGGGACATGGTATTCATGGGCGAACTCCAACACGTTCAAATAGTTCCCGTGCCTCTTCAACTTGGTATCTCTTCGCTTCCTTCCCCGGATGCGGCCGATGGCAACGCCATTGCTCGCCAAGCAACTCGATCTTGACGCGGGAGCCTTCGCGCTCAGCTACCGTGCCGCCAAGCGCCCGAATCAGGGACTCGATCTCAGAGAAGGCGATGGACGGTGACGTAGGTCGCGCGAAGATCGCGACGAGCGTCTTGCGATGTTTTGTGTTCAACGGTGCATGCTATCATAAAACGATAGCGTCTGCAAATAGCTCTCGTGAGGCGCCTAAAACGGGTAGTCGATGCCGCTGAACACCGCCTCTTTCTCGTTGCCGAATCCGACGTCCACATAGCCGACGACATACGGACTGGCGACGACGCGAAAGCCCATTCCGCCCCCGACGTGCAAATGCGAGAGCGGACTCTCGGACATCGCCTCGAAAACCTTGCCGGAATCCACGAACGGCGCAAGCTCGAGCTTGAGGTCAGTATTGAAGAGGTGGAACCGGGACACCCAGAAGCGTGCCTCCATGCTTGCGGCAAAGCTGTTGCGGCCGACGAAGCGATCCTCGCCATAGGCCCGCAACGGCTGCGCCTCGCCGATGACGCTGCGGTCCCCGCCCAGCGCGGAAAGGTCCCAGAACGGCGCATCGGTGTACGCCGGCATGTAGCGCAGCGCCGCGTGGGTCACGAGCGTCAGGGCCGCGCCCGCCGCCCGATACGTCGTCATGTCGACCCCGAGAAAGGTGTAGGAATTGGTGCTCCCCAGTGCGCGCGTCGAAGCTCCGGCAAACGCGGCCAGCCGCTCGCCGCTGCGCGGCACGACGACAGAATCGCGCGTGTCGTAGCTCAGCACGATGCGCTGCTCCAGATCGGTAACGTGGCCAAGCCCCGGCAGCGCGGGGTAGAGCGTTTGTATCGACGGCAGCGAATCGAGCGCGCGCGGGCCGATTTCGACATGCTCCGCGCGGGCCAGGTAAGACAGTTGCACGACCTGGCTGAAATTGCGCCCCGCGGTGAGCTCGAGTCGAGACTGGCTGTCGATGTAATTGGTCTGGTTACGCAGCAGCGAGTTGTTGCCAAGACCGAAGAAGCGGTCGGTACCGCTACGGTCGTACATCGCGTGCGCGATCCAGGACCAGTCTCGGTCGCGACGCAGACCGTCGTCATACTCGGCGTCGAATTCGCGCTCGACGAACTGCTTGCCACCCGCAACGACCGACCACTTCTCGTCATCCGAGGGAAAGCTGAAGGTCCGCCAGCGTGCGCCCCAGCCGAAGTACTGGCTGTGAATGATGTCGGGGGCCAGGATCCGATCGATCTCTCCCTGTGCATTGTTCGACAGGACCACCGGGAGCAGGCCCAGGGTCAGGCCGCTGTGCGGATCGGTGTCGATCTCCGGGATCGGGATGAAGGTCAGATTGCCCGGGTCGAACCAGTCCGCGGCTCGAGCCGTCGCTCCAAGCAGCGTTACGCCGGCAACGATCGACGCGCCCGCCAGGGCGACCCTCCATGCGCGCATCGTGCGGGCGAATCAGCGCGAATGGCCGAATCGGTAGGTGAACTCGACGCCGTACTGCCGTGGCGCGCCTGGAATCTGCCACGCCATGGCGTTCGGCGCCACGGTTCCTCCCGTGATGGCGTAGCGGCGATCGGTGAGATTGGTGCCAAAGACGGCAACTTCCCAGCTAGCGCCGGAGGGCGCATAGGTCGCGCGCGCATTCAAGGTGCCATAGGCGCCTTGGTTGTTGAAGTCATTGATGACGTTGAATTGCACCGTGTCCTGCCACGCGTAGTCGGCATACAGGCGCACCACGCCGCCGGCGGCAGCCGTCTCATACCCTACGCCGAGGCCGGCGTTGAATTTGGGCGTCTGGTAGAACTGGTTGCCGGCGAGATCGACCGCGGGCTGACCGGGCCCCGGCGTGAAGATGAAGTTGAGGTAACGCGCATCGGTCCACCCGAAGGCCCCGTGCAGGTACCAACCGCGCTGCAGGCGGAGCGTCGCCTCGAGCTCGGCTCCGCTCACCCGCGCCTTGCCGGCATTGATGACGAAAGTCGTCGGCGTGCCGCCGACCAGTTGGGGCAGCAGGCGCTGCATGTCATCGTAGTTGCCATAGAAAACGTCCCCGTCGACCAGCAGGGCGCCTCCCAGCAGGTCGGCCTTGAGTCCCAGCTCGTAATCGGTGAGCTGCTCGGGCCGGAAGGGTTGGTCCTGCAGCGTATTGACCGGAACGTTCCAGCCTCCCGAGCGCTGGGCGCGACCCGAGCGAAAATACGCGCTGAGATCGTCCGTGACGCGGTAGTGCGTCGAGTATTCCCAGGACCAATAGGAAAAGCTCGCGCTCTTGTTGATCGGCGGACAGGGGCCACCGTTATTGGCGGGATTGCCGGTGCTCGCGTCGATGATCGTGCATGACTGACCAAACGGCGTGGCGGCGAAAGCGTTCTCACTCAGCTTGCGCGTGTCGTGGGTGTTACGCAGGCCGACTGCAGCCGACCAGCGATCGGTCAGGTGGTATTCGCCGTGCACGTAGCCGGCGGTCGAGAGGTTCTCCAGGGAATTGCTTTCGATGACCGGGTAGGGGACGACCGGGCCGCCGACCGCGGCGAAAAACGCCTGGTAGGCCGGGGACTGCGGTGGGATCTGGGAGGGAGCGTCGCCATCGTCGCGGAACCAGTACAGCCCGCCGACCCAGTCCAGCTTCTTGTCGAACGCGGCTCCGGTGAGCTGCAGCTCGGCGCTCTTCTGGCTCGAGGAATTCTGCAGTGCGGTATTGGCGAACGGCAACGACGTCGCATCCACGTCGATCGCCGTGTCGTTGTACAGATGGCGGTAGCCGAGGATGAGCTTGGCGTGCGTCGTGGCGCCGATCGCCTGGTCGAGCGTGAGCTGGGTCGCGTCGAGATGGGTGCGGTCGTGAGCGATAAAGTCCGCGTCCGTCTGGAAGAAATTCGAAGGAAAGACAACCGGCGCCAGGCCCGGAAACAGTTGGGCTGCCTGGCCGAGCTGTGCAACCACGGTGCCGGCACCGGTTCCGGGCAGCGGATGCAGCAGCGCGCCAATCTCGTCGGCCTCGAAGTGCTCATAGGTCCAATAGGCTTCGAAACCCGCACCGGGATGCCAAAGCCCGCCAATGCGGGCCTGGTAGCGGTGCTGATTGTCGAAGTTCCCTTGGCCGCTGCCGATGCTCGATCCGTAGCCATCGCGCTCGTTGTCCTGGTAGGCGAGGCGAAACGCCAACGTATCTCCCACGGGAACGTTCACGATGCCGCGCCCCATGAACAGGTGATTGGCGCCGGCGTCGGCAGCGACCTCGGCATCGTAGGTATCCAGCTGCGGCCGGTGGGTATAGAACGAGATCGCCCCACCGGTGTTGTCGCGCCCGAAGAGGGTGCCCTGCGCGCCACGCACGATTTCGACCCGGTCGATGTCCAGCAGCGTGCTCATCGCCGCCTGGCCGTTGGCGACGTAGACGCCATCGACGTAGATTCCCACCGCCGGGTCGTAGGCGATCGCCGAGCGGATCGAGGTCTGTCCGCGCATCGTCACATCGAGCGCCGATACCGATTGCGGCGACTGCATCATGCGCACGTTCGGGACTTCGCGCGCGATGTCGCCGAACAGCACGGCATTCTGGTCCTGGAGCTGCTCACCGGTTTGCACCGTTACCGCTACCGGTGCGTCGAGGATGTCCTCGTCGCGGCGACGAGCCGTGACGACGACTTTCCCCAGGTCAACTACGGCTGAGGGCGCAGCCGCAGGCGTGGAGGGCGCAGGCGGCGCCTGCCCGGCATCCGCGATTGCCGCAGGGTTTCCGGTGACTTCGGGCTGATCCGCAATCGCGGTCGGTGCAAACGGCGCCAGCCCGGCGACCGCAAGAATGCCAGCCGCGGCCGGACCGCCCAGACGCCGCCAGGTTCGGGAACACCTCAAGGAAGTGCTGAGAGCCGCCCCCCAGCACGGCGCGCATCGACGGCGCATTGCTGCCTCCCCACGGAACATTGCGCGAATTGAAACCGTTTGTGTCAAGTTCAGATTATCACGGGTTGCGGCGCCCAACGTACGACGCCGAATTCATCGCGCTAAGCCGCATGCACCATGTTGACAACCGGGGACTGAAAGCATATAGCTCCCTGCCCGGGTGATCGGGGCGCCGTCGACTTGGTACGGATGTCTTCTGATACGCCATATCGCGGCGCACTCCGTAGCGGATCCGCAGCGCCCGGTTCCAACGATGAACCGGCATCTACCATTGGAGAATCGAAATGGCTCACGTCAGACGCGGCACACCGTTTCCACGCGCCCCCGAATTCAGCAAGCGCAGACTATTGCAACTCGGTATCGCAAGCGCCCTTGCCGCCGGTATGCTGGGCGGCACATCCGTTGCCGATGCGCGTACGACGACAATCCAGATCCTCACCCGCACGACGGCATTCGGCGGCTACTCGTTTCCCGGCGTTGGTCAATACGAAGTGATCACCGGTATTGCGACCGGAGAGGTCGATCCGAGCGATCCGCTGAACGCCGTGATCACCGACATCGCGCTGGCGCCGAGAGCCACCGACGGCAATGTCGTGTATCAGCATAATTTCTACATCCTGAAGCCCATCGACCTCAGCAAGGGCAATCACAAGATGATGTACGAGCCGCCGAATCGCGGCGGCAAGACGTACCAGGCTCTGAACAACACGCCCACAGGAACGAACGACCCGGCGGCGCTGACCGATCCCTCGGTACTGGCGAACTCGTTCCTCTGGCCGCAGGGCTACACCACGGTGTGGAGCGGTTGGGAGAACAACCTCGGCGCGCTCACCAGCCTGACGGCGACAGCAGTGTTGCCGGTCGCGACGAATTCCGACGGATCAACAATCACGGGTCCCGGATACGAGTACATCGTCAGCCCGGGCGCCACCTATGCGCTGGCCTACCCCGCCGCTTCGGGAAGCCAGGACCCGGCGAATGCAACGCTGACGCACCGAATCCATCTGGACGACGCGCCGGTCGTTGTCCCGGCTTCCGGGTGGGCCTACACCGACGCTACCAACAAGGCCATCAAATTGACGACGGGCAGCTTCGTCGCCAACGACATCTACGAGTTCACGTACATCGCGATGAATCCGACGGTGAACGGGCTCGGACTGGCCGCGATCCGCGACTTTGTGTCGTTCCTGCGCAACGCGACGGCCGACGATAACAGCACTCCCAATCCGCTCGCCGGTGACGTGACGAGGATCTACACCGAAACTTCGTCCCAGCCGGCGCGTACGCTCAACGACTTCACGCACCTCGGGTTCAATGAGGACGAAAGCGGCAATAAGGTCTTTGACGGCATGATGCAATGGATCGGCGCCGGCGACGGCATCAACATGAACTATCGGTGGTCGCAGACCAAGCGCACCGAGCGCAATCGCCAGGAAGAGCTGTTTCTCGAAGGCCTGTTCCCGTTCGCCAACCAGACGACCTTCGACCCCATCTCTGGACAAACCGACGGCCGGTACCAGAAATGCACCGAGACCAACACCTGTCCGCTGGCGATGGAGTTCTATTCGGCCAACGAGTACTGGGTGAAAGCCGGCTCGCTGATGAGCACCGATCCGACCGGGACATACGACTTGCCCGACCAACCGGATGCACGGTTGTATCTGTTGTCGAGCAAGCAGCACGGTGGCGCGGGGAATCCGACGTCGAAAGGTCTTTGCCAGCAGTTCCTCAATCCGCTCGACTCTCAGCAGGTGCAGCGGGCCCTGTGGGTGGATCTCGACCAGTGGTCGACGAAAGGCATTGCACCACCGCCGTCACAAGTGCCGAAGCTCGAGGACGGAACACTCGTCCCGCCACCGCCCGCCGGAGACGGTCTGTACGTCGGCATCCCGGGAGTGACCTATACCGCCCTCAAGACCACTCGCTACCGGTTCAACTATGGTCCGAACTTCTACGCGACCGGCGTACCTACGATTAACCCACCGGTAGGAGGAGCGCCATACGAGGATAACCCGGCAAACGGTCCGATCTATCCGAGCTACGTGCCGAAGGTCGACAGCGATGGCAACGATATTGCCGGAATTCGGCTGCCCGAATTGACGGTGCCGCTCGCGACCTATACGGGCTGGGCGCTGCGATCGGGGGTCTGGGCGAACGATGGTTGCGAAAGTTCGGGGCAATACATACCGTTCGAGGCGACCAGGGCCGAACGCATTGCGGCCGGCGATCCGCGTCCGTCTGTGCAGGAGCGCTATCCCTCGTTTGCCATGTACCGGGCCGCTGTGATGAATGCGATCGACAACCTCGTGAAGAGCCGCTTCATGGTCTGCCAGGACACCAAGGCAGAATACGCGCGCCTGTTGCAGGCGGGGTTGGCTGCGGGAGTTCCGGCGCCACATGGGAATCCGATGCCGCAGGATCAGGTGCCGTCGTGCAAGGGCAACGGCAATTGAGCGTCAATTTGTCTGATTGTTGAAAGGTGATCCGGCGCGTGTTGCATAGGAGAAGGCCCACGTCGCCGGTTCGCCGCCACATTCGCCGGTTACTACCGCAATGTCCTCGGCCCTGCCCCGGCCGTCCTTGGACTCACTCATCAGAACATGGTGTTGCCGTTGGCGGCCGGTTTCCTTGCGGCGAGACACCATCTGGCGATCAGTGCGATAGCAGGCTCGGACGAGATACGCCGCTGGTCGGTTGGCGGAGATTACGACCGTCCGCTGCAGCGGCGCTTTCCGTTTGTCCTTAACGCCACTCCGATCCGTGTACCCTGGGATTACATGTTCACGTTTCAATGGACTGTGGCTTCGGTACGGAGCCGGTATGCATTGCCAGAGCGCGCAGTAAGTCCATGATTAGTGAGGGTGCCGGTGATGCCAATCAGGATAGTGCCAATGCGAATGAACGAGCGGCGCATGGCGATGCACGTGGGTATGCGGTTCGGCCCCGTCCCAGGAACCGTGGGTGTGCTGGTGGTGTTCATCATGGAAATGCGGGTGGCTGTGCTCCTGCGCCGCGTGCGCATGCAGGTGTTCATGGTGCTCCGTCAGATGCAGCCAGACGCCGGCTGCCATCAGTAGCGCGGCGATGACGAGCTGCCACGTGATCGGGTCGCCCTGCAGCAAGAGCGACAGCGCTGCGCCGAAGAATGGGGCGATCGCAAAGTAGGCGCCGGTCCGTGCGGTGCCAAGGTGCCGAAGCGCAAGCACAAACAGCACAAGGCTCACGCCGTAGCCGAAAAAGCCTACCAGGGCAGCCGCGCTCAGCGCGCCAGGCGCAGGGAACTTGAGGCCGAGCAGCACTGCAAAGACGATATTGACCGTCGCTGCGGCCAAACCTTTCGCGCACGCAACGAGCATCGCGTCGCTGCCCGAGACCCTTCGGGTCAGATTGTTGTCGAGCGCCCAGCAAAGGCATGCGGCCATGATGAGCAATGGGCCAAGCGACGCCCCGGCAGGTGCGTCCGGTGTCCAGGCCAGCACTGCGGCGCCGCCCACAATGGCGAGCATTCCCAGTGCGATCCGGCGATCGAAATTTTCGCCGAACAGAAACCATGCGATCAGCGCCGTAAACACGGCTTCGAAATTGAGCAGAAGCGAGGCGGTGGATGCGGCACTCGTGACAAGGCCATACATCAGCGCCACCGGAGCGACGACGCCTCCGAAGAAAATGGCAGCAGCCAGCCATCGCCATTCCGTCAATCGGAGCCGATTCGATGCAACGCCGCGTGTGCTCGCAAGGCAACGAACTGCGATGACAAGCGCGAGTCCCAGCCCTGAACCCGCGTACAGCAGACCGGCCAGCATCAGCGGCGCTGCCGTTCCCACCAGTGTCTTGGCGAGCGGCGTGCTGATGCCAAAAAGCACCGCCGATGCCAGCGCGCATACGATTCCTTGGTTCATTGGCCCCGGAAGGCTCCTCGCTTGGGTCGTCGACCCGATTCAGGAGCAGAGCTTGGACGTTCGCGGGTCTTGGATTGGGGAGTCTGCCTGAAATCCCGCGCTGGCCGGCGTTCATCGCGAAGATGGGCTTCGCGCGACGCGTTGCCGCATAGCGGTGCCATCGCTGTTGCGCTCGGACGACCGTTGTTGCGCCCGCACGACACCTTCGAGGTAAGCCAATGATCCGCCGGCAGAAGTTTTCTTGAAAGCGAGTGGGCGATCGAAGATACTTCCAGAGTTCGGCTTTGCAGCGTCCGAAGATCGATCGCCTGTCGAATAACCAACAAGAAAGGTAGATGCCATGAAGCGGTTCGGCCTCCTTGGCCTCCTGTTGCTTGCTAGCGCCATTCCAGCATATGCGGCGACCTACACGTTCGGTACCTGCACTGCGACCGGCGCCGCGGGTCCCACCCAGGCGATGTGCACGACCGCATATGCGGGAAGTGTCACTGTCACGGTTGCCGGCGGCATTCAGTCGTGGACGGTGCCGGCGACCGGCACCTACAGCATCACGGCGACGGGCGCACAGGGCGCTTCCGGTGACGCGGGGTTCGTTGGCGGGCGTGGCGCGCAGATTGTCGGGGATTTCAGCCTCACCGCGGGCCAGGTGCTGAAGTTGGCAGTGGGCCAGCAAGGCAGTGGGCAGAGTTCAGGCTCTAATGGCGGTGGCGGTGGCGGCAGTTTCGTCGCAAGTTCCACGAATGTTCCATTGTTGATCGCCGGCTGGCGGCGGCGGCACCCGGACGTCGGTGAGCCAGAACGGCTGCGATGCCTCGATCACGCAGTTTGCCGTAACCGGAAGCGGGAGCTCGACGACGTCCCCCTGCACTCTGGAGGCAACCGATCTCGGGCTCGGGGGCATCATCTCCAGCAGTAGCTGGGGCTCGGCCGGCGCGGGATTCAATGGCGATGGTGCGACGGATCCGGCTGGGGGCGGCACGCATGGAGGCGGCTTTTCCTGGGCAAATGGCATCCTGGGCGGAACGAGCGACGATACGTGCAGTACCAGTGAGCCTGGCGGCTTCGGGGGCGGTGGGGCCGGCAATGGCTGCGAAGGTGGTGGCGGTGGCGGCGGTTACTCCGGTGGCGATGGCGGCCGGGTCGCCGGCGGCGGCGGCTCCTTCAACACCGGAACCAACCCGACCGCGACCGCGGGGCTGGGCGTGGGTGATGGCAGCATCGTGATCCAGGACCTCGCGCCCGCGGCAGCCACGGCGATTCCCACCCTCTCCCAAATGGGCATGCTGCTGCTCGCGGGCTTGCTGTCGCTGGCAGCGTTCGCGACGCTGCGCCGCCGGCATCGCTAGGCCGGAGCGCTCTGCAAAGCCCGCCCTTTCGGGGGCGGGCTTTTTGTTGCGCTGCGCACGCGCAACCATTGGCGACTGCGCATGCATGCAGGCGAATATTCCATTCGGGCCGGGCGTTTTCCCGCCGTATAATCGCCGAGCCGAACGCCAGCCTCGCTCAGATGGGCAAGGGGGATCGCTCTTGCAAATCGCAAGTCGCCACTACGGCGGCATCGTCGTCGCAACACCGACGGGCCGGATCGATCATGCGGCGGCGGCCGCGTTCGAGCAGGCGCTGGCGCCGCTCCTGGCCGATCCCGCGGTTACAGGGCTCGTGCTCGACTTCGCCGGCGTCGACTACATCAGCAGCGTCGGCCTGCGCGTACTGATGATCGCCGCCAAGCAGATGCGCGCGCGCAAGGCGCGAATCGCGGTCTCGGCGCTGCGATCCATCGTCGCCGAGATCTTCAAGATCAGCCGCTTCGACGCCGTAGTCGAGGTCTTTCCTTCGCTGCGTCTCGCGCTGGGTGCGATCTCGCCTGAGGCGCGCGACACCTACGACGCCGGATAACGCAGCGATGCGGCGGATCCGCTTCTGGGGTACGCGCGGGTCGCTGCCGGTTGCGCTGACTGCGCCTGAGGTGCGGCGCAAGATCGTGGCGGCACTGCGCGGCGCTTCGGGACGCGCATTCGCCTCCGACCTCGACATCGACGCCTATCTCGACGGCCTCGCCTTCGACGTCGCCGGCGCCTACGGCGGGCATACGTCCTGCGTCGAGATTGAAACCGGCGACGCCGATTACGTCATCTGCGACCTTGGGAGTGGCTTGCGTCCGTTTGGGCAGGCGGCCATCGCGCGCCATGGTCCGGCGGCGCCGCAGACCTACCACCTGTTCTTGTCGCACTTGCACTGGGATCACATCATGGGCCTGCCGTTTTTCACGCCGGCTTACATTCCTGGTAACCGGCTCGTCTTCTACGGAGGGCACCGCGAACTCGAGAGCGCACTGCGCCGGCAAATGGAGCCACCGTCGTTTCCGGTCCCGTTTTCTACGTTCAACGCGGCGATCGAGTTCGTGCAGCTCGAGCCCGGCCGCGCTTACGACATCGCGGGCATGCGCGTCAGCGTGAAGCTCCAGCAGCATACCGGCGATTCCTACGGCTACCGTTTCGAGAAGGATTCCCGCACGGTCGTCTACACGACCGATTCCGAGCACAAGCTCGCGAATGCCGAAGAGAGCGCTGGCTTCGCCGATTTCTTTCGCGATGCCGACGTGGTGATCTTCGATGCGATGTATTCGCTTGCCGAAGCCACGTCGGTCAAGGCCGACTGGGGCCATTCGAGCAATATCGTCGGCGTCGAGCTGTGCCAGCTCGCGCGGGCGAAGCACCTGTGCATGTTCCATCACGAGCCTGCGCTGGACGATGCTGCGATTTCGCGAGTGCTGGCGGAAACGCGGCGCTTCGAAGAGATCACGCGGAGCGGAGCGAAGCTCGAGGTTTCCACCGCCTACGACGGGCTGGAAATCAGGTTGTGACGTCTGCGGGGCCGGACGCAGTCGCGCTGCGCACCGCGCGAGTTCGCATCCTCGGCGGTGTGGTCCTCGCGGGTCTGGCGCTGGTGCTCGCCGCCGGGGGCGGCCGGCATCTGCTAATGCAGACAGCGTGGTTCGACGCCTGCCAGCGGCTCTTCCCGCGGCAGGTCGAGGCGTCGCCGGTGACGATCATCCAGATCGACGAGAAAAGCCTCGCCACCCTCGGGCGTTGGCCATGGCCGCGAACGCTGCTGGCGCAGTTGATCCATACGATCAGCGGCGCCCAGCCGGCCGCGATCGGCATCGACATCGTGATGCCCGAGCCCGACCCGCTGTCGCCCGACGTTCTGCTTCCGCGCATGGATGCGAGCGCAGCATTGTCGGATCGGCTGGGCGAGCTTCCGTCCACCGACAAGGAGCTTGCCAATGCGCTCGCCACGGCACCGACGGTGCTGATCGACGTCGGCACCGCGGTGCCATCGACGCACCCGCTGCGGGTGGCGCCGATCACGGTCCGCGATGTCCGTGCGTCCGCGTCTTCGGCCTCACGCGCCGTGACGCGCCTCGTCGCATTCCCCGGCGCGTTGACCAGCCTGCCGATCCTCGACGACGCTGCATCCGGCTGGGGCATCGTCTCCGCCGACGATGCCCAGGGCGTTCTGCGGCGGGTGCCGCTGGTCGCCAGCGTGCACGGGACGCTCGTGCCCGCGCTTGCCCTCGAGATGTGGCGCATCGCGCTGGGCGCTCCCGTGATACGCCTCGCGACCGCTGATGGGGAAATCAAGGGCGCCACGGTTGGCAACCGCTACTTTCCGACCGAAGGCGACGGCGGCGCGCGGATCTGGTTTTCGCATCATGACCCGAGCCGCTTCGTCTCGGCGGTCGATGTGCTCGACGGACACGCCGATGCAACGCGTTTCGCGCGGCGCTTCGTCCTGATCGGCGTCACTGCGCTGGCGCTGGGCGACTACGTGTGGACGCCGGTGGGTGACAAGATGCCCGGCAGCGAGGTGCATGCCCAGCTCCTCGAGAATCTGTACGACGGGACCCTGCTCGCGCGGCCGTCGTGGGCGCCGTGGGTCGAGGCTGCGGCGCTGCTGCTGCTGGGCGCACTGCTCGTGTGGGCGGTACCGCGCTGGCCGATGCGCTACGCCGCGCTGGTCGCGCTCGCCTGCATTGTGGTTCCGCCGGCCGCGGCCCTGTCAGTCTTCGGCGCCAAGCGCCTGCTGTTCGATGCCGCGACCCCGGTGGCCGGCCTCGCCGTGTTGTTCGCGACACTGCTTGCGCTGACGCTCGCCGATGCCACGCGCAATCGCAAGTCACTGGAGCTGGTGCTGCAGCGCCAGCGCGAGAATGCTGCGCGTGTCGCAGGTGAGCTCGAGGCCGCGCGACGGATCCAGGTCGAGATGCTTCCACACCCGGAGCGCGTGCACGATCCTCGGGTCGAGATCGCCGCGGCGATGGAGCCTGCGCAGGAAGTTGGCGGGGACCTCTATGACTTCTATGTGCTCGATGACCGGCGATTGTTCTTCATGCTGGGCGACGTTGCCGGCAAGGGTCTATCGGCGGCGATCTTCATGGCGGTGAGCAAGGCGCTGTACAAGAGCGTCGCGCTGCGCTCGGTCGACGACGATGTCGGCGCATTGATGTCGGCGGCGAACCTCGAGGTCGCGCGCGACAATCCTTCGGCGCTGTTCGTCACCATGTTCGCCGGGGTGCTCGACCTCGATTCAGGCGAGGTCGAATACTGCAACGCTGGCCATGAGAATCCATTCCTGCTGAGGCGCGGGATGCATGCGCCGCTGCGCCTCGAAGACGGCGGTGGGCCGCCACTGTGCGCGGTCGACGCATTTGTGTACCGCAGTGCCCAGATCCAGCTTGCGCCCGGCGACGTCGTGTGCGTCGTCAGCGACGGTATCACCGAGGCGCACGACGCCGCCGATGCCCTCTACGGGACCGCGCGGGCCGCGCTGGCGCTTGCCAGCGCTCCCTCGGCGCGAGACGCGGTGGAGCGCCTCCGTGACGACGTTCGCGCATTTGCCCACGGCGCGCCCCAGGCCGACGACATGACGGTGCTGGCATTGGGATGGCTCGGCCCGTGAAATCCTAAAATCCGGGACGCACCACGTTTTCGAAGAGGGTTCCGTTTCCCGCCATCGCCCGCGGAAAACGTGGTGCGTCCCCGGTTTCAGGGGGTCTTCAGCGGACGACGATTTCGACCATTCCCGTATTGACGTTTACGTAAACGTCATGTACCGTGACCGGCTCCGCCTTCGGGTAAGCTGTCCGTTCTACTTCCAGGCGGTCGGGCCCGCTTCTGCCGGCGCGAGGGTCGAGGCGCCCGCGCTTCGCGAGGTTCGCGATGAACGATTCCACCCGCCCGCCGCTCGTCTACAAGCCGCACGCGAAGGTCCGCTTCGTGACTGCGGCGAGCCTGTTCGACGGTCACGACGCATCGATCAACATCATGCGCCGCATCCTGCAGGCGACCGGATGCGAAGTCATCCACCTCGGTCACAATCGCTCGGTCGAGGAAATCGTCGATTGCGCGATTCAGGAGGATGCGCACGCAATCGCGGTGTCGTCCTATCAGGGTGGCCACGTCGAGTTCTTCAAGTACATGCTCGACCTGCTGCGCGAGCGCGGGGCCGGGCACGTCAAAGTCTTCGGCGGAGGCGGCGGTGTGATCGTGCCCGCCGAGATCGACGCGCTGCACGCTTATGGCGTCGCGCGCATCTTCTCGCCCGAGGATGGTCAACACCTTGGTTTGCAGGGAATGATCAACGAAATCGTCGCGGCGGCAGATGTCGATCTCGCCCGCGAAATTCCAGCGTCGGTCGCCGTCCTGGCGTCGGGCGACCATCACAGCGCGGGTTCGGACGCTCGCGCGAATCATCACCGCACTGGAGAGTGGCACGCTGCCGCCGCAGGAGCGCGAAGCGGTGCTGGCTGCTGCCGCCAAATCCACGGCACCGGTGCTCGGCATCACCGGCACCGGGGGTGCGGGCAAGAGCTCGCTGACCGACGAGATTGTGCGGCGCTTTCGTCTCGACCAACGCGACCGGCTTAAGATCGCGATCATTTCGATCGACCCGTCACGCCGCAAGTCGGGCGGCGCGCTTCTGGGCGACCGGATTCGCATGAATGCGATCCACGCGCCCAGGCATCTACATGCGCTCACTCGCGACCCGCGGCGCGGGAAGCGAGATCTCGAAGGCGCTGCCCGATGCGGTCGCCGCGTGCAAGGCCGCGGGATTCGACCTCGTCATCGTCGAGACCTCCGGGATCGGGCAGGGCGACGCGGCGATCGTCCCGCACGTCAATGTATCGCTGTACGTGATGACGCCGGAATTCGGCGCCGCGTCGCAACTCGAGAAGATCGACATGCTCGACTTCGCCGACTTCGTCGCCATCAACAAGTTCGACCGCAAAGGCGCGCAGGATGCACTGCGCGACGTGCGCAAGCAGTACCAGCGCAATCGCGAGAAGTGGAAGACAGCCTCCCGAGGAAATGCCGGTATTCGGCACCATCGCGTCACGCTTCAACGACGACGGCGTGACCGCGCTCTACGCGGCGCTCGCTGCGGCGCTGCATGCGCAGGGACTGCCGCTTGTCAACGGAGCGCTGCCGCGGGTCACGACCCGGCACTCGACGCAGCAGCGTGCGATCGTGCCGGCGCAGCGCGTGCGCTACCTCGCCGAGATCGCCGAAGCGGTGCGCGGCTATCACCGTCACGCCGAGGGATCAGGCGGCAATCGCGCGTGAACGTCACCAGCTTCGCGCCGCGAAGGCGATGCTCGCAGCCGCTGGCTGCCGCTTCGGCGAGACACGCGGTGACGGCGAGGCGATCGAGCGGCTTATTGCCGAGCGCGACACGAAACTCGACGCACGGTCGAAGAAACTGCTCGACATGTGGCCGCGCACCAAGGCGGCGTACGCGGCCCCCGAATACGTGGTACGGATCCGCGGGAAGGAACTGCGCACCGAGCTGACAACAACGTCGCTGTCGGGAACGAAGCTGCGCAAGGTCGTGTTGCCGAGCTACGAGGACGACGGCGAGGTCCTGCGCTGGCAGCTCGCGGAAAACGTTCCGGGCAGCTTTCCATTCACCGCCGGGCGTGTTCGCGTTCAAGCGCGAGAACGAGGATCCGACGCGGATGTTCGCAGGCGAGGGCGATGCTTTCCGCACCAACCGGCGCTTCCACCTCCTTGCCGACGGCATGCCGGCGAAGCGCCTGTCGACCGCCTTCGATTCGGTCACCCTCTACGGCAACGAGCCCGACCTGCGCCCCGATATCTACGGCAAGGTGGGGAACTCGGGCGTGTCGATCGCGACGCTCGACGACATGAAAGTGCTGTATTCGGGCTTCGATCTTTGCGCCCCGAACACGTCGGTGTCGATGACGATCAACGGCCCGGCGCCGGCGATCCTCGCGATGTTCATGAACACCGCGATCGACCAGCAGCTCGACAAGTTTGCGCAGGACAACGGGCGCGAGCCCACCGAGGACGAGGCGGCCAAGATCCGCGCGTGGACGCTCTCGACGGTGCGCGGCACGGTGCAGGCCGACATCCTGAAGGAAGATCAGGGTCAGAATACCTGCATCTTCTCCACCGAGTTCAGCCTGAAAGTAATGGGCGATATCCAGCAGTATTTCGTCCATCACGGCGTGAAGAACTTCTATTCGGTGTCGATCTCGGGCTACCACATCGCCGAGGCCGGCGCCAATCCCATCTCGCAGCTCGCTTTCACGCTTGCCAACGGCTTTACTTTCGTCGAGGCGTATCTTGCGCGCGGCATGCATGTCGACGATTTCGCGCCGAACCTGTCGTTCTTCTTCAGCTACGGCATGGATCCCGAGTACGCGGTGATCGGCCGCGTCGCGCGCAGGATCTGGGCGGTGGCAATGCGCGAGCGCTACGGCGCGAACGAGCGCAGCCAGAAGCTCAAGTTCCATTCACAGACCAGCGGACGAAGCCTGCACGCGCAGGAGATCGCGTTCAATGACATCCGGACGACGCTGCAGGCGTTGATCTCGACCTACGACAACACCAACTCACTGCATACCAACGCCTACGACGAGGCAATCACCACACCCACCGAGGAGAGCGTGCGGCGCGCCATGGCGATCCAGTTGATCATCAACCGCGAATGGGGCCTCGCGAACAATGAGAATCCCAACCAGGGCTCGTTCGTGCTCGAGGAATTGACCGCGCTGGTCGAGGAAGCGGTGCTGAAGGAGTTCGAGGCGATCTCCGAGCGCGGTGGGGTGCTGGGTGCGATGGAGACCGGCTACCAGCGCGGCAAGATCCAGGAAGAGTCGCTACATTACGAGCACATGAAGCATGACGGCAGCTACCCGATCGTCGGCGTCAACACCTTCCGCAATCCGCAGGGTGACGTCGGTGCCGCAGAAGCTCGAGCTCGCGCGCTCGACCGACGAGGAGAAGCGCTCGCAGCTCGCGCGTCTCGCCGATTTCCACGCCCGGCATGCGCCAGCGGCGCCGGCAGCGCTCGCGCGTCTCGGGCAGGTGGTGATCGACAACGGCAACGTGTTCGAGGCACTGATGGATGCCGTGCGCGTCTGCTCGCTTGGGCAGATCACCAACGCGCTGTTCGACGTCGGCGGGCAGTACCGGCGCAGCATGTAGCCTCGGCCCTCCAGCCGCCAGCGATCCTTCGCGCCGCCGTCGCATACTGTCGCATCGAACCCGGGTAGACGTTCAGGTCAGGCGCGCGAGGGCCCGGCGTCGCAGCATGGCGCTATACTTTGCCAGATCGCCAACGTATACGATGTCGACCGCCGCCATAGACACCTACCGGCTTGTTACCGCGCTCAAGTCGACCGGCAAGACCGCGAATTTCACGGCCGAAGAGATTGCGAAGGCAGTCGATGTCGCGCAGGAAGGCGCGGAGCTGCTTACCAAGTCCGTGTTCGCGGTACGGATGGCCACGTTCGACGGGCGGATGGGCGCCTTCGAGGCGCGAATGGACAGCTTCGACGTCAAACTGGACGCGATGCGCGCGGACATCAAGGCCGAGGTGAAGGCGAGCCAGATGCAGAACCTGCTGTGGCTGTCGGGCATCATGCTGGTCAGCAATGGTGCGGTAATTGCCGTTCTGGCGCGGGCGGCGCGGCTGTTCTGACGAAATGGCCGATCAAGTCCAGTGGGCGTTTCCGTCGGAGTTACAGCCAAAGGCCGGCGAGGTCGGCTTCGACCTCGCGGTCGCATTGGACGCGGTGGTGGGCTTGCGCGCTGCGATCCCCGACGATGCGTTCACCGCATCGATCCTCGGCACCGAGCGCAGCGGCAATGGTGTGGTCATCGACGCCGACGGGCTGGTGCTCACGATCGGCTACCTGATCACGGAGGCCGAGCCGGTCTGGCTCACCGCTAATTCCGGCGCGGTCGTCCCGGCGCATGCGCTCGCCTACGATCACGTCACCGGCCTCGGGCTCGTCCAGCCGCTGGCGCGCCTGGGCGTTGCGCCGCTGCCGCGCTGCCTCTGGACGATGCGCAGCTCGACGACGACGTCTATGTCATCAGCCGCGGCGGTCGCAGTCACGCGCTGCGCGCGCGAATCTTCGCGCGCCGTGAATTCGCGGGCTACTGGGAGTACCTGCTCGACGAGGCGCTGTTCGCGACACCCGCTCATCCGGAATGGAGCGGCGCAGCGCTGCTCGACGCAGGCGGCAGGCTGGTCGGCGTCGGGTCGCTTTTGATCCAGGAGCCCAACGAAGGCGAGATCGTAAAGGGCAACATGTTCGTACCGAGCGAACTCATCGACCCGATCCTCGACGGCATGCTGCGCCTGGGACGTGCCGACCGGCTGCCGCGCGCATGGCTCGGGCTGTACACCGCGGAGACCGGGGACGGCATCGCGATTCAGGGCCTCGCGCAAGGCGGTCCCGCCGAGCGTGCGGGCGTCAAGCCCGGGGACATCGTGCGTGATGTCGCGGGCGAGCCCGTTGCAGGCCTTGCCGACTTCTATCGGCGCATCTGGAGCCGCGGTCCGGCAGGTGCGGCGATCCCACTCACGTTGAACCGTGACGGCCAGGTGACGAGCGTCACCGTGAGCTCGATGGACCGCAGCGCTCTGTTGAGGAAACCACAGCTCCAGTAGACATATTGCGTCCTACGCCGGAACGGCGGCCTTGGCGCGCGCCTCGTGGCTGTGGTCGGCGCCCAGCAGCATGTACATCGCCGGCACCACGAACAGGGTGAACAGCGTGCCGATCGAAAGTCCGGTCGCGATGACGAGCCCCAGGTTGAACCGGCTCACGGCACCGGCACCGCTGGCGGTGATCAGCGGCACGACGCCGAGCACCATCGCCGCCGTGGTCATCAGGATCGGACGCAGGCGCATGCCGGCGGCATGCTCGATCGCCTCGCGCTTGCTGCGGCCTTCGCGCTGGAGGTTGTTCGCGAACTCCACGATCAGGATCCCGTGCTTGGAAATGAGCCCGATCAAGGTGACAAGCCCCACCTCGGTGTAGATGTTGAGCGTCGCGCGCCCGACGCCGAGATTGATGAACAGCAGGGCGCCCGAGATCGCCATCGGCACCGATATCAGGATGATGATCGGGTCGCGGAAGCTTTCGAACTGCGCCGCCAGCGCAAGGAAGATGATGACGAGCGCGAAGAAGAACGTCAGCACCAGGCCGCCCGATTCCTGCTCGAACTGCCGCGAGGGACCGGAGAAATCGTAGGTATAGCCCGCCGGCAGCGTGCGCTGCGCGAGCAGCTTGAGATCTTCGAGCGCCTGTCCCTGCGAGACGAACGGCAGCGGCACTCCCTGGATGGTCGCCGAGTTGAGCTGCTGGAAATGGTTGATCGACTCCGGCTGCACGGTCGACTCGAGATGCACGACGGAGGACAGCGGTACCATGCCGCCGCTTTGGCTTCGCAGATAGTAGTGCCTGAGCTGGTCGGGATTCAGGCGGAAACGCTGCTCGACCTGCGGGATAACCTTGTACGAGCGGCCGGCGAGCTCGAAGAAGTTCACGTAGCCGCCACCCAGCATCGCGGACAGCGCATTGCCGATGTCCTGCATCGTGAGGCCGAGCTGCGCGGCCATGTTGCGGTCGATCTCGATGCTGGTTTGTGGCAGGTCGATGCGCAGGTCGGACTGCAGGAAGATGTATTGCCCGCTCGCGAGCGCCGCCTGGAGGAACTGCTCCGAGACGGCGTCGAGCTTCGAGAACGGATCGGTGGTCGTGATCACGAACTGGACCGGAAGGCCGCGTGCTCCCGGCAGCGACGGCGGCTGGAACAGCGCGATCTGCGAGCCGGCGATCTCGTTCAACTGGTTCTGCAAGCCGAACTGCAAGGTCGGTGGCGGTCTTCTTGCGCTCGCTCCAGGGCTTCAGCACCATGCCGCCGATCATCTGGCCCGGGCGTATTGAGCTGGAACACGTGGTCGTTCTCGGGATACTTCTTGAAGATGTCGTAGACCTGGTCGGCGTAGAGCTGGCGCTGATCGAGCGTCGAAGTCGGGTTGTTGAACGAGATGGCGATCAGCACGCCCTGGTCTTCCTGCGGCGCGAGCTCGGCCTTGGAGGTCGCGTACAGATAGTAGATGCGATCCGAGGATGATGACCGACATCACCGCCGTGACCGGCAGGTAGTTCAGCGTGCCGTGCAGCATCCGCTCGTAGCCGTTGTGCAGGCGCTCGAAGCTGTGATCGAGGAACAGCACCAGCCGGTCCTGCCAGCGCCGGCTCTGCGGGTCCGGCGCTTTCAGGAGGCGCGAGCACATCATCGGCGACAGGGTCAGCGCGATGATGGCCGACACGTGACCGCGCCCACCAGCGTGAACGGCGAATTCGGTGAACAGCGCCCCGGTCAAGCCCGCCCAGGAAGCCGATCGGGACGTACACGGCGACCAGCACGATCGTCATCGCGATGATCGGATTGGCGAGCTCGCGCGCCGCGCGGATCGCCGCCTGCATGCGCGGCATGCCCTCTTCGAGGTGGCGGTTCACGTTCTCGACGACGATGATCGCGTCGTCGACGACCAGCCCGATCGCCAGCACGAGGGCGAGCAGCGTCAGCAGGTTGATCGAATAGCCGAGCGCGAACATCACCGTGAAGGTACCGACGAGCGAAAGCGGGATCGCCACCGCGGGAATGAGCACCGAGCGCACCGATCCCAGGAACACGAACACGACGAGGGTGACGATGATGAGCGCTTCGGCGAGCGTCCGATGACTCCGTTGATCGCGCTGTTCACGAACTGGTCGAATCGTAGACGATCTCGCCCTGCAAGCCCCGCGGCAACTGCGAGTCGGATATCGGGCAACACCTTGCGCACGCCGGCGATCACGTCGAGCAGGTTCGCCGCAGGGGCGACGTTGATGCCGATGTAGACCGCCTTCTTGCCGTCGAAGGCGACTTCGGAGTCGTAATCTTCGGCGCCCAGCGACACGTTCGGCGACGTCGCTCAGGCGCACGACCTGCGCCCCTTGCTGACTTCACGACGAGGTTCCTGAACTGCCGTCGAGCGACTTCAGATCGGTGCTGGCGGAGAGGTTGACCTGCACCATCTGGCCCTTGGTCGTGCCGATCGCCGAGAGGAAGTTGTTGGCGGTCAGGGCGGCACTAGACGTCGGCCGCGGTGAGGCTGTAGGCGGCGAGCTTCTCCGGGTCGAGCCAGGCGCGCAGGGCGAAAAGCTTCCCGCCCAGGATCTCGGCGGTCTGCACGCCCTCGATGGCCTGCAGCTTGGGCTGAACGGCCCGCATCAGGTAATCGGTGATCTGGTTGGGCTTGAGCACATCGCTGTCGAAGCCCATGTACATCGCGTCGATCGTCTGCCCGATCTACACCGACAGCACCGGCTTCTGCGCCTGCGGCGGCAACTGGTTCAGCACCGAGTTGACCTTGGTGTTGATCTCGGTGAGCGCCTTGTCCGGGTCGTAGTTGAGGCGCAGGTTGGCGGTGATGGTGCTCGCGCCCTGCACGTTCGACGAGGTCATGTAGTCGATGCCGTTGGCCTGGGCGATCGCGTTCTCGAGCGGCGTCGTGATGAAGCTCGCGACCAGGTTGGCGTCGGCGCCGGGGTAGGTCGTGGTGACGGTGACCACTGCGTTCTGCGTGTACGGGTACTGCAGCACCGGCAGCAGGCCGACCGAGCGCAGGCCCAGCACCAGGATCACCAGGCTGACCACGGTGGCCAGCACCGGGCGCTCGATGAAGAGGTCGGTGAATTTCTTCGTCATGGGTGGCGACGCCCCGCGGACGGCGGGGCGGTCAGGTATTGGGCACCTGCGGATTCGGGTTGTCCGAGGGCTGGACGCTGTTGTTGACGATGATCGGCGAGCCGTTGCGCAGCTTGAGCTGACCCGCGGTTACCACGGTTTCGCCCGGTTTCACGCCGTCGACGATCGCGACCTGGTCGCCTCGCGTCGATCCGGTGGTGACGAAGCGCTGCTCGGCGGAGAGCTTGGGCTTGCCGTCGGTGCCCTTGCCCTCGTCCTTCACGATGTACACCGTCGCGCCGTAAGGGTTGTAGGCGATCGCGGCGTTTGGCAGCGTCACGTAATCCTTCGGTTCGCCCTGCGTGATGCGAACGGTCGCGAAGACGCCGGGAAGCAGCTCGCCCTTCGGATTGGGCACGCGCGCGCGCACCGTGAGGTTGCGCGTGTTGGTGTCCACCTGCGGCTCGATCGCGGCAACGGTCGCCTCGAAGGTCTTCCCCGGCACGGCGCTGGTCTGCAATCCCGCCTTCATGCCGATGTGGATCAGGTCGATCTGGTTCTGCGGCACGGTGAAGTCGATCTCCATCGGGTCGAGCTTCTGTAGCGTCACCACCGGCGCACCTGGCGCCAGATATTGGCCCAGGTTCACCTGCCGGATGCCGAGCTGGCCCGAGAACGGCGCGTTGATGGTCTTCTGCGCGATCAGCGCTTTCTGCGCGCTCACCTGCGCCTGCGCGCTCTTCAGCGTTGCCGCGTCGTTGTCGACCGCGGCCTGCGCGATCGCGCGAACCTTGAGCTGGGCTTCGTCACGCTTCAGGTTGACTTCCGCGAGTGCTGCCTGCGCCTCGAGCTGCGCGAGTTGGGCCTTGAGCGGTGAAGGGTTGAGCTCGACCAGCGGCTGGCCGGCGCGCACTTTCGCGCCGGAGTCGAAGGTGATCGCCGTGACCAGCCCGCCGACTTCCGCGCTGAGCGAGGCTTCCTCGCTCGCCCGAAGCGTGCCGAGTGCCTCGACCGTCGGCTGCCAGGTGGAAGTCTTGGCGACCATCGTCGACACGGTCTGCGGCGGGATGCCGCCCCCCTTGATCGCCTTGGCGATCATCTTGGTCTTGAATAGGTTGAAGCCCACCACTCCGCCGACGACCACGGCGGCAATGATGAGCATGATGATCATCCGCTTGACGGTCCCCTTGGCCATCGCTCACTCCGTCCTTGCTGTTTTGGGCGCGGCGCTCGCGTCGAGCACCCCACCACCCATTGCCTGATACAGCGCCGCAGTGTCGGCGAGGCGTTGCGTCTGCGCGGCGATCAGTCCGACGCGCGTCTCCTGGGCCTGTTGCTGTGCGATCAGGAGCTGCAGATAGCTGCTCGCTCCAAGCTGGTATTGCTGCTGCGCGAGCCCGAGCGCCTCGCGCGCTGCCCCTTCGGCCGCCGCCTGGGCCTCGAGCGTACGCGCGTCGTTGTCGAGCGCACGCAGCGCATCGGCGACATTGCGCAGCGCCTGGAGCACCGTTTCCTGATAGTTGGCGCCGGCCGCCTGCAGGCTCGCCTCGGCGGCATTGGCCGCCGAATGCAATCCCGCGTTGAACAGCGGCTGGGCAAGCTGTCCGGCGAGCGCCCACACGACCGATCCCGGCCCGAACAAGCTCCCGAGGGTCAGTGCTTGCGCGCCCAGATTGGCACTCAGGTTGATCTGCGGATAGAGGTCCGCGACGGCGACGCCGTACTGCGCGGTAGCGACGTGCAGCAGCGCCGCGGACGCCTGGATGTCGGGGCGCTCGCGGACGAGGTCCGACGGCACGACAACGGGCACGGAATCCGGCAGCGTGAAATCGGCAAGGGTGAAGCGGGGAATGTCGGTCGCGCCCGGCGCCTCGCCGATCAGCACGGCGAGCAGGTGATCCGTCTGCTCGAGGCGATTGTCCAGCGGCGGCAGCGAGGCGCGAGTCTGCTCAACCTGCGTCTGCAGCGCCAGCACTTCGGGGCGGGCCGCAGCGCCCAGGTCGAAGCGCTTCTGCGCGATATCGACCTGGTCCTGCTGCGCGGCCAGGATCGCCTGGGTCGCGTCGATCTGCGCGGCCAGTTGCGCCTGCGTGAACGCAGCGGTCACGACGTTGCCGGCCAGCGCGAGCTTTGCCGCCGCGAGCTGGTAGCCCTGGTAGTCAGCCTGCGCTGACAGCGCCTCCAGCGCGCGCCGGTTGCCGCCGAAGAGATCGAGGTTGTAGTTGACCGCAACGTTCGCGTTGTACAGGCTGAAGATGTTTTCCGAGGAGCCGCGCTCGCCGAGCCCCGCAGCGTTGGTCTGGTTGCGGCTCGCACCAAGCTTCGCGTCGACCGTCGGGTACAGCGTGGAGCCCGCTTGTGCCAGGTAGGTCTGCTGCGCCTGCCTCAATGTCGCTTCGGCGGCGACGAGTGTCGGACTGCGATCGAGCGCCTGCACAACCAGGGCGTCGAGACGCGACGCGCCGAACCACTGCCACCAGCGCGCGGAAACCTTCGGCTCGGTCACAAACCGCTGGGCGCCGCCGAGTGCGCCAGTCGCCGCCGCCGTCCCGCCCGGCAGTGCGGCGCGGGTGTAGGTTGCTACGCCTGGTGCGGCAGGCGCCTTGTAATCGGGTCCGACCGTCGCGCAGCCGACCACCAACGCGCAGCTCGCGGCGAGCGCGCAGCTCGCAACAAGCGCGCGGCTGGCGACAACCGCGTGGCCGGCGCCATGCGCGCGGCCAACGAACTGCCCAATCTCGCGCCGCGGCGCGAACAATCGACGCATGGAAATTCTGTCCTTCGGAGCAATCCGCGAGCTTAAACGATTCGCCGATGGCGAGGTTGCTCTATTGTGCCAATATATATCGCAATCTGGCCAAACCGATCGGAGCACCAGGATGACACTCCCATGCGACCTTCGCCAAGCGATCTGCAGTGCCGGCGGCGCCGAGCTGATCGCCGTGGGTGTGCGCAACGACATCGCAGTCGATGCCGCGACCCACGCGTTTGCGCGGGGCACGCTGTTCCTGCTCACCGAGGGGATGGTGGCGGTAGAAACGGCGCGCGGGCGCTTCCTCGCTCCGCCGCGGGGAATCGGCTGGATGCCCCCCGGCGTGCCGCATTCGGTGCAGTCCTACGGGCCGACTGCGGGTTACGGTGCGTTCCTGGCGGCCGAATTCTGCGGTGGCCTGCCGGCGGAGCCGACCAGCTTCGAAGCGAGCCCCCTCGCGGTGCTGGTGATGCAGCGTGCTGTCGAGTGGCGGCCCGACGTGCCCCTCGATCCGGTGCAGATGCGCCTGCTGCGGGTACTGCTGGACGAGATCCGCCAATCAGCCACCAAGCCGCTGCAGCTTCCGTGGCCCGCCGACGCGCGCCTGCTCTCGATTGCCCGCGCACTGCTCGCCGACGTCGCCAACCCGCGCAGCCTGGGGGAGTGGGCGCGCTGGGCCGACATGAGCCCGCGTACGCTTTCCCGCAGGTTCGTGCAGGAGACGGGCATGACCTGGGCGCAATGGCGACGCTGGGCGCGGCTCACCCAGGCGCTCGAATGGCTTGCGACCGGGCGCGCGGTGAAGCACGTAGCGTTGTCGCTCGGCTATGACAGCGTCAGCGCGTTCATCAAGGTGTTCCGCGAGACGCTCGGCGCGACTCCGGCCGCGTATTTCCAGAGTCGCGACCCTCCGCGCCCGCGCAGCCGCAGGTCCGGCGAGGCGCGCGGCCCACTCCTTGCGGTGGCGTCCACAACGCACGTAGGATAGCCGCGGCTGCAGGCTGCGGTCGGTGGCCCGATCGTCCTGGACAGGCGTGCATCGCGGAGGAGCGGTGGCTGGCATGAGCGGGCATTACGACGCCCTCGAGACGCGCGATCCCGGGCTGCGTGAGCGCGAGCAGTTCGCGCAGATCGCGCGCCAGGTGGCTTTCGCGAAAGCGCACGCGCCTGCGCTCGCGCGCCGGCTCGCCGATGTCCGTCCCGAGGCCATCGTCTCGCGCGAGGCACTCGCCCGCCTGCCGGTCATGCGCAAGCCCGAGCTGTCCGCGCTGCAGAAGGAGGCGCCTCCCTTCGGTGGGCTCGCAGCGGCGCCTGCGGGTGTTGTCGCGCGGCGAACATTCGCATCCCCGGGCCCGGTCTACGAGCCCGAGGGCGCCGAGCCTGACTACTGGCGCTTCGCGCGTGCGTTGTACGCCGCGGGCTTTCGTGCCGGGGATCTGGTGCACAACTGCTTCGCCTACCATTTCACTCCCGCGGGCTCGATGCTCGAGTCCGGCGCGCATGCACTGGGCTGCACGGTGTTTCCGGGCGGCACCGGGCAGACCGAGCAGCAGATCGCTGCGATGGCCGACCTCAAGCCTGCCGGCTACGCCGGGACACCGTCGTTCCTGCGCATCATCCTCGAGCGCGCTGACGAGCTCGGGATCCGCCTGCCAAGCCTGACCAAGGCGCTGGTATCCGCCGAACCGTTGCCGCCCTCGCTGCGCGATGCGCTCGGCGCGCGCGGAGTGGCGGCCTACCAGGCGTACGGCACCGCCGACGTCGGCGCAATCGCCTATGAGACGAGCGCTCGCGACGGGCTGGTCGTCGACGAAGGCGTGCTGGTCGAGATCGTGCACCCCGGCACCGGCGATCCGGTTACCCCAGGCGAAGTCGGCGAGGTCGTCGTCACACCGCTCGCGAATCGGGCCTATCCGCTGATACGCTACGGCACCGGCGACTTGTCGGCGGCGCTTCCCGGGGAATCGTCCTGCGGGCGCACCAACATGCGCATCAAGGGCTGGCTCGGCCGCGTGGACCAGACGGCGAAGGTCAAGGGCATGTTCGTGCATCCGGCGCAGGTGGCGGCGATCGTCAAGCGTCACCCCGAGGTTCGGCGGGCGCGACTCGTCGTCGACAATCCCGGCGGCACCGACCGGATGATCCTTCAGGTCGAGGTCAGCGGCATGGCAGCTTCGCTCGCGGAGTCGATCGTCGAATCGATCCGCGAGGTTACCCGGCTGCGCGGCGAAGTCAGTTTCCGCGCCGTCGACGAGGTGCCCGACGACGGGCCGGTGATCGACGACCTGCGCAACCTCGAGTAGCGGAGGGCCGGCAGTGAACCTGTCCCCAGCCGGAAGCGATCCCCTGGTACCGCTCGAGGATGCGACGCTGCGCAACATCGCCTCCTCGGGGGTGGTGAGGACGTTTCCCAGGAACACGATCCTGATCAACGAGGGCGACGTCGGCGACGCGCTTTACGTCGTCCTGTCCGGACGCGTGAAGGTCTTCGCCAGCAACGAGGCCGGGCGCGAGTTCGTCATCGACTTCCACGGGCCCGGCGAATACGTGGGCGAGATGACCCTCGACGGCGCGCCGCGCTCGGCGTCGGTGATAACGGTCGAGCCGACGACCTGCGCGGTCGTCAACCGCACTCAGTTCCGCGACTTCATCCTCGCGCACCCCGATTTCGCGATGCACCTGATCGAGCGGCTGATCCATCGCGTTCGCGTCACCACCAGCAATCTCAAGAGCCTTGCGCTGTCCGACGTCTACGGTCGCCTCGCACGCCTGTTGAACGCGCTGGCGCACGAGGCCGGCGGCAAGCTCGTCGTTCCCGAGAAGCTGACCCAGCAGGACA
Organism: uncultured beta proteobacterium; assembly: GCA_963701885.1. GTDB lineage: Bacteria > Pseudomonadota > Gammaproteobacteria > Burkholderiales > Casimicrobiaceae > VBCG01. The sequence continues at coordinate 328,685 of CAVPBR010000023.1, forward strand.
TCGCCGATCGCGTCGGTGCGTCGCGCGACATGATCGGCAAGCTGATGAAGGACCTGATCGGCGGAGGCTATCTCGCGATCGAGGAGCGCACGATCACGATCCTGAGGAAGCTCCCCACCGGCTGGTAAAAACAGGGACCGATGGCTTTAGGACGTGCGAAACGCGATCACCCCGCTGATTCTGAACGTCGGCAGCGCCGGCCCGCATCGACCGTTTGGCCGCGTGACGCCTTGTATCCCGTCGCATAGGACGCTGTTGAGCGGATATTAGGATGTCGACTTTACGTTAGGTCACTCGCGCGATATGAGGAGCGAACGATGACGATGCTCCCCCCGAATGCCCAGGCTGTTGGCCAATCGAGCAGTTCGCATTCTGTCAGCGGCCTGGAAAGAGTGCTGCGAATTCTATCCATCGTCACGATGCTCATGACGGTGCCACAAGTGGTCACTGTTTGGATCGGCCGCAACGCCAGCGGTGTTTCGCTTATCTCCTGGGTCGCGTACCTCATTTCCGCATGTCTGTGGTTTGCATACGGAATTGGAAAGAACGACAAGACTATCTACCTCGCCTGTGTCGGCTGGATCCTCCTTGATGCAGCCATTGTTATCGGCGTGATCATCCATGGCTGATCAAGTGCCCTGGGCACTACGATGGCCTAACCTTACGTATATGGACTCCCCCCGCAGGGCAAGAGGTTGATCGATAGTTGTGGCAGTAGGGGTGAGCCTGCAGTCGTATATCCGGCATCTGAAGTGGGCTCATGATGGCCCGTGCCGACATGGAATCTGCGAACCGTACTGCGCCAATCGTTGCAAGCGGCAAGCGTGCAGCTGCCGGCAGAGTTATCGGCGTCACGCGCGGCGGGGACGACCCGGTTTGCCATGATGGGCGATCAATCTCTAAGCAAGGCTGGGGTGAGGCGAATACGGGAGTGCACAGTTTTCAGGCCGGCAAGGCGACTGCCGTGCGTGCGAGCTTCTTGTTCAGGCGGGCGCTGCCGTAGGGTTCGCCATCACGCAGCGTCGCGTAACAGATGCGCGCGAGCTTGTTGGCGAGCGCGCAGGTTGCCTTGTTGTGATTGGAGCGGCGCTGCACGCCGAGCGCCCAATGCCGCAGGCCATCGACGCTCTTGCCCGCTTGCACCGCGACGCTAGCGGCGCGCAGCACCGAGCGCGCGCCGTGGGTGAGCAGCATGCGCAGGTAACGGTCACCGCGCTTGGAGATGCGACCCAGATGGCGCGTGCTGCCGGACGAATGCTCCTTGGGCGTAAGGCCGAACCAGGAGGCGAAGTGGCGCGCATCGCGATAGTGGCTGACCTCGCCGGAAGTCGCGGCCACCTTCGCCGTCGCCGTCAGCAAGCCGACGCCGGGGATCGACAGCAGCGTGGTGCACGCGGGCGATTGTCGGGCCAAGCGCGCTCAACTCGCGTTCGAGCTGCGCGATGCGCACCTCCAGCAAGCGGATTTCCTCGACGAGCAGCGTCATCGTGCCGCGGATCAGCGTTGGCACCGCGGCATGGGGGTCGGCCAGCGCGCGGCTGATCTGCTCGACGCCGAGGCGACTGCCCTGGGCGATGACCATGCCGAACTCCCGGCAGAAGCCGCGCAACGCGTTGATGCGCGAGGTGCGCGTGCCCATCCACAGCGAGCGGGTGCGATGCAATCCTTGCAGTGCCTGTTGTTCGATCGATTTAACTCGCACCGGGATGATCTCGGCACAGCGTGCTGCTTCGAGCAGCGCGCAGGCGTCAGCCGCATCGGTCTTGTTGCGTTTGACGTAGGCGCGGATGTAGGCCGCCGGCAACAGGCGCACCTCGATGCCCAGACCATTGAGCCAGCGCGCCCAGTGGTGCGCCGAGCCGCAGGCTTCCATCACCACCAGACCCACCGCACGGTTGGCGAACCAGCGCTCGAATTGACCGCGCGTAAGGCGTTGCGATTCGACCACCCGCCAGGAGCCATCGGCGACGACGAGCTGGAACACCGACTTCGCGAGATCCACTCCCACAATCGGCAAAGCAGCGGTAGCATTCATGTCGGACTCTCCTTGGTTGCGCTGACACCCCACACCACATGAGGACAGCTGGCACGATGATGCCGAAAGATCAGGGGGAGTCCATCCCATCAGTCAACCGGACGCGCCGGTTCATGGTTTCTCGTTCGCGAGCATCTCGTCGGCGCGCCGGTTAACTTCGCATCGTTAGGCCTCAAGAGCACCTCGACCAATTCGTTCGCTGTCGGAGACCTGCATTGGCCAAAAATCCTGATTTTGACGTGGCAGCAGCGCACAAGTACTTCGCGGCGCATTGCTTCAACTCGGCGTGGGACCTCCTCGAGAAGCCAACCCGGACGGCGGAGGACGAGCGGCTCATGGTGGCACTGAACCAAGCATCCATCTACCATTGGCTGAACCGGCGGGATTGCGAACCTAAGCGATTGTCCATTGGCTACTGGCAGGCGTCGCGCATTCAGGCTGTTCTCGGTAACGCGGTCGAGGCCCGGCGGTGTGCAGAAGTCTGTCTCTCCTATAGCGAGTGCCTCGAACCGTTTTTCATTGGCTACGCGCATGAAGCTTTGGCGCGCGCGGCGTACGCGGCAGACGAGACAGATATCGCTGAGGAACATCTCAAACTCGCAGCAACGCAAGCCGAACTCGTAGGTCGCAAGGAAGACCGCGAGCTCTTGGTCAAAGATCTCGAGGACTTGAAGCAGCGCCATGGCCGCACTGAGGCATAACCAGTCGGTCAACCCAACGCGCCGATCAGTGGCTTCTACTCGGCGAGCCTCAGCGTGGCGCGCCGGTTACCTTGCACTCTAGGGACTTCCCCGCTGCAGTTGCTTTTGCTGATCGCTGGTAGGACAGACTGCAGATCTCTAACCGGCCTCCAAATGAGCGCGGTGTTTGGCTCTCGGGCCGCCATAACTAGCCGCGCGTGCGGCCCCAATTCGTTAGTCGGCCACGCATCGGCCTGCAAGTTAATCGGGGTGTCCGCTCGCCGGTCTGACCTGTTCAGCCTTCTCTCCTTGCACTCGCAGTCGTGGGAGGTTCCAGGTTGAATGATGGTTGGCGCTGTGATGAACGATACCGGCAGCGCGAAGGCTCGATTCTTCGCCAACCAGGCCCAGATGATGCGGGCGTTCTTGGCCGCGATGGCGATGATCGTGCGGTGATAACCGCGACGCGCTTGCAACGCCATCGCCCAGCGCGACAGGCGAGCGGTCTGGTTCGCCGCGCTCCGCAATACGGCCCGCGCGCCGAGGCGGTGAGGGGTCCAACGCCGGGCAAGCGCTGAACGCGTACCGCGGCCTCACGCTGTCGCGCCAATTCGACCAACTGCTGCTCGTAACGGCCGATCCGCGCATCGAGGTAAGCAAGACGCGCACGCAGGTCGGCAATTGCCTCACGCGCCAGCACCGGCAGCCCTTCGGCCACGACCACCGCCGCACGGCGCACCTGTTCGGCACGCGGCGGCAATACCACGCCAAACTCAGCCAGCAACCCGCGGGTTCGATTGATCGTCGCGGTACGCTGCTCGATGAATCCCTGCCGCACTCGGTGCAACGACAGGACCGCCTGCTGCTCGGCGTTCTTCACCGGCACGAAGCGCATGTTCGGACGACCGACCGCTTCGCAAATCGCTTCCGCATCGTTGCCGTCGTTCTTGGAGCTTTTGCGATACGGCGCGACGAAGCGCGCCATCATGATGCCCACACGATGACCGCACCCCTCGAACCTGCGCCCCCACTCGTGCGCTCCACCGCAGGCCTCCATGCCTATCAAACACGGCGGCAGCGCAACGATGAGCCCCATCAGTTTTTCGCGGCGCACCGTCTTGCGCAACACTGTGCCCTGCCGCATCCACACCGTGCACCGTGAACACCGACTTTGCGAGATCGACCCCGACCGTAGTAATCTCTTTCATGACTTCCCCTCCTGGTTCAGATTGAGCACACGGAATTCAATCTTGGCACCTCGATGCCGGCTCCCGGACGGGGAAGTCCCTATTATTCATTGGGCGTCAGAAACCGCCACACTACAATCCTCACTGGCGAGCGAATACCATGGATACTTCCGAAATCAGAGTCGGCCAACTTGGCATCAACTACGTCGTCGATGGTTCAAACAGCGCGAGCATCGGACTATTTGAACTGACCGTGCCTCCGGGCTCCAACGTCCCTCCGCCACACAGTCACTCCAACAACGAAGAGTGCGTGTACGTGCTGGCCGGGACGCTTCGATACACAGTCGGGGGCGAGACACGGGATCTGAGACCGGGCCAGAGCATGAGCACGCCAAAGGGAGTGGTTCACGCTTTCTCGAACCCATTCACCGAGACGGCGCGCGCCTTGATCGTCCAGTCCCCGGATATCGGGGCCCAATACTTCAAAGACGTCGCTGTCGTGGTCAACGCCGGAGGACCGCCGGCCAAAGCGGCCCTTCTATCCGTGATGTCGAAGTACGGGCTTGTCCCGGCCCCGCCGAAGTGACGCGCAACCCTTCGCTCAAGCGGACACGCCGGCACACGTCTCCTTGCTCGCGAGCAAGGAGACGTGTGCCGGTTACCTCCAACTTTGGGCCTCGGACAGGCGATCGGCGCGTGCGATAGACGTCAAATCGTCAGAAACGATCATTTATGGCTAGCCTGGAAGCACATTACTCCGCCACTGGCATCGAGGCGCGCATCCTGGCGGCCATTCGCGCGGCGGGCTTAAATCCCGAGCAACGCCTGTCGCCCGAGGAACTGGGGGCGCTTGATCATTTCCACACAGGGGGACTCACCGCCTCACGCGAATTGCTGGAGCTAGTGCATATTCGGGGCGAGGATTGCGTTCTCGACATCGGAGCCGGGCTGGCTGGATCCGCCCGGATGCTCGCTTCCGTGCTCGGCTGCCGCGTCGCCTGCCTCGAAATGTCGTCCGATTTCTGCGCCGGTGCGGCGCTGCTGAATCGGCTCACCGGCCTTGACGACCGAATCGAAGTGCACAGGGGCAGCGCTCTCGAGCTGCCCTTTCCCGACGATTCGTTCGATGTCGTCTGGATGCAGAATGTCGGCATGAACATCGCGGACAAACGCAAGCTCTACGCCGAGATCTACCGGGTTCTCAAGCCGGGTGGCCGGTACGCATTCCAGGAGATGGCCGCAGGGGAAGTGGCGACGTCCTACTTCCCCCTTCCGTGGGCTACCGCTCCCGCCGACAGCTTCCTTGTATCTGCCGGCGAGATGCGATCGGTTCTCGCCGACAGCGGATTTACCGCTGAACTTTTCGAGGATACCAGCGACGCCCATTTGAGCAGGACTACCGCAAACGCCACACCGGCCGCGCCGGGACAGTTGGGCTTAGCGGTGTATGTCGACAATCTCGCACAGAAGGCCGCGAACGCGCGGCGCAGCCTTCAGGAGGGCCAAGTCCGGCTTGTCCGAGGTGTCTTCCGGGCGATATGAGGTAACCGCACTCCGGAGTGCACGCGACCTGCAAACACGATCAACCGCGAGAGCCGTGGTCCAACCAACCCATGCAGCGGAACCGTTTCGGCGGGCTTCGCCCGCCTACACGGTCCACTGATGGGCGACGCTGGGCCGCACTTCCGAGGCTGCATCCGGCATTTACGTACTACGGCAGCGCCGTATAACTCCGAACAGATCGGCGATCGCCGTCTCGCGCGTCGCCATGGTCAGTTGCCTCCGCATTTGGTGCCCCCAGCGTCCGATCCGGCGGGTAGCAAAATACGTGAGGCAACGGCTCGACCCCAGTAGCAAAAATCATGAGTCAATGCGCCGGCCAAGATAATTGTCGCCGACCACAGGAACTGGCGGCGCATCGGCAGTTGCGCCGGCGGTGATTTTGGCGCGCCCGCTCACTGCGTCGGCGGCTTCGCTGCCGACTACCTTGCCTTCGGTTATCTGTCGATGCCGCCGAGGCAGACGTACTTCACCTCGACGAACTCCTCGACGCCGTAGCGTGAGCCTTCGCGGCCCAGTCCAGATTGCTTTACACCTCCGAAGGGCGCGACCTCGGTGGTGATGAGCCCGGTGTTGACGCCGACCATCCCATACTCCAGCGCTTCGGCCACGCGCCAGATCCGCCCGATGTCACGACTATAGAAGTAGGACGCCAGGCCGTACTCGCTCGCGTTCGCGAGCTTGACGACTTCGGCGTCGTCGCGGAACGGGATCAGCGGCGCGACGGGCCCGAAGGTCTCCTCGCGGAAGATCTGCATGCCGGGTGTGACCGCGGTGAGGACGGTGGGCTCGAAGAAGGTGCCCCCCAGCGCATGACGCTTGCCGCCCGTGGCGACTTTTGCGCCGTGCGCCTTCGCGTCCGCCAGGTGTTCCTCGACCTTGGCCAGCGCTTCGGCGTTGATCAGCGGCCCCTGGGTCACTCCGCTCTCGGTGCCACGTCCCACCTTGAGTGCGGTGACTTTTGCCACGAGTTTCGCCGCGAAGGCGTCGTAAACCTTCTCGTGGACGAAGAAGCGGTTGGCGCAGACGCAGGTCTGGCCCGAATTGCGGTATTTCGAGACGATCGCACCTTCGACCGCGGCATCGAGGTCGGCGTCGTCGAACACGATGAACGGCGCGTTGCCGCCGAGCTCGAGCGAGATTTTCTTGATCGTCGGCGCGACCTGGCGCATCAGCAGCCGCCCGATCTCGGTCGAGCCGGTGAACGAAAGCTTGCGAACGATCGGGCTCGCGCACATTTCGCCGCCGATCGACGCTGCGTCGCCGGTGATGACGTTGAGCACGCCGGGCGGAAAGCCCGCGCGATGCGCAAGCTCGGCCAGCGCGAACGCCGACAACGGCGTTGCCTCGGCGGGCTTGATGACGACGGTGCAGCCCGCTGCCAATGCAGGCGCGACCTTGCGCGTGATCATCGCGCTGGGGAAGTTCCATGGCGTGATCGCGGCACAGACGCCAACCGGCTCCTTGATGACGACGAGCCGCCGATCGTTGCCGATGGTGGGAATCACGTCGCCGTAAATCCGCCTCGCTTCTTCGGCGAACCATTCGGTGTACGCGGCGCCGATCCTGATCTCGCCGCGTGCCTCGGCCAGCGGCTTGCCCTGCTCGCTGGTCAGGATCAACGCGAGATCGTCGACGTTGGCGAGCTGGAGGTCGTTCCATTTGCGCAGGATCGCCGAGCGCTCCTTCGCAGTCTTCGCGCGCCATGCCGGCCACGCCCGGTTCGCGGCGTCGATGGCGCGCCGCGTTTCCGTGGCGCGGCAGAGCGGCGCACTGCCGACCGGTGCGCCGGTCGCAGGGTCATGGATCGGCATCGTGCCGCCGTCGTCGGCGTCAATCCAGCGGCCGTCGACGTAGCATTGTCCGCGCAGAAGGGATGGATCCTTGAGCCCGAGGGACGGGCGCTCGATGGTATCGGGGGGCATGGCGATTCTCCGGAACGACACTGACGTGTCAGTATAGTCCCGCGCCGCGTCGATTCGTTCCCGCGACCGGCGCGCAGCGCGACCGCAACGCGTCAATCCCAGCGCACAAGCCCCGCGTACGCGGTCAGCAGGATGACTGCGCCGAAGGCGATTCGGTACCACGCGAAAGGCCGGAAGTCGTGATGGCTTACATAGCGGATCAGCCAGCGCACGCAGAAGAACGCCGACACGAACGCCGCGACGAATCCGACGCCGAAGCCCTGCAGGTCCTGCGTCGACAGAAGCGCCCGGTTCTTCACGAATTCATACGCGCACGCGGCAAGCAGCGTAGGAATCGCGAGGAAGAACGAGAACTCGGTGGCGGCCCGCCGCGACAGCCCGAAGAGCATGCCGCCGATGATCGTTGCGCCCGAGCGCGACGTTCCGGGAATCAGCGCGAAAACCTGCGCGAAGCCGACCTTCAGTGCGTCAGTCCAGCGCATCGCGTCGACGCTGTCGATGGTGACCGTTGCCGGCCGCAGCCGCTGTCGCCGCTCGGCCCACAGGATCACGAACGCGCCGATGACCGAGGCCGCAGCCACGGGAAGCGGCGCGAACAGCACGGACTGGATGTACTTCAGGAATGCGAGCCCGATCACCGCCGCGGGAAGGAAGGCGATGAACGAGATTCGCCACGAAGCGCTGCGCGTCACGATTGTTGAACAGGCCTTCCAGCGCGAACGCGATACGGGCGCGGAATTCCCAGCATACGGCCAGGATCGCGCCGGCCTGAATCACGATCTCGAACACCTTGGCGCGATCGCCGGTGTAGCCCAGCAGCGATCCGGCGACGATCAGGTGTCCGGTCGAGGAGACGGGAACGAATTCGGTCAGGCCCTCGACGATGCCGAGGATCAGCGAGACGAGCAGCGTGGGATGATCCAAGGGTATGCGCAAGGTCGGCGCGAGGATGCGCGCGGCGGCGATTGTCGCATGCTACGCAACGTAAGGTTCCCCGTGGCGCGTTGACTAGGCGGTATCCATCAATGCCCGCCATGAATCCGTCTGGCCAACCCGATCGACGGCGTGATCATTCACCAGGATGCGGCGGCCGCGCGACGCCCACGTCGTCGCAGAGCCTCGCCATCGCGGTCCTGAGCGCCGCAACTTCGCTTTGCAATGCCTCGATGCTCATCCTGAGCGAGGCAATCTCGGATGGCGCAGCCGAGTCGCCGCTGGTCGCCTGAATCGCTGGAGCCGCGGATGCCGCCGGCGCCGCCGGTGCGATGCTTTCCGCCGCCGCGTCGCCCATGAGAAGCTGCGCCCAGCGCGCCTCGCGTGTGCCGGGAAGCCGTGCAAGCAGGACGACGAGCGAACCCGTTGCGCGCGCCGCAAGCTCCTGCAGAAAAGCCTCGACCGCGGAGATATCGGCGAACGCGTGCATGCGCTCGCAATTCATCCGCAGCTCACCCGCAGTCTGCGGCCCGCGCAGCAGCAGCGCCGCGAGCAGGGCGAGCGATTGCGCAGGAACGGCCAGCACGCGCTCGGCGTTGTGCGCATAGCGCATCACCCTCCCGCCGCTCGATTCGACCACCCACGCATCCTGCTTCAGCCGGTCGATCGCGCGCAGCACCTCGGTCTCACTCAGGTCCATCACCGGCTCGCGGCTGGTCTTCTGGTTGCAGCCCGCCACGAGCGCGTTGAGTGTCAGCGGGTAGGTGTCGGGAACGGTGCGCTGTTTCTCGATCAGTACGCCGAGCACCCGCGCTTCGGCCGGGGAGAGGGCTGCGAGCCTCATTGCGCAGTATCGAAAGACGCTACTCGATCCATGAAGTATTGACCCTGCCGTGCCGCGGTGGACACCGGACGGCGCGGGCCCTCGCCCGCCGAATCCGACCAGCGGAGACCGCCATGAACATGTCCAGACCGTGCCGAAACTTGGCGTCGATGCTCTTCCAGCTCGTTCTGCTCACCGCGTGCTCGACTCCACCTCTGCGAATGCAGGCGAATTTTAGTCCTCCGGGCTCACTTCCCGTGGGACACGTCTTCCGGATCGCCAGGCGCGAGCAGGTCGCGGCCAGCGCCGCGCTCCACCGCGCAATCCAGGCCGCCGGAGTTTCCGACGCCGCGCTCGTCGATGGCACCGTGGTCGCAGCGCGAATCTATCGTTGCGGAGGCGTCAGCCGCGACTACAGCGCGGAACACGGCAACTCGATAAACCGGTATGTGCCGCCAGACATGCGCGTGGGGTCGGGAGACTTCGTGGAATTCAAAGCCGGCGGGTTGAACGGCGCGGCTGGCAGCCGCGCCCGGCCGGGCTGGTATCCTGCCGGCGTTCCCTCCTGCGCACCGGCTCGCGGCCGCTGAATCCCGATGGCATCTCCCCACGAAGTCATCAGCATGGCGCTGTTCTGCGATTTCGAGAACATCGCGCTCGGAGTTCGCGACGCGAACTACGACAAGTTCGACATCGGCAAGGTGCTCGAGCGCTTGCTGCTGAAAGGCAGCATCGTGGTCAAGAAGGCGTATTGCGACTGGGAGCGCTACAAGGCATTCAAGGCGCCGATGCACGAGGCGTCGTTCGAGCTGATCGAAATCCCGCACGTGCGCCAGTCGGGCAAGAACTCGGCCGACATCCGGATGGTGGTCGACGCGCTGGACCTCTGCTACACCAAGAGCCATGTCGACGCGTTCGTCATCATCAGCGGCGACTCCGATTTCTCGCCGCTGGTGTCGAAGCTGCGCGAAAACTCGAAGACGGTGATCGGTGTCGGCGTGAAGAACTCCACTTCCGACCTGCTGATCGCCAACTGCGACGAGTTCATCTATTACGACGATCTCGTCCGCGAGCAGAAGAAGACCGGGGTCAGGCGCGGCGCAACTCGCACCGCGCCCGCGACCCGGTCTCGCAGCGCCGCGAAGAAGGGCACTCCCGCGGCGGCGTCGCGCAACGGCGCACCCCCCGCCGCCACTGCGCAACGGGAGGCCGATGCCCCGGCTGGTGGCGACGCGCAGTCCGCCGTCGCAGCCAACGCTGCCGCCGACGTGCCCGGCGAAGCGGCCGGCGAGACCCCCCGCGACGAGGCGCGCCGGCGTGACGAGGCCGTCGACCTCGTTGTCGGGACCATCGATGCGCTGCTGTCGGAGCGCGGCGCCGACGAAAAGATCTGGGGCTCGATGATCAAGCAGGCGCTGAAGCGCCGCAAACCAGGATTCAGCGAGTCGTACTACGGCTTCCGGTCGTTCAACGCGCTGCTCGAAGAGGCCGCGCGCCGCGGCGAGCTTGCGCTCGACCGCGACGACAAATCCGGCGGCTACATCGTGCGGCTCGTGACTGCGGAGGGCTGACGCCGCTCGGCGAGGCCCTGCGCGCCGCGCGCGCCGACCGGTGTTCGCGCTGCCGCGAGTGCGTGGAGCGTGTCGGCCGAGCGCACGAAGCGCATTCCGTCGGATAGCGCGAGCGCCGACAATCCAAAGAACAGCGCGAGCACGGCGGCCCACGCGACGTCACCGCTTCGGCCGGGTCGTTTCCATTCCAATTTCCGCAGTGTTGCGGGCGAGTGAGTCAGCGCCGAAAGTGCGGCACACTGGGCCGGCGTCATCGAAGCTTCGACCGGATCCGCGGTGTCGGTGGCGCAGCGCCGCTCGAGCTGCGCGTCGCAACGCCGGTTCGCCGCTCTCGGCGGTGCTCCCAGCACCGCATTGCATGTGAGTGATGTTGTCATTTCAAATCTCCTGGCCACTGTCGATCATGAGTGCGATGGTATGGGTGGGAGCCGCGGCGGACAATCGACATATTTTCGTATGACGTGTTACTATTGCTCACATATCTGATTCGAATCATGACTCCGCGCATTCCTCCATTGCCGGCGTTGCGCGCCTTCGAAGCCGTTGCGCGCACCGGAAGCCTCACCCGCGCTGCCGATGCGCTCAGCGTCACGCACGGCGCGATCAGTCATCAGTTGAAAGGGCTCGAGGACGCGCTGGGCCTGCGCCTGGTCGAGCGCGCGGGTCGCGGTGTGCGGCTGACCGATGAAGGCGAGCGTTTCGCACACCGCGTCAAGGGCGCACTCAACGAGCTCGCCGACGCAGTGCGAGAGATGACCGAGCGTCGCAGCCCGCGCCAGTTCTGCGTCAGCGTGATGCCGTCATTCGCGGCGCGCTGGCTGCTGCCGCGCGTCGGGCGCTTCGTGGCCGCGCATCGCGACATCGATCTCGACGTCCGCGCGACCGCGGCGCTGGTCGATTTCCGGCGCGACGACGTCGATGCCGGGATTCGCTACGGCAGCGGCAACTATCCAGGGCTCGTGTCGGAGCATCTGATGGATGACGCCTACTTCGTCGCCTGCAGCCCGCGCATCGAAGGCGGGATCCCGACCCAACCGGCTGACCTGCGCCGTTATCCGTTGCTGCGTTCGGACAGCGAATTCTGGGAGCCGTGGTTTCGTGCGGCCGGTCTCGACTGGAAGGAACCTTCGCGCGGGCCGAAATACGAGGATGCCTCGTACCTGCTGCAGGCCGCGGTCGAAGGGCAGGGCGTCGCGCTCGCGCGCACGTCGCTGATCGGGAACGACATCGTCAATGGTGTCCTGGTGCGTGCTTTCGACATCAGCGTACCGTCACCGCACCGCTATTTCCTCGTCCATCCCCCGCGGATGGCGGGCTCGAGCAAGCTCGCGCTGTTCAGGCAGTGGCTGCGCGACGAGATCGAGCGCGACGGGCACGCGACTGCCAAGCCGGTGCCGCGCGGGATGCCGCGACGCTCGACCTCCGCCGGCAGGGGACGCTCCCGATCCTCTCCCGCAGCGCGATGATGATCCACGTCGCAAGCGGGTGTATTGACGTCAGCCGCTGCACGACGAGAGCCTGGCGGAGCATGGCGGAAGTCCCGGATTGCGCAACAAGCGACTGCTCGAATCGGCGCTCGCCCGTCCGCGAAATCTTGCCGTCTACGGTGAGCCCGACCTCGCCGATCTGGCCGTGGCGTACGGCGCAGGCTTGGCGAAAAACCACGCCTTCGTCGACGGGAGCAAGCGTGCCGCATTCTTGGCGGTTGGCTTGTTTCTTGGTCTGAATGGATACCGACTGGCTGCGAACCAGGCAGACGCGACATTGACCATGCTTGCTCTTGCCTCCGGCGACCTGGACGAGCCAGCGTTGGCCGCGTGGATCCGCGCGCACTCGCGCAGGCGCTGAGATGCCGCTTCCCTGAAACGAGATCAGGGCGCGCGCTCGTCGTTTCTCGGGAATGGCTTCTTCGATTTATTCGGCATCGACCGTCGCCGCGGCGAAAACCGCATCGCCAAACTTTTGCGCGTACGCGCGCATGTCGAACAGCGGGCTGCTTCGGCCGGTTGTGCGCAGCCTCCTGGTCATCTCCGCCAATACCTCGGGCCGCTCAAGCAGACCGTGCGCAATGGCCAGATAGTCATCAAGGTCCACCGCCACCATGTCCGCCATATCGGCGGCAAGCACCTGGCTCGCCGATGCCCGACCTGCGAAGCTGGTGCCGTCGATGGTCAGCACCGGCAAGCCCGCCCATAGCGCGTCGTTAACCGTCGTGTGCGAGCCGAAAGGACTGGTATCCACGTAGAGATCAGCCAATCGGAACCTGGAAAGATAGCGCGGCACCGGGTCGGCTCGCGCAAAGATGAGGCGGGAGGCGTCAACACCTTCGCCTCGTGCTTCGCACCGCAAGCGCTCGCGGGTGTCTTGGCCCGCGTCGCGCAGCCACAGGACCGCCCTCGAATGCTCCTTGAGCAAGGCCATCCATGCGGCGAACACCTCAGGGAGAATTTTGTAGGTACCTCCGAATGCGCAGAGCACGGTACTCCGATCGGGTAGTCCGTACTGCGCACGCGAAATTGGTTGCTGATCGAGCAACCGCTTCGAGTCCGATGGCATATAGCACGGATCGATAAAGAGCGGACGCTCCGCATAGTGGACTTCGGCGCCACGAGGGACGCAATGTCGATCGGTAACCATGAAATCGTACGCGGGGGATCCCAGCGTCCCGGTGTAGCCGAGAAAATTGATCTGCATCGGCGCAGGACGGCGCCGGAATGCATCGATGACAGTCCGGCCAGTCAAGCCGTCAAGATCGAACAGGACGTCGATCCCCTCCTTACGGATAAGCTCGCAAAGGTCCGCGGCATTCCATCTCGAAACCCGGATGAACGTGTCGACAGTCGCCGGCAGCCGCTCGTCCACCGGCGGGGAACTCGATGTCTCGGGAACCATGAGGCTTACGTGAAATCGCGTGCGGTCGAGGCGCTCGAGCAACTCCATGTTGAGCCGGGTAACCGGATGCGCAGCGGAAAGTTCGCCGCCAACGAAGCCGAGACGCAGCGTAGCTGCCTCTTCCCGCGCAGGACGTCGCACCGCGGGGACGGTGGTCCGCTTGTTCCGCACCCAGCTTTCGGCTGCCTTTCGCTGCAGCGCCGGGTTGTCACAGATGGTCATGAAACCGAAGGGGGCAATCCGCTGCTCGGAACTAACATCGAGGGATTGCGCGGCAATCAATTGCTGGCGGCGCAGCGTGGCAAAGCCACTCCAGTCAGCCAGATTCTGGCGGCAGAATAGAAGCGCACCTTGAGCCAACACCGAATCGGGCTCGAGCGCGAGCGCGTCCGCGAACGCTCGCGCAGCCGCCGCGTACTCCTTTTTTCTCGATTCCGAGAAACCCAAGATCGTGATGGAGCTTCGGCGACGCGCCCTCGCGCGCGATCGCTTCACGCAGGCTGTGCTCGGCGCCAACGAGATCTCGGGCGTGTATCTGACACATTGCGCAGTTGGCCCAAATGGACGCATCGTCCGGATTGAAGCGCGAAACGACCACGTTGAAGCACGTGAGGGCATCATGGAAGCGCTTCTGCCGGTACAGGTTCTGCGCCAGGTTGGCGAGGACCTCGAACGAGTCGGGCGCGAGAGCGCTCGCCCGTCGGAACTGATGTTCGGCCTCGGGAATCCTGCCGACTGCCTCCAGGGTCAATCCGAGATTGTTGAGCACCCCCGTGTGCGCCGGCGCATGCAGAAGCGCGTCCTCGAAGTGGCGTATGGCCCCCACGAGATCGCCGCGATGCCGCGCCAGATTCCCGATATAGAAGTGTGCTTCGGCGTCGTGAGGATGGAGACGGAGAAGCTCGCGCCACACGGATTCCGCATCGGACACTGCGCCGCACTGAATCGCAGCCTTGCCCCGTAACCGTAACGCGGACGTATCGTCATCCCCGGTCGCCGGGCGAGACATGACCGAGTCGACGGCCGCGGTCAGCAGGCCGTGGCAGCGCTTGTAACGCAGCCCGCTTCCGCAGGGACACAGGTCATTGCGCCCAGGAGCAGGAAGAATCATTCGGCAATTATGCTGAGTAGCCTCCGGTCGAGGAACGGTCTCGGCTATCGCATTACGCCTTCGAATAGATCTCCGCGCCTTTCTGCACGAACTCGACGGCCTTCACTTCCATCCCCTTCTGCAGCGCGTCCTCGTCGGATACGCCGAGCTTCGCCGCATAGTCGCGCACGTCCTGCGTGATCTTCATCGAGCAGAAATGCGGGCCGCACATCGAGCAGAAATGCGCGAGCTTGGCGCCGTGCTGTGGCAGCGTCTCGTCGTGAAACTCGCGCGCCTTGTCGGGATCGAGCCCGAGGTTGAACTGGTCTTCCCAGCGGAACTCGAAGCGCGCCTTGGATAGCGCGTTGTCGCGGATCTGCGCACCGGGATGGCCCTTGGCGAGGTCGGCGGCATGGGCCGCGATCTTGTAGGCCATGATGCCGTCCTTGACGTCGGTCTTGTTCGGCAGGCCGAGATGTTCCTTCGGCGTGACATAACACAGCATCGCGGTGCCGTACCAGCCGATCATCGCCGCGCCGATCGCGCTGGTGATGTGGTCGTAGCCCGGCGCAATGTCGGTGGTAAGCGGCCCCAGCGTGTAGAACGGCGCCTCGCCGCAGAGCCTCAGCTGCTCGTCCATGTTGTGCTTGATGAGATGCATCGGCACGTGGCCGGGGCCCTCGATCATCGTCTGCACGTCGTGCTTCCAGGCGACCTGCGTCAGCTCGCCGAGCGTCGCGAGCTCGGCCATCTGCGCCTCGTCGTTGGCGTCGTAGCCGGAGCCCGGGACGCAGTCCGTCGCCGAGCGAGAACGCAACGTCGTAGGCTTTCATGATCTCGCAGATATCCTCGAAACGCGTGTAGAGGAAGCTTTCCCGGTGATGCGCGAGGCACCACTTGGCCATGATCGAGCCGCCGCGCGACACGATGCCGGTCATGCGCTTCGCCGTCATCGGGACGTAGCGCAGCAGCACGCCCGCGTGGATCGTGAAGTAATCCACGCCCTGCTCGGCCTGCTCGATCAGAGTGTCGCGGTACATCTCCCAGGTCAGTTCCTCGGCTTTCCCGTCGACCTTCTCCAGCGCCTGGTAGATCGGCACGGTGCCGATCGGCACCGGCGAGTTGCGGATGATCCACTCGCGGGTCTCGTGGATGTTCCTGCCGGTCGAGAGATCCATCACCGTGTCGGCGCCCCAGCGCGTCGACCAGGTCATCTTCTCGACTTCCTCGCCGATCGACGACGAGACGGCGGAGTTGCCGATGTTGGCGTTGATCTTCACCAGGAAGTTGCGGCCGATGATCATCGGCTCGGTTTCCGGGTGGTTGACGTTGCACGGAATGATCGCGCGCCCGCGCGCGACCTCGTCACGAACGAATTCGGGTGTGACGAACTCCGGTATCGCCGCGCCGAAGCTCTGCCCGGCATGCTGGCGCGTCACGAGCGGCGGCAGCGTGCGCAGCATCGCCTCGCGCTTCAGGTTCTCGCGGATCGCGATGAACTCCATCTCCGGCGTGACCATGCCGCGCCGGGCGTAATGCATCTGCGAGACGTTGCCGCTGAGGTTGGCGCCCACCTTCGCGCGCCGCGGCTTGCGCTGCAGGTTGAAGCGCAGGCCGGCTAAGCTCAGGATCGGCCAGCCGCGCCCGGCCATAGGCCGACGTCGGGCCGTCGAGCTCGATGGTGTCGTTGCGTTCGGCGATCCAGCGCGCACGCAATGCCGGCAGGCCCGCGCGAATGTCGATCGCTGCGGCCGGATCGGTGTAGGGCCCCGACGTGTCGTAGACGACGATCGGCGGGTTCTTCTCGCTGTTCTCATTGTCCGATAAGGACGTGGGCGTGTCGCTCTGCGCGATCTCGCGCATCGGCACGCGCAGGTCGGGACGCGAGCCCTCGACGTAGATCTTGCGCGAAGCGGGAAGCGGTGCGACTGCGGCGGAATCGACCTTCGCGTCGCGGGCGAAATACGTGTCTTTGGCGTTCATCGTGCTCCTCGCAGCCGCGGGAGGGAAGAGGAGCGGTGGGGGCTCACGCTTCCCTGCGCCGGCATTATCCGAACAGGTTCCAAGGGTGTGCTCTCACCGACCCGCCGGATGCCGGCGGGAAGGACCCCTAGCGTTGCACTACACGCTACGCCAAAGCGCCCGCGGCGGCAAGGCGTCGCAGCGCCCGCTTCAGCCGGGACCGCGACCGCCGGCGTCTGCGCCAGGCGCACGGATGCGCCGCTCCGGAATGCGCGGGTCGCGTGCAACGAGCATCAGGATTCCGAGCAGCACCAGCATCGCCGGCACGATCACTCTCCAATAGCCCCATTCGTAGCGATCATGCACGAACCACGCGATACCGGCGGCAACCAGGAACGGTCCGAGCACGATGGAGTTCTTGTTCACGCCGTCGATCGCAATGACCGCGATGCCGGCGACGACGAAGCCGATTGAGATGACCCAGTCGAGATCGGGAAACAGGCGCAACTCCCACAGCAGCCAGCCGATGCCGACGACGATCAGCGTGACGGGCAACGAAGCGTCTCTCATGGCTCTCGGTCTAATCCGCGGGGGCGGCTGCGGCCTGCGCCGCGGCGTGATGGCGCCGTGCCGCCATCCACTGTCGGAGATGCTCGAAATAGATGTAGACGACCGGAGTGATGTAGAGGGTCAGCATCTGCGACACGACGAGCCCCCCGACGACGGCGAGGCCCAGCGGGCGCCGCGACGTTCCACCGGCGCCCAGCGCCAGCGCGATCGGCAGACTGCCCATCAGCGCGGCCATGGTCGTCATCATGATCGGGCGAAAACGCGTCGTGCACGCCTGGAAGATCGCGTCTTCGGCGCTCTTGCCTCCGCCGCGCTGCGCCTCGATCGCGAAGTCGATCATCAGGATTGCATTCTTCTTGACGATCCCGATCAGCATGATGATTCCGACAAACGCGTACATGTTGAGGTCGCTGCCGAACGCGAGCAGGGTGACCAGCGCTCCGAAGCCCGCAGTCGGCAGTCCCGAAAGGATCGTCAGCGGATGGATGAAGCTCTCGTACAGGATGCCGAGCACCAGGTAGATGACGAAGATCGCCAGAATGAGCAGGATCCCCATGCCGCGCAGCGACGACTGGAACGCCTGGGCGGTGCCCTGGAAAGTCCCGATCAGCGTCGCGGGCAACTGCATGCCGGCCGTCGTGCGCTGGATTTCGTCGATGGCCTGCGACAGCGCGACGCCGGGCTTCAGGTCGAAAGAGATCGTGACCGCGGGCAACTGCCCCTGGTGATTGATGGTCAGCGGCCCGACAGTGGGCTTCAGTGTGGCCACCGCATTCAACGGAACCAGCGCGCCGGTGTTCGAGCGCACGTAAAGCAGCGACAGCACTGACGGATCGGTCTGGTAGCGTGGCTCCAGCTCCATGACCACCCAGTACTGGTCGGTCGGCGCGTAGATCGTCGACACCTGACGCGCGCCGTAGGCGTCGTAGAGCGTATTCTCGATCGCCTGTGCCGAGACACCGAGCGCAGACGCCTTGTTGCGGTCGATGTCCACGGTGATCTGCGGTTGGGTGATCTGCAGGTCGCTGGTCACGTCAGTGAGCCCAGGCAGCGAGCGAAGCTTCGTTTCAAGCCGCGGAGCCCAGCGGTAAAGCTCGTCGGTGTCGGGCGCCTGCAGCGTGTACTGGAACTGGCTCTTGGTCAGCCGCCCGAGACGGATGGCGGGAATGTTCTGCACGAATGCGGTGATCCCCGGGATGTGCATCACCTCGGGGCGCAGCATCCGCATGACCTGGTCCGCGTTCGGGCGCTCGTCGCGGGGCTTCAGCGTCACGAACAGGCGGCCCTGGTTCAGCGATGCGCTGGAGCCGCCGGTGCCAGCGAAGGACATGACGTTGTCGACGTAAGGATTGCGCTGGATGATGGCCGCCACCTGCTGCTGCAGGTTGGTCATCGCGTCGAATGAAATGTCTTGCGCAGCCTCGGTGATCACGAAGAGCTGCCCGACGTCATCGCTGGGCAGGAAGCCCTTGGGCATCCACGCGAATAGAAACCCGGTGCCGACGAATATGCCCGGTGAACACCAGCATGGTCAGCCGACGATGGTCGAGCACCCAATGCAGGCTGCGGCTGTAGCCGGAGAGCAGCGCCTGGAACGCGCGCTCGCTCGCCGCATAGATCCGGCCATGCTCCTCCTTGCGCTCGCGCTTCAGCATGCGACTGCACAGGAGCGGCGTCAGTGTCAGCGAGACGAAGCCCGAGATCAGCACGGCGACGATGATGGTCACGGCGAACTCGTGCAGCAGGCGCCCGAGGATGCCACCCATCAGCAGCACCGGGATGAACACCGCGACCAGCGACAGCGTCATCGACACGATAGTGAAGCCGATTTCCTTCGTGCCGTCGAGCGTTGCCTGCATGCGCGGCTTGCCCATCTCCATGTGCCGGGTGATGTTCTCGAGCACGACGATCGCGTCGTCGACGACGAAGCCGACGCACAATGTCAGCGCCATCAGCGACAGGTTGTCGAGGCTGTAGCCGAACAGGTACATCAGCGAGAACGTGCCGATGATCGACATCGGCAGCGCGAGGCTCGGAATGATCGTCGCGGGGACGCTGCGCAGGAACACGAAGATCACGCCGACGACGAGGCCCAGCGCCAGGAGCAGCGTGAACTGGACATCGCGAACCGAATCGCGGATCGAGGTCGCCCGGTCGTAGAGGATCGACAGCTTGATCGACGGTGGAAGCTGCGCCTGGAACGACGGGAGGATCGACTTGATCGCGTCGACCACCTCGACCGTGTTGGTTCCGGGCTGGCGCTGCACCCCCAGCACGACCCCGCGCGTGCCGTTGAACCAGGCCGCAATCTTGTCGTTCTGTACGCTGTCGAAGACGTGGCCGATCTGCGACAGCCGCACCGGCGCGCCATTGCGCCAGGCGACGATCATCGGTGCGTAGGCCTGCGCGTCGTTCAACTGGCCGGTCGCCATCACTGACGTCGCCCGGTCGCGTCCGTAGAGGGTGCCGGTCGGCAGGTTGACGTTGGCGTCGCCTACCGCCTGCTCGACGTCGGTGAGCGCAATGCCGCGGGTGGCGAGCGCGTTGGGGTCGAGCTGAATGCGCACTGCGTACTGCGCCGAGCCGAACACCTGCACCTGCGCCACACCGCTGATCGTCGAGATTCGCGCCGCCAGGTTGTTCTCGCCATAGTCGTCGACGACCGCGAGAGGCTGGCTCTGCGAGGTCAGCGCGAGCAGGATGATCGAGAAATCGGCCGGGTTGACCTTGCGCAGCGTGGGCGGAGACGGCAGCGAGGTCGGGAGGAAGCGCGCGGCCGCGGAGATCGCCGACTGCACGTCCTGGGCCGCGGCGTCGATGTTGCGGTCGAGGGTGAACTGGAGCGTGATCGACGTACTGCCGGAGGTGGACTGCGACGTCATCGAGTCGACGCCGGCGACGGTCGAGAACTGCTTCTCGAGCGGAGTCGCAACCGCCGAGGCCATCGTGTCCGGGCTCGCGCCGGGCAATTCCGCCGTGACGAGGATCGTCGGGAAGTCGACGTTCGGCAACGCGTTCACCGGCAGCAGCCGGTACGACACGATGCCGAAGATCAGGATGCCGAGCATGACCAGCCAGGTCATGACGGGGCGGCGTACGAACAGAGCCGCGATGTTCATTTCACGCGCCTGCGGTACGGGTGTCGATGGTTACCCTGGTGCCCGGCGCAAGCCGCAACTGCCCCACGGTGACGACTTTTTCGCCGGGGGTGAGCCCCGAGGCGATCACCGTGTCGTCGCCCTCGGTGCGCGCCACCTTGACGTCGCGCAGTTCGACCGTCTCGTCCGGCTTGATGACGAACACGTACTGGCCATCGGGTCCGTTCTGGATCGCGGTCGACGGCGTGACGATCGCATTGGCCTGCTGGGTGAGGGTCAGCGTCACGTCGACGAACTGGCCCGGCCAGAGCTGCTTGTCGGCATTCGCGAACTCGGCCTTGAGCTTGATTGTCCCGGTGCTGATATCGGTCGAGTTGTCGATGAACGTCAGCTTGCCTGTGACAGGCGGGAGCGTTGAATTCGGGGCGGCGGCCGTCACTTTCAGCTCACCGTCGGCGTTGTAGCGACGCACCGCATCGAGTTCCTGCTCAGGCACCGAGAACGACGCATAGATTGGTCGGACCTGGTTGATGACGACCAGCGAATTGGTGTCGTTGGCTTTCACCAGGTTGCCCGGCTGGAGCATGATCTTGCCGGCGTAGCCGGTGATCGGCGCGCGAATCGTGCAGTCTTCGATCTGCAGGCGCACGCTCTGGATCGCAGCCTCGTCGGCACTCAGCTGGGCGGCGGCGGTCTCGGTGTTGGTGCGAATCTGCTCGTAGGCGTCGGGGGAGATGAATTTCTGCAGCAGGAGGTCCTTGTTGCGCTTGTCCTGCTCAGTCGCGTGATCGAACAGCGCGCGATCCTTGAGCAGGTTCGCCTGGGCCTGACGCAACTGCGCCTCGAAAGGCCGCCGGTCGATCTCGAACAGCACCGCGCCTTTCGTCACCTCCTCGCCTTCGGCGAAATGGACCGAAACGATCTGTCCGTCGATCAGGGCCTTGAGCGCCACCGTTGCATAGGGCTCGATGTTGCCGATCGCATGGAGGCGCACCGGGACGGTCTTGGCGAGCACTGCTGCCGCGGTCACCGGGACGGCGGGGGTGTCTTTCGGCGATGCCGCGCGCGACCCGGCGGCTGGCGCAGCAGGTGGGCCGCCACAGCGATGACCGCAAGGGCCACGACAGCAATGACTAAGGCGCGCCGCGGACGAGTCATGTTCCGATTCTGTTGAGGGCCGGGAGTAGCGCCGGTGCGCAGCGGCGGCGCTTTCGCGGCAGCATTGCCTTGGACCGCATCAGGACCGGCGACGATCCGGCGCGCGTGGTCGCCGACCCAGCCGCAGGCGCCCGAATTGTAGTGGATTGCCCCCGCTCCCCCTCGCGGCCGAAACAATCCGATACAACCGTCGACGTACCCCGCGCTAGAATGGTCGCCTCCCTCCCGCCGTCCGGTCGATGGTGCGGGGGATTGCGGCGATTGCCGCTTCAGCGCGTCGAGCGGCGTCCGGCGCTTCCTGCGGGTGTAGTTCAATGGCAGAACGGCAGCTTCCCAAGCTGCATACGAGGGTTCGATTCCCTTCACCCGCTCCACTTCATCCCGGCCCCGGTCTACGGCCGGATGTAGATCCACCCCTCCTGCTGCCGGCGCATGATCTCGACCACCCCTGCGGGGACGTAGGTGATGCCGTCGAGCATGTCGGCCTTGGTGAGCTTGTGCCCCTTCATCGTGTTCTCGCAGGCGGCGACTTCTACACCGGCCTGGCGGGCCTCGCCGATCCGGTTGCCGACGATGGATTCGGCCCTGAGCATGTCGATGCCGGGACCGTAGGCAACAATCTCGACGTCGACGTTCTTCGCCCCCAATGCCGACTGCAGGTTCTTCGCATTGTTGAGCGCGAGGTTCCACTTGCCGGGGTCGTTGTCGCTGACCTGCATGACGACCCGGTCGCGCTTGCCGGATTCCGCTGCGCTGGCACTGGCCGGGGCGAGCGCGCAGGCAAGGGATCCGACGGCGATGGCCGCAATGGCCGCCCAGTATCGCAGTGGTGGGGTATGCATAGCGCGCGCTCCTTTCGGGTCGTGAGTGCCGGCGATCGCTACGCCGAGTCGATCATTATGAAGCCTCGCGCGTCGGTAGAATGCTGAGGATGCGAATCAGCGCCTGCCGACCGCGTGTCAATTCATCGGTGGCCGCGCCCGGTGGAAGTTGACGTGTCCGCCGCCGGATATTCCGCCCACGCCGAGTTTGCGCTCGCCGCCGCGCAGGAGGCGGGAGTCGCGATCCTGCCGCATTTTCGCGCTGCGATTGCCGTCGACGACAAAGGCGGTGCGCGGGGTTACGATCCGGTCACCGAGGCCGATCGCCGCGCCGAGGATGTGATCCGGCAGGCGATCCGCCGCCGCTGGCCCGGTCATGGGATCGAAGGCGAGGAGCGCGGCGTCGAGGCGGGGAGCGTGCCGCTCACCTGGGTGATCGACCCGATCGACGGCACGCGCAGCTTCATCCTGGGCCACCTGCACTGGGCAACCCTGATCGCGCTGAACGACGGCGTGCGACCGGTCGTCGGCGTCATGCACCAGCCCTTCGTCGAGGAGTCGTATGTCGCCTGCGATGGCATATCCGAATGGCGTCGCAGGGGCAAGCGGGCACGACTCGCGACGCGCCGCTGCCCGGAGGTCGCCGCCGCGGCAGTCGTGACGACCGATCCGCGCCATTTCGTCTCCGCGCCACAGCAGCGCGCCTGGCGCGCCACGGCAGAAGGCGCCCGCCTGGTGCGCTTCGGCGCCGATTGCTACGGCTACGCCCAGCTTGCGATGGGCCTCGTCGACATCGTGATCGAAACCGGGCTGCAAGCCTACGATGTGCAGGCGCTGATCCCGCTGATCGAGAATGCCGGCGGCGTCATGACTAACTGGCAGGGCGAGTCCTGCCAGCGCGGCGGCGACGTGCTCGCCTGCGGTGATCGCGCGCTGCACGCGCAGATCCTCGCGCGTATCGCGCGGTGAAGCTGCTGGTTCTCGGCGGCACGCGATTTCTCGGCCGCCACCTGGTCGATGCGGCAATCGAGCGCGGCCATGACGTGACGATCTTCACCCGCGGCAGGACGCCGGTCCCCTGGACGCGCGGGGTCACGGCGCTCGCCGGCGATCGCGATCCACGGATCGCGCCCGGGCTCGCCGCGCTGGCCGGTGTGCGCGCCGATGCAGTGGTCGACTGCTCGGGCTACGTCCCGCGCGTGGTCGAGGCGAGCGCCAGGCTTCTCGCGCCGCAGGTCGCGCACTACGTGTTCGTCTCGTCGCTGTCGGTGTACGCCGACGCGTCGCGGCGGGGGCTCACTGAGCAGGCGAGCGTCGCCGCGCTTGCCGATCCCGCGACCGAGGACGTCGTGCCGAATTACGGGGCATTGAAGGCGGCCTGCGAGGCGACGGTCACCCGCATCTTCGGAGCCCGGTCGACCCAGGTCCGGCCGGGCTTGATCGTCGGTCCCTGCGACGCGACCGACCGCTTCGGCTACTGGGTCGCGCGTTTCGTCCATCCATCGCTGCTTGGCGAGCGCGCGCCGCGTGCCGTGGTTCCCGCACCGCCGGCGCGACCGCTGCAGTTCGTCGACGGTCGCGATCTCGCAGCGTTCATCCTCGATCTCGCCCTGCGCCAGGTGCCGGGAACGTTCAATGCCTGCAGCCCGCGGCGGCAATGGACGATGGGCGCACTGGTCGACGCGCTGACGGAAGAGGCGGCCGTCGCGCGGGCGGCGCTCGCTTCCCCGGCAACGATCGCGGCGCCTCCCTGCCCGGCATGGATCGACGAGGCGACACTGGTCGCGCAGGGCGTCACGCCCTGGGTCGGACTACCGCTGTGGCTCCCCGCGAGCGAGCCCGACAGCGCCGGATTCATGGACGTGGATTGCTCTCGCGCGGAGGCCGCGGGGTTGCGCACGCGAGCGCTCTCCGACACTGTCGCCGACACGGCGGCATGGCTCGCCGCGCGCGACAACGCGCTCGCATGGAAGCAAGCACTCAGCGCGGAGGCCGAAAGGCAGATCCTCGGCGCAGCGGAACCGTTGCGTTAGGATCGGCCCTTTCGCGCTCGGGTAAAGGCCGATCTTGGAAACCGTCGCCGCAACTGATCTCTGGGACAACCCGCTCGGAACCGACGGTTTCGAGTTCATCGAATACGCCGCGCCCGATCCGGCTGCGCTGGGGCGCCTGTTCGAGCAGTTGGGCTTCTCGGCCATTGCGCGTCACCGGTCGAAAAACGTGCTGCTCTATCGCCAGGGCGACGTCAATTTCATCGTCAATGCCGAGCCGCACTCGTTCGCGCAGTCGTTCGCGCGCGTCCACGGCCCGAGCATCTGCGCAATCGCTTTCCGCGTGAAGGACGCGGCGCGGGCCTACGCCAAGTGCGTCGAGAGCGGGGCCTGGGGCGTCGAGGCGCACCCGGGGCCGATGGAGATCAACATTCCGGCGATCAAAGGGGTCGGCGATTCGCTGATCTATCTCGTCGATCGCTACACGTCGCCCAGGCACGGCGACATGTCGATCTACGACGTCGACTTCGTTCCGTTTCCCGAGGCAGACCCACATCCGCGGGGCGCGGGACTCACCTACATCGACCACCTGACGCATAACGTTCACCGTGGCCGGATGGAGGAGTGGGCGGGCTTCTATGAGCGCCTGTTCAACTTCCGCGAGGTGCGCTATTTCGACATCGAAGGCAAGCTGACCGGGCTGCGCAGCAAAGCGATGACGAGTCCCTGCGGAAAGATCCGCATTCCGATCAACGAAAGTGCGGACGACCGGAGCCAGATCCAGGAATACCTGATCGACTATCGCGGCGAGGGCATCCAGCACGTGGCGCTCGGGACCGACGACATTTACGCGACGGTCGAGATGCTGCGCGGGCGCGCAGTCGCCTTCCAGGACACACCGGACACCTATTACGAGGCGCTCGCCACCCGGCTGCCCGGACACCGCGAAGACGCCCCGCGCCTTGCGCGAAATCGCATCCTGCTCGACGGCGCGCCCGCAAAGGCCGAGATGCTGCTGCAGATCTTCACGTCGACGGTCATCGGCCCGATTTTCTTCGAGATCATCCAGCGCAAAGGCAACCAGGGCTTCGGCGAAGGGAATTTCCGCGCGCTGTTCGAGTCGATCGAACAGGACCAGATTCGCCGCGGCATCCTGAAAACCTGAAAACGGGGTCTGACCCCGATTACGTGCAATTGTGCGTTGATTCTGCTAGAATTTCGTGTTTGCAACTACCAAGTTCGTCAGTGCTTACTCCTCTCGGATTCTCGCTGCTGCGCCAACTTTCCGACGGCGCTTTCCACTCGGGCGAAGACCTCGCCGCAACGGTGGGGTTGACGCGCGCGCGGGTGTCCCAGCTCCTGAAACAGGCGGAAACGGCGGGTCTGGCGCTCGAGCGCGTTCGCGGGAAGGGATACCGCCTGCTTGCGACGCCCGACTTCCTGGACGCGGAAGACGTCCGCAAGGCGCTGCGGAATCTGGGTGTCGAGGTCGCGGCGGCCGATGCGAAGGCGCCGCTCCTGCCTGCGGCCAACGACGACGACCTCGCGCTGCCGTCGGCGACACCGGCAATCGACGCCCGCCCGGCGGTTTCGGTCGAGATCATCGATCAGGTCGATTCGACGTCGAGCGAGTTACTGCGCCGGGCTACGCGCCGCGACATCCACGGCGCTCTCCTGGCGGCCGAGTGGCAGACTGCCGGCCGTGGTCGCCGCGGCCGCGTCTGGACGGCCGTCGCCGGAGGCAGCCTCACTTTCTCGCTAGGCTGGCGCTTTGAGCAGGGCGCGGGATTCGTCGCCGGCCTGTCTCTTGCGGTCGGCGTGGGGGTGATTCACGCGCTTGAAGCGGAAGGTTTGCCCGGCGTCGAGCTCAAGTGGCCGAACGATCTGATCCACCGTCACCTGAAAGTCGGCGGCATTCTCGTCGAGCTCAACGGCGACGCGCTCGGTCCCTCGACAGTGGTGGTCGGCGTCGGTCTCAATGTGCGCTTGCCGGCCGCGTTCAAGCGCGACATCGCGCAGCCCGTGAGCGACCTGACCGCAGTCGCGGGGCGCGGCGCGTCTCCGGTCGACCGCAACCGCCTTCTGGCCCGGCTTGCCGCAGAACTCGCGGCAAGCCTCGCCACCTACGCCCAGCATGGATTTGCCCCGTTTGCGGTCGAATGGCAGCGCCGGCATGCGTACCAGGGGAAGCCCGTCAAGCTGGTGCTTCCCGACGGCGCCAGCGTCAAGGGCACCGTTGCCGGCGTCGACAGCACTGGCGCACTGGTGTTGGCGGACGGGCCGCGACGGGCGCGCTTCCTCGCCGGCGAGATTTCGCTGCGGCGCGCCTGACGCCACGCTCTGCGGCCGCGACAACGCGTGGCCACGATCGTGAACGAAGTCCTGGTCGTCGACGTCGGCAACACCCGCATGAAATGGGGGTTGCGGGGGGCTCGCGGCTGGTCCGCCCAGGGGGCGGTCGAAAACCGGGATATCGGCCGGCTGGCACTGCGCGACTGGCAGGCCCTCGAGCGGCCGCATCGCGCCATCGGCGTCAACGTCGCCGGCGAGGCGGTGCGCGTGCGTGTCGAAGGCCAGCTTGCGCGCTGGCGCCTCGCGATGGAATGGCAGCATCCCGGTGCCGAAGCCGCGGGTGTGGTGAACCGTTACGCTGATCCCGGTGAGCTCGGTGCCGACCGCTGGGCCTCGCTGGTCGCCGCGCGGCGGCGCGAAATCGCGCGCGGCGACGCGCCACGCCCGGCGGTCGTCGTCAATGCCGGCACGGCCACCACGGTCGATGCCCTCGATGCCGACGGCGCGTTCCTGGGGGGCTGATCGTTCCCGGCAGGGCATTGATGCTCCGATCGCTCGCCGAGAACACTGCCGCACTTCGCGTGTCGCCGGGGCGTTTCGAGGACTTTCCGAAGAGCACCCCCGATGCGCTGCACACGGGCGCGGTGCAGGCGGTGTGCGGGGCGATCGCACTGATCCGCGGGAAGCTCGCGCGCGATGGCTCCCTGGTCGCCTGCTATCTCGCGGGCGGAGGCGCAGCGGAGATCGCGGCTCACCTGCCTGCACCGCTCGAGCGCGTGGATAATCTGGTGCTCGAGGGCGTACTGGTGCTCGCGTCGCGGTCGCGCTAGCGAGCCGGGCCCGCGCGGCCGGAACCGCGTACGGCCTCGCTTGCGCTTCACTGTCGATTTCCCTGCGATGCGACTTTTTGTCTTCCTGCTGCTGATCGCCAACGCCCTGCTCTTCGCCTGGTCCCGTGTGGTCGGCGCAGGCGCGGACGAGCCGGATCGGCTCGGCGAGCAGGTCCATCCCGAGCGCATCCGGCTGCTGACGCCGCGGGAAGTGAATTCGCTGGGGCTGGCGCGCCGCCCGCTCAATCCGGCCGCGCAGCCGGCGGGCTCCGCGCCGGACTCAGAATCGAATCCGGCTTCGACGGACTCCGACCCGGGGGCACCGGCACTGCAGCCGTCATCGGCGGCGCCTGCGCCGGCGGGCGTGGCGGGGCTGACCGACGTCTGCGTCACCTGGGGGCCATTCTCCGACACCGAGCGCGCCAAGGCGCAGTCGGATCTCGCTTCGCTGAAGCTTGGCGCACAACTCTCGCGCCGGCCGATTGCAGTCGGCGACACATGGTGGGTGAGCGTAGAACCATTTTCCACGCACGCCGATGCAGAGCGCCGCGCGGCCGAATTGAAAGCGCAGGCGATCGACGATCTGTCGGTGGTGGATGCGGGTGGAGGCGCGTTCGCCGTATCGCTCGGCATCTTCCGGACCGAGACTGCCGCGGCCGCGCGGGTTGCCGCGCTCTCCGCCCGTGGGGTCACCGGCACGCACGTCGAACCGCGCAAGCAGGCGCTCGCGCAGACGCAGCTCGTCGTGCGCAATCCCGCGCCGAATGTGTCCGAGAAGCTCAAGGAATTGCAGGGACGCTATGCGGGCACCGCGCTCAGCTCGGGCGCGTGCACGTCGTGAACGTGGATGCGGTGAGTGCGGCAGCTGCGGGCGCAGACCTACGCGATGCGCGCACTGGGGAAGACATCGCGTCGGCGCGCGGGCTGTTCGAGGAATACGCCGCGTCGCTCGACGTCGACCTGTGTTTCCAGGGGTTTGCCGCAGAGCTCGCAGGACTGCCCGGGGATTACGCGCCGCCGCGCGGCCAGTTGCTGCTGGCGCGAAGCGGCGCGTCCGACGTGGGCTGCGTCGCACTGCGCCCGATCCGCGTGGGCGTCCGCGCGTCAGCCGATGCGCCGTTCGATGCGCCTCCCGACGTCGGCGAGGTCAAGCGCCTCTATGTGCGTCCGACGCTCCGCGGCAGCGGACTCGGGCGCGTGCTGATGGAGGCGCTGATCCTGCGCGCGCGCGGCATCGGTTACCGCGAGATCCGGCTCGATACGCTGGTCACGATGCGTGAGGCGCGTGCGCTCTATGCGTCGCTCGGCTTTCGCGCGTGCGAAGCGTACGGCGACCACCCGCTACCTGGAACGATGTGGATGGCGCTCGCGCTCGCCTGAGCGCATTCGTCAAATGCTAAAATCGGCACGCCTGTCGGTCGCCGATTTCGTCGGCGCGAGGCAGCTGCTCGATGCAACCCGATCTAACCGCCGCAATCACGCGTCTGCTCACCGAGCGCATCCTGGTCCTCGACGGCGCAATGGGGACGATGATCCAGCAGTGCCGCCTGTCCGAGCAGGACTTTCGCGGAATGTTTCATGACCACGAGCGCGATCTCAAGGGCGACAACGACCTCCTGTCGATCACCCGGCCGGCAACGGTGCGGTCGATCCACGATACCTATCTCGAGGCCGGCGCCGACATCATCGAGACCAATACCTTCAACGCGACCCGCATCGCGCAAGCCGACTACCGGATGGAGAGTCAGGTGCGGGAGATCAACGCGATCGCAGCGCGCATCGCGCGCGAATGTGCTGACCGCTTCACGGCGAAAACACCGGGGCGCCCGCGCTTTGTCGCCGGCGCGCTGGGCCCGACCAATCGCACCGCATCGATCTCGCCCGATGTCGGCGACCCGGGCGCGCGCAACGTGAGCTACGACGAGCTGGTCGCTGCGTACGGCGAGGCCGTGGATGCGCTGATCGAAGGCGGGGTCGACATCCTGCTGGTCGAAACCGTGTTCGACACGCTCAACGCCAAGGCGGCGCTGTTCGCGATCGACGACGCATTCGACCGGCATGGCGGCAGGCTGCCGATCATCGTGTCGGGGACGATCACCGATGCGTCGGGGCGCACGCTTTCGGGACAGACGCCCGCGGCCTTCTGGAATTCGGTGCGTCATGTCCGGCCGCTGGCCGTCGGCCTGAACTGCGCGCTGGGCGCGGCGCTGATGCGCCCGTACATCGAGGAGCTGTCGCGCGTCGCCGACACGTTCATCTCGTGCTATCCGAATGCCGGGTTGCCCAATCCGATGTCGGACACCGGCTATGACGAAACGCCTGCCGAGACCTCGCGGCTGCTCGGTGAATTCGCGCGCAGCGGCTTCGTGAACATCGTCGGCGGCTGCTGCGGCACTACCCCGGAGCACATCGGCGCCATCGCCGCCGCGGTGCAGGGAGTCGCGCCGCGCAGGCTCCGTTCGGAAGCGGAGCTCGCGGTTGCCTGAGCGCGAGGGGGCCTCCGGCACGCTGCGTCTTGCCGGCCTCGAGCCCCTCGACATCGACGACGATTCGCTGTTCGTCAACGTCGGCGAGCGGACGAACGTCACCGGCTCGCGCGCCTTCGCGAAGCTGGTCCTCGCCGGCGATTACCTCGCCGCGGTCGAGGTCGCGCGCCAGCAGGTGCAAAGCGGCGCGCAGATCATCGACGTCAACATGGACGAGGCGATGCTCGACTCGAAGGCGGCGATGGTCCGCTTCCTGAGCCTGATCGCGGTCGGAGCCCGACATCGCGCGCGTACCGGTGATGATCGATTCGTCGAAATGGGACGTGATCGAGGCGGGACTGAAATGCGTGCAGGGCAAGCCGATCGTCAACTCGATCTCGCTCAAGGAAGGCGAGGCCGAGTTCCTGCGCCAGGCGAGGCTCGTTCGCCGCTACGGCGCCGCAGCGGTCATCATGGCGTTCGACGAGCGCGGTCAGGCCGATACGCTCCAGCGTCGCATCGAGATCGCGCGCCGCGCCTACGACCTCCTCGTCAGTCAGGTCGGCTTCCCGCCCGAGGACATCATCCTCGATCCCAACGTATTCCCGATCGCGACCGGTATCGACGAGCACGCCGAGCTACGCGGTCGATTTCTTCCGCGCGACTACGTGGATTCGCGAGCACCTGCCGCATGCGAAAGTGTCCGGCGGCATCTCGAACGTCAGCTTCAGCTTCCGCGGCAACGACGCCGTGCGCGAGGCGATCCACACGGTGTTTCTGTACCACGCGATCCGCGCCGGCCTCTCGATGGGGATCGTCAACGCGGGCCAGCTCGGCGTCTACGACGAGCTCGACCCGGCGCTGCGTACGCTGGCCGAAGACGTGGTGCTGAACCGCCCGCGCGCCGACGGCAGGAATGCGACCGAGGCGCTGGTCGCTTTCGCCGAGTCGTACAAGACCCAGGGCAGGAAAGTCGAGGAAGACCTTTCGTGGCGACAAGCGAGCGTCGAGGATCGGATCGCGCACGCGCTCGTCAAGGGCATCACGACCTGCATCGTCGACGATACCGAGGAGGCGCGCGCCGCAGTTGCTGCGCGCGGCGGTCATCCGATCGAGGTCATCGAAGGCCCGCTGATGGCGGGAATGAACGTCGTCGGTGACCTCTTCGGCACCGGACGAATGTTCCTGCCGCAGGTGGTGAAAAGCGCGCGGGTGATGAAGCAGGCCGTCGCGCACCTGATCCCGTTCATCGAAGCCGAGAAGGCGCTGTCCGGCACGCCGGCGCGATCGAAAGGCCTGATCGTCATGGCGACGGTGAAAGGCGATGTCCACGACATCGGCAAGAACATCGTCGGCGTCGTTCTCCAGTGCAACAACTTCGAGGTGATCGACCTGGGGGTGATGGTGCCAGCGCAGAAGATTCTCGCCACGGCGCGTGAGCGTGGTGCCGATGTGATCGGTCTGTCCGGCCTGATCACGCCGTCGCTCGAGGAGATGGCGCACGTTGCGGGTGAGATGCAGCGTGAGGGTTTCACGCTGCCGCTGCTGATCGGCGGCGCGACCACGTCGCGGGTGCACACTGCGGTCAAGATCGCGCCGCACTATACGGACGGCCCGACCGTATACGTGCCCGATGCGTCGCGCGCGGTCGGTGTGGTGACCCGGTTGCTGTCTGCCGAGCAGCGCGACGGCTTCGTTGCCGAGGTCGCCGCGGATTACGCGACCATCCGCAAGCAACATGCGGGCAAGCGCGGGCCGAAGCTGATCAGTCTCGCCGCCGCGCGCGCCAACGCCTGCGCCGTGGATTGGAGAGGTTATGCACCGCCCACGCCCGGTTTCCTCGGGCGGCGGCTGCTCGCGAACGCCGATTTGCGCGAGATCGCGCTGCTGATCGACTGGGGGCCATTCTTCCAGGCGTGGGAGCTGTCGGGCCCTTATCCGGCGATCCTCGACGATCCGCTGGTCGGCGAGGCCGCGCGGAATCTGCACGCCGAGGGGAAGGCCATGCTCGCGCAGATTGTCGACCAACGCTGGCTTGCCGCAAATGCCGCCGTCGGTTTCTGGCCGGCGAATGCGGCAGGTGACGACATCGTGCTGTGGACCGACGAGAGCCGCAAGCTGCCGCTTTTGACCTGGCGTAACCTGCGTCAGCAAAACGAGCGGCCTTCGGGGAAGCCGAATTACTGTCTTGCCGATTTCGTCGCACCCGTGGCCTCGGGGCTGCGCGATTACGTCGGCGCATTCGCCGTCACGACCGGCGCCGCGGTCGAGGAGCGAGTTGCGGCCTACAAGGCGGCCAACGACGATTACTCGGCGCTGATGCTGAAGTCCCTCGCCGACCGCCTGGCCGAGGCCTTCGCCGAATGGCTGCATCGCAAGGTGAGGAAGGAGCTTTGGGGCTACGCGCCCGACGAGGCGCTCGACAGTGCCGCGCTGATCCGCGAGGAGTACCGCGGCATCCGGCCCGCCCCCGGCTATCCCGCCTGCCCCGACCACGCCGTCAAGGAGGAGCTCTTTGCGGCGCTTGGCGCCGATGCCGCCGGCATGCAGGTCACCGACCATTACGCCATGCTGCCCGCGGCCTCGGTGTCGGGCTTCTATCTCGCGCACCCCGATGCGCGCTATTTCGCCGTCGGCAGGATCGGCGAAGACCAGCTCGTCGATTTCGCCGAGCGCTGCGGTCTGGACACCGATACCGCGCGTCGCCGCCTCGCCCCCAACCTCGGTTAAATGGGGTCAGAGCCGTAATATTTGCGCGAGGAAGTCCTCGGCCACCCGCGCGATAAACGGCGCGCAAATATTACGGCTCTGACCCCATTTTGAAAGGATGCGGAAGCAGGTCGGAGAGGCGATACTCCAGCGTCATCGTGCCATCGCAGACGCAGCGGATGCGGGCGTCGGCTCCGAATTCGGCGATCACCTGGCGACAGGCCCCGCAGGGCGTCACCGGGGCGGCGCCAGGCGTGTAGATCAAAATCGCGTCGATCGCGCGCGCACCATCGGCGATTGCGCGGAACACGGCATTGCGCTCGGCGCAGACCGTCAATCCGTACGACGCGTTTTCGACATTGCATCCGGCGGCGATCGCGCCGTCGCGCGTGAGGACGGCGGCACCCACGGCGAAGCGGCTGTACGGGCAATGCGCGTTGCCGCTGGCACGGCGGGCCGCGTCGGCGAGCAGCGCCCATTGCACGTCGGTAACGCCGGTCATCAAAGCCGCTCCGCAGGTGGAACCATCGGCGGGCGCAGTGCGTCGAACCCAGTGCGCTCGACCGCGAATCCACCCTCCCCGCGCTGCGAGCCGACCGCCATGCTGCATTATCGTCTCGAACCCGGCAGTGGTGTCGTGTTCCTGAGTGCCCGCGGCAGGCTCGAGGCGTCGGATTTCACGTCGCTCGCGCTTACCGTCGATCCTTACATCGAGCGCCACGGCAAGCTGCGCGGCATGCTGCTCGATGCGGCCGTTTTCCCCGGCTGGAACGACGTCGACGCGCTGCTGGCCGAGATGCGCTTCGTACATCGTCATCATCGCAGCATCGAGCGCATCGCCATTCTCACCGACGATCCATTCCTCGAGGCGCTGGAGCGTCTCGCACGTCTGTTCGCCGGGGCAAAAATACGCCGCTTCGCGACGCGCAAGCGCGCACAGGCGTTCGCGTGGCTCGCGCACGCGCATCACTGACGCGAGCGCCGTCGCCGGCCGGTTTACCCGATGCCGAGGCGCTCGACCCGGGTCGGGGCTAACATAGCTTCCCGCCGAAGCGCAACGCGCCTTTTCGGCAGGTTGCGCGGGAATGGTCCGGTTGGCGGGCCAGCCGGTAAAGACTGCGGCACCGGTGGAGTAGTCAGCGGGCCGCTGCTGGTGCTCACTCAATGGACGAGTCCTCGACCGTACTGACCTTTCTGTTCACCGACATCGAGGGCAGCACCTCGCTGTGGGAAGCGCAACCCGTGCAGATGGCGCAGGCCGTCGCACGGCACGACGTGCTGCTGCGCGACGCTGTCCAGCGCCACGGCGGGCGCATCGTGAAGACTACCGGCGACGGGATCTACGCCGCTTTCCCTGCGCCGGGAGACGGGCTCGGCGCGGTGATCGACATCCAGCTCGCGCTGCTCGATCCGGCGGCTACGGGAGGCCTCGCCCTGCGCGTGCGCTGCGGCCTGCATTGCGGCGCCGTGCACGCGCGCGACAACGATTTCTTCGGCACCACGATCAACCGCACGGCACGCATCATGGGGGCGGCCCACGGCGGCCAGGTCCTGGTGTCGCAGGCGGTCGCCGATGCGATCCGCAGTGCGCTTCCGCAGGACGTCGAGCTACGCGACCTGGGCGCGGTGCGGCTCAAGGGCCTGTCGACCTCCGAAGCGGTGTTCCAGGTCGTCCACCCGCGGCT
The DNA here is from genome assembly GCA_963701885.1 of uncultured beta proteobacterium. Classification (GTDB taxonomy): domain Bacteria; phylum Pseudomonadota; class Gammaproteobacteria; order Burkholderiales; family Casimicrobiaceae; genus VBCG01. The sequence continues at coordinate 362,962 of CAVPBR010000023.1, forward strand.
CTATCAGAATTTTCCTGCGTTGCGCGAGCTCGAGGCGACGCCGAACAATCTCCCACAACAACTGACGTCGTTCATCGGCCGCGAACGGGAGCGCGAGGAAGTCGAGGAAATGCTCGAAGGTACGCGCTTGCTCACCCTGCTCGGCATGGGCGGTCTGGGGAAGACGCGGCTGGCGCTGCAGATCGGCGACCAGCGTGATGGACAACTTTCCCGACGGGGTCTGGTTCATCGATCTGCAGACCATTCGCGACGGGTCGCTGGTCGCGAGCGAGACTGCGCGCGTGCTGGGGGTGCGCGAGGAGCCGGGGAGGGCGCTGATCCAGACCCTGTGCGCCCACCTGAAGACGCGCAAGCTGATGCTGATCCTCGACAACTGCGAGCAGGTGATCGAGGCGAGCGCCGAGCGTCGCCAATGCGATCCTTCGCGCGGCGCCGGAAATCCGCATTCTCACGACCAGCCGCATCGCGCTGCGCGTCCCAGGGGAGCAAACCTACGTCGTGCAGCCGCTGCCAGTGCCAACGCGCTCGGGGAGCTTCGAGGAGTTGTCGAAGTCGACCGCCGTGCAATTGTTCGTCGAGCGGGCGAAGCTGCACAAGCCGAGCTTTGCGTTCACCGAACGCGAGGCGCCGGCGGTGGCGGACCTGGTGTATCGGCTCGAGGGCATCCCGCTGGCGCTGGAACTGGCGGCGGCGCGGGTGCGCTCGCTGTCGGTGGCGGACATCAACAAGCGGCTCAACGACCGCTACAAGCTGCTCACCGGAGGGGATCGGACGCTGCAGGCGCGGCAACAGACGTTGCGCGCGTTGGTCGACTGGTCGTACGACCTGCTCGAGGAGGGTGAGCAGGTGCTGCTGGCGCGCATGTCGGTGTTCGCGGCGGGATTCGAGCTGGCAGCGGTGGAGGCGATTTGTGGGGCCGATCCGATCACGCCCGATGACGTGCTCGACCTGATCACCTCGCTGGTCGAGAAATCGCTGCTGCGCATGGATGACGGCGGCGACGGGGCGCGCTACCGGATGCTCGAGACGATCCGCGAGTACGCCAACGAGAAATTGGTTCTGCGCGACGAGCAAACGGCGCTCCGCGCCGCACATTGCGATTATTTCCTGACCTTCGCCAAGGCGGCTCGCCCGGCGCTGGACGGGCCCGACCAGGCCGATTGGACGCTGCGCGTCGAGGGCAGCCTCGACGATCTCCGGGCCGCGATCAAGCTGGCGCTGGACGGCGGCGTCGACCCGATCGTCGCGGTGAAGTTCGAGGTCGCGTTGCTGGGCTTCTGGATGCTGCACGGCTATGCGACCGAGGGCAGGAATTACGTTCGCGCGGCGCTGGCGCTGCCGGCCGTTCAGGCGTCGGACATCGCGCACGCGCACGCGCTTTATGTGGGCGGAGGTCTCGCGGACAGCCAGAGCGATCACGCCGAAGCGCGACGGATGCTCGAGCAGTGCCTGCAACTGCGGCGCCGGCTGGGCAACGCCTTCGAGATCGCGGCGACGCTGTCAACGCTGTCGCTGGTGCGGCTGCACACCGGCGACGCGAGCGGCGCGCGCGAAGGCGAAACCGAGGCCGCCGAGATATTTCGCGAAATGAAAGAGCCAGTCGGCCAGGCGATCGGACTATTGCATCTCGGGCAGATCGATGCGTATATCGGCGAGGACGCCGAGGCGTCTTCTCACCTGGAAGAGTGCCTCGCGATCGCCCGGAACCTCAAGTATTCAGAGGTGGAAAGCGAGTGCGAGCTGATGCTCGGCCAACTGGCGCTGGACGCGGGCGACAGGTCTGCCGCGCGCGCCCGCTTTGCGCGAGCGCTGGAAATTTGCCAGGACGTTCAGGACAAGAGAAACGAAGCGACGGCATTGTGGGCGCTGGGCAAGGTCGACCTCGTCGTCGGCGATCATGATGCGGCGCGTTCCAAGCTGGGAGGCGCAATGCGGGCCTTTCAGGCCTTCGAGATGTTTGCGGAACTGCTGGGCTGCCTCGAGGACTACGCCGAGCTGGTCAAGGGCCTCGGGCACGCCGAGGACGCGGTTCGCCTGTGCGCTGCGATCGAAGCATCGCGCCAGAGGCTCGCCCTGCCGCAGGCACCGCGGAGCGAGCAGCAATGGAAGGTCAGGCTCGTCGCCGAGCGTGCGGCCCTGGGCCCGGTTGAATTCGACCGGGCGTGGACCGAAGGGCAAAGCTGGGAACTGCAGGAGGCTGTGCAGTTCGCGCGATCCGCCGCGGTGACCGAAGCAGCCACGGCTTGAGGGACGCCAAGCGCTTCCCGCCGCCGGTTGGCAGGTCGCGCGCAAGCACGACTCACCCGTGAGTTCGCCGCGCTGCGGCGTGGAGCTGCGCCGGCTGGCGGCCCGTCAGATCATGCGCCCGCGGCGCCACCTGCAGAGTGGGAGTGCGCCGAGTGCGAGCATGACCAGATAGAGCGACCCGGGTTCAGGAGCCGGGAAGGTCACCAGGCGTGAAGGTCACCCCAGCTGAATTCGGGGATGGGTCGCAGCCACTGCCGCTCGGAGTCGTACCATTTCGAGATGTACAATCGCCGAGGGCAATAAAGACCAGCGGGTCAGCGGTAATGGTGTCGCCGACAACGCCGTTGGATACGAATCTCAGGTAGAGATCGCCGCCGCCGAAGCTCCCGAGCGCGCCGGCGGTGTCCAACGTCGAACCAACTTGTATCGAGCCCAATGACCGTGAAAGTAGCCGAGACCACGATGTCATTGACGGGAGGATGCGACAATGAACTGCTGTCGGTCACGGTTTCATTCGTCGATGGAGGAGCTGTCACAAAAAGCTCGACCGTCGTATGTATCGAGCGTGGTACCGCCACAAGTGGCGGTGCCACTGGCAGAGGTAGCGAGTATGCCGGTGGCCGAGCCCGGGCAGCCAAGCGGCAATATGAGGTCCGCGCTCCCCTTGTATGAAAGATCTGAAAAGGCGCCACCAAAACTGGGGTCGAAACCGACGTGGATGATCGCTGCGTTCGCAAGAGCGCTGAGGATCATCCCGGCCGCTGCCAAGAGGAATCGGAATCCGCGGGGAATGCTAGAAGACGATCTTTTTGCCACGGCCGTTTCTCCCTGGTGGCTTGCTGAAATTCCCGTCGAGCGATGCGCAACACCCTCGGACGCTATCGAGTGTCCGCGCAAACCTGAGCGCTCGGAAAGAGCAATAACCGGGCCCCGGCCCGGGATTGTCGCGTAATATTATGATTAGTATAGGTTTAGTGAGAGACAGGAACTGCCAAAAGCCCTTCATGCGGGCGCGATTGTAAGTTTTTCCGACAGTTTCGGATTAGACTCAATCCAGCGGCCCCAGGAAATCCGCCTTCCCCAGCGGCACCCCGCCGTGGCGCAGGATGTCGTAGGCGGTGGTCACGTGGAAGTAGATGTTCGGCAAGGCGAACTGCAGCAGATAGCCCGTCCCCGTGAACGTGTGGGGCGTGCCGCGGACCGGGCGGGTGATCTCGCGCGTTTCGGCGCCGTCGAAAGCTTTGGCGTCGAGCCCGCGCAGGTACGCAAGTGAGCGGTCAACGCGCGCGACCAGTTCGTCGAAGCTTTGCTCGTCGGCGTCGTCGCCCGGGGGTTCGGCACCGGCGAGACGCGCGCCAGTGCCACGCGCGATGTCGGTCGCGATGTGCACCTGCTTGGTCAGCGGGAGCATGTCCGGGTAGAGCCGCGAATTCAGGAACACCGATTCCTCGACCTTGCGTTCCTGCGCGTGGGCCTTGCCCTTGCCGAGGATCGCCTTCAGGTTTTCGAGGGACTTCACGACCACGGGTACGGCAAGCTGGTGCATCGAAATCGGCATGGGAGTCTCCGGTAAGTTGTATCAGCGAAGGATCAGGTATAGCACGCCGCCGAGGATCAGCCATTTCAGCGTGTAATGCGCGACGCGGCTCTTCCTCTTGATCGCCTTGCCGACGAGGCGCACGCGATAGACGGCGTTGAAGACGTGATTGAGCAGCCCGACGCGATCGCCAGGCGAGTTCTCCGTCTGCGAGGCGCGGATCACCGTCATCTCCATCAGATGATTGAGCGCGCGGACGATGCGGCTCTTCAGCGGACGTTCGACGTCGCAGAACAGGATGATGCGCGTCACGTTGCTGCGATTCTCCGCCGTGTGGATGAAGGTCTCGTCGAACATCACCGGCTCGCCGTCGCGCCAGAAATACGGCTCGCCGTCGACGAAGATGCGGCAGGTGTCGTCATTCGGGGTGACGAGGCCGAGGTGATAGCGCAGCGACCCGGCGAAGGGGTCGCGGTGCGCGCCGAGCTTGCTGCCCGGGGGCAGCAGCGCGAACATCGCCGCGTTGACTCCCGGGATCGACTGCACCAGCTCGACCGTCCTCGGACACAGCGTCTTCGCCGAGGGCAGGGGCTCGTCGTACCACTTCACGTAGAAGCGCTTCCATCCGGTCTTGAAAAACGAGTTGAAGCCCAGGTCGTTGTAGGTGGCCGCAGCGCGGATGTCGTCCCTCGTCGAACAGTTGCAGCGCCTCGGTGCGGATCGCCTGCCAGTTGTCGGCGAGCGGAGCGAGCTGGGGAAAGCGCGCGACGTCGACATAGGGCCGGTTGGGCACCGCCGAGAACAGGTACATCAGCGCGTTGTACGGCGCCATCAGCGACGAATGATCGGTGAGCTGGCGGAAGAAGCCGTGGCGCACCCGCCCGCGATAGTGGATGTACACCGCCGAGGCGATGAACAGGTAGACGACGATGAACCGCGGCGCGATTAGCGTGGCGAGCATCAAAAACCGGGACGGACCACGTTTTACGTGAAACCGGGATGATTTCAGTCGCTGCCGGGCGGCGGCGTCGCCGCGCTGATTTCCCGCGCGCCGGCCGCCAGCGCCGATGCACCCACCACCATTGCTCGGGGTGGCGCAGGATCATTCTCTCCAGCGCTGCATTATAGCGGCGCGTCGTCCGGCGAAGCGCCTCGTTGGCATCAGCCTCGTCGGCGGGCTGCGACCGGTTCCTCGAAGCGCAGCACGTGGGTCCCGCCGGGCTCGCGCCAGGACGCGGCGGGTAGCACCGGCGCTCCGGTCGCGAGCGCGATCACACGCCAGGCTCCTGAACGTCCCCGCGGGTGTGCCGAAGAATTCGACGTCGATGCCGTCGCGGCCGCCGGCGTACTGGTCGAACGGGAACACGATGACATCGCCCTGCTCGAGCAACGACACGATGCGTTCGAGCGATCCGCGCTTGCCGATGACGCCAAAGCCCGCGCGGTTGAAGCGGCGCGTGACCCATGCGTCGAGCCAGCGCGGCTTGATCGGCCGGCGGACGAAATGGAAGCGCCCATGCACCTCGGGGTAGCTCAGGATGCCGGCGACGGTGGCCACTTCCCAGTTGCCGAAGTGCCCGGTCAGCACCAGGACGCCGTGTCCGCTCTCGAAAGCGCGAATGAAGCTGTCAAGATTTTCGACCCGGACCAGTGCCCGCTTGCGCTCGGCAGAAAGCCAGCGGAAGCGGAAGAACTCGACGATCAATTGCCACAGGTGCGCGTAGTGTGCACGGGCGAGGCGGTCGATTTCCTTCGCGGGCACGCTGGCGCCGAACACACGGCGCAGGTTGGCGATGATCACGTCGCGGCGAAACGGAAAGCAGGCGGAAGAACACGCGGCCGGCGAACGGCACCTCGATCGCTCCGGGAAGTGCCAGCGCAACCGCCGCCGCACTCGTGCGGTCGTGGGTCAGCGACACGGCAATGCCCGAGAGCCGGGCGCGATCGAGGAGGGCTCGCGCCTTGTCGCTGCATACAATCGTGGGCGCGCCATAGCCGTCGCGGATCACCGAGAAGTCGGCTGGCGCGACCTGTCCGGCGGCGAGTTCCTGTGGAAAGAGCTTGGCGCAGGCTTCCTTGGCGGCATAGCGGGCGGCGAGGCTCGCGGCGCGACCGGGGCCATCGCCTGCATCCGCGATCTCCCGGGCGGAGAAGATCTTCGCCAGGTCGGCGGGCGGCGTCGCGGCCAGCAGCCGCTCGATCCTCGCGATCTCGACGCTATCGATACCGCAGCGCACCGGCGACGCTGCGCTTGTCGCTTCGCGCACGGCCGCGTCAGGCCGGCAGCGCGCGCACCACGAGCGCCGCGTCGGTGCCGGCGAAGCCGCGGCACAGCACCAGCGCGACATCGCTCGTCGGGCGACTGGTCGGCGCGCGAGATCGGGAGCCCCGCGCAGACGGGATCAGGATCGGCAAGCGTTGCGATGCCGGGGACAACAAAGCTGCGCAGTGCTTCGAGCGCGATCGCCGTCTCGACAATGCCCGCGGCGGCAATCAGGTGCCCCGTCGCCCACTTGAATGCGGTGACCGGCGGACAGCGCGCGCCGAAGATGCGCATTCATCGCCGCCGCTTCGGACGCATCGGACTGCGCGGTGCCGTTGCCGTGCGCGACGATCATCCCGATCGCTTCGGGCGTAACGCCGGCGTCGGAGAGCGCTAAAGCGATTGCGCGCGCGGCACCCTCGCCATCGTCGCGGATGGCGAGCAGTCCCAGCGCTTCGTTCGCGCAGCCGCCGCCCAATACTTCGCCGATCGCGTGAGCGCCGCGCGCGGCGAGCGAGGCTTCCGTCTCCAGTGCGAGCGCACCCGCGCCTTCGCCGAAGACGCTGCCTGCGCGGCTCGAGTCGAAAGGCTTCAGCGCGTCGGGCGCGAGCAGTCCGCAGCCGTGGTAGTAGAGGATGTTCTGCGGCTCGATCGGCGTGTCGTGGCCGATCGCGATCGCGCGGTCGGCTTCGCCGTTACGCAGAGCTTCGTTCGCCTCGATCACCGCAAGCGAACCGCCGACGCTGTGGTTGGTGATGCAGGCGTTGGCGCCCTTCAGCCGGTTGCGGATGCCGACGTGGCACAGCACGTTGTTGGGAAGCGTGCGCAGCAGCCACATCGGGTTGACCATTTCGCTGAGCTTCGCGCCAAAGCCCTCGAGGGCGCCCTGGGTCTCGCTCATCAGCGGGAAGTAGTCGTACTGGTTCTCGAACGCCCCGCCGCCCGAGCCGACGTAGACGCCGCTGCGGTCGGCAAAGCGCGCGCTGCCCGTCTCGTCCAGCGTGTCGCGCGTGCGCGCGTAGCCCGCGGACTCGACCGCACGATCACCGGCGTAGATGCCCAGGAAGTCGCTACGCCGGATGAATTTGTGCAGCTTGCGGTCGTCGACCATCGCGCGCGCGTCGAAATCGGCGATCTCGGCGGCGTGGGTCACCGGCCAGCCGGTCGCATCGAAGCTGCGGATCGGCGCGATGGCCGATCGCCCGGCGCGGATCGCGTCCAGCATCGCCGCGGGATTGCGGCCGAGGCCGCATACCGCGCCGCTGCCGGCGATCAGGATGCGCGGGCGGAGTCTCGCGGGCGCGACCGGATTGCGGGACTCGCTCATCCTGCGGCGTCGACGAGATCGGGGCTGCGAAGCACGACACAACTGTTCGAGCCGCCGAAGCCGAACGAATTGGACAGCGCCATGCGCACCCGCTGCCGGCGCGGTTGACCGAGCACGAGGTTCAGGTCGCAGTCGGGATCGGGCACACGGTAGTTCGCGTTGACCGGCATTTGGCCGCGGTCGACGGCAAGCGCGCAGATCACGACCTCGACTGCGCCCGCCGCGGCGATCAGGTGCCCCATCGAGCTCTTGGTCGAACTGACCGCGACCCGCTCGGCATCGTCGCCGAACACCGCATGGATCGCCGCACTCTCGCTGCGATCATTCATTCCGGTCGACGTGCCGTGCGCGTTGATGTAATCGATGTCCGTCGGGTGCGGCACCCGCATCGGCGAGCGCCGAGCGCATCGACTGGATCGGGCCGTCGCCGTTGGGAGGCGAATCGGTGATCCGGTACGACGACAGCGAGTTGCCGTCGCCGGCGAGCTCTGCGTAGATGTGGGCGCCGCGCTCCCGCGCCAGCGACCAATCCTCGAGCACCACGAATCCCGCGCCTTCACCCAGCACGAAGCCGTTCCGCGTCGCGTCGAACGGGCGGCTTGCGCGCTCGGGGGTGTCATTGTCCGCGGACACGGCCGAGAGCAGGCAGAAGCCCGCGAGTCCGACCGGGCTGATCATCGAATCGAAGCCGCCGGCCAGCGCGCGGTCGACCGCCCCGCGGCGAATGAGCTTCAGTGCGGTCCCGATCGCCTGTCCTCCCGATGCACACGCGGTGTGCACCGACGTGGCGTAGCCGCGAATGCCGAAGCGTCGCGTCAGTAACGCGACACCGGCCGTACTCTGGCTGCGACTGAATGCGCGCGGATCGGCCGCCGTATCGTCGGAGAGCAACGCAAGCGTGTCGATCTCTCCACCCGCTGCCGAGTGGCGCTGTACCGCGCTCAAGTCCTGAAATTCGACCCCCATCATTCCGGTCCCTACCGCACAACCCCAGCGCTCGCCATCGATTGCCGTGGGGGCGATGGCGGCGTCACGCAGTGCCTCCTCGGCTGCGGCCAGCGCGAAGCGGTGCGAGCGGTTCGCATACTTGAGAAGCCTGCGCGGCGTGGTGATCACGCGCTCGTCGAAGCCCTTCACTTCGGCGGCGATGCGCGTCGAGAAGCCCGACGCGTCGAAGAGTGTGATCGGCGCCGCGCCGTTCACGTTGCCATCGAGCGCCGCCCAGGTCGCGGCGACGTCGTTGCCGACCGGCGTGACGAGACCGATCCCGGTGATTGCGACGCGGCGGCGGGCGGTCATCGCGCGACAATCGCGAGCCGCGCGCTCGCGACGAGCCGTCCATCCGTTCGCGCCGAGAGCATCGCCCGCAGCGCGCCGTCCGCACCCGGGGCCAGCTCGATGCCGAGGTCGAGATGCTGCCCCGGGACGATGAACGAGCGCATCTTCACGTGCGTCACCCGCTCCGGCCGGGGAGCTGCGCCATCGAGCGCCGGTGCGGCGCAGGCGAGGTCGAGCGCGAGTCCAAGCTGCAGGTCGAGGAGCAAGGTCGCGGGGAACACCGGACGGCGCGGGAAATGATCACCGAAGAACGGGGCCGAGCGCGGCACGTCAAGGGTTGCGCGAAGCTCGCTGCCGGGTACGCGGCTCACGACACTCACCGGCACCTGGGGGACACCGCGGAAGCGCCCGGGCGGTGCCCCGGCGCTGCGCAAAAGCCCGAGGCGCGAGCGCAGCGCTTCGGGAGAATCGAAATCGGCGACCGGGAGCATCGGGCCCAGGCAGTCGGTGAGCTCGATCACGCGCTTGCCGTCGACGCTGGCGCGCCCGTTGTAGGTGACCGTGTCGTCGTCGCATTCGAGAATGTCGACTTCGAGCGACAGTATCTGTCCGGGATGCGCGTCGGCGTGGAACAGCGTTTCCGTGGCGAGTGCCGCGACGGGCCTGCCACGAAAGTCGATCTTGTCCATCGCGACCCAGGCCGCGAGCTGGCCCACAGCCTCAGCGACGAAGCACGACCGGAACGACGCGAGATCGGCCGGGATCGCGAAGCTTCCGCGCGCATGGCCGCTGGCGGCGAAGTCGTCAATGCGATCGACGAACGAGTACGCGGCGAAATGCGGGTCTGACTCCGTTTTTGACCCCTAATTCTTCTGCGCGCGCACGACGAGCTTGCAGAACGTCGTCGGCGTGAAGAGGCGCGGGATGTCGGCGACCTTCATCGGCGTCTTGAAGCGCTCGGCGGGGACTTCGGACAGGTAGGCGCGAAGCTGCGTGAGTCCCTGGTCGGTGACGATGCCCTTCTGCTCGAACTCGGCTTCGGGGAGATCGCCGCGCGCATTCTCGACGATTTTGCCGCGCGGGATCTTCACCTTGAACGCACGCTCGAGCCGGAACACCATGTCGAGGAAATCGATCGACTCGGCATCGAGCCCCTCGATCAGTGACACGTCGGGCTTGATGTCGCCGACGTCGCAGCCGAGCGCGTCGGCCATCGTCTCGGCAACCTTCGGAAACACCGCCATGATTTCGTCCTGCGTGACCGGAATTTCTGGCATAGCCACTTTCTCCCTTCAGTCGAACTTGAATCCGCCGTCGATGTGGAACACCTGTCCCGTGACGTAGCTCGCATAGTCGGAGGCGAGGAACCAGACTGCGTAGGCAACTTCCTGCGCCGTGCCGAAGCGTTTCATCAGGATCCGCGCTTTCGCCTCGTCGCCCGCCATGTCACGGACATCCTGCGACATCTCGGTATCGATGACCCCGGGTGCAACCGCGTTGACGCGCACCTTGCGCGGCGCGAGCTCGACTGCCAGCGCCCGCGTGAAAGCGTCGACCGCGCCCTTGCTCGCCGCATAATTCGTCTGCCCTCGACCGCCCTTGGTACTCGCGACCGAGCTCAGGTTGACGATCGAGCCCGCGCGCTGCATCACCATGAACGGAGCGACCGCGCGGGTGACGTTGAAGACGCCGCCGACGTTGGTGTCGAGGACGATTTTGATGTCGTCGTCGCCAAGACCCGTCAGCGGATTGTCGCGGATCACTCCGGCGTTGTTCACCAGGACGTCGATCCGGCCCGCGCGTTCCGCCAGCGCCTCGACTGCGGCGGTGCAGACCGCGGGATCGGTGATGTCGGCCTGGATCGCGTGCACCTCGTGTCCGGCCCCGCGGGCGGCAGCGACCACCTCCTGCGCGGCGCCGGTGTTGCCGCGATACAAAAAGCTCACCTGCGCGCCTTCGTCGGCGAAGAGCAGGACGATTGCGCGCCCGATGCCGCGGCTTCCGCCGGTCACCAGCACCGATTTCCCCGCGAGCCCGGATGCTGTCTTCATCCGGAGATGCAGAAGCCGCCGTCGACGACCAGCGTGTGGCCGTTGATCATCGCCGCTTCCGGCAGGCACAGCAGCCAGACGGCGTTGGCGACGTCCTCGGGGGTGAGCACGGGACCCGCCGGCGTGCGCTGGGCAAAGTTTGCGAGGAGTTGCTCGCGATTCGGGAAATACGCGAGCGCATCGGTATCGACGACGCCGGCGCTCACCGTGTTGACGCGGATACCGCGCGGACCCAGCTCCTGTGCCAGCGCGCGCACCAGCGACTCGAGCGCCGCCTTGGATGCGCCGATGAAGCCGTAGCCGGGCATCGCGCGTTGGGAGCCCAGGCTCGACATCGCGATGATTCGCCCGCCGTCCTTCATCATCGGCAGCGCGCGCTGCGCGAGCAGATTGACCGCGAGCGCGTTGGTCTCGACGCACCAGCGCCAGTGCTTGAGCCCCATGTCCAGCACCGGCTTCAGCACGCCCGAGGCGGCGTTGCTGACGACAATGTCGAGGCGGTCGAACTCTTTGCGCAGCGCATCGAACATCTCGTCGACGCTGTCGGGCACGCCGACGCTTCCCTGGATCGCGTATGCGCGGCGCCCCGTCCTGGCGCAGTTCGGCGCAGAGCGCTTCGGCTTCGTCGTGGCTGTTGTAGTAGTTGAGTGCGATGTCGGCGCCGGACGCGGCGAGCTTCCTGGCGATCGCACGGCCGATGCCGCGGGCACCGCCGGTCACCAGCGCAACCTGGCCTTGCAGGACGCCTGTCATCTTGGGCGCGGCCGCGCCGCGAGCGAAAAGGCCGTCATTCTACCCGCCTCACCCCGCAATTGGCCCCGGCCTGCTACCCGGCGCGCCACGCGCAAGCCCGGGCTAGCCGGCGTAGATTTCGCGCAGGCGTTTCCCGATCAACAGCGCCGCGCGATCCGCGGCGGGGATGGTCACGATGTCAAGTGCCGTCGTCTGGCGCTCCTTGCGCGGGGCGGGTTGAGCCGGCCGCGGGCTGCCCGCCGCGGCGGTCCGGCGCGATGCGCGCGCACCAGCCGCTGCGCCTCAAGGCACCAGTGGCGCTTGATGCTGTACCAGACGTCGGCGGCCCACAGCACGTGGCGCTGCGCGTCCTCGGAAAGCCCGGACGTGTCGTGCTTTGCGCCCGGAACCCAGGCATTGATCCAGGCGCTTGCGGCGGGATCGCGCGCGAGGTCCGCGACCAGCGGCACGAAAATGTGATCGTATCCGACCGGAAGCTCGACGTTGCGCACCTTGGCGCGACCGCTGCTGCGGTAGTTCTCGCCCGAGCCGGGAGCGTCGAGCGCGATCGGGTCCAACTCGAGGGAGAAACCGGTGAATTCATCAACGGTGTCGGGAATGGTCCGCAGCCGGTCGACCATCGACCACTGGTTCGGCAAGCAGGAGGGCGAGACCCCCGGCGCCGACCGCAGTCGCATACGCGACCGACAGTCCGACGACGGGACGCTTGCGGTGGGTATACGGGTCGACGATCGTCGTGCGATCCTCGAACTGCCCGCGTCAGCGGATTGAACACATGGAGCGACGGCGAGAAATCGCCCGCGAGCTCATGGAGAATCTTGACTGCCTCCATGCCGCCCTGACTGTGGCCGACCAGCATCGCCCGCAACCCGGTGCGCTCGTAATCCCACGCGATCATTCCGGTGACGCGCGCGCTGTCCGCGTAGGGACTGTACGACCAGTCGCGGCTCCCGGGGTCGCGGATGCGCGATTCTGGGTAGCCCATCCGGACCAGGAACACGCCGAAGGATTTCATCAGCAGATAGACCGGAAACACGCCGCCATGCAGCAGCACGATGCGCGGCGCGGGACCCTTCGCCAGCGTGTCGCGTACGTCGCGATCGCTGATGTGGTCGGGGTCGAGCGCGAGCAGGCGCTCCTGCACCTGCGCCGGCGGCAGCGGCGCAAATGAACCCGCAGTCGCGGCCGGCGCATTCGGGGTGCTCTCCGGAGATACGGCGGGAGGCGGGAGCGTCGCGCAGCCGGCAGCGGCAATGGCGACGGCGACCAGGATGGCAAATGCGGTCGAGCGGGAAGGGGTCATTCCAGGTTGCGAATGCGGGCCACGATGCTGCCCCACATTCTATCGACGTCGCTGCGCGCGACCGCGGTCGTCCTGAACGACAGGCCCGCGTACATCGAGTCGCCGGAGGTTGTCGCCGCGACGACAAGCGGGGCGAGTGGCCCGGTCGGAACCCCGCGGACATACACCGGCGCGGACATCCCGCCGATGCCGCGCCACAACGCATCGACGTTCAGTGTCGACGTGCCCGCACCGACCGGATAGTTCTTGGCGTAGATGCCGGCGCGCTGGCGCGGGGTCTGGAAGCGGCCGATCGCGCGATCGACGCGCATCGCGACGAGTGTCGCGAGGTAGAGCCGCTCGCGCTTGATCCGCGCTGTCTGGCGGCGCACGTCCTGCGCGAGCGCATGGAGCGTGATTCCCGGCGGGACTGGATGCGCGACCCGCAGCGAGCCCAGAAACTGGCCGAAAGCATTGCGCACTCCTGCGCCGTGGGCGTCGCGCAGATTGACGATCGAGGCAACCGCGAGCTCGCGGCGGCGCGGCGCCGACAAGCGCTCTGGCGCGTGCTCGGCCTGCGCGACCAGCAGCAGCGCCAGAAGGATGTCGTTGAATGTCACGCGCCAGCGCCGCGCGGCGGCGCACAGTGTCTCGTAGTCCGACGCTGCGAGCGAGAACAGTGCGAACCCGTTGTGGCCGTCCTCGATCTCCCGGTAGCGCGGGCGCATGGTTCTGCGGCAGCTCCGTGCCATCGCCGGCATGCGGGCAACGGCGCATACGGCGCGCAGCGGATGACGGGCGAACAGCGGCCAGTGAGTCTCGGGATAGCGTTCCAGCGGCGCGCCATCAGCGTCATGCCGGGCGTGCCCGGCGTAGCGGGCGGCGATCGCTTCGAGGAGCGCTACGATCGAATCGCCCCCTGCGATGAAATGATCGTAAGCCAGCGCAAGGAAGAAGCCGTCGGCCGTGGTCAGCGCGAAGAAGCGGAATGGGTCGATGCGCCCGTCGTTCGCGAACGGCAGGTTGATCTGCCGCTCGATCTCCTGCTCGAGCCGGACCTGCCAGTACGCGCCTGCGTCGACGATATCGAGCGGGGCATTGGCAGGCCCGCCGCGCCACACGTAGCGGCGAGCGGCCCGGTCGAGTTCGAGCCCGGTCAACCCCGCCTGCGAGAGCTCGGTGTCGATCGCAACGCGCATTGCGCCCGGATCGAAGGTCCCGGCAATGTGAAACGCGTGCACCGGCACGTAAGGGTGCTGGTCGCGCCAGTCGAGCATCGTCGACTGGAACAGGTTGAGTCGTCCCGGAAAGCGGCTCATCGAGCTAGCACCAAGGGGAGGTTGCAGGGAGCGCGCGTCGCCGCGCGCGAAAGGTGTCTCAGGAGCCGCGGCCGGCCACCCTCGGGACGAAGCGCCCGGTCCGCGCGGCATAGTGGCGCCAGGCGTCGCCGTGCATGCGCGCGAGATGCGCCTCCTCAGTACGGGCTTTGATGTTCATCAGCGAAACGTGGATCAGCGCGAGCACGATCATCGCCGCCGACGGCAGCACCACGACGGTGCCGATCATCATCAGGATGCCGCAGGCATAGATCGGATGGCGCACGCGCCGGAACGGACCGTCGGTGAACAGCGCCGTGTGCTCGTCGCTGATATCCATCCGCCAGTCGTCGCCCATCCGGCGCCAGCACCGGTAATGCATCACCAGGCTCGCGATGATGGCCAGCGCTCCGATCCAGCGCAGGGGCCGGTAGCCGTCCGCGGCCGCGAATCGTGGCAGGGCGAGCGCGCCGCCGGCGTGGGTGAGCGCGAGCCATGGCAGCGCGCACCAGGCGAGGACCAGCGGCACGAACACGAGCCACAGCAGACGCTCCGCCGGCCGTCCGGGGACGATTCCGACGTCGCGGTGCCGGTGGTGGCGGATGCGCAGCGCCAGCGCCGCAACGCGCAGCCAGTACGCGGATACTGTCAGCGCAGCGACCAGCAAGGGTACGTCGCGCATCCGGCAGTCACATGCGCTCGATGATCGCCGCGATTCCCTGTCCGCCTCCGATGCACATCGTGATCAGCGCATAGCGCTTGGCGCTGCGCTGCAATTCGTACATCGCCTTGATCGTCAGGATGCACCCGGTGGCGCCGATCGGATGCCCCAGCGCCACCGCGCCTCCGTTCGGGTTGACCTTGGCCGGATCGAAGCCCAGGTCCTTGCTGACGCCCAGCGCCTGCGCAGCGAACGCCTCGTTGGACTCGATGACGTCGATGTCTGCAAGGCGCAGCCCCGCCTTTTCAAGCGCGATCTTCACGGCGCTGACCGGCCCCAGACCCATGATCTTCGGGTCGATTCCCGCATGACCGTACGAAACGAACCGCGCCATCGGCCGCAGGTTCGCGCGTTTCGCCGCCTGCATTTCCATCAGCACGACCGCGGCGGCGGCATCGTTGATTCCGGAGGCGTTGCCGGCGGTGACGGTGCCATTTTCCTTCGCGAAGACCGCCTTCAGCTTGGCCATCCCCTCGACCGTGGCGTCACCGCGAACGTGCTCGTCGGTGTCGAACTGCAGCGGGCCTTTGCGGCTCTTGAGCTCGATCGGGAGGATCTGCGACTTGAAGCGGCCGCCGGCGATCGCGGCTGCGGCGCGGTGGTGGCTCTCGACCGCGAAGCTGTCCTGCTGCTCGCGGGTGATTCCGCAGCGGGTTGCGACGTTTTCGGCGGTGATGCCCATGTGCACCGTGTCGAACGGATCGGTCAGCGCACCGACCATCATGTCGATCATCTTCGCCTCGCCCATCCGCGCGCCCCAGCGCTGGCTGGTGCTGGCGTAGGCGCCGCGGCTCATGCTCTCGGCGCCGCCGCCGATCGCAGCGTCGGTGTCGCCGAGCCGGATGTACTGCGACGCGCTGACGATCGCCTGCATTCCGCTGCCGCAGAGGCGGTTGACGGTCAGCGCACCGCTCGCGTGCGGAAGGCCGCCGTTGACCGCCACCACCCGCGAGATGTACATGTCCTTCGCTTCGGTGTGGATCACGTTACCGAACACGCATTGCCCGACCTCTTGCGGGTCGATCTTGGCCCGCGCGAGCGCCTCGCGCACGACGCGTGCCCCGAGCTCGGTGGGGGCCATGTCCTTCAGCGATCCGCCATAATCGCCAATCGCCGTGCGCACTCCGCTCACGATCACCACTTCCCGTTCGTTCGCCATGGCCGTGCTCCTTTCCAAAGCACCATTATCCTCCGCCGGCGATCGGCCGCCGGGTGCAGGACGTAGGCGCGCGACGCTGGCGCGGGACAGGAAGAGGCTAAAGGGCGTGCAGGAGCTTCGCGGCTCGTGCTACTTTCTGCGGCTTGACCCAGAAGATCGCGCCATAGCGCCCGTCGCCCGTGGACACCGCGTCGACCGCGATGACGTTGATCTTCGCGTCGGCCAACGTGTCGAGGATGCGGGTCATGGCGCCGACACGGTCGTTCCCGCGCAGCAGGAACCCGGTCTTTCTCGCAGACAACATGATGCCGAGCTTTTTCGCGGCGCGCCTGAGTCGCGCGGAGTTCTCGGGGATCAGGTCGAGCTGTGCGCGCCGCCCCGCGGGAAAGCCCGAAAAAGCAAGCAGGTTGACGCCTTCGGTGGCGAGTCCGGAAAGGATCCGCGCGCCACGGCCGGCGGTGTTCGGTACCATCGTGTGGAAATAGTCGACCTTGCGTAGCGTGTCAGTCATCGCGGACTCCTTGAGGATTCGGTTCGGCGCAATGCCACGACGATGGTGAACTCCGGGCGCGCGGGCATGCAAGCGCTACCCCGGGCGCAGCGGAAGCGGCGATTACATCGCGCCGGAAGCGGCCGCTCGCATCGTGCCGGTTCTGCGGTGGGCCAAGCGGGAGATTTCGTGATTGGGGAGGCCTCATGACTGCGTCGACCACGTCGAAATGGCGGCATCACGGCGTGCGTGTCGTGCCGGCGGACAAGCTCGATCCCAATACCGCGCAGACTCCCGGCATGAACCGGGCCGCGGCGATCGACTTCGCCCGGACGGGCGCGGAGAAGCTCTGGGCCGGAACCGTCGTCATCCATCCGAAAGCCAAGACCGGCGCGCATCATCACGGTCCCGTCGAGAGCGTCATCTATGTCGTCAGCGGCCGCGCGCGGATGAAATGGGGCGATCGGCTCGAATTCACTGCCGAGGCCGGCCCCGGGGATTTCATCTACATTCCGCCGTTCGTCCCACACCAGGAGATCAACGCGAGCGACACCGAGCCGCTGTCCTGCGTGTTGTGCCGCAGCGGGCAGGAGCCGGTCGTGGTGAACCTCGACCTGCCGAACGTCGAGCCCAACCCCGAGCACGTTGCGTGGGTCGACAACATTCATCGGCAGCCGCGATAGTCAGCCGAGACTGCGGAGCTCGCGCAATGCGACGGATAGCATCGCAGGGTCGAGCGCGGCCGCGCTCCGCAATTCGGCGAGCAGCGCAGCCTTCGCGCTCGATGGCGCGCTGGTTGCGCTCGTGCCACGCCGCGATCAGCGCAGTGGTGTCGCCGATGGCGGCCCCGCCCAGCAGCACCTCGCTGGTGACGCTGCGCTGCAGGCCCGAGAGGTCATCCTGCATGGCGGCCTTGGCGAGCATGTTCCAGTGCCGGTCTTCCGGCAACGCAGCGATCCGGTCGCGCAGCCACGGAATGCCGAGCCGCGCCGATACTTCGAAGTAGATTTCGGCGACGAGTTCCACCGGCCGCTTAGCCGCATCGCCGACCTCGACGATGTCGAGGGTCGAATAGAGCGTGTCGAGCGCGACCAGGCGCGAGGCCAGCGTCGGCGGCACTCCTTTGACCACCAGCGACGCCGCGGCCCGGTCCACGAGCTCGCGGTCGGCCGCGTCGGTGAGCTCGGGCAGGCGGGTCGCGAGCGAGTCCACGCGCGGCGCGAAATGGGTGATGGTCGCCGCCATGTCGTCGGTCAGGCGCCGCGAGCGCAGGAACCACGTCGTTCCGCGCTCGATCAGTCGCGACGAATCGATCAGCATCGCGGTCTGCACCGCATCGTCGACCTGGTTGTCCAGCGCCTCGACTTCCTGCCACAGCGGGACGAAGCCGAAGACTTCACGCGACAGCAGGTAGGCGCGGACAATTTCGTGCGGCTTCGCCCCGGTCGTCTCCATCAGCCGGTGCACGTAAGTGCTGCCGACGCGATTCAGCATGCTGTTGACGACATGGGTCGCGATGATCTCGCGCTTCAGCGGATGGCGCGCCATGCAGGCCGCGTAGCGCTCGCGCAATGCCTGCGGGAAGTAGCGCGCGAGCGCGGTGGCCACCCAGGGATCGTCCGGCAGCTTCGAGGCGACGAGCTCGTCGTAGAGCCAGATCTTGCTGTAGGCGAGCACGACCGCACCCTCGGGGGTGGTGAGGCCCGCATTGCGCGCGCGGCGCTCGACGATCGCGTCGTCGGAGGGCAGGTATTCGATGCCGCGGTTGAGCCGGCCGTTCTTCTCCAGGAACTGGATGAAGCGCTGCTGCGCGTCGAGCAGGTGAACTGCGATCCGGTTCATTGCCGACAGGGCCTGGGTCTGGAAATAGTTGTCGCGCAGCACCAGCGCGGCGACGTCGTCGGTCATCTCGGCCAGCAGCGCATCGCGCTGCTTCTCGGTCAGCTCGCCGTCGGCGATCGGGATGCCGAGCAGGATCTTGATGTTGACCTCGTGATCGGAGGTGTCGACGCCGGCCGAGTTGTCGATGGCGTCGGTGTAGATGCGTCCTCCGGACTGCGCGTACTCGACGCGGCCGAGCTGCGTGCAGCCGAGGTTGCCGCCTTCGCCGACGACCTTGCAGCGCAGCTCCCTGCCGTCGACCCGCAGCGCGTCGTTGGCGCGGTCGCCCACCTGCGCCTGGGTTTCGCTCCCGGCCTTCACGTAGGTGCCGATGCCGCCGTTGTACAGGAGATCGACCGGCGCCTTCAGGATCGCGCTGATGAGCTCGATCGGGGTCAGCGCCTCGGCGTCGATCGCGAGCGTCTTGCGGACCTCGGGAGTGATCGCGATCGACTTGGCGCTGCGCGGGTGGATCCCTCCGCCGGGCGAGATCAGCCTGGCGTCGTAGTCGGCCCATGACGAGCGCGGCAGCTTGAACACGCGCTCGCGCTCGGCGAACGATGCCGTGGTATCCGGGTTGGGGTCGAGGAAGATGTGCCGGTGATCGAAGGCGGCGACGAGCCGGATGTGGCGTGACAGCAGCATCCCGTTGCCGAAGACGTCGCCCGACATGTCGCCGATGCCGACGACGGTGAAGTCGGTCGCCTGCGTGTCGACGCCCATTTCGCGGAAGTGCCGCTGACCGATTCCCAGGCGCCGCGCGCGGTGATGCCCATCTCCTTGTGGTCGTAGCCCGCCGAGCCGCCGGAAGCGAAGGCATCACCCAGCCAGAAGCCGTATTCGCGGCTGATCCCGTTGGCGTAATCGGAGAAGGTCGCGGTGCCCTTGTCGGCTGCGACGACCAGGTAAGGATCGTCGGGATCGTGCCGCCGCACGCGCGGGGGCGGGACGATCCCGTCGCCGACCCGGTTGTCGGTGAGGTCGAGCAGGCCCCGCAGGTAATCCTGGTAGCAGGCGACCCCTTCCTTCATGAACGCCTCGCGGTCGGACGGCGCGGGCGCGCGCTTCAGCACGAAGCCGCCCTTCGAGCCAACAGGAACGATCACGGCGTTCTTCACCATCTGCGCCTTGACCAAGCCCAGCACCTCGGTGCGGAAATCCTCGGGCCGGTCCGACCAGCGCAGGCCGCCGCGAGCGACCTTGCCGCCGCGCAGGTGCACGCCCTCGAAGTGCGTCGAGTAGACGAAGATCTCGAACATCGGCTTGGGCTCGGGCAGCCCCGGCACTTTCGACGAATCGAACTTGAACGACAGAAAGCGCTTCGGCATGCCTGCCGCGTCGCGGCACCAGTAATTGGTGCGTGTGGTGGCGAGGATCAGCGCGAGGTACTCGCGCAGCACGCGGTCCTCGGACAGGTTGTCGACACCCTCGAGCGCCTGCTCGATCGCGCGCACCTGGCACTCGGCCCGGGCGCCCGCGTCGGCGGCGGCATCGGGATCGAAGCGGAGCTTGAACAGGGCGACAAGCTCTGCGGCGATCGCAGGGTGGGCGGCGAAAGTCGCTTCGATGAACGGCTGCGACAGCGCAAAACCGATCTGGCGCAGGTACTTCGCGTAAGCGCGGAGGATCGTGATCTCGCCGGCGGGCAACCGGGCCGCGACGACGAGGCGGTTGAAATCGTCGCTCTCGATCTCGCCGCCGAGCACGCGGCCGAAGGCATCGGCGAATACGCCGTGCAAGGCATCGATCTGGACTTCGGTATCGCGAGCCGGACGAGAGCATGCCGAGGTCGTGCATCCAGACCGGTGCGCGCCCTGCCGGAACGATCCGGTATGGGCGCTCGTCGAGGACCTTCATCCCCATCCGTTCGAGCATCGGCAGGCTGTCGGATAGCGCGACCGGACCGGCGAGCCGGAAGAGCTTGAAGCGCAGCGCGTCGGGCGCCGACTCGAGGGGGCGGTAGAGCGACATCGCAAGCGGGCGCTCGGGCGTGAGGCGATCCATCAACTCGATGTCGGGCACCGCTGCGCGCGCGGGAAAGTCCTCGCGGTATCCCGCTGGGAAGGCCGCGCCGAACTGATGCGCAAGTGCACTGCCGCGCGCTTCGCCCAGCCCCTCGATCAGCGCATCGCGCAGCTCATCGCTCCAGCGCCGCGCAGCGCCGGCGAGTCGCGCCTCAAGCGCGCGCACATCGACGTCGGGGACCCGGCCCGGCGTGGTGCGCACCATGATCATCACCCGCGCCAGCGTGGCTTCGGACAGGCTGACATTGAAATCGGAGGTCTGGCCTTTGAAGGCCTCGAGCAGCATCGCCTGCCACTTCTGCCGCACTTCGGTCGTGTAGTTCTCGCGCGGCGCGAAGATCAGGCAGGTGACGAAGCGTTCGAACGGATCGCGGCGCACGAACAGGCGGAAGCGCTGCCGGTCGCCCAAGTGCAGGATTCCTGTGACGGTCTGCAGCAACTCGTCCTCGGGCGTTTCGAACAGCTCGTCGCGCGGGTAGTTGTCGAGGATGTTGACGAGCTTCTTCTCGGCGTGCCCGCCGGGCGGCAATCCGGCGCGGCGGATCACGCTCGCAGTCTTGTGGCGTAACAGCGGGATCTCCGCCGGGCTCGCGCTGTACGCGCGGTGCGTGAAAAGTCCGAGGAAGCGGTGCTCGCCGCGGACGCGGCCCTCGGCGTCGAAGCGCTTGACTGCGACGTAATCGAGGTAGCCGGGACGATGCACGGTCGAGCGCGACGTCGACTTGGTGATGACGAGGAGCTCGGGCCGTCTCGCGTAGGCCCGCACCACGGGCGGCAGCGCGGCAAAGCTGCCGGCGATGTCCTTGCCCGGGGATTCACGCAGGATCCCGAGTCCTGTGCCCGTCACGATCTGCAACGCGTCCTGTCCGTCTCGCTTCACGAGGTCGTGGCAACGATAGCCCAGGAACGTGAAATGATCTTCGGCCAGCCAGTCGAGGAATTCGCGGCCGTCGGCAAGCTGCTCCGCCGCCAGCGGCGGAGGCTCGCGTGCAAGCGCGGCTGCGACTGCGCGCGCCTTCTCCTGCATCGGTTTCCAGTCGGTCACCACGGCGCGCACGTCGTCCAGCGCCCGCAGGATGCCGGCGGCGATCGCGTGGAGCCGCGCCGGATCGATCGTCCGATCGACCTCGACATGGATGAAGGACTCGAGCTTTCCCGCGGAACCGTCCACGGGGGCGAGCCCAGTCAGCGTGCCGTCGGCGGCACGGAGCACTCCGACGATCGGATGGATGATGAGGTGCAGCGTCAGGCCGTCGCGATTGAGCTCCATCGCCGCCGAATCGACGAGGAAAGGCATGTTGTCGTTGACGATCTCGACGATCGTGTGCCGGGACTGCCAGCCGTGCTCGCCGAGGGTCGGGTTGAACACGCGCACATGCGCGCGCCCCGCCTCGCGCCTGCGCGCGAAATTCCAGTGTGACACCGCTGCACCGTAGAGATCTGCGGGCTCGCGCTCCTGCAGGTCCTCGGTGTCGACCTGGGCGTAGTAGCGCCTGACGAAAGCCTCGACCGTCGGGCGTAGCTCGGGCGCGATCTTCGCGGCGACGAGCTTGACGGCCTCGTCGACGCGCTGCGCGCGGACGTTCCGGGCGCTGTCGTTCATGAATCCTCCTCCGGCGACGCGCGAGGCGTGCCGCGGCACCGGCGCCGGATCGGCGTTCGGGCCTGCCATTTTGGCAGGATCGAGTCTACTCCGCGGCGTCGCCGAGATCGAAGAACAGTCCGGTCATGATCGCGAGGCCTTCGCGCGCAACCGAGCCCAGCAGATGCTCGTTCGGCGCGTGCTGTGCGCACGCGGGATAAGAGTGCGGGATCCAGACCGTCGGCAGGCCGAGTACTTCGGCGAAGCAGTCGTTCGGCAGCGAACCTCCCAGGTTGGGGAGGATCACCGGGAGCACGCCGGTCGTGCGCTCGATCGATGCCGCAACGCGCCTGACCCAGGGATGCCGTGGATCGAGGCGCGTTGCGCGCATGACTTCAGTGTTTTCCGCCGGCGCAACGCGCACCGCATGGCAACCGTGCGCGTCGAGATGCGCACGGATTGCGGGAATGAAGCTTGCGTAGTCGCAACCGGCGACGAAGCGCAATTGCAGATGCGCGCTGGCGCTCGGGGGGATGGCGTTGACGGGCTGCTCGGAGTTGCCGGTGCGAAACGCCAGTACTTCCAGCGCGTTCCAGCCGAACACCCGCTCGGCAGGCGTGAGACCGGGCTCACCCCACCCGGCATCAACCGTGGGTCCGCCCGGCTCGCCGGGCTCGATGCCGGCCAGAGCGTCGCGGATCGCAGGCGGAATCGGCGGTGGCCGCAACGCGTCGATGACGATGCGTCCGCGCGCGTCCACGAGGCACGCAATGGCGTTGGCAAGGATCGTTCCGGGGTTGGCGATGAGCCCGCCCCAGTTGCCCGAGTGATGCGCGCCTTCGCGCAATTCCACCCTGAGGTCGAAGTTGAACGCGCCGCGCGATCCAAGAAACAGCGTCGGCCGATGGGCCGCGAGCCGTGGCCCGTCGGAGGCGATGAGAACGTCGGCTGCGAGTGCCGCGCGCTCGCCCTCGCACAGGGCGCGCAGACCCGGCGAGCCCATCTCCTCGCCCATTTCGAGCAGCAGCTTGACGTTGAATCCCAGCTTGCCGCGCGCAGCGAGAACCTGTTCGAGGGCAGCAAGATTGATGCTGTGCTGCCCCTTGTTGTCGGCGGTGCCGCGGCCGTACCAGCGATCGCCCTCGACCACGACCGTCCACGGCGACAGTCCCGTGCGCCATTGCGCAGCGTGACCCGGAACGACATCACCGTGGCCGTAAGTCAGGATCGTCGGGCGCGACGCGTCTTCATGGCGCTCGGCGAAAAGAAACGGGACCCCGCGCGCGGGATTGTCGAGCAGGCGCCAGCCGAAGCCCAGCTTCGCGAGCGTCGGCCCGATCTCATCCTCGAGATAGGCGAGCAGCTCGTAGTGCGAATCGGGACGCTGGCTTTCGGTGTGCCGCGCGACGCGGCGCGCGAGGTCGGCGAGGAAGTCGCCGGCGTCGAAATAATCGATCGCCGCCCGGATGGTGTCGGCGCGATTGGCCATCGAAGTGCGTTGCAATTCGAGCTGGCGTCAGGTGCCACGCAGAAACCGGGCGAGACGCATGACGCCGTCGTCGAGCCGCGCGTCGCTTGCGGCGAAGCACCAGCGGAGAAAGCCTTCGCCGTCGGCGCCGAATGCGCTGCCAGGCGCGAGGCCAAGTCCCGCTTCGCCGACGAGGCGCCGGCAGAAGGCCGCGCTGTCGTCGACCCCGGCGATGCGAAAGAATGCGTACATCGCGCCCTGCGGCATTGGCACCTCGATCCCGGGCAGGCGCCGCAAGCCGGCGACCAGGCGGTCGCGGGCATGTCGCAACTGCGCCCGGATCGTGGCGACGGTCGGTTCACCCTCGGCAAGGGCGACGATGCCTGCGCGCTGGACGAATGCCGGCGAGCACGAAGTGTTGAATTCGATCAACTTGCCGAGGTCCGGGACGAGTGCCGCGGGCGCCGCGATCCAGCCCAGTCTGAACCCCGTCATCGCCCACGCCTTCGAAAAGCTGTTGGTGCTGACAAGCCGCGCGTCGTCGGGCGCAAAATCGAGGAACGACGGGGCGCAGACCGCGCCGCCGGCATAGGCGAGACGCTCGTAGACGTCGTCGGCGATGATCCAGATCCCGTGACGGTCGCAGTGCTCGAAGATCGCGCGCTGCGCTGCCGGTGTGATCGTCCAGCCGGTGGGGTTGTTGGGCGAGTTGACGAGCAGCGCGCGCGTGCCGGGGGTCAGCACCTCGAGGAGACGATCGACATCGAGGGTCCATCCGGTGGCGGCGAAGCAGAGCGAGACGCGCTCGAGCTGCGCCGACAGCATGCGCGGTATGGCGGGGAGATTGGGCCAAAGCGGCGTCACCGCGACGACGCGATCGCCGGGTTCGATCAGTGCCTGCAGGGTCAGCATCAGCGCGGACATCCCCGAGGCGGTCACCGCGATCCGGTCCGTGGAAATTGACCCGTGGAGGGTGCCGACGTAGGTCGCAAGTGCCTCGCGCAGCTCGGGAATGCCGAGGTTCTGCGTATAGAAGGTCTCGCCGCGCGCGAGGGATGACCGCGCCGCGTCGACGACGAAGCCAGGGCTCGCCTGGTCGGATTCTCCGAACCAGAACGCCAGCACGTCGTCGCGGTCGAGTCCGGCATTGGCTATCTCCCGGATTCCGGACGATGCAATGTCCCCCACCGCGGCGCGTGCGACGGGCGCGAATTTCGCTGCGACGTCCGGCGCATTGTCCGCGCCGGCCCGCAAATGTTTCGCCGGCCCAGCGGGCAGTTCTGGATCGAGGCGGCCGGACCTGGGCATCGGCGGTTTATACGTGGGGGCGACGCCCCCGGCAAGCGGGGCCGAGCGTCCGGCATGCGCGGCCGGGCTCCCGGCACGGGCGCCCGGAACTCCCAGCACGCGCCCGCTCAGCAGATCTCGCGCGCTGCCCGGGCGGTCCGCTCGAGGTCCGTCAACGGGTTCGAGCGACCATGCCGGCGTTGCCGGGCGGCAAGCGCGCGCCGCGCGCGGACGAGCATGGAAGCGACCAGGCCGAATGACGCCATGGTCGCGGCGGCACCTGTCACGGTCGGCGCGAGCGCGCCCGACGCCTCGGGCGACACGAGGACTTCCGCATGCGCCTGCGTTGCGACAATGAAGACGGCCAGCGCCAGCGCCATGCTGACCACCGCGCCGGTCGCGAAGCTCTCGGCGAACAGACGCAGCAGGTCGCGCCAGGCGCGCGGGCCCAGGCCAGGACGTGCGAGCGATCGGGTTTTCATGGTCTCCATGTCGGCGGGTTAGATGACGTTCACTGCGGGCGCGCGCTGCAGCCTGCGGACCGGACACTGCGCAGTGGCATCGCGCCGATGCTCATTGAACGCGCAGATCGCGGCGGCGCTGCGCCGCAAACATGGCAGTGCGCAGATCAAAACTGGCAATCCGGTGGCAAAATGACCTGAGTGAGCCGCCGGATCGCAGTTGTCGAGGACGAGCCCGCGCTGCGCGACAATGTCGCGGACGCATTGCGCCGTCATGGCTACGACGTCGCCGCCTACGCCGATCGCGCCGGCGCAATCGACGCATTTCGGGTCCGGCTGCCGGACCTCGCGCTGATCGACGTCGGACTTGGCGATGACATCGACGGCGGGTTCGCGCTGTGCCGCGAATTGCGGGCGCTGTCGGCCGGGGTGCCGATCATTTTCCTGTCGGCGCGCGATTCCGACTTCGACATCGTGGCCGGGTTGCGGCTCGGCGCGGACGACTACCTGACCAAGGACGCGAGCCTGCCGCACCTTGTCGCGCGGATCGCGGCACTGTTTCGGCGCAGCGAATTGACGCAGTCGGAGGTTGCGGCCGAGGATGTCCAGCAGTGCGGGGGGTTGACGCTGGACCTCAAACGGCTGACCGCACACTGGCAGGGGCTGACGCGTCGACCTGACCTTGACGGAGTTCTGGATGGTGCATGCGCTCGCGCGGCATCCGGGGCACGTCAAGGATCGCGAAAGCCTGATGCGCGAGGCGCGAATTACCGTCGATGACAGCACCATCACCTCGCACATCAAGCGGATCCGGCACAAGTTCCAGGCGCTGGACCCGGCCTTCAACCACATCGCTACCGTCTATGGAATCGGATATCGCTGGGACGCCACCGCGCATTGACGCGGTCACCGCCGCGGTTCCGGAGGCGGCTCCCCGCTGGCAGCGGGACGGTGCCCTGCTGCGGCATCTGCCGGCGCTGGGGATCCGGGCACAGCTCGCGCTGGTACTGACAGTGTTCCTCGCGCTGCCGTGGTTGGGCTTCCAATACGCCCGCGAGATCGAGCGCTTCCTGCAGGCGGCGCAGAACCGTGCGCTCGCCGGAACCGCGCAGGCGATATCGACCGCGCTGAACGATCGGCCACGGCTCTTCGATGCGCCTCCGGATCCGATCGCGTCGTTCGCGCGCGAGCGCATCGCCGACGAGGGCGCCGGCGGCGTGACGCTCCCGCCTTCGGCGTCGCCCGAGATCGAGCAGATCATCCGCGGGCTGTCGCGAATCGACGCCCGAATATGGGTCGTCGACCGCGATTTGACGGTGCTCGCGCACACCGGATCGCTGCGCCGCGAGCCTCCGCCGGACGCGACTGCGCAATCCTCGCTCGACGCGCTCTGGCAGGGCGTCGAGCGCGCGACCCTGGGACGCCTCTACCAACGCGTACTCGAGCAACCGACCGAGGATTTCCGTGACGAAGCGGCCGTCCAGGGGCCGCCACGCGGACGCGACATCGAAGGCGCGCTGGCGGGGATTCTGACGACCGGCCGGCGCAGGACGCTGGACGGGAAGGCCATCGTCGTCGCCGCGGCAAGCCCGATCTGGATCGGCGACCAGGTGCGCGGCGCAGTCGTCGTCGAACAGACCACCAATCGCGTGCTCGCCGAGCGCAACCTCGCCTTCGAGCGGCTGTTCAATATCGTCCTCGCGGTACTGCTGCTGGGTTCGGTCGCGCTGACACTCTTTGCATCGCGGCTGTCGTCGCGGATCCGGCAACTGCGCGACGCTGCGGAGGCGGCGATCGATCCGGACGGGCGCTCGCGCAGTCCGTTTGCGGGCAGCGACGCCCGCGACGAGATCGGCGACCTCTCGCGCAGCTTCGCAAGCGTGCTCACGCGTCTCTCTGAGTACGCGGCCTACCAGGAAAAGCTGGCGGGGCGCCTTTCGCACGAGTTGCGCACGCCCATCGCCGTCGTCCGCTCGTCACTCGAGAACCTGCAGCAGCAGCCGCACGACGCGAACACACGGGTCTACCTCGATCGCGCGCAGGGCGGACTGACGCGGCTGTCGGCGATCCTGACCCGGATGACCGAGGCTGTGCACCTCGACCAGGCGCTACAGGAGGCCGAGCGCGAGCGCTACGACGTCATGCCGGTAGTCGCCGCCTGCGTCGATGGCTATCGCCTCGCTTATCCCGGCGTGCCGTTCGACCTGTCCGCCGCGGGAGGGCCGATGGTGGTGCTGGGCGCGCCCGATCTGCTCGCCCAGCTTCTTGACAAGCTCATCTCCAACGCCGTCGAATTCCGCAGCGGCGAGGCGATTCGCGTGAGCGCCGAGCGCGTCAGGCGACACGCTCCGCTTGACCGTGAGCAACGCCGGGCCGCGGCTGCCATCCGGGGATGCCGTCGCGGCTGCTCGACTCGATGGTGTCGGTACGCCCGCCGGGCAAAAGCGCGCATCTCGGGCCTCGGGCTCTTTGTGGCGCGGATGATCGCGCAGTTCCACGGCGGTTCGATCGACGTCGCCGATCGCGTCGATCAAAGCGGGGTGGTGGTGACGCTGCGGCTGCCGCTCGCTCCGAGGTAGCGCCCCGCCCGGGCAGGTCGCGGGCGAGGCGCGATGTCCTCGCCGCGCCGAAGCGACGCTCAGATCGCGATCTCGTAGCGGTCGCGACCCTGCCGCTTGGCCGCGTAGAGGGCGCTGTCGGCGCGCTTCAGCAGGCTTTCGGGCGTCGCCGCCGCGCCCTGGCCGAGCGCGATGCCGATGCTCGTCGTCACCCGCAGCGACGTCTCGCCCGCATGGAACTCGCTGCGCATCGCGGCGATGATCTTGCGCGCGACGAACCGGGATTCCTCGCGGCGGTGGATGCCTTCGAGCACGATGACGAACTCGTCGCCAGCGAGCCGCGCCACCAGGTCGGTGGCGCGCACCGACGCCGAGATGCGCCGTGCGAACTCACGCAGCACCTCGTCGCCTCCGGCATGGCCGAGCGCGTCGTTGATACCCTTGAAGCCGTCAATGTCCAGGAACAGCAGCGCGACCGAAGTGCCGGAGCGCTCTGAGCGCTGCAGCGCGGCGGCGATGCCGTCATTGAAGCGATGCCGGTTGGGCAACCCGGTCAGCGTATCGTACTGCGCAAGACGTTCTAGCGCGCGTTCGGTCTCCTTGAGCGGCGTGACGTCGTTGCTCGACGTGTACACGCCGACGACGTCGCCCGAAGCGTCGAAATCGGGGACATAGTTGCCACGGAGGTGCCGCGATCCCGACGCATCCTTGACCTCGATGTCGAATTCGACGCGTTCCCCAGCGAATGCGCGATCCAGGTTGGGTCCAACGGTGGTCCAGGCCTGCGGTCCGAGGACCTCGGCAACCGGATGCCCGGTAATCTCGGCGAGCGGCCGGCCGAGCCACGATTCGTAATACCGGCTATTGAAGCGATAGCGGCGGTTGCGGTCGATGTAGCCGACCAGCAGCGGTATGTTGTCGGTGATTCCGCGCAGCCGTTTTTCGCTTTCCTCGACCTGCGCCTGTGCCGCGTGCAGGTCACTCACGTCCTGGACCAGTGCGAAAATGCCGACAACCCTGCCGTCCGCATCCCGGTCGGGGATGTAGTCGACGAGCTCGTGGTACTCGCGCCCGTCGCGCAAGACCGACCGCTGGAAACGCGTGCGCTCGCCCGCCTTGACGCGCTGCATGTACGGGTGCGTGAGGGCGTAAGCCTCGGGACTCAGGAAGTCGGCGACGTGGCGGCCCACCAGCGCTTCCGGGGGAAGGCCGAATAGCTCGTGACTGCGCGCGTTGACAAAGAGAAAGCGCTCGTCGATGGTGAGCTGCGCGATCAGCGCCGGCACATTGGCGGCGATGAGTTCGAGATTCGCTGCGCTGCGCGCGAGTTCAGCGCGCTTGTCCTCGAGTGCGACGCTGCGCTCCTCCAGCGTGACGGCCATCCGGTTCAGCGTTGCGCCCAGCACGCCGGTCTCGTCGCGGCCCGCGACCGCGGTGCGATGCGTAAGATCGCCCTGGCCCAGGCGCAATGCGTCGACCGCGAGTTGGCGCAACGGACGCGCGATTCGAGTCCCCGAGTAGAACGCGAACGCCACGCCGAGAATGAGCGCCGACAACCCGGCCAGCAGCGTTTCGGCCACCGTCATCCGCGACGACGAAAGCACTGCGTCGGCGGGGGTCTCGACGAAGACGCGCCACGGTGCGCGCGCGGTGCTCGCGTAGGCGACGAGATGCTGCACGCCGTCCGCGCCCGGGCGCTCGAGCGCACTTTCGTGCAGCTCCGGTTCGCCTGCGACACTGCCGACTCCCGGCAGCTCCTTTCCGATCCACGCTTGCGAATCGCGGTTGCGTGCGAGGATCGTTCCGGCGGCGTCGACCAGCGTAACGATGGCGGCTGCCGGTGCGGCCCCTTTCGCGTCGAGGAGCCAGGTCAGCTCGCGCAGCCGCGTCGACGCGGTCACGACGCCGCGCGGGCGTCCATCCACGTCCAGCAAGGGCCGCGCGAAGACCGCGACCGGCTCCCCGCCGACCGGCGAAGGCAGTGGACCCGCGATTGCGAGCTGACGGCGATTGATCGCGTCGCGAAAAAATTGCCGTGCAGCGATGTTGAGGCTGTTGCCGCGCCGCGCGCGGTCGAGCGTGCCGACATTGCGCCCGTCGAGGGACCAGACGCCCATGTTGTTCATCGACTTCGGGAGGTCGCTGCGCAGGCTCTGCAGGAACGCGTCGTTGCCGGCAGTGGCTGCCGGGTCCACGACGACGCCGTGGCTCGCCAGCGCGATCGCGTCTTCCATGTCGCTCAGGTAGTCGTCGGTGCGCGCCGCGACGAGCCGGGCGAGAGACACCATGCGCTCGCTTGCCTCGTCGCGTTCGGCGGCAGTCTGGCGGGCTGCGCTCAGTCCGACGTAGACGAGAAATGGCACACCGATCGCGAGGACCAGCAGCACGAGACGCAAGCGGATGCTGGAGCGGAACGGGATGTTGGCGGGGACCGCCGCAGCGCCGTGTTCGGGGCTCGCGCTCAATGAATCGTTTCCCGCAGGGATTTCGGATTTTACAGCTGCGCAAGGAGCATGCCACGGTTCCTCTTCGGCCGGCCCGTACGCGCCGGCTGACCGGCACTTCGCGTCGGCGATAATGCGACGCTTCTGCTTGCACTGACTGGCACCCCGATGCACCTGCACGTCCTCGGCATATGCGGCACCTTGATGGGTGGCATCGCGGTAATCGCCCAGCGGGCGGGCCACAGGGTGACCGGCTGCGATGCCAATGTCTATCCTCCGATGTCGACCCAGCTCGAGGCCGTGGGAATCGCGCTCGACCAAGGTTACGCCGCCGCCCAGCTCATGGGCACGGCCCGTGGGGCGGACATGTTCGTCGTCGGCAACGTCGTGTCGCGGGGAAATCCGTTGATCGAGGCGATCCTCGATCAGGGCCTCGCCTATGTTTCGGGGCCGCAGTGGCTCAGCGAAAACATTCTGGCGTCAAAGTGGGTGCTTGCTATCGCCGGAACCCACGGCAAAACGACGACCGCGGCGATGACCACGCCATATTCTTGAGCGCGCCGGACTCGCCCCGGGCTTCCTGATCGGTGGGGTGCCGCTCGATTTCGGCGTTTCGGCGCGACTCACTGACAGCGAATTCTTCGTCGTCGAGGCCGACGAATACGACACCGCATTTTTCGACAAGCGGTCGAAGTTCGTCCACTACCGACCGCGCACCGCGGTACTCAACAATCTCGACTTCGACCACGCCGACATCTTCCCGGACCTGGCGGCGATCGAGACCCAGTTCCACCACTTGATGCGCACGGTGCCCGGGAACGGACGCATCATCGCCAACGGCGATGAGCCGAGCCTCGCGCGTGTGCTCGCGCGCGGCCTGTGGAGCGAGCTCGAACGCTTCGGCGCGGCGGATGCCAGGCCGTCCACGCTGAGACCGTGCCAATGGACGGTTGCCGACGACGGTGCCGTCGCCCTGAACGGCGAGAGGAAGGGGATGCTTGACCTGGCGAGTGCGGGACGGCATAACCGAATGAACGCGCTAGCCGCGCTTCTCGCCGCGAGGCACGCCGGCGTGCCGATCGAGGCCGGGATCGACGCGCTCGCCTCATTTCGCGGCGTCAGGCGACGGATGGAGCTCCTCGGGATCGTCGCGGGCGTCGCGGTCTACGACGACTTTGCGCATCATCCAACCGCCATCGCCGCGACGATTGCCGGCCTGCGCGCCTCGCGGCCTCAAGGCCGGATCCTCGCGGTGCTGGAGCCCCGGTCCAACACGATGAAGCAGGGCACGATGAAAGCTGCGCTCCCCGGCGCGCTGGCCCAGGCCGATCGCGTCTACTGCTACACGGCCGGCCTCGACTGGGATGCACGAGCAGCGCTGGCGCCCCTGGGGGCGAACGTCGAGATCCATGACGGGCTTTCCGCGCTGATTCGGGCGGTCTCAGCGGGCGCGCAGCCCGGCGATCACGTGCTGGTGATGAGCAACGGCGGGTTCGGCGGAGTGCACGCGAAAATCCTCGACGCGCTCGCGGAATGACGGGCTCTCGTCGTTGGCGCTCGCTCGCCGCCGCGGCGCTGCGCGCGCTCCCTGCCGGCGCACGGCAGGGCACTGCGTGCGACTTCGGTGGCGCAATGCGCGTCGGCGCGCGGGTCCCGGCGCGACGGCGCTCGGGGACAGCGGTACCCATTCGCGATGATCGGGCTCGCTGGTCGCGCCACCCGCTTCACGCCGACTGCGCCACAGGCGTCGCGCGCAGTGCCCTGCCATGCGCCGGCGACCGAACACATTGAGGGGGCGACGCGACGCGAATGCTGCGCCGACACTGCGGCGATGCTGCGACGATTCCGCAATGCTGCGCCGAACCGGTTCCGTGGGGGCAGCGGTGGGGACGGGCACGGCGCCCGTGGTAGCGCCTGCCGTCGCGGGTGGCGCGGCGAGCGAGCCCGGCAGAAACATCAGGGGCAGGATGTCCTCGAGCGACGTCGCGCCGGGCACCCGCCGGCAGGAGTTTGCGGACGACCGAGCGCCGTGCACGCCCCCACCGCCGCCTCTGCAGAACCGGTACGGAACCGGCACGCGCTTACGGCCGGCCACGCGCCGCATTTGTGCACCGCAACTAGCCGTAATCGCTCGCACGGGTTATGCTTGCCACATGACTTGGCGAAGTCGGGACCCGTTCCCAGACGCCTGAACGCGCCGCGGCCACGAGCCGATGCGGCGCCTTGACGCCGCCCACGCGCGACTCACCCCCATCCGGTTGTTCGTTGTCGTGGCCGGCTCGCTTTCACGAGGAGCACGCGATGACTGCTCGAGATCGTGCGGGGTTCGAACCCGCTTTCCGCCTGCCGCCGCTGTCCGACGTGGCAGCCGAACTGATCGCCCGCGAGAAGGCCTTCGGGGCGAACAACTACGACCCGCTGCCGGTCGTTCTCGCGCGGGGCGAGGCGAGCTGGCTTACCGGCGTCGACGGTCGCCGCTACCTCGATCTGATGAGCGCGTATTCGGCGGTGAGTTTCGGACACGCACATCCGCGGATCGTCGGCGCGCTGATCGCCCAGGCGCAGCGGCTTGGAGTCACGTCGCGCGCATACCACAACGACGAATTGCCATACCTGTTCGAGCGGCTCGCGAAGCTCACCGGGCTTCCGCGCGTGCTGCCTGCAAATGGCGGCGCCGAGGCGGTGGAGACCGCGCTCAAGGCCGCGCGCAAGTGGGGGCACAAGGTCAAGGGGATCCCCGATGGGTGCGCCGAGATCATCGGCTGCAACGGGAACTTCCACGGCCGCACGATTGCGGTGGTCGGGCTCTCGACGGAAGCGCAGTATCGCGACGGCTTCGGTCCGTTCCCGCCGGGCCTGTCGACCATTCCCTATGGTGACGCCGACGCGCTCGCACGGGCGATCACGCCGCGTACTGCGGCCTTCCTGGTCGAACCGATCCAGGGGGAAGGTGGCATCATCGTCCCGCCGAACGGGTATCTCGCGCGCTGCGCCGAGATCTGCCGCGAGCGCCGCGTGCTGCTCATCTGCGACGAAATTCAGACCGGCCTCGGACGCACCGGGCGCATGCTCGCGTGCCAGCACGACGGGGTGCGGCCCGACGCGGTCATTCTCGGGAAGGCACTGGGCGGTGGACTGTTGCCCGTGTCGGCCGTGGTGGGAAGCGACGATCTGATGGGGGTTTTCAATCCCGGCGATCACGGCAGCACGTTCGGTGGCAACCCGCTGGCCGCCGCAGTGGCACTGGCGGCGCTCGACGTTCTGGTTGACGAGAGGCTCGTCGAACGCTCGGCCGAGATCGGTGCGTGGCTGCTCGACGAACTGCAGGATCTGCGCAGTCACATCGTGCGCGACGTTCGCGGCCGGGGACTTTTCATCGGGATCGAAGTCGATCCACACTACGTCTCGGCGCGCCCGGTGGTCGACCGGCTGCTTGCGCGCGGGATCCTGTCCAAGGACACCCACGGCACGGTGGTGCGCATTGCACCTCCGCTCAACATTCCTCGCGAAGATCTGGACTGGGCGCTGGTGCAGATCCGTGCGGTGTTCCGTGAGCTCGAGCAGGAGCAAAAGCGCGCGGCCTGACCTGCAGCATGCGCGCGCAGCGGCGGTCGACTACTGCGTGGTCGTTGCGCCCGTGGAAGTAGTATTCGGCTCATGGCCCCCCCCACGCTCGAAGGCAAGCTCGTCGTCGCGATCAGCTCGCGCGCGCTCTTCGACCTCGCGGAGAGCCACCGCGTCTACACCGAGCAGGGTGTCGAAAGCTACCAGCGCTACCAGATCGAGCACGAAGACGAGGTTCTCGCGCCTGGCCCGGCGTTCGCGCTGGTCACCAAGCTGCTGCGGCTCAACCGGCTGCCCAGGCAGTACGTCGAGGTGATCCTGCTGTCGCGAAACAGCGCCGATACGGGGCTGCGCGTGTTCAACTCGATCAAGCACTACGGACTCGACATCGCGCGCGCGGCATTCACCAAGGGGGAATCGACGTCGCGCTACGTGCCGGCTTTCGGGGCCCATCTGTTTCTGTCAGCGGACACGGGCGACGTCAGGCGCGCGCTCGAGGACGGTTACGCAGCCGCGACGATCTTCCCGAGCGTGTTTCGCAACGAAACCGACGAATTGCGGATCGCCTTCGACGGTGACGCCGTGCTGTTTTCCGACGAAGCCGAACGCGTGTACCAGGCGGAAGGCCTCGCGGCGTTCAGCGAGAGCGAACGCGACGCCGCGGCAACTCCACTTTCCGGAGGGCCGTTCAAGGAATTCCTAGCTGCACTGCACCGGATCCAGGCCGACTTCCCCGAAAACCGCAGCCCGATCCGAACCGCGCTGGTGACCGCGCGCAGCGCACCGGCACATGAGCGCGTGATCCGCACGCTGCGCGCCTGGAACATTCGCATCGACGAGGCGCTGTTCCTGGGCGGACTCGACAAGGGCGAGTTCCTGCGCGCTTTCGGCGCCGACATCTTCTTCGATGATCAGGCGCGCCATGTGGCATCTGCTGCGATGCACGTGTCGGCAGGCCACGTTCCACACGGGGTCGCGAACCCATGAACCCGGAATACACTCGAAATGCCATGACAAATCTGTCGACGAAATGGAGAGGCCGTTGCCTGTGGTTCGCCTTCGCCACGCTGCTCGTTCTCGGCGGCGCAGGAACCTGCGCCGCCGAGTCCTACAAGATCGGGGTCCTGCACGTCGAGCGCATTCTTCGGCAATCGGCGGCGGCCAAGGCCGCCCACGACCGCATCGAGCGCGAGTTCAAGCCGCGCGACAACGACATCACCAAGCAGGAGCAGGCATTGCGTGCGGCGCAGGCGCAGTACGAGAAGGAGCGCCCGGCGCTGTCCGACGACGAGCGCGCGTCGCGCGCGCGAAACCTCGACCTCCAGTCGCGCGACGTCGAACGGCTGCGCCAGCAGTTCAACGAAGACCTGCGTGCGCGTCAGTTCGAAGAGCTCGACAAGCTCAAGGGGCGACTCGACAAGATCCTCACTTCGTACGCGAAAGCCAATGGCTACGACCTGATCCTGCAGGATGCGCTGTGGGTCGGGCACTCGGTCGACATCACGGGCGATGTCATCAAGGCGCTGGACGCGAGCACAACGACCGACGGCGACGCAGCCGACATCAAGCCAGCCGGCGGCAAGTCGCCCGGCGGCAAATAGCGCTCAAGCGCGAAGCAGCGATCCGATGGACCCGCACCCGGACCCGCACTCGGACTCGCAGCGGGATCCGCACCCGCACAGCGAACTCGGCGAGATGGATTTGCGCGTGCGCGCGATCGAGAGCGTTCTCGCCGAGAAGGGCTACATCGATCCTGCCGCGCTCGACGTGCTGATCGACACCTACCAGACGCGGATCGGCCCGCGCAATGGCGCAGGTGTCGTCGCACGCGCCTGGATCGACCCCGAATACCGCGCATGGTTGCTGCGCGATGCGACCGCGGCGATCGCCTCGATGGGCTATAGCGGTCGCCAGGGCGAGCACATGGTCGCGGTCGAGAACACATTGTCGACACACAATCTCGTTGTCTGCACGCTGTGCAGTTGCTATCCGTGGCCGGTACTCGGTCTGCCGCCGGTGTGGTACAAGAGCGCCCCGTATCGTGCGCGTGCGGTGCGCGATCCGCGTGGTGTGCTCGCGGACTTCGGCGTGAAGCTTGCCGGCGACGTCGAGGTCCGCGTTTTCGATTCCACCGCCGAGCTTCGCTACCTGGTGATTCCGCAGCGGCCTGCCGGGACCGGGGGACTGGACGAGAACGCGCTCGCGGCGCTGGTCACGCGCGACTCGATGATTGGTACCGGCCTTGCGCTCGAGCCCGGGCGATGACCTACGTGACCCACGCCGACCTCGGCGGCAGGCCCGGCTATGGACGGGTCACGCCCGAACCCGAGGAATCGCGATTCCACGCGCAGTGGGAGCCGCGCGCGCTCGCGCTGACGCTCGCGATGGGCGCTACCGGTGTGTGGAATCTCGACATGGGACGCGCCGCGCGCGAGACCCTTCCCGGCTACGCGAGGCTCGACTACTACCGGATCTGGATTGCCGCGCTCGAAAAGCTGATGCACGAGCGCGCTCTGGTGCTCCCCGATGAAATCGCCGCTGGACGCGCACTGCACCCCGCGCCTGCCATCCCCCGCGTGCTTGCCGCGCGCGACGTCGCCGGCGCGCTGGCCCGGGGTGCTCCGACCGTTCGCGAGACGAAATGCGCTGCGCGCTTTTCGGCCGGCGAACGGATGCGGATGTGCGCGGGCCCGTTCTCGCATCACACGCGCCTGCCGTCCTACGTCTGGCGAAAGCGCGGAACTGTCGAGCGCCTGCACGGCATGCACGTCTACCCCGACGCGCATGCGCATGGGCAAGGAGAGGACCCGCACTGGCTCTACACGGTGGTGTTCGACGGTGCCGAACTGTGGGGCGAAGCGGCCGGGCGCGGCATTCGCGTGTCGGTCGACGCGTGGGAGCCCTACCTCGAACGGGAATGAACGAAGCCGACGACCCGCAGCCGTTTCGCGAACCCTGGGAGGCGCATGCGTTCGCCATGACGCTCGCGCTGCATCGGCGCGGAGCGTTCACCTGGCCGGAGTGGGCGGGCGCGCTCGCTGCGGAGATCGCAGCCGCGCAGCGTGCAGGCGATCCCGACCTCGGCACCAACTATTACCGGCATTGGCTGCGGGCGCTGGAAGCGCTCGTGGCACGCAAGGGCCTCGGATCGGCCGACGAGCTCGCGCGCTCTCGCGACGCCTGGGAGCATGCGGCGCTACGCACGCCCCACGGCGATCCGATCGAGCTTGCTCCGTCGGACTTTGCACTGCGCCCGGCCGGTTCAGGGCGCGCAGAGCAGTAGCCGCTGCCCGGGGTCAGCCGAGCCGCCGTCCGTAGAACGGATACGCGGGATCGTGGTAGCGCGGGGTCGAGGCGTGCCCGGGAGTGACCAGCGAATCGACCAGCGCCTCGTCCTCCGCAGTCCATGCAGTCCCGGGCGCAGCGGCGTAATCGTTCCACTGCGCCAGCGTGCGCGGCCCCGCGATGATCGACGAGACGACCCGGTTCGCCCACAGCCAGGCGAGCGCGAATTGCGTCGCGGTCCGGCCCGTATTCCGGGCATGCGCCGCCAGCGTGTCGGCGATTGCGAGCGACTCCGCGCGAAATTCGGTCTCCATCATCCTGCGATCCTTGCGCCCTGCGCGCGAATCCGCGGGGACCGCTCCCCCGGCGTACTTGCCGGTCAGCACGCCGCGCGCGATCGGCGAATACGAGGCGACTCCGATGCCGTGGTAGTCGCAGGCGGGCAGGATCTCGACCTCGGACGCCCGGTTCAGCAGGTTGTAGTAGGGCTGGCAGACGACGGGTGGCGGCACTGCCAGGCGCTCGCAGACGCGGACGATCTCGGCGATGCGCCAGCCCCGGAAGTTGGAGACGCCGAAGTAGCGGATCCTGCCGCTGCGAATCAGGTCGCCAACGGCGCCAATGGTCTCGGAAAGCGGCGTATGTGGATCGTCGCGGTGCAGGTAGTAGATGTCGATCCAGTCGGTGCCGAGGCGGCGCAAGCTCGCGTCGCAGGCCTGGAAGATCCAGCGCCGCGACAGGCCACCCGTATGCGGGCGCGCGTTCGCCGCGCCGCCGATGACATTCGCGACCTTCGTCGCGAGGATCCAGCGCTCGCGGTTTCCGCGTATCGCCACGCCGGTGATCGACTCGGACCTGCCGTCGGCGTAAACGTCGGCGGTATCGATAAAGTTCACGCCCGCGTCGAACGCGCGCGCGACGATTTCCGCGGCCCCGGTCTCGGGCGTTCGGTCGCCGAACATCATTGTCCCGAGGCACAGCGTCGACACCTCGAGGCCGCTTCTTCCCAGTCGCCGGTATTCCATCGCTGCTCCTCCCAATCGAGCCACGGATTCTACGTGGCGGACCGGAGGGCGGAGAACCTATAATTGCGCGCCTTCCGCATGACGCCGCTGCCGGCGCGTTTCGATGATCGCATTCCCTACCCATCATGGCGTTGCCGGGGCTACCCGATGAACCTGCTGTTCGAGGATGGCGGGCAGTTGAAGGCCGGCACGCTGCTCGCGGACAACGACGCGTCACTGCAAGTCGAGGCGGTGTCCGGCAAGCGGCAGAAAGTGAAGGCGGGTCACGTGCTGCTGCGCTTCGTCGCGCCGTCGCCCGCGGAGATGCTGGCGCGCGCCCACGAGCTCGCCCGCGGCATTGACCCCGATTTCCTGTGGGAAGTTTCAGGCGAGGCCGAATTCGGTTTCGACGAGCTCGCGAATGAGTACTTCGGCGGAACCCCGGCCCCACCGGAGTCGGCCGCGGTCGCGCTCGCGTTGTCGGCGGCGCCGATGTATTTCTACCGCAAGGGGCGCGGCCGCTACCGCAGGGCGCCGCCCGAGGCGCTCGAGGCGGCGCTCGCATCGATCGCGCGCAAGGAGCGCGAAGCGCGCGACATTGCCGCCTGGGCGGCAGAGCTCGGCCAGCGCCGACTGCCTGCAGCGCTCGCGTCGCGGCTCGACATGCTGCTGTACCGCCCCGACAAGCATGCGCCCGAGTGGAAGGCGCTCGGCGTCGCGTGCGAGACGGCGAAATCGAGCCCGTTGCAGTTGATCGCCGCCTGCGGCGCGATCCCGTCGACGCACGACTACCACTTCAGGCGTTTTCTCGTCGAGTCGTATCCGGCGGGGACGGAGTTTCCGGCGTGGGGCGAGATGCCAGCGCTACCGGAGCTGCCGATCGCGCAAGTCGAGGCTTTCTCGATCGACGACGCGACGACCACCGAGATCGACGACGCGTTCTCGGTGCGCTATCTCGTGGACGGCAATGTCCGGATCGGCATCCACATTGCCTGTCCCGCGCTCGCGATCGGGCGCGGCAGCGCGCTCGATGCTATTGCGCGAGCACGGCTTTCGACGGTGTACATGCCGGGCCGCAAGCTCACCATGCTGCCCGAGCGAGTCGTCGGCGCGTTTACGCTTGCGCAGGGAACGTCTGCACCGGTGGTCTCGCTCTATGTCGAGATGGCGCCCGATGGCACGGCGATGGCGCAGCACACCGCGCTCGAGCGCGTGCCGGTGGTGGAGAACCTGCGGCTCGACGCGCTGACCGATGCGTTTGCGACCGCTGTGCCTGCGCCCGGCGAGCTCGCGCGCTTCCGCGACCTGCGCGCGCTGTTGCGATTCGCGACGAGACTCTTCGATGCGCGCGGCAAGGCCGATCCGGCGCGCGTCGACTACAGCTTCGATGTCGACTGGGACGTCGAAGCGGCCGGTGAGCGCGGGCGCGTGTCGATCGTAGCCGCGCGCGCGCGGCAATGCGCTCGACCGGCTGGTCTCCGAGCTGATGATCCACGTCAACCACGTGTGGGGGAAGGCGCTGGCAGACGCGCAGGCGCCGGGCATGTATCGCGTGCAGTCCGGCGGCAAGGTCAGGATGAGCACGCGTCCGGGTGAGCATCAGGGCCTCGGTCTTTCGCACTACCTGTGGGCGAGCTCGCCGCTGCGCCGCTACAGTGATCTTGTCAACCAGCGGCAACTGCTCGCTGTCATCCGTGGCGATCGGCCTCCGTACGCGGATAACGACGCGGAGCTCCATGCTGCGCTCGCCGACTTCGAGGTCACCTACGCGCAGTACGCAGAAATGCAGGACCGGATGGAGCACTACTGGTGCCTGCGCTGGCTGCTGCAGCGGAACGTGACCGAATGTACGGCAACGGTCGTGCGCGACACGCTGGTGCGCTTCGATGCATTGCCGATCTGGCAGCGGCTCCCCGATCTGCCGGCCACGGCGCCCCAGACGCAGGTGCGGGTCGCGATCCTGCGCGTCGACCTGTTGCAGCCGGGTCTCGAATGCCGCTACGCGGGAGCCCTGCGCCTGATCGGCGGCCCGCCGGGGGTTTATGACGGCGGCATTGTCACGCTACAATGATGCGGCCCTCTACGCAGGCTTGCCTGACCGCGCCCTGACCCCCTTGCCGCGCCGCGCTGCACACCCCGGGCTCCCTGCCGCCGTGAAACCCGCGGCCGTGCCAGGGATTGCAAAGGCGCAGGCGCGGGCCGGTGGCGCGCGCAAGGGCCAGCTCGTGTTCGCGGGCGTCTTGCCGCCGGCGCGCATTCCCCCCGAAGCGCTGGTGCCGTCGCCGTACGGACGCATTGCAGCGATCGCGCTGGTGGCGTCGATCGCGGTGCACGCACTCGTGCTCGCCGTCCATTTCAGTCCGTTCGACTTCAGCCGCTTCAAGGATCGCGAGCCGCCGCTGGAAGTGGCGCTGGTCAACGCGAAATCGCAATTGCGGCCAGTGAAGCCCGACATCCTCGCGCAGGCCAACCTTGACGGTGGTGGCAACACCAGCGAAAAGCGGCACGCGAAATCGCCGCTGCCGGTGTTTCGCGACGAGCCGCGTTGAGCGCCGCGTTATTGTCCCCGCGGTGCCCGAACCTGCATCACCGAGCACGCCTCGCGAGATGCTCACCGCGCGCGCGGCAACCGTCGCGGTGCCCGCACCCGCGCCGAAAACTGTCGACGCGCCCGTGCAAACCGAGTCTCCGACGGCGAACGAGATGATGCAGAAGACGCTCGAAGCGATGCGCCTCGACGCGCAGATCGCGAAGGACATGGACGCGTACCAGAAGATCCCGCGCAGGAAGCATATCGGCGCGAGTGCGCGCGAATACCGCTTCGCGCGCTACGTCGAGGATTGGCGGATGAAAGTCGAGCGCATCGGCAACCTCAATTATCCCGAGGCGGCGCGCGCGAACAAGCTCTACGGCAGCCTCGTGCTGACAGTCGCAATACGGGCGGATGGCAGCATCGACGGCATCAATGTCGACCACTCCTCGGGGCAGCGCATCCTCGACGCCGCTGCAGTGCACATCGTCGAGATGGCGGCTCCCTATGCGCCATTTCCCGCCAACATCAGGAGCGACACCGACATCCTGTCGATCACGCGGACGTGGACTTTCGCGTCGGGCGATGAGCTGCGCGGCGAATGAGCCGCGGGTCCTTCTGCAGATGCGCCGCAGCGCCGGCGCAGGGTGAGGCGCCTGCGCCGGCTCGTTACCAGGGTGCTGTGGGCCGCGCTCGCGGTGGTGGTTGCCGTGCACGGCTACTTTGCGGTGATGATCGGGTGGTGGCGTGACCACCCGCCGCGCGAAACCGCATTCATGGCGGAGCGGCTTGCGGCAATGCACGCGTTGAACCCGCGCGCGAAGCTGCAGTACCGGTTCGTGCCCTACGCGCGCATCGCCACGCCGCTCAAGCGCGCGATGATCGCCGCCGAGGATGCGCGCTTCGTCGAGCACGAGGGATTCGATTGGGACGGCATCGCGCTGGCAATGGAGAAGAACGAGCGTCGCGGACACATCGTTGCCGGCGGCTCGACGATCTCGCAGCAGCTTGCGAAGAACCTGTTCCTGTCGGGGTCGAGGACGTGGCTGCGCAAGGGCGAGGAGGCGGTGATCACGGTGATGCTCGAGTCGATCCTCGACAAGCGCCGGATCTTCGAGCTCTACCTCAATGTCATCGAGTGGGGTAGCGGGATCTTCGGCGCGGAAGCCGCCGCGGAGCATTATTTCGCGATTCCCGCATCGCGGCTCGACGCAGCACAGTCTGCGCGGCTCGCCGCAATGGCTCCGAATCCGCGCTACTACGAGCGCCACCCGGGCGCGCCAGGTCTCAACCGGAAGATCGGCATCATCCTGGCGCGTATGCCGGCCGCAGATTTGCCATAGCCATATACATCCCGGCGGGAATAAGGCTCGAAGCGGGCCTGTTTGCGGCCGCATTCCCTCGACTAAGGAGCGGCCCAGCATGAAATCGTCTGTTCGTATTGCGCGCCCGGCAGTCATGATCGCCGCCCTGGCTATCGCCGCCTGGGCGATCCCGGGGATGCGCAGCGCCCACGCCGATGGATTCCTACGCCATGCCGGCCATGCGGTCGGCGGACAACACGCTGACCAATGCATCTGGCATGACGCTCTATATCGTTCGACCGGGATTCCGCCGGCAAGAGCGCGTGCAACGGAGGCTGCGCCGCGAACTGGCCGCCGCTGCTTGCCGATGGCGACGACAGGGCGAGTGGTGACTGGTCGATCATTGCGCGCGACGACGGCAAGAAGCAGTGGGCGTGGAAGGGCAGGCCGCTCTACGCCTGGTCCAAGGACCAGAAGCCGGGAGACAAGCTGGGCGACGGATTCCTGAACGGTGCCTGGCACGTCGCCAGATGAGCGATGCCGCGCTCAGCGGCGAGGTACTATCGTTGGCGGAGGACTCGCGCAGCGCGAGTCCGACATGGCGTGCACGAGGTGATGCCCGCATGGCCGCCGAGCCCGCGCTTCCCGAGCCGGACCTGTTGGCCGCGATTCCGCGGCTGCGCCGCTACGCGCGCGTGTTGACCGGCGACAGCTTTCGCGCCGACGACCTGGTGCAGGAGACGCTGGCGCGTGCCTGGGAGAAGCGGCGGCTTTGGGCGGCCGGCAGCGATCTTCGCGCATGGATGTTCACGATCATGCACAACCTGTTCATGAACCAGCGACCGGCGGCGGAGCGCGATGCGCAGAACCTGTCGATCGACGATGCCGCGTCCGGCGGAATCGCTTTCCAGTTGCCGGTGCGCCCAAATCAGCAAACCCGGGTCGAGCTCCTCGAGGTCATGCGCGAGGTCGCGAGGCCTGCCGGCTGACCAGCGTGAGGTGCTGGTGCTGGCTGCCGTCGAAGAGATGCGCTACGAAGAGATTGCGGCCGTTCTGGCGATTCCTGTCGGGACCGTGATGTCACGGCTCTCCCGCGCGCGCGAAAAGCTGCGCCGTGCCGTTTCAGGCGAACCGGTCGCTGCGGTTACGCCGGTCAGGTTGATCCGCTGAGGCCGATCGAGCGTGACATGAGCAGGCTTTCCGTCACTGCCAGCGACCTTCACGCCTATGCCGACCGGCAGCTCCCGCCGTCGCGCATCGCCGAGATCGACGAGGCGCTGGCGCGCGACCCGGCGATGGCGGCGAGCCTCGCGGAGATCGAGCGGCAGAACGCGTTGCTGCGCGAAGGACTCGGCTCCACTCCTCGACGAACCCGTGCCTCAGCGGCTCGTCAACGCAGCGCGGGCTGCTCCGCGGTCCCGCGCAGCGTGGCAACGGTTCGTGCCGGTCTTCGCTGCAGCGGCGACGCTCGTCATCGGCCTCGGTGGCGGATGGTATGCGCGGGACACGGTGCTCGAGCGCGAAGGGATGCCGACGAGCTTCCCGAGCGAGGCCGCGTTCGCGCACGCCTTGTACGCGTCCGACCCCAATCGGCCGGTTGAAGTCTGGGCGCCCGAGGAGGGCCGGCTCGTCGGCTGGCTGTCGAAGCGGCTCGGGCTTCCGCTGCACGCTCCCGACCTGAACAGCGCGGGGTTTGCGCTGGTCGGCGGCCGGCTGGTCGCCGGAAACGCCAAGCCAATCGCGATGTTCATGTACGAGAACGCTGCCCGGCAGCGCCTGACGCTGCAGGCACGCAAACAGGCGGGGACCGGCGAGACCGCGTTCCGCTACGCGGTCGAGGACGGCATCGGCGTCTATTACTGGGTCGACGACCAGTGCGCCTATGCGCTCTCGGGAAACCTCGATCGTGCGCAGCTCCTGGCGATCGGGCGGACCGTCTACGACCAGCTTGCCGCAGCCAACGACAAGGACTAAGGCCGCGGGCTGCCCGCGGAGAGTAGAATCCCCCCGCGGTCGCCGCGCCCGGCGCCGCATGCCGGACCGCGGGCCCCAACTGCGGGCCGGCCTCGCGGCGCAGCCGTAGACCGTGCTCACGACACTCCTCGCGCCGAAGTTCATCGTCCTCTACGCTTTCGTGGCGTCGGCGCTATTCGTCCATTTTCGTGGCCGGGTGCGGCACCGGCTGGTGCGGCAGCTCGGTGACCACTCGACGATCATGGCGCCGTACAACTCGCTGATGTACCTGTTCTCCGCGGTGCCGGCGAAGCCGATTCTCGATCCGCGCATGCTCCCCGAGCTCGACGTGCTGCGCGATAACTGGAAGGTGATCCGCGACGAGGCGCTTGCGCTCGTCGACGACGGACACATCCGTGCCGCCACCGGTCATAACGACCTGGGCTTCAATTCGTTCTTCAAGAACGGCTGGAAGCGCTTCTACGTCAAGTGGTACGGCGAGCCGCTGGCCTCGGCGCAGACCGCGTGTCCGAAGACCGTCGCGCTGGTTGAGTCGCTGCCCACGGTCAATGCCGCGATGTTCGCGCTGCTGCCGCCCGGCGGAAAGCTCAACCGCCATCGCGATCCATTCGCCGGCTCGCTGCGCTACCACCTGGGCCTGGTCACTCCGAATTCCGATGCCTGCCGGATTTTCGTCGATGGAGAACCGTATTCCTGGCGTGACGGACAGGACCTGCTGTTCGACGAG
This sequence comes from uncultured beta proteobacterium, assembly GCA_963701885.1. Lineage (GTDB taxonomy): Bacteria > Pseudomonadota > Gammaproteobacteria > Burkholderiales > Casimicrobiaceae > VBCG01. Next base: position 407,479 of record CAVPBR010000023.1, read on the forward strand.
ACCTATATCCATTCCGCAGAGAACGCGACCGGGACGACGCGGATCATCCTGTTCTGCGACGTCGAGCGTCCGCTGCGCACGCGCCTGATGCAAGCCGTAAACCGGTTCGTGAGCCGCACCGTGATCCGCGCCGCGTCGACGCAGAACACCGAGACCGAGCCGGTCGGCGTGCTGAATAGAATCTATGCGATCTTCGGTCAGGGCAGCGACATCCTGACGCGGTTGAAGCGCCGCAACCGTACGGTCTTCCGCAGCGTCAAGTACGCGCTGATCGCCGCACTGGCGTACTGGATCTTCGTCCGCTAGCCGCGATCGTTCGAGATCGTCGCTGCGGGCGGCGCACCGGCTGCAGCGCATGCAGGACGCGATTCCCACGCTGGTCTACGACGGCGCCTGCGGCATCTGCCGTTACTGGGTCGACTATTGGCGGGGACTGACCGGCGGGCGCGTTCGCTATCGCCCGTATCAGGAGGCCGCGGCAGACTTTCCGGCCATTGCGCGGGTAGCGTTCGTGCAGGCAATCCAGTTCATCGAGCCCGGCGGCGGCGTCTACGCGGGGGCGGCGGCGAGCTTCCGCGTGCTGCGCCATGCCCCGGGACGTGGCGTGTGGTGGTGGCTCTACGCGCGCATTCCCGGCTTCGCGTTCGCCAGCGAATGCGCGTATGCATGGCTTGCGCGCCACCGCGGCGTGCTCGCTCGCGCCTCCTGGCTGTTGTGGGGGCCTGTGCTCGAACCCGAGCGCTACGCGCTGGTCAGTGCGATCTTCCTGCGGCTGCTCGGTGTGATCTATCTTGCCGCCTTCGCGTCACTGGCGGTCCAGATCCAGGGCCTCGTCGGGCACGATGGAATCCTCCCGCTCACCGAATACCTCGCCGCGGCGCAGCGGGAACTGGGTGCTGCGGCGTGGCTGAAGTTGCCGACGCTGTTCTGGTTCAGTGCGGGCGACGCCGTGCTGCTCGCCGGCACCCTCGCCGGCATCGTGCTCGCGCTACTGGTCATCGCGGGACGGTGGACACGCGCCGCGCTCGTCGGCCTCTTTGCGCTGTACCTGTCCTATGCGTACGCAGGACAGGACTTCATGACGTTCCAGTGGGACCTGCTGCTGCTCGAAGCGGGTTTCCTCGCAATTTTTCTCAGCGGTGGTTCGCGCATCGTGGTCTGGCTCTTCCGCTGGATGGTATTGCGCTATGTGTTCCTGGCCGGCGTGGTGAAGCTTCTTTCCGGTGATCCGACCTGGCGCAACCTCACTGCGCTCGAGTATCACTTCTGGACTCAGCCATTGCCGACGCCGCTCGCATGGTATGCGGCGCAACTGCCCCATTGGGTGCTGATCGGCAGCACGGCCGCGGCACTGGCCGTCGAGATCGGGATCGTCTTCCTTGTGGTTCTGCCGCGGCGGCTGCGTGCTTTCGCCGGGATTTGCATTCTCCTGCTCCAGATGCTCATCCTGCTCACCGGCAACTACAATTTCTTCAATCTGCTCACGATGTCGCTGTGCGTGTTTCTGTTCGATGATGCTGCGCTTTCCCACGTGGTTCCGCGCCGTCTCGCGGCGCGCGTCCGCAGGCGCGCGAAGGACGCCGGACGTGCCGCAACGGCAATCGCGGCTGCCGTGGCGCTCGTCGTCGTCCCTGCCGGAGTCGACGAGGTCTGGCAGACGCTTGCTGGACGCGACCTGCCGCTCCTCGGAGCTATTGCCAGGGCCGTCGCACCGCTGATGATCGTGAATCGCTACGGCCTCTTTGCGGTGATGACGACCCGTCGCCCCGAGATCGTGATCGAAGGCTCGAACGATGGGCAGGACTGGCACGAGTACACGTTCCGGTACCAGCCCGGACCGCTCGACCGCGCACCGGCATGGAACATTCCGCACCAGCCGCGCCTCGACTGGCAGATGTGGTTTGCTGCGCTCGGTGATCCGCGCGCCGCGGTCTGGTTTCCGCGCTTGGTTTATCGCCTGCTCGAAGCGAGCCCCCCGGTACTGGCATTGTTCGACGGTAATCCATTTCCTGGAGGCGCACCGAGATATGTTCGTGCGCTGCTTTACGACTACCGTTTCGCCGATCTGCGCCTTCACACTGCCACCGGGCAATGGTGGCTGCGAAATCTCGAAGGGCTGTATTTCCCGCCGGTCAGTCTCGCTGATTTCGCACGGCTGCGCGGTGACTAAAGGGTCACGATCCCTCGCGGCGTGCGCAGCATGGCCGCGAGCCGGGGGCTGCGCGCATAGGTAACCTTGAGCATGTCGGACAGGCCCAGCGCTGCAAGTTCCGCGCGCACCGGCGCGGGCTCGGGATGCTCTCCGGCCAGCGCAACTAGCCTCAATCCGGAGTCGGCTAGCCGCTGCGACGGATGCTTCGCATCGGACCACTCGATCAGTGTCGGGACCAGGCCGCGCGACGGAAGATGTCCGTCATCCGGCACGGTGATGCGCCAGCGCAGGTCGCCGCGTTGCATCGAAAGGATCGCGCCCGGCTCGGTGCCGCGCCGCGTGGCGTCGCGGTCGAGGTCGCGGCTACGCGCGACCCAGTGGATGAGCGCCGGCCCTTCGACAAGCCGCGCACGCATCCGCGGATCATCGAGATCGAACCAGCGCGGCCGCGGCGGCGCAGTTGCTGCCGGGTCGATCGCGATCACTTCGAGATAACAGCCGGGGCCGAGGGCGACCAGCGCATTGTGGGTGCCCATCGCCATATGGGCGCCCCCAGGCTCGGTGCTGACGCCAATGCGCTCGCGCAGCCATGCGGAGCCTTCGGCGAGCGAGGGCGCGGCGACCACCAGATGATCGATCGCGAGCTCGGGCTGCCGCCGGTGGACGCTAGGCATCGGCCGTGATCGCGTTGTTCTCGGTATTGGGTTCGTCACCCGGAAAATCGAGCTCGACGCGCGCCCCATTGGGGTCATGGAAGAAAAGCTGCCACGTCCTGCCGCCGGCCTGGCGACGGCAACTGTAGTCGACGCCGCGCGCAGTAAGCCGCGCAAGCGTCTGCGCAAGACCGGTGGCCGAGAACGCCATGTGGTCGATCACTCCTGCCTTCAGTTCCTCGGCGGCGCGTCCTCCAACGACATGGAGGATCGGCGCTTCCCCTGCGTACAGCCACGCGCCCGGGAACGCAAATGGCGGGCGCGCACCCTCGACCAGCCCGAGCAGCTCGCGATAGAACGCCACGGTGGACGCGGTATCGTCGGTCAGGATCGTGAAGTGGTTCATTGCGGTGACGGGCATGACGGGCTCCGCAGCGGCACTCGATTGCGCATTATTTCAGGTTCGCCGCCGGCACGCGTTTGTCGCCGCCGCACGTTGATCGCCGCCGCGCGTTCGGTCACTGGCGTACGGCAAGACGCTGCGCGCAACTTCGGTGGCGCACCCGTGTCGGCGAGCGGGTCCCGGCGCGACTTCGCTCGAGGGCACCTTGCCTTCGTTGTTCCTGTCGGGCTCGCTCGCCGCGCCACCCGCTTCACGCCGACTGCGCCACAGGCGTCGCGCGCAACGCCCTGCCGTACGCCGGCGGCCGAACGCAGCGAGGGGATGACGTGGCGCGATGCGACGAGCGACGATGCCGCAACGCTGCGGCGATGACGTGCCGACGATTCCTCAACGATGCTGCGACGCTGCGCCGAACCGGTTTCGCGGGGGAGGCGGTGGGGGTGGGCACGGCGCCCGTGGTAGCGCCTGCCGTCGCGGGTGGCGCGGCAAGCGAGCCCGGCAGAAACATCAATGGCAGGATGTCCTCGAGCGAAGTCGCGCCGGGCACCCGCCGGCAGGCGGTGCGATGCCGGACGACGCGCGCGCGCGTCGATCTCAGCCGGGGACTTCGCGCGCGAACTGTGCGAGGAGCTCGACCGCATCCGGGCCCTGCGGGTCCGCGTAGGCGAACCTTCCGTCTCCGCCGCTCCATGCATGGCCGAGCCCAGCCACGGCGACGTGGCGGACGACGAAACGGCTGCCTTCCCATTCGTCGACGCGCTGTAGGTAACGTCCAGGGTTCGCCTCGATGCGCGAGCGGTCGCTGACTGGCAACTCCGGCGTCGAAGCAGGCTCGGTGCCGGAGGCGCGATGGGCGTTGAAGCGGAGATACTGGCGCACGAGCGCCACGCCATTCACCGGAGCGACGATGTCGTCGCGATCGCCGTGGACGGCGAGCAGGGCCACCGGCAGCGGCGGATCGTCGCGCTGCGCAGCACGCGCGTTGGTGCCGATGCGCTCGATGTCGCAGTCCGGGCCCATACGCATCACCCCTAGCGCAGTGGCCGGCGTCGACGCGGCGCCACAGGGCAACGCGGAATGCGCGAATACGCCGCGGACCAGGCGGGGGTGGCGCAGCCCCATGGCGGCGGCCAGCGCGCCACCCGCCGACAGTCCCGCAACGACGACCCGCTCGCGGCGCGCGCGATAGCGGCGGCGTACCGCGACGATCTGCGCGGCGACGATCGCGCATTCACCGTCGCCTGCCACGATCTCCGGATCGAACCAGTTCCAGCACCCAAGCGGATTCGCGCTCGGCACTTGGCGGGGCATCAGCACGAGCCAGCCTTCGCGGTCCGCCCGCTCGGCGATTCGCGTCAGCGCGGCGAAGTCTTCGGGGGTCTGCCGGCAACCATGGCAGAGCACGATAAGGGGCGCGCGCCGCCAGCGCGACCAGCGGCGCGGAACGTAGAGCAGGTACTCGCGCTCAGGACGCGCGAGCGGTGCAATGAGCACGCGGCCGCGCAGCGCCGACGCGCTTCCGGATTCGAAGCGACCCGGCTGGACTGCGGCACCAGGGAGCCTCGCGATCCATCGGCGCAGCCAGGTCCAGAGTAGTCGCAGCATCGGCGCTTATCCGGCGTTGCCGGCGGCTCGCGTGTTCGCGCTTGCGGACATGGTGCGAAAAGGCCCAAATTGCCTTGGGCCAGGACGACGCCTCAAACGAGGACGACGTCGTATTGCTCCTGCGTATACAGCGTTTCCACCTGCAGCGAAATCGGCTTGCCGATGAAATCGCCGAGCTGCGCGAGGCTCTGCGATTCCTCGTCCAGGAACATGTCGATCACCGACTGTGACGCGAGAATCCGGAATTCCCGCGCGTTGAACTGCTTCGCCTCGCGCAGGATCTCGCGCAGGATCTCGTAGCAGGACGTCTGCGCAGTCTTGAATTCGCCGCGCCCGCCGCAGGTGGGGCAGGGCTCGCACAGCACGTGGGCCAGCGACTCTCGCGTGCGCTTGCGCGTCATCTCGACCAGGCCGAGCTGGGTGAAGCCGTTGACCGTGAGTCGCGTGCGGTCCTTTTCCAGCGCTTTCCCGAGCTCGACGAGCACGGCGCTGCGATGGTCGTGATTCTCCATGTCGATAAAGTCGATGATGATGATTCCGCCGAGGTTGCGCATGCGCAACTGCCGCGCGATCACCTGGGCTGCTTCGAGATTGGTCTTGAAGATCGTTTCGTCAAAGCTGCGGCCGCCGACGAACCCGCCAGTGTTGACGTCGATGGTCGTCATCGCTTCGGTCTGGTCGAAGATCAGGTATCCGCCGGACTTGAGATTGACTCGCCGCGCGAGTGCCCGCTCGATCTCGTCCTCCACGCCGTGCAGGTCGAACAGCGGCCGCTCGCCAGCGTAATGCTGGACACGGTCGGCGAGCGCCGGCGTGTACTCGCGTGCGAACTCCTGGATCCGCGTGAAGGTCTCGCGCGAATCGACGACTACGCGTAGCGTGTCGTCGGCCGTCATGTCGCGCAGGACGCGCTGGGCCAGGTTCAGGTCCTGGTAGAGCAGTGCCGGGGCCGGGGAATGGCCCGCGCGTTCGGTCAGGTCGCTCCAGAGCTTGGTGAGGTAGCCGATGTCGGTCTGCATCTCGCGCTCGGTCGCGGCCTCCGCCATCGTGCGGATGATGAAACCGCCGGCGAGACCCTCCGGCAGCAGCGTCTGCAGGCGGCCGCGCAGGCTCTCGCGCTCCTGTTCATCCTCGATCCGCTGCGAAATGCCGATGTGCGAATCCTGCGGCAGGTAGACGAGCAGGCGACCGGCCAGCGAGAGCTGCGTCGAGAGGCGCGCGCCCTTGGTGCCGATCGGATCCTTGATGACCTGCACCAGCAGCGTCTGGCCCTCGGCGAGGATGCGCTCGATCGGCCGGTGCTCGCCGTGTCCGTTCTGGCGATGCTCCCAGATGTCGGCGATATGCAGGAACGCGGCGCGCTCGAGCCCGATCTCGACGAATGCGCTCTGCATTCCCGGCAGCACGCGGGCCACGCGGCCGAGGCAGATGTTGCCGACCAATCCGCGTGCACTGGCGCGCTCGATGTGCAGTTCCTGGACGACGCCCTGCTCGAGCATCGCGACCCGCGTTTCCTGCGGGGTGACGTTGATGAGGATTTCTTGCGTCATCCGGGCGGGCACGCTGAGGGCTCGCGCCGCGGCCGTCCCTGGGCCGGGCATGCGCTGCGCGGACGCGCCGGCGCGAGCGCCTTTATAGCACGGCGACTCCGGCGTGGGCGAGCAAGGCCGCGGTCTCGGCGAGCGGCAGGCCGACGACGCCGCTGTAGCTTCCTTCAAGGCGCGAAATGAACGCTGCGGCGCGGCCCTGGATCGCGTAGCCGCCGGCTTTGTCCAGCGGCTCGCCGGTGGCCACGTAGCGCTCGATCTCCGCCGCGCCGAGGCGGCGCAGTGTCACCTTCGACACCGAAATCTCGACTTCGGTCTGGTCATGCCAGCGTAGCGCCACCGCCGAGAGCACCTGGTGTGTGCGGCCGGAGAGCTCCCTTATCATCCTCGTCGCGTCGTCGGCATCGCGCGGCTTGCCGAATACCTGGCCATCCAGCACGACCTCGGTGTCGGCGCCCAGCATCGGCCGCTCCGCGAGCTTGCGGTTCTGCATCCGCAGCCAGCCGACCTGGGCCTTGGTACGTGCCATGCGCTCGACGTAGTGCGCCGCCGGCTCCGCGTCGAGCGTCTCCTCGACCACGTCGCGGGCGCGCCCGGCGGCTTCGCGCAGTATAAGCGGTTCGAACTCGACGTCGAGTTGCCGCAGCAGCGCGTGACGCCGCAGACTCCTCGAAGCGATGTATACCCGGGGTGCGCTCATCGTCGATCCTTCATTCGCGGTGGTAGGGATGCCCGGCGAGGATGCAGGACGCCCGGTAGAGCTGCTCGGCGACGAGCACGCGGGCAAGGCCATGGGGCAGTGTCAGCGCTGACAGCGACACGACGGCGAGTGCGTCAGCCTTCACTTCGGCGTGCAATCCATCCGCGCTGCCGATGACGAGTGCGAGATCGTGTCCTGCGTCGCGCCATCGCGCGAGATGCCGGGCAAGATCGCGCGTTGACCACGCTGCGCCATGTTCGTCGAGCGCGACGGTCGCGAATCCCGCTGCCGCGGCTGCGATGCGCGTGGCCTCGACGGCGAGCAACTGCGCCGCTGCTCTGCCGCGAGTGCGCGGCTCGGGCTTGAGCTCGACCAACTCGAGCGCGAATTCACGCGGGAGGCGCCTCGCGTAATCGTCGAAACCGGCGGTAACCCACCCGGGCATCCGGTGTCCGAGCGCGACGAGACGCAGTCTCACGCGCAGGATCGTCCGTGCGCGACGACACGCAACCTCACCCGCGGCTGCCGCAGCGCACTCATCGCGCGGGCGGCGCTCATGCAGCCGGGACCGCCTTCGGGCGCCGCGCGCGCACTTGCGGGCGCCACAGTTCCTCGAGATTGTAGTGCGTGCGCACTGCCGGCTGCATGATATGGACAATGATGTCGCCGGCGTCGACCAGGATCCATTCGGCGGCCTGCTCGCCTTCGACCCCGAGAATCGTCGCGCCCGCCTCCTTCAGCTTGTCGCGTACGTGCCGCGCCAGCGCCTTCACCTGCCGGTTCGAATCGGCCGACGCAATGACCAGGGCTGTCGAACAGGTTCGTCTGTTTGCGTACGTCGAAAACCTCGATTTCGCGGGCCTTGATGTCCTCCAGGGCCGCCACGGCGACCTTTTGCAGCTTCGACAGGCGCATGCGCTTAATGCCGGTAGAGTCCGTTCGATTCAATATAGGCCAAAACCGCGGCAGGGAGCAATCCGGCCAGCGCAGGACCGGAATCCACGCCGAGTCGCAGCACCTGCCGGATCGCCGTCGAGGAAATCGGCTGCGCGGAAATGAGTTGCAGGTAAATGCGGCCGGCGGCTTCGGTGCGCAAGAGCGACGAGTCCTCCGTGCTGCGCGCGCGCCATTCGCGTTCGACTTCGGCCGGAAGATCGCGATCGACCGTCACGCCGGGGCGCGGCGCGACGACGAGATGCGCGAGATCGAACAGGCGCTGCCACTGGTGCCAGCGCGCCAGTCCGCGGAAGGCGTCCGCGCCCAGCAGCAACAGCAGCGGTGAGTGCGGCCAGTCGCTGCGCAGGTCCTCGAGCGTGCGCACGGTGTAGCTCCTGCCTTCGCGGCGAACCTCGCGGGTGTCGACCGAGAGCCCCGGAAACTCCGCGATCGCGAGATCGAGCATGGCCACTCGGTCGGCGGCGCTCGCCTCGGGCGGGCGGCGATGCGGAGGATCGCCCGCGGGAACGAGGCGGATCTCCGGAAGCGCGAGCGCTTCGCGCGCGTCCGCAGCGAAGCGCAGGTGACCGTAGTGCACGGGATCGAACGTCCCGCCCAGCATAGCCACCGGCGGGTCGAAGGCGATCATTGCGGCCAAGCTCCGCACGCCGGCGTTCATCGCGCCCCGCCTGCATGGCCGACAAGCAGGCTCTCCGCGTGGTCGATCCCGGATTCGATCGTCCGCAGCGTCGGGTGTCGTCGCGGCATCGACGGCGCTGCGCATCGCGTCGGCGGCCGCACTGGCCATTGCCTGCCGCGCGAGACGTACCTCGCGCTCCGCCGCGCCGTCCTGCGGCAGGTCGAGCACGCGCAGGATCAGCGGAGTGTCAGCGCGAGTCCGAGTTCGACGGTCGGCATGGCGGCCGGGCAGGCAGGTTCGAAGCCGGAATCAAAACCGCGAGCCCGGCTCCTCGAGGAAGGCCAGTTCGTCCGGCGTGGAACTGCGGCCGAGGATCGAATTGCGGTGGGGAAAGCGGCCGAAGCGACGGATCACCTCGCGGTGCCGCTCGGCCCACGGCAGCGGCCCGTCGAGCCCGGCATCGCCGGCCAGTGCGCGAAACAGCGCCACCGAACGCTCCTGCATTTCGAGGCACTCGCTGTGCTCGAAAGGCATGTACATGAAGCGCCGCTCCTGCGGTCCGAGCTCGCGGTCGTAGCCGCGCGCGATCGCGTCCTCTGCGGTGGCCAACGCTCCGGGATCGCCGGCGAATGCGCGAGGCGTATCGCGAAACGCGTTGCGCGTCAACTGGTCCAGCAGCACGATGCGCGCGAGCGCGCCACGCGCGCCGGTGCACCAGTCGCCGAATGCCCCCGCAATCGCCGCCGCGAGCGCAACGCCGAAGCGCTCGCTGATAGCACGATCGAAAGCAGGGTTCTTGTCGAACCACTCGGACCGCTCGGCGGCTGAGGGCGACGGGAACCAGAAATCGATCACTTCCTGGGCGAGGGGCGACAGCGGCATGGGGAGGGGAGGTTGGGGCACGATTATCCTACGAGCCTTCGAGGTGCCTCTCGTCACCGCGAGTTCGCCGCCGTCGCGCGTTCGGTCGCCGACGCATGGAAGGGCGCTGCGCGCTCCCACCGCCTCCCTTGCGGAACCGGTGGGCGATCGACCGGTGCGGTAACTGGCTGGCGGTTCAGCCGCGGAACTGCCAGTAGACGGCTTCGGCGCGCTTGCCCAGCGCCGCGGCCAGGTAGGTCGCAAGTGCGGCGCCGACCGCGAGCGATTCGCGCACTTCGTCGCTTGCGTGTACGAACACCACCGCGCGGTCGTTGTCGAGCACCAGCGAGTGCACGCTGGCCGCGATGTTGCGCTCGCCAAGCCACGCTTCGGCCTGCCGATCGAGCTCGGGATCCGACGTGTCGATCAGCACGCGACGGTTGATCGCCGCGAGGAACAGCGCCATCACGCCTAGCATCACACCGACGACGATTGCCACCGCCGCGTCGATTTCAGGTTGCGATCCAAAGAAAAGACCGATTCCCGCAACGAGCAGGGTCAGCAGGATGCCGACGAGGGCGACGCCGTCCTCGAGCAGCACGGCGATCACGGTCGTGTCGTGGCGGTTGTCCGCCACCCCGCGCCATCCGCCAATCTCTTTCCACGCAATCGTGAAGGTCCACGATTCGAGCGCGAGGGCGACGAGCAGCAGGCCGAGCACGAAGCCGGTAAATGGCGCGACCACGGCAGCCGCCGTCAATGCGTGAAATCCGTGGTAAATGTTGACCCCGCAGCCGACGAAGAACACGCTGACTGCGGATACGAGTGCCCAGAAGAACTTCTCCTGCCCGCGCCCGAACGGGTGCTCGCGATCGGGGCCATGTCGGCTGCGCACTTCGCCGATCTTGAGCAGCACCTGGTTGCCGACGTCGGCGAGCGAATGGACAGTCTCGGCGAACAACGTCGGTGAGCCGGTGATCGACCAGCCGATGCCCTTGGAGATCGCGATCACCGAATTCGTGAGGATCGAAACCGAGACTGACCGGGACATCCTATCGGATCTGCCCGGTGCCGAGCACGATCCACTTGCGGCTCGTCAGCCCTTCGAGGCCGACCGGCCCGCGCGCGTGCAGCTTGCTGGTCGAGATGCCGATTTCCCCTCCGAGGCCGTATTCGTAGCCGTCGGCGAATCGCGTCGATGCATTGACCATCACCGAGCTCGAGTCGACCTCGCGCAGAAAGCGCATTGCGCTCGTGTGGTTGCCCGTGACGATCGCATCGGTATGCTGCGACCCGTAGCGCGCGATGTGGTCGAGCGCGGCGTCGAGCGAATCGACGACGCGGATCGCGATGATCGGCGCCAGGTACTCCGCATACCAGTCGTCCTCGGTGGCCACATTCATGCCCGCAACGAGGGCGCGGGCGCGCTCGTCGCCGCGCATTTCAACGCCCTTGGACGCGTAGATCGTTGCTAGCGGCGGCAGGACCTGGTCCGCGATGGCGGCGTGCACGAGCAGCGTTTCCATCGTGTTGCAGGGCGAGTAGCGTTGAGTCTTGGCGTTGTCCGCGATACGGACGGCCTGCGCGACGTCGGCACTCACGTCGATATAGACATGACACACGCCATCGAGGTGCTTCAATACCGGCACTCGCGCGTCGCGCGCCACCCGCTCGATCAGCGATCTGCCGCCGCGCGGCACGATGACGTCGACGTGGACGTCGTCCGCGATCAGGTGGCCGACGGCCGCGCGGTCGGTGGATTCGACCAGGTGGACGGCGTGTGCAGGCAGGCCCGCGTCGCGCAGCCCCAGCTCGATGCAATGCGCGATCGCGCGATTGCTGTGAATCGCCTCGGAGCCGCCGCGCAGGATCGTCGCATTGCCCGACTTGAGACAAAGCGCTGCCGCGTCGGCAGTAACGTTGGGCCGCGATTCGTAGATGATGCCGATCACGCCAAGCGGCACGCGCATCATGCCGACCTGGATGCCAGACGGTCGATACCTGAGGTCGGTGATCTCGCCGATCGGATCAGGGAGCGCGGCAATTTCCTCGACGCCGCGGGCCATCGCGTCGATGGATCGCTCCCCCAGTGTCAGGCGATCGACAAAGGCCGCATCGTGCCCCGATGCGCGCGCTTGCGAGACGTCGCGCGTGTTCGCGTCCCGCAAATGCGCGGCTTCGCGACGCAGCGCGGCGGCGGTCCGCTCGAGCGCCAGGTTCTTGGCCTGCGTCGTCGCGCGTGCAATGACCCGTGACGCGTCGCGCGCCGCTGCGCCGATATCGCGCATGTATGCCGCGACATCGGCGATGCCAATCGAATCCGGTGCGTCATGCTCGTTCACGACGCAATTCTAGCGGTTGAAGAGGTTAGCCCGGGTCAGCCCGCCGGCGTCAGCGTCTGCACGCCGGTGTCCTCGGCGAGGAGGATGACGTCGGCGCCGCGCCGCGCAAACAGGCCAACGGTGACGACGCCGGCAATCGAACCGATACGATCCTCCATCTCCGGCGGATTGCGGATCGACAGGCCCGATACGTCCAGGATGACGTTGCCGTTGTCGGTCGTGAAACCCATTCGCCAGGCGGGATTCCCGCCGAGACGCACCAATTCGCGCGCGACGTAGCTGCGCGCCATCGGGATCACCTCGACCGGCAGCGGGAACCTGCCGAGCACGTCGACCTTCTTCGACTGATCGGCGATGCAGACGAACTTCCGCGCCACCGCGGCGACGATCTTTTCACGCGTCAGTGCGCCGCCGCCGCCCTTGATCATCGCGCCGCCCGCGGTCACTTCGTCGGCACCGTCGACGTAGACCGGAATGTCGCTGACATTGTTGAGCTCTTCGACCTCGATCCCGTAGGATTTCAGCCGTTCCGCGGTGGAGACAGAGCTCGCAATCGCGCCTCTGATCCGGTGCTTGATTTCGGCCAGCGCGCCGATGAAATAGTTCGCGGTCGAGCCGGAGCCGACGCCGAGCCACGTACCGTCGACGACATAGCGGAGCGCTTCGTGCGCGACGAGGCGCTTTTGTTCGTCCTGGGTCACGGTTTGCGCTGCCATCTTCGCGCGGTCCGTCGGGCCGGGGCGATCATGGCGGGGTCAACGCCGACGGCGGTGATCAAACGCTGGACCGCACGATTGAAGGGTTTCTTGAGGCGATCGAAATGGGCGTCGTGCAGGATCCGACGGCATTAGCTGCGCTGAATCCGGAGCGCGCCAACGAGTTGACGGCGCTGCGTGATTGTCGGCTGCCTTGGCAGCGCCACTCGACAATCTGACCAAAGTGGCACCTCCGACCGGGGGCTTTCGATGGGCAGCACCTTCATCATCAATGTGCTCGACGGCACGCTGTTTCCTTACGAAGCCGTGGCGCTTGATGACTTCAGCCGTGTGGCGATGTGGGCACCGGCTACAGCGACGAGTCCGACCCTTCAGGACGTCAAGCCCAAGGAAAGTGACGTGCTCGACGCCTCGGGGAATCGGCACGCGACGTGGGATACAACAAAAGGGGCACACCCGGCGGATCCCGTTAGCGCCGTGCTCATGCAAGATCAGCTCTTGAATGACTTCATCCTCGACGCCGCGACCGCAGCGGAGACAAATTGCGGCCGCTGCGATGCCGATGAGGGCCCACTCTGAGTAGCTGAGTTCCACGCGAGCGTCAATACTGAATCGCGTAAACGACGTTCATAGGGCCGGTCGCTGGCCGGGTGTAGACATACGTGCTTCCGTAGATAAGTTGTGCCGTGCGGCCGTTCGCGGTCTCGGTATTGTTGACCTCCTCCGGCCTTCCCTTTGAGGCGAATACGCCGCATTCTGTCATGCCGATTGTGACTGTTGCATCGCCTACATGGCCCAGGTCTTGGTCGTTGAGAAAATGCGCCGATTGAAGGAAGCCAACAAGCAGATGCTCGCGCCTCTCGCCTTCGTTCGAACGGTAAAGACGTCCCCACTCGGCACAGGCGTTCCACTATTTCATTTTCTCGATCGACACGACGAGCGCCTTGTCTTTCGCAGCCGCGGAGCGCGTCAGTAGTGTCCACGAATCCGGCGCAGGTGCGGGCTGCGCCAGCGCGAAGGCTGTTAGCACGGCGAATATGGGCGTCATCATTCCGTTCCGGGGTCCGGGGGTCGAGTTCAATGGATCGAAATTTTGAAGCACCGAGCGGCTCTTTGCGCGCATTGCGAGGAGGTTCGCGGACTTCAAGCAGTCACAGCAACACCCGCCGGAAATCGGCGAGCACGCCCGCGAAATACGTGATGAACCGCGCGGCCTGCGCGCCGTCGATTACCCGGTGATCGTAGGAGAGCGACAGCGGCAGAATGAGCCGGGGCACGAAAGCGTTGCCATCCCACATCGGTTTCATCGCGCTTCGCGACACGCCAAGGATCGCGACTTCCGGCGCATTGATGATCGGCGTGAACGCGGTGCCGCCGATACCGCCGAGCGAGCTGATCGAGAAGCATCCGCCCTGCATCTCGGCCGGTCCGAGTTTCCCGTCGCGCGCTTTCGCCGACAGCTCGGCCATTTCCCTCGCGATGTGCAGCACACCCTTCTGATCTGCGCTCTTCAGGACCGGGACGACAAGACCGTTTGGCGTATCCGCCGCGAAGCCGATATTGAAATACTGCTTGTAGACGAGGCTCTCGCTCTGCGGGTCTAGCGAGGCGTTGAAGTCCGGGAACTTCTTCAACGCTGCGACCGACGCCTTGATCAGGAACGCGAGCATCGTCACCTTGACGCCCGCCTTCTCGTTCTCCTTGTTGAGCGCGACGCGCAGCGCTTCGAGGTCGGTGATGTCGGCGTCGTCGAACTGCGTGACGTGCGGGATCATCACCCAGTTTCGCGCGAGGTTCGCGCCGGCAGATCTTCTTGATGCGCGAAAGCGGTTTCGCGTCGACCGCTCCGAACTTGGCGAAATCGACGCTCGGCCACGGGAGCAGGTTCAGGGCACCGCCGCCGGTGACCCCGCCGCCGGACGCGCCCCCCGCCGGTGCCGCAAGCGTGCGCTTGACGAACTGTTGCACGTCGTCCTGGAGTATCCGGCCCTTCGGTGCGCTGCCGGTCACATTGCCGAGGTCCACGCCCAGCTCGCGCGCGAATTTGCGCACCGACGGCGACGCGTGGGCACTGCTCGAGGCAGCCACGCCTGTCGCGGCGCCGCTCGCGGTCGCGCCGGCAGGTTGAGGCGGGGCTGGGGGCGCGGATGTCGCTGGCGCTGGTGCGGCAGCTCTTGACGCGGGAGCGGGCTCTGGTGCCGTCGGCACGAATACGCTCGTTGCCGCGGATGCGCGCTCGGATGATTGTGTTGGCATTGGCGGCGATGGTGGCGACGGCGCGGTGGACGCCACCGCCGGCTGCGCCGCCGCGGGCTGCGACGCCACCGCATCGAGCGTCAGGATCACCGTTCCTTCACTGACCTTGTCGCCAACCTTCACCCTCAGCGATTTGACGACCCCGGCGGTGGGCGAGGGCACGTCCATCGTCGCCTTGTCGGACTCCAGCGTGACGAGGGCGTCCTCGGCAGCCACGGCGTCGCCGGGCTTGACCAGCACCTCGATGACCGGAACATCGGTGAAATCGCCGATGTCAGGAACCTTGACCTCGATCGTGCTCATCCTGCGCTCTCCGTGGCTCGGCGAAGTTCGTCGCAGACGCTGCGTTCGGCGCGGGCGGGCATGGTTACACCTTCCAGGGTGCCGGCTTCGCAGGATCCAGGCCGTACTTGCGCATCGCTTCCACCGCGGTGCTTGCCGGCAGCGTCCCGTCGTCTGCCAGCGCCTTGAGCGCCGCCGCGCTCACCCAGTGGCGATCCACTTCGAAGAAATACCGCAGCCGCTCGCGCGTGTCGGAGCGGCCGAAGCCGTCGGTGCCGAGCACGACGTAGCTTCGCGGCACGATCTTGCGGATCTGCTCGGCATAACTTCGAATGTAATCGGTGGCCGCGATGACCGGACCCTGCGTCTCATCCAGGCAGGTATGAACGTGAGCGACCCGCGGTGTCTTCTCCGGGTTGAGGCGGTTCCAGCGTTCGACTGCGTCGCCGTCGCGCGCGAGCTCGGTGAACGACGGGCAGCCCCACAGGTCGGCGTCAACGCCCCAGTCGTTCTTCAGCAGGTCTGCCGCCGCCATGACTTCGCGGAACAGCACACCCGAGCCCAACAGTTGCACCCGCGGAATCTTCTTTCCCTTCTGCGCCGCAGGAGCCCCGCGAAACAGGTACATGCCTTTCAGGATGTTCGCGGCTACGCCCTCGGGCATCTGCCGGGTGGGTATAGTTCTCGTTCATCACCGTCAGGTAGTAATAGACGTCCTCCTGCTCGGCATACATGCGGCGCAGCCCATCCTGCACGATCACCGCCACCTCGTAGCTCCACGTCGGATCGTAGGACGACGCAGTTGGGGATGAGCGCCGCCTGGACCTGGGAGTGGCCGTCCTCGTGCTGCAATCCTTCGCCGTTGAGCGTGGTGCGACCCGCAGTGCCGCCGATGAGGAATCCCCTGCAGCGCATGTCGCCCGCCGCCCAGGCGAGGTCGCCCACCCGCTGAAAGCCGAACATCGAGTAGTAGACGTAGAACGGAATCATCGGCACGCCGTGCGTCGAGTAGCTGCTTGCGGCCGCGATCCAGTCGGACATGCCGCCGGCCTCGTTGATGCCCTCCTGCAGCACCTGGCCTTCCTTCGACTCCTTGTAGAACATCAACTGTTCCTTGTCCTCGGGCGTGTAGAGCTGGCCGAGCTGGTTCCAGATTCCGAGCTGGCGGAACATGCCCTCCATGCCGAAAGTGCGAAACTCGTCGGGCACGATCGGTACGATGCGCTTGCCGATGTTCTTGTCGCGAACGAGGAGCCTGCAGCACCTGCACCAGCGCCATGGTCGTCGAGATCTCACGCTCGCCGGTGGCCTGCAGGAAACGCGCGAAAATCTCGAGCGGCGGGATCGGGAGCGACTCGGCCTTGGTGCGTCGTGCCGGCAGGTAGCCGCCGAGATCCATTCGCCGCGCGCGCATGTATTCGAGCTCCGGCGAGCCCTCGGCAAACTTGATGTAGGGAACCTCGTCGATCTGATCGTCGGGCACCGGGATCTGGAAACGGTCGCGAAAGCGCCGAACTGCGTCGACGTTCATCTTCTTCTGCTGGTGCGTAATGTTCTGCGCCTCGCCCGCCTCGCCCATCCCGTAACCCTTGATGGTCTTGGCAAGGATCAGCGTCGGCTGGCCCTTGTGCTTCACGGCGGCATCGTAGGCGGCGTAGACCTTGTGCGGATCGTGGCCGCCGCGGTTCAGGTTCCAGATGTCGTCGTCCGAGTAATCGGCCACCATCGCCTTCAGCTCGGGGGTGTTGAAGAAGTACTCGCGGACGTAAGCGCCGTCCCTCGACTTGAAGGTCTGGTACTCGCCGTCGACGCATTCCATCATCCGGCGCATCAGGATGCCCTTGCTGTCGCGCGCGAGCAGCGAATCCCAGCGCGAGCCCCAGATCACCTTGATCACGTTCCAGCGCGCGCCGCGGAAGTCGCTTTCCAGTTCCTGGATGATCTTGCCGTTACCCCGCACCGGTCCGTCGAGGCGCTGCAGGTTGCAGTTGATGACGAAGATCAGGTTGTCGAGGTTCTCGCGCGAGGCCATGCCGATCGCGCCCATCGATTCGGGCTCGTCCATCTCGCCGTCGCCGCAGAAGCACCAGACCTTGCGGCCCTCGGTGTCGGCGAGGCCGCGATCCTGCAGGTACTTCATGAACCGCGCCTGGTAGATCGCCATCAGCGGCCCCAGTCCCATCGACACGGTCGGAAACTGCCAGAACGTCGGCATCAGCCATGGATGCGGGTACGAGGCGATCCCCTTGCCGCCGACTTCCTGCCGGAAGTTGTCGAGTTGCTCCTCGGTCAGGCGTCCGAGCAGGAACGCCCGCGAGTAGATACCCGGTGACGAGTGACCCTGGATGAAGACGAGATCTCCCGCGTGCTTGTCGGACATCCCATGCCAGAAATGATTGAATCCGACGTCGTAGAGCGTTGCGGCCGACGCGTAGCTCGCGATGTGGCCGCCGACGTTGGTATGCTTGTTGGCGCGCACCACCATGGCCATCGCGTTCCAGCGCGTGTACGAGCGGATCCGGTGCTCGATGTTCTGGTCGCCGGGAATGTGCACCTGCTGTTCTACGGGGATTGTGTTGATGTAGGCGGTATTCGCCGAGAACGGCAGGAACGCGCCCGAGCGGCGCGCATTGTCGATCAACTGTTCGATCAGGAAATGCGCGCGATCAGGACCCTCCGTGGCGAGTACGCCTTCGAGGGCATCCAGCCATTCGCGGGTTTCCCCGGGATCGATGTCGGGTATGCGGTCCATGTTGGGCTTCGCCTCCTCAGGCCTTCATTGTATGCGGTTCACTGGAGACGAGCGCGAGCGCGCCGGCGCCGCTCGCGACGGCGAGTGCGGCGAAGCTCGCACGGTAATCGCCGGTCAGGCTCGACAGCAGCGCGAAGCAGGGAGGACCGACGACAACCCCGGCGAAAGTGACGACGCTGGCAGCACCGGTCACCTTGCCTGCCGCGCCCGGCGGGGCGAGACGCGCCACCTCGGAGAGCTGGACGCCGTTCCAGCCGATGGCGGTTGCGCCGAATCCGGTCGCGACAGCGATGACCAGCGGCATCGGCCAATCCGGCGCTGCCATCATCATCGCGAGCGCGCAGGCAGCGGCGGCCAAACCGATCAGCGCAAGCACCCTGCGCGGTGCGAGCAGCCGGTCGGCGACGGCACCCCACGCGATCCGGCCGACGGCGCCCGCAATCGTCGCCACCGTGAGCGCGAGCCCCGCCGAAATCAGGGTGTAGCCGAGCGAGCCGGTGAGGAACACCACCAGGTAGCTCGTCAGACACACCTGCGTCGCCGAGTACGCGAACGAGACCAGCGCAAGCCTGAAAAGCGGCGGCGAGTTTCGGAGAAGGGCGAGTGGAGCGACGATTGAGGCGATGGAAATGGGCCGCCGCGGGGAATGCTCTACATCGAGCCTGCGGCGTACCGGTTGCGCGAGTACAACGACAGCGACGCCGACCAGCGCAGTCGTGACGAATGCATGGCGCCATCCAGCGGCGAGGGCGAGACCGGGGAGCAGCGCGCCGGAGAGCGCAGCGCCGGCCGGGACGCCGGTCTGCTTGATCGAGAACGTCAACGCCATTCGCGCGGGCGAAGCCGTGCGCTGCAGTAGCTGGGACGACGCAGGCGTGATCGGTCCGTAGCCGAAGCCGATCACGATTGCGGCGAGCGCGAGCAAGGCGGGCATTGATGATGGGGCGGCGGCGACTGCCGCGACGCCGAGCGCGCACAGCACGACGCAGACCTGCGAGACGCGGATCGGACCGTAGCGCTCGATGAGGCTGCCGCAGGCGAGGCTTGCAAGCATCGCACCGCCGTAGACCGCGCCGATGAAGACACCGATCAGGCCCGGCGCGAGCCCGAACTCGGCGGCGATCTCGGGCGCCAGCACTGCGGCCGCCGTTCCGGCGAACGAGGTGTAGATCTGGATCGTCAGCGTCGCCGCCGAGCGCGACCCGCGCTGGCGTCATCGGGCGGGCGCACGGGCGTCGATCACGCGCCGCTCGGTGACGATCGCGTCGACGACGCAGTCGTGGGGCGCGCGCGGCAGCGCGTCGACGAGCTGCAGCTCGAACGCGCCGGCAACACGCGGCGCGCGAGGCAGCTCCAGCAGCAGGCGATCGTAAAATCCACCGCCGTATCCGAGGCGGTGCCCGGCAGCGTCGAATGCCACGCCCGGCACGAGGATCCAGTCGATCGCGCCGCGATCGATCGTCGGACATGTGGTGCGCGGCTCGGGGATCCCGACGTACCCAGGCAGAATATCGTGCGCGAGGTCGATGACGTGGTGGAGCTGCAGCACCCTGGCCGCGGGATCGACCCGCGGCAGAACAAGCGTCTTGTGTCCGGCAAGTGCGTGCAGCGCGACCTGCGCAGCATCCCACTCGCTGCGGAAGGGCAGCGTGAGCAGCACCACCCGCGCCCGCAGCCACGAGTCGAGCTTACAGATCCGGTCGGCGATGGTCCGCGAGGCTTCTGCTCGCGCTTCGGCCGCCATCGAGTCACGCGCCGCCGTGATGCGCTCGCGCAGTTCGCGCTTGGCCTCGCGCAGCAGGATGCCGCTGGGGAGCGGGTGCGGCGCATCGTCGGCCATGCGCCAATGTTAATCGCAAACCGCAAATCAGGGACGGGCCACGTTTTCGCGGCTTCCCGAAAACGTGGCCCGTCCCTGATTTCGGGATGCACCACCCTATAATGCGAGTATCCAACGCAGGATCACACGATGAACCACGCCCATCAGGTCTATCGCGCGAGTCGCGACACGATATTGCAGTCGATGCACGCGAGAAGCGGCGGTGGCCTTGCGCTGCTGCCCACTGCCCCCGAGGTCGCTCGCAACCGCGATTCCGCCTATCCGTTTCGCCACGACAGCTATTTCTATTACCTGTCAGGCTTTGCCGAGCCCGAGGCGGTCATCGCGCTGGTTGCGGCGAAGGACGGAGACCGTCAGCTCCTGTTCTGCCGTGACAAGGACGCCGAGCGCGAGATCTGGGACGGATTTCGCTACGGTCCCGATGCCGCGCGCGAGATCTTCGGCTTCGACGAGGCACACCCGATCTCCGCACTGAAGGCGAAGCTTCCCGACGTCGCGTCCGACCGGCCCGCGCTGTATACCCCGCTCGGGTTGTTTGCCGACTGGGACCGGCAGATCGCGGAACTGCTGAACGAAGTCAGAAACCGCGTCAGGTCCGGGGTCGCCGCGCCGGACGAAGTGGTCGACGTGCGTGCGATCCTCGATTCGATGCGGCTGGTGAAAGACCCGCACGAGATCGAGCTGATCCGGCGCGCATGCGCAATCTCGAGCGGCGCGCACCTGCGCGCAATGGCCGCGACGCACGCCGACGCCTTCGAATACGAGGTCGAGGCGGAGTTACTGCACGAATTCCTGACCCAGGGCGCACAGGCAGTTGCCTATTCGCCGATCGTTGCGTCCGGGCCGAACGCCTGCGTCCTGCATTACCGCGACAACAACCGGCAAATGCAGCGCGGAGACCTGCTGCTGATCGACGCCGGCTGCGAGTTCCAGGGCTATGCATCGGACATCACACGCAGCTTCCCGGTCGGCGACGCGTTCAGCGGTGCGCAGAAGGCGGTCTACGAGCTCGTGCTCGCAGCGCAGGTCGCGTGCATCGACGCGATCAAGCCGGGGGCGCCGTTCCATGACTACCATCGCGTCGCCGAGCGCGTGCTTGCGCAGGGATTCATCGACCTTGGACTGTGTGAAGGATCGCTCGACGCGGTACTGGAGAGCGGCAGCTACAAGCAGTACTACATGCATCGCGCGGGTCACTGGATGGGCATGGACGTGCACGACGCAGGGCTCTATCAGCAGAACGGCGAGTCGGTGCGCCTCGTCCCCGGCATGGTGCTGACGGTCGAGCCCGGTGCCTACATCCGGCCCGCAGGCAATGTCCCCGAGCGGTTCTGGAACGTCGGCGTGCGGATCGAGGACGACATCCTGGTGACGAAGGACGGCATCGAGAACCTGACCGCCGCGGCGCCGAAGGAGGTCTCCGACGTCGAAGCTGCCTGCCGCGCGCTCGAGGGGTGAGCGACGTCACGCACGCACGAAGTGCCTGACGCGTTCCGCCCAGCCGCAACGATGACCTGCGACGTTGCGGTGGTCGGTGCCGGTCCGGTGGGATCCACGCTGGCGCTGGCGCTTGCGGGCGCCGGACTCGACGTCGTCGTCATCGATCCGCGTATGCCAGGGGAGTCAGCGCGAGGCGACCGCTCGCTCGCACTGTCGCACGGCTCGCGCCTCGTCTTCGAGCGGCTCGGTGTGTGGCCTGCACTCGCGGCGACGGCGGGCGCGGTCACGCCAATCGTCACCATCGACGTTTCGCAGGCGGGCGGTTTTGGCGCGCTCAGGCTGGAGGCGCGCGAACAGGCTCTGCCTGCACTCGGCTACGTGGTTTCCTATGTAGCGCTGCAGGCCGCGCTCGATGCCGCACTGCAGCGTTCGCGCGTCGAGGTTCGCTACGGCACATCGGCAACCCGTGTTGCGGGATCGGCCACCGAGGCAACCATCGTGGTCGCAGCCACGCCGGACACCGCGCTGCACGCGCGCCTCGCCGTCGTCGCCGACGGCGCAGGGTCGGCGATCGCGGGGATCACGCGCACGCGGCGCGAATACCGACAGGTCGCGCTGGTCGCGGAGATCACGCCGTCGCGACCGCACGGCGGGGTCGCGTGGGAGCGCTTCACCCCCGACGGTCCGGTGGCCCTGCTGCCGCAGTGCGATCACTACGCGCTCGTGTGGACGCAGACCCCCGAGCGGGCTGCAGGTCTGCTCGCCGCCGGGGACACGCAATTCCTCGCGGCGCTCGCGGCGCATTTCGGCGCCCGCGCGGGCGGCTTCGCCGCACTCACCGGGCGAAGGACCTTCCCGCTTGCACTGGAAGTTGCGGATGCGACAACCGCGCCGCGGATTGCGGTCATCGGTAATGCGGCCCAGGCACTGCACCCGATCGCCGGGCAGGGCTTCAATCTCGGCTTGCGGGACGCGTGGCAGCTCGCCCAGACGATCCTGCAAACGCCGCGCACCGAGCTCGGCGCGGCGGCGATGCTCGGGCGCTACCGGCGCAGTCGTGGGCTCGACCGGCGTGCGAGCATCGCGTTCACGCATGGCCTGGTGCGGCTGTTCGGCAACGCGTGGCCGTGGCTCTCGGTGCCGCGCGGGCTTGCGCTGGCGCTGCTCGACGCGACGCCTGCCGCGAAGCATGCGTTCACGCACGCAATGCTCTACGGATTGCGCTGACCGCGATCGCCGGCAGACGGCAGTCGACACAGCGCGATTGCCGGTATAATTCGACCCCCTCCTGCCGAAGTCGATTGTCCGGTCCGTGCACATCGGTGTCCATTCGCTGTCGAACAATCTCGCCGTCGCTCCGATGGCCGGCGTCACCGATCGCCCGTTTCGCATGCTGTGCAAGCGGCTTGGCGCGGGTTACGCGGTCTCCGAAATGGTCGCGGCCAATCCGCGGTTGTGGGGCACCGACAAATCGCGACGGCGCACCGATCATGACGGCGAGGTGGCGCCGATTGCGGTGCAGATCGCGGGCGCCGATCCCGGGCTCGTCGCCGACGCCGCGCGCTACAACGTCGATCGTGGCGCCGAGATCATCGACATCAACATGGGTTGCCCGGCGAAGAAAGTCTGCAACGCCGCGGCAGGTTCCGCCCTGCTGGGCGACGAGAAGCTGGTCGCGTCGATCCTCGCAGCGGTCGTGCGCGCGGTTGACGTGCCGGTGACCCTCAAGATCCGGACCGGTCTCGCGCCGCATGCGCGCAATGCAGCGTCTATCGCGCGAATCGCCGAGGACTCAGGCATCGCCGCGCTTGCCGTCCATGGGCGCACGCGCGCCTGCATGTTCAACGGCGTGGCCGAGTTCGACACGGTGCTCGCGGTCAAGCGCGCGGTGAGCATTCCGGTCTTCGCCAACGGCGATATCGCGGCACCCGAGCGTGCCCGGGAAATTCTGTCCCGCACGGGTGCAGACGGACTGATGATCGGGCGGGCGGCCCAGGGGCGGCCGTGGATCTTCCGCGAGATCGCGCACTATCTCGCGACCGGCACCCTGCTCCCGGCACCGGCCGTGACCGAAGTCCATGCACTGATCCGCGAGCACCTCGACGACCACTACGCGTTCTACGGCGAAGTTCCCGGGGTGCGGATCGCCCGCAAGCACCTGCACTGGTACTCGCGCGACCTCCATGGCGCCGAGGCGTTCCGGCAGGAAGTCAACGCGGCCGAATCGGTCGCCATGCAGACCGCCGCCGTCGACCGTTTTTTCGACGCGGCGGCCCGCGCCGGTGAACGCCTGCGCTATCGCGAATCGCCCCTGGCCTGGGCGGAGGCGCTCGCCGCGTGAAGAAGAACGCTCGCCTGAACGGCAGTAACGACATCGGGCGCAGCGTCGAGCGCTCGCTCGACGAATATTTCCGGAGGCTCGACGGCGAGCCTCCGCACGGGGTCTACGACATGGTGATCACCCAGGTCGAGCGGGTACTGCTCGAGTCGATGCTCGAGCGCTCCAGCGGCAACCAGACGCACGCCGCCGACATGCTGGGCTTGAACCGCAACACGCTGCGCGCCAAGCTCACCAAGCACAAGCTCATCTGAGGCGGCCGGGCCGATGAGCGGGATCGTCGCGCAGGCGCTGCTGTCGGTCTCGGACAAGACGGGAGTCCTGGAACTTGCGCGGGGGCTGGTCGCACGCGACGTGCGGCTCCTGTCGACCGGCGGGACGGCGAAGCTGCTGGCCGCGGCCGGGGTGCCCGTGACCGAAGTCGGGAGCTACACGGGTTTCCCCGAGATGCTCGACGGCCGCGTCAAGACACTGCACCCGAAGGTGCACGCCGGAATCCTCGCGCGGCGCGATGTCGCGTCGCATCGCGATGCGCTCGCGAAGGCCGAAATCCCGACTATCGACCTGGTTGTCGTGAACCTGTATCCGTTCCGCAAGACCGTCGCTAACGCGGATTGCCCGCTCGACGACGCGATCGAGAATATCGATATCGGCGGTCCGGCCCTGCTGCGCGCTGCGGCCAAGAACTGGGCGCACGTGGGAGTCGTCGTCGATCCCGCCGACTACAGCACGGTCCTCGCCGAGCTGACTGCCAACGGCGGCACGCTGTCCACTGCGCTGCGCTTCCGGCTGATGCAGTGCGCGTTCGCGCACACGGCGGCGTACGACGGAGCCATTGCCACCTGGGTATCGGCGCGCGCGCCCGACGGGAGCCTGCAGGGGTTCCCCCGCTCGTTCCACCTGGCCGGCGGCCGGCGCCAGGAGATGCGCTATGGCGAGAATCCCCACCAGCGTGCCGCCCTCTACCGCGAGGCCGGCGCGGCACCGTCGGCGATCGCGAGCTACCGGCAATTGCAGGGGAAGGAGCTTTCCTACAACAACGTTGCCGACGCCGATGCGGCCTGGCAATGCGTAACGACGTTTGCGGATACTACCTGTGTCATCGTCAAGCACGCGAACCCCTGCGGGGTTGCGAGTGCGACACTGCCGATCGACGCTTACCTCCGGGCATTCGCCACCGACCCGGCCTCGGCCTTTGGCGGCATCATTGCGTTCAACCGGCAGCTCGACGCGGCAACGCTCGAAGCCGTTTCGGCGCAATTCGTCGAGGTACTGATTGCACCCGCCTATGCGCCAGAGGCGCTCGCTATCGCGGCGCAGAAGAAGAACGTCCGCGTGCTCGAGCTCGCGCTGCCTCTGTCCCGCGGAGCGGGGGACGAATGGGATCTCAAGCGGATCGGCGGCGGTTTTCTGGTGCAGACGCGGGATGCGCGCGACATCTCCGCCGCCGACCTGCGCGTGGTCACCCGTGTCGCGCCGACCACCGCGCAGCTCGCCGACTTACTGTTCGCATGGCGGGTCGCGTGGTACGTCAAGTCCAACGCGATCGTCTATTGCGCGCAGGCGCGCACGCTGGGCATCGGCGCGGGGCAGATGAGCCGCGTCGATTCGACCCGCATCGCGGCGACCAAGGCTGGCATCGCGAGCCTGCCGCTTGCGGGTTCGGTGGTCGCCTCCGACGCATTCTTCCCGTTTCGCGACGGCCTGGACGTCGTTGCTGACGCCGGCGCGGTCGCCGTGATCCAGCCGGGAGGCAGCATGCGCGACGACGAGGTGATCGCCGCAGCCGACGAGCGCGGGGTCGCGATGGTGTTCACGGGGGTGCGTCATTTCCGGCACTGAGCAGCGATGCAACGGCAGGGCCCGCCCGCGCGGACGCCTACTCACGAGCAGGCCCGGACCGGTGCGCTGGTTTGCGCTCGTGGGGGCGCTGGCTGCCGGGCTCGCGCTCGCTGCGGTGGCCCCGTCCGCCCGCGCCGCAGCCTGCGCCGACTGGCCAGCATGGCTTGCGCCGGGCTGCGAGACGATCGCCGATACCTGGAACAATGGACGCGATGGTCTGCTGATCTCGGGCTATGCATGGCACTTGCCATTCAGCTGGACCGCAGAGCGGCGGCGCGAACTCAATGCCGACGCCTGGGGCGTTGGCTATTACCGCACCACCGAGGACGCCAAGGGCGATTCGCGCTCGCTGTTTCTCGCTGCGTTCAGCGATTCGCACAAGCATCCGCAGTGGAACCTCGGCTACGAGTATTCCACCTACTGGGGTCCGCGAAGCGGCGTGCAGGCAGGACTCGGGTATACGGCGCTGGTCGATCCAACGGCGCGACATTTTCAACGGCTTCCCGTTTCCCGCGGTGCTGCCGCTCGCGTCACTGCGCTACCGCGACGTTACGGTGTTCACGACCTACATCCCGACGCTGAACGGTGGCGTCAACCACGGCAGCACGCTGTTCGTGTTCGGCCGCATACTCCTGAAGTAAGCGCCGGGCCGCAATGAACGTGCTGGTGGTCGGTTCGGGGGGGCGTGAGCATGCGCTGGCATGGAAGATCGCGCAGTCACCCCGGGTTGCAAAGGTTTTCGTCGCGCCCGGTAACGCCGGTACCGCGCGCGATCCGGACCTCACCAATGCGCAGGTCGAGGGGATCGGGGCCCTGGCCGACTTTGCGAAGCGCGAGTCGGTGGCACTCACTGTCGTCGGCCCGGAGGCGCCTCTCGCAGAGGGAATTGTCGATGCCTTCCGCGCCGCGGGCCTGCGCATCTTCGGTCCCACGCGCGCCGCCGCTCGACTGGAGAGCTCGAAGGATTTCGCCAAGGCGTTCATGCTTCGCCACGGGATTCCGACCGCCGACTACCGGAGCTTCACCGACGCGGAATCCGCGCATGCCTGGGTTGATGCCCGTGGTGGCCCGATCGTGGTGAAGGCTGATGGTCTCGCCGCCGGCAAAGGTGTCGTCGTGGCTACTGGGCTCGTGCAAGCGCACGCCGCGATCGATGCGATGCTCCCGGGCGACGGCTCGGCGCCGCGGGCGCGCGCGTGGTGGTCGAGGATTTTCTCGAAGGCGAAGAGGCGAGCTTCATCGTGATGGCCGACGGCACGCACGCCCTGGCGCTCGCGTCGTCGCAGGATCACAAGCGCCTGGCCGACGGCGACCAGGGCCCGAATACCGGCGGGATGGGTGCGTATTCTCCGGCGCCGGTGGTCACGCCCACCGTTCACGCGCGGATCATGCGCGAGATCATCGCTCCCGCCATTCGCGGCATGGCCGCCGAAGGTATGCCCTACACCGGATTCCTTTACGCTGGCGTCATGATCGACACCGCCGGCGCACCAAGCGTGCTCGAGTTCAACTGCCGGCTCGGAGATCCGGAGGCCCAGCCGATCCTCGCGCGCCTGCGCTCCGATCTCGTGGTCCTGCTCGACGATGCGCTGGCAGGAACGCTCGATCGCGCCGAGGCCGAATGGGATCGGCGCGTCGCATTGACCGTGGTGCTGGCGGCGGCGGGCTACCCGGCGTCACCGCGCAAGGGCGACGTGATCGACGGCCTCGATCGCATCAGTGAAGCTGCGCATCCCGGAGTGCTCGTCTTCCACGCCGGAACCGAGGTCTCCCGCGATCAGCTCTGAGCTGCGGCGGACGCGTGCTCGGCGTGACCGCGCTGGGTGATTCGATCCGCCAGGTGCAGCGCGCGGCGTACGCTGCGGTGACGGCGATCCATTTCGACGGCATGCAATTCCGCACTGACATCGGCCATCGCGCGCTCGCGCGGCGGAATAGTGTGAACGGCCTAGGACGCGATCCCGCGATGGGAGCACGATCGCGCCGAGCCGCAGGAAGGCCCCGGCCTCCTCGAGGTACGAGAATATCTCAAGGGATTGCAGCGGCGCATCGTCGACGCACTCGAAGGGATCGAGGGACGTGCATTCCGCGCCGATCCATGGCGGCGCGGCGAAGGCGGTGGGATCACGATGTCGCTCGAGGAGGGCGAGGTCTTCGAGCGGGCGGGCGTGCTGTTCTCGCAGGTTAGCGGCGACGCGCTGCCGGCTTCCGCGACGGCGGGGCGGAGGCATCTCGCGGGACGGGCGTGGCAGGCCCTGGGCGTGTCGCTGGTAGTTCACCCGCGCAATCCGCATGCGCCGACCGTGCACCTGAACGTCCGCTTCTTCATCGCGGCGGCGAACGCCACCGATGCGGCAACCTGGTGGTTCGGTGGCGGGATGGACCTGACGCCGTATTACGGTTACGCCGACGATGCGCGCCATTTCCACGCGGCCTGCCGCGATGCGCTCGCGCCATTCGGCGACGACCTGCATCGGCGATTCAAACTCGCCTGCGATGCGTACTTTCACCTCGCGCATCGCGCAGAGGCGCGCGGAATCGGCGGCATCTTTTACGACGATTTTGCAGAAGGCGGATTCACGCGCGCTTTCGCGCTCGCGCGCAGCGTCGGCGATCATTTCCTGCCCGCGTATCTGCCGATCCTCAAGAGGCGGCGACACCTGCCATACGGCGAGCGCGAGCGCGATTTCCAGGCGTATCGGCGTGGCCGTTACGTCGAGTTCAACCTGGTGCGAGATCGCGGGACACTGTTCGGATTGCAATCCGGCGGCCGCGCCGAGGCGATCCTGCTGTCGATGCCTCCACTCGCACGTTGGCGCTACGAGTGGACGCCTGAGCCCGGAACGCCCGAGGCACGGCTCTACACGGATTTCCTGCCGCCGCGCGATTGGCTCGGATGAGCGCGGGCGGCGGCGATCCACGGCCTTCGGGAGTACCGGCCTCCGACGGTCCGTTGCACGAAACGCGCCTATCCGGCGCGCAGGTCTATGCCGGGAAGCTCCTCGACGTGCGCCGCGACCGGGTGCGCCTGCCCGACGGCAGCGAGGGTGTTCGCGAATACGTTGCGCACCCTGGGGCCGTGCTTGCGATACCCGAACTCGACGATGGGCGCCTCGCGGTCGAGCGCCAGTTCAGATATCCGCTTGACTGTGTTTTTGTCGAATTTCCGGCAGGCAAGCTCGATCCGGGCGAGGTGCCGCTCACCACGGCGCGGCGCGAGCTGATCGAAGAGGCGGGATACGCGGCAGTTCAATGGACGCGCCTCGGCGCCGTGCATCCAGCCGTCTCCTATTCGACCGAAGTCATCGACCTCTATGTCGCGCAGGGGCTGACCCAGGTCGGTTCGCGCCTGGATCCCGGGGAATTCCTCGAGGTTGTGACGCGTAGCGTCGACGAGCTTCATGCGGCGCTCGATGCGGGCGAGCTGACCGACGCCAAGACGATCGCGGCGTTGGCGCTGTATGCGCGCTGGCGCGCGGCAGCGTCACGTAGTTGCAGTGTGAGCATTCGCGGGCGGGTACAGGGTGTCGGCTATCGCGACTGGCTCGTCACGGAAGCGCGTCGCGCGGGTGTGTCGGGATGGGTCCGCAATCACCAGGATGGAACGGTCGAAGCCCACGTCCAGGGTGCTCGCGCGGCCTGCGACCGGCTGATCGCGGGCTGCCGGCAGGGGCCGCGAAGTGCCCGCGTCGACACGATCGAAGTCGAGCGAGTCCCGTTCGTGGCAGGCCTTTCCGGTTTCGCCTGGAAGCTCACCGATTGAGCCGCGGGACGATGCTCGCTCGTCCAGTTGACATTGGGCGTATTCGCCAACATGATTCTGCGCGCCCGCGACGGGGCCAGCCCGTCGACGCAGGTCGCGTCAGAAGCCGAGGGGAGCTGACGCGAGTTGGAGCGCAGCCAAAAGAACAGGATTCGCATGGACCGAACCCAACCCCGGAGGACTCACATGGAGAGCAAACAAGCGCAGAAAGTTACCCGCCGCACGGTTCTGAAAGCGGGACTCGCCGTCGGCACGGCACAACTGGCTGGACCATTCATCATCAATGCGCGCGGCGAGGAGTCGGTCAAGATCGGTCTCGACAATCCGCTGACCGGCACCTACGCTGCGCCCGGCAAGAACGAGTTGATCGGTTGCCAGCTCGCGGTCGAGCAGATCAACGCGAAGGGCGGCATCCTGGGACGCCGGGCCGAGCTGCTGGTCGAGGACTCGACCAGCGGCGACGCAGGCACTGCGGTCCAGAAGGCGCGCAAGCTGATCGACCGCGATAACGTCAATTTCCTGCTGGGCAATGTGAACTCGGCGCTGTCGCTCGCGATGGCCGACGTCAGCAGCGAGAAGAAGGTGCTGCACATCGTTCCGGGCGGGCACACCGACGCAATCACCGGCGCCACCTGCCACTGGAACGTGTTTCGCGTCTGCAACACCACCCAGATGGAAGCCAACGCGGTCGCACCGTCGCTCATCAAGAATGCCGGAAAGCGGTGGTACTACATCACTCCCGACTATGCATTCGGGCACACGCTGCAAGCCGGCCTCGAGCGCGCGTCGGCGAAGCTCGGCGGCGAGAAGGTTGGCGCGGACCTGACGCCGCTCGGCACGACCGACTTCTCGTCTTACCTGATCAAGGCTCAGTCGGCCAAGCCGGATGTCATCATTTTCCTGGTCCAGGGCGACGACATGATCAATGCGCTCAAGCAGGCGGTTCAGTTCGGACTCGACAAGAAGTTTCACCTGGCGGGAGGCCAGCAGGAGCTCGAGTCGCTCGAGGGCCTTCCCGCCGACGCGCGCATCGGCACCTGGGTGTTCGAGTGGTACTGGAACCAGCCGAACGTTCCGCATGTCGCGGAATTCGTCGCTGCGATCAAGAAGAAATCCGGAAGGGTCCCGACGGCGCGCAACTGGTTTGGCTTTGCGTCGACGTGGAGCTGCGCGCTGGCCGCCAACAATGCCAAGTCGCTCGACGCGGTCAAGATGGCGAAGGCGCTGCAGAACTTCAAACTGCCGCCGGAAGTTGGGCTGATGCCGGATGTGCCTTTCTTCCGCGCGGGGCAGAACCAGTTGATCGGCAGCCTCTATGTCGGCAATGCGCAGGCCAAGGGTTCGGTCCCCGACGACCTGTTCCACGTGACCGAGGTCGTCCATGGCATTGACGCCGCGGGGACGCTCGAGGAATCCGGCTGCAAGATGACCTGGCCGGCGTAGCGCGTTCGGCCGGTGTCCCGGCCGCCCGGGCCGGGACCGTCGGGATCCGAATCGAAACGTCGTCGAAAGGCGGAGTGTGCGGCTGTCGCGGTGGCGGCGGCCGCACACCTGCGCCGCAAGCGCATTCCGGCGATTCCCGGAGAGTGGTTACGTGACCCAGTTGATCCTCCTGAATCTTTTCAACGGGCTCATCGTTGGCGCCTTTTACGCGTTGATGGCACTTGGGCTGTCGCTGATCCTCAACCTGAGCGGCGTCATCAATTTCGCGCACGGGGGCTTTCTCGCGCTCGGCGCCTACATCGCGTACACACTGATGCCCTATGTCGGGTTCTGGGGCGCCTTGCTGATCGCCCCGTTCCTCACCGCGATTCTCGGACTGGTCGTTGAGCGGTTTCTGATCCGGCGCCTGTACGGGCGCGATCCGCTCTACGGCCTGCTGCTCACCTTCGGCCTCGCGTACATCTTCGAGGATGCGACCCGCTACATCTGGGGCGCGCAAAGCGTTCCGTACCCAATCCCCGCGTGGATGTCGAATTCGCTCAGCAGTTCGCTGTTCTTCCTCACCGGCTACCGGATGTTCATGGTTGCCCTGGTCGGCATTGCGGTCGCCGCGCTGTTCCTGATCCTCAATCGGACACGGCTAGGCATGCGCATCCGCGCAGGCACGACGGATCTCGAGACGGTCTCGGTGCTCGGCGTCAACATCCGGTTGCTGCGCAACCTGAATTTCGGGCTCGGGATCTTCCTCGCGGGATTGGCTGGCGTGCTTGCCGCAGGGATGCTCGGCCTGTCACCGACGATCGGCACGTCGCTGATCATGCCGAGCTTCGTCGCGATCATCGTCGGCGGTCTCGGCAGCCTTCCGGGAACGCTGCTTGGCGGGCTCCTGATCGGCGTCGCGTCGGGGATCACGACCGTGTTCTTCCCGTCGGCGACCGAGGCGATCATCTACGTGATGATGGGACTCGTCCTGCTGTTGCGTCCGCGCGGTCTGCTCGGTGAGGAAGGGAGACGCTGATGTGGCGCCCGGGTTCGTCGGCGACCAACGCGCTGGTCGCGCTGTTGCTCCTCACGATGCCTTACTGGATCGCGTACCTCGGCGGTTACACCGAGCTTGCCACGCAGGTATTGGTGATGGGGCTGGCGGCGATGTCCCTCAACTTCCTCCTGGGATTCACCGGGACGCTGTCGTTCGGGCACGCGGCCTATTTCGGACTCGGGGGCTACGCGGTCGGCATGGTGATCAAGTACCTCGTGCCGAGCACGCCGCTCGGGATCCTGGCAGGTGTCGCCGCCGGTACGCTGGCGGCGATGGTGATCGGCGCCCTGATCGTCAGGCTGCGCGGAGTCTATTTCGCAATGGTGACCATTGCGTTCGGCCAAGTGTTCTTCTTCATGGCCTTTCGCTGGAATTCGTTCACGGGTGGCGATGACGGGCTCAGCGGCTGGAAGCGGCAGGCGCTGAACCTCGGGTTCGCGCGAATCGAGCTGCTCGACCATCCGCTCGCGTTCTATTACTTCGTCCTGGCGCTGTTCGGGCTCGCCGCGTTGTGCATGGGTGTGATCCTGCGCTCGCCGTTCGGACGGACACTGCTTGCGATCCGCGAGAACGAACGGCGAGCCCGCTTCCTCGGAATACCGGTCGAGCGCCACCTGTGGCTGTCGTTCGTGATCTCGTGCCTGTTTGTGAGCCTCGCCGGCACCCTCTACGCGCTGCTCAACAACTTCATCGATCCGCGCGCGCTGCGCTGGGACCTGTCGGGCAATTTCGTGATCATGGCGGTGCTGGGGGGCATGCGAGCGTTCTGGGGGCCGCTGATCGGTGCGGCGATCTTCGTCGTGCTGCAGGACTTCGTCTCGAGCCGCACCGAGAACTGGATGTCGTTCGTCGGGCTGTTCTTCGTGCTGATCGTGCTCTTCTTCCCGCGCGGAGTGCTGGGGATGTTGCGCCGCCGGAGCGGGCAATGAGCCTGCTGCGGGTCGAGAACGCGACGCGGAGCTTCGGCAGCCTGGTCGCAGTCAACGACGTTTCCCTGTCGGTCGCCCCAGGCGAGTTGCGCGCGATCATCGGTCCCAACGGCGCCGGCAAAACGACTTTTTTCAACCTCATCAGCGGCTTCTTCCCGCCAACGTCGGGGAAGATCATCCTCGACGGTGAGGATGTGACGCAGTTCCCCGCCCACGAGCGTGTCGCGATGGGCATGGCGCGTACTTTCCAGATCACCGAGATCTTTCCCGAGCTCACGGTGCGGCAGAACCTGCGCATCCCGGTCGAAGTGGCGGCGGGGCTCCGGTTGCGCCCGTGGATCCCGCGCCGCCTGAAGGACGAGATGGACGCGCGCGTCGTCGAGCTGATGCTGCATGCGAACCTGAGTGACAAGGCGAATCGACTGGCCGGTGAGCTTTCGCATGGGGATCAGCGTGCGACCGAGATTCTGATGGCGCTCGCGCTCAAACCTCGCCTGCTCCTCCTCGACGAGCCGACTGCGGGCATGGGGGACCAGGAGACCTACGACATCACGCGGCTGATCCGGCGGCTGCACCGGAACCAGAGCCTTGCGATCGTGCTGATCGAGCACGACATGCGCGTCGTGTTCCACCTGGCCGACCGGATCATGGTGCTCGCCGAGGGCCGGGTTCTCGCCGAGGGCACGCCGGCCGAGATCGCGGCCGACGAGCAGGTTCAGGCGGCGTACCTGGGAGATCCGCGTTGAACGTCCTCGAAGTCGAGGGGCTGCACACCTATTACGGCAAAAGCCATATTCTCCGCGGCGTGAGCCTCGCCGTTGGTGAAGGCCAGATCGCCGCGTTGCTCGGCCGCAACGGCGCGGGAAAGACCACGACGCTGCGCAGCATCGTCGGCCTGACCCCGGCCCGCGAGGGCGCGATTCGAGTGTTCGGACAGGCCACGACCCACTGGCCGCCCGACCAGATCGCGAGATTGGGTCTGGGCTACGTGCCGGAGGGCCGTCGGATCTTCCAGAATCTCACGGTCGAGGAGAACTTGATGATTCCGATTATGCGCCGGGGCCCGTGGACGATCGAGCGCGTCTTCGAGTCGTTTCCACGGCTCGCGGAGCGCAAAGGCAACAAGGGCAGTCAGCTCTCAGGCGGCGAGCAGGAAATGCTGGCAATCGCGCGCACGCTGATGCTGAATCCCAGGATTCTCGCGCTCGACGAACCGTCGCAGGGGCTCGCCCCGCTGATCGTGCGCGAAGTGTTCAACATCGTCGTCGGTGCGCGCAAGGAGGGAATGTCGGTCCTCCTCGTCGAGCAGAACGTGCGCGCTGCGGTCGCCGTTGCCGACCACGCCTACGTCCTCGACGACGGGCAGATGGTCTACTCCGGGCCGGCGGCCGAGTTCGCAAAAGATGAGGCGCGCGTGCGTGCGCTGGCGGGTGCCAGTGCCGAGGAGTGGGAGATCGAGGACTGAAGCATCGCGGCGGTCGGCTGCAAGACATTCACGCAACGCCGAAGATGTCCTTCCACGCCGCGTAGGAGGCGGCGGCCGACCACGGCAGCGCGAGCAACAGGCCGAGACCGCTGGTCAGCAGCCCGAGCAGCAGCAACAGGAACGAGATGCCGCCGTAGACGAGCAGTGGCACGGGATTGCGCGCGAACCCGGCGAAGCTCTGGGCGAAGGCCTCGCGAAACGAGGCGCCGTCGAACAGCGCGGCGAAAGGCACGAAGGTCAGCGGCAGCGAGACGAGCATCCCCGCCGCATAGGTGGCGAGCAGGGTGGTCGCCGACACCGTCGCGCTGCGCGTCGGCGACAGCATGTCGACGCCGCCGACTTGCAGTGCTACGAGCGCCTCGGCAGCGAAAACCAGCGAGCCGGCGAGGGCCACCGCCGCCAGGGCGCCCGGCGGCGCGCCGACCACGGCGACCAGGTGAAGGAGCCGCGGGCGATCGCCGCGATCGGCGGCGAGGCTCGCATAGAGCAACGCGCATTCGAGCAGCGGCAGCAGCACTTGGCCGACGGCGATGCCTGCGGCCGGCAGCAGGCCGAGTGCCAGATTGACGGCAACGATGACGAGCGCGAGCGCGGAGAACACGAAGCGCCCGCGTTTCCACAGTTGCATCGCCTCGCCATACCACGCGAGTGCATGGCTGCTCGCGACGGCGTGCGGCGTCCGCGGGACGCGCCCGTCGCGACCCGGATCGGGAAGCGCGGGGCCAGGTTCGGCCGGGATGTGCGATGCCCTTTCGCTCAGGCGCTTTCGCCGAGATACGCCGCGCGCACCTTGGGATCGTTCAGCAGCGTCGCGGCGTCGCCTTCGAGGGTGATCTCTCCCGATTCCATCACGTAGCCGCGGTCGCTCACTTCGAGCGCCAGCCGCGCATTCTGCTCGATCAGCAGGATCGTGACCCCTTCCCTGGAGATCGCCATAATCGTCTCGAACACCTTCTGCACCATCAGCGGTGCGAGGCCCATCGAAGGCTCGTCGAGGAGCAGGAGCTTCGGCCGGGACATCAGCGCGCGGCCAATCGCAAGCATTTGCTGCTCGCCCCCCGACAGCGTTCCCGCGGTCTGGCGACGGCGTTCCTTGAGCCGGGGAAACAGCGTGAACACCCGCGAGATGTCGTCCTGTACCGCGGCGCGGTCGTCGCGTATGTAGGCGCCCATCGCGAGGTTCTCCTCGATCGTCAACGCGCCGAACACGCCGCGGCCTTCGGGAACCATCACCAGCCCGCGGCGAACGAGCTCGAACGAGCGCCGGCCGGTAATGTCGTTGCCGGCATAGCGAATGCTGCCGGCACCGACCGGCAGCATGCCGCAGATGCCCTTCAGCGTCGTCGTTTTCCCTGCGCCGTTGGCGCCGATGAGGCATACGAGCTCGCCCTTGCCGACCGCAATATCGATCCCCTTGACCGCCTGGATGCCGCCGTAGGCGAGCTTAAGCGCGTGCAGCGACAGCAGCGCAGTCGCAGTAGCGTTCACGTCCTCAGGTCCTCTTGAGATTCAGCGTGACCTCGCCACCCAGGTAGGCGGCGATCACCTGCTCGTCCTTCTGGACCTGGGTGGCGGGGCCCTCGGCGATCTTCCTGCCGTAGTCGAGGACCAGCACACGGTCGCAGACGGTCATCACCAGCTTCATGTCATGCTCGATCAGGAGGATGGTGATGCCATCGCGGCGGATATTTTCGAGCAGATCCCTGAGCGCCGCGGTCTCGGTCGCGTTCATGCCCGCCGCGGGCTCGTCCAGTGCGAGCAGGCGCGGATCGGTGGCGAGCGCGCGCGCAATCTCGAGCTTGCGCTGGTCGCCGTAAGCGAGATGCTTGGCGAGGTGGTTCGCTCGCGTGCTGACCCCGACGTAATCGAGAAGCTCCCTCGCGCGCTTCTCGATCGCGCGTTCCTCGGCCCGAGTGCGTCCATCGCGAAGAATCGCCCCGAACACGCCGGCGCGCGTGCGCACGTGGCGGCCGATCATCACGTTCTCGAGCGCCGAAAGGTTGGCGAACAGCCGGATGTTCTGGAACGTGCGCGCGATCCCGCGCTCAGCAACATCGTTGGGCTTCAGTCCTTCGAGCGGCAGCCCGTCGAAACTGAAGCGCCCGGAATCGGGTGCGTAAATTCCGGTCAGGACATTGAAAAGCGACGTCTTCCCGGCGCCGTTCGGGCCGATGAGGCCGTAGATCTCGCCGCGGCGGATCGTGAACGAGACGCCGGCAAGCGCGCTCACCCCGCCGAAGCGCTTGGTCACGTCCGTCGCGACGAGCAGGTCGGGCTGCTCGTTCACGCCCCGGTTCTCCAGAGGCATCCCGCCGCAGTCATGTTGCGTCCGTGCGTCCCTGCAGCTCGCGCTTACGCACGGCGGAGGGCAGGATGCCCGCCGGGCGAAACAGCATCATCAGCACGAGCGCCAGGCCGAACAGCAGCATCCGGAACACTTCGGGGTCGATCAGCATGCGTCCGAACACGGCCTGCTGTGCCGGACCCACGGTGTAGCGCAGGATCTCCGGGACATAGGACAGGAGGAGCGCGCCGATCACCACGCCAAACACGTTTCCCATCCCGCCCAGCACGACCATCGACAGCACCATGATCGACTCGACGAGAACGAAGCTCTCGGGGCTGATGAAGCCCTGCATCGCGGAGAACATCCCGCCGGCGATCCCGCCGAACGATGCTCCCATTGCGAAGGCGAGGAGCTTCATGTTGCGAGTGTTGATGCCCATCGCGCGCGCCGCGATCTCGTCCTCGCGGATGGCTTCCCAGGCGCGGCCGATCCGCGAGTTCTGCAGCCGCAGGTTGACGACCATGACGGCGAGCAGCACCACAAGCAGGAAATAGTAGTACTTGATCGGCGAGGTCAGTGCCTGGCCCAGCACCTCCTGCTTGCCTGCGAAGCTGAACCCGCCGATGCGGAACGGATCGATCAGCGTGATTCCCTGCGGGCCGTTGGTGAGATTGAACGGCGTCGACAGGTTGTTCAGAAAGATGCGGACGATCTCGCCGAATCCCAGCGTGACGATCGCGAGGTAATCACCGCGCAGCTTGAGTGTCGGTGCACCGAGCAGCACGCCGAAGATGCAGGCCACGGCCGCGCCCAACGGCAGGATCGCCCAGAAAGGCAGGTGGATGCCGAACTGGGGACTCGCAAGCAATGCATAGACGTACGCGCCTACGCCATAGAAAGCGATGTAACCCAGGTCGAGCAGCCCTGCGAATCCGACGACGATGTTGAGCCCCAGCGCAAGAAAGCAGTAGAGGATCGCGAGGTCGGTAATGCGCACCCAGGCGGTCCCGATCCCGGCCAGCATCCATGGAAGCGCGGCAAGCGCGACGGCGACGAACGCGATGCCAACCCACCTGAGCGCGGGACGGCGGCGGGCGTCGACCTGCCTGCGCATCGGGACGAGACGTCCTAGGCGCGGTCGGATACCCGCTCGCCGAGCAGGCCGGAAGGACGGAAGATCAGTACCAGGATCAATACGATGAACGCGAACACGTCCTGGTAATTCGAGCCGAAGACCGCGAGATGCGGATCGTTGGTGCAGCGCCTGCGCGAGCGCATCGAACCATCCCGACAGGTTGCACAGGTTGGTGAGCTCACCCACGTATCCGGCGCCGAGCGCTTCGATCACGCCCAGCAGCAGACCGCCCAGCATCGCGCCGCCCAGGTTGCCGATGCCGCCCAGCACCGCCGCGGAGAACGCCTTCAGGCCGAGCAGGAAGCCCATCTGGTAGTGGGCGACCCCGTAGTAACTGCCGTCCATGACACCGGCGACTGCGGCGAGTCCGGTGCCGATGATGAAGGTAAGCGAAATCACCCGGTTGATGTCGATGCCCATCAGGCCTGCGACTTGGGGGTTCTGCGCGACCGCTCGCATCGAGATGCCGAGCTTGGTGCGGTAGACGAGCAGCAGCAGACCCGCCATCATCGCCACCGAAAGCACGATGATGCCGATCTGCACGTTGGTGATCGTTGCACCGTCGGACGAGTGCGTCAGGCGATAGCTCACCGTTTCGACGACCTGCGGATACGGCAGCGGCGAGCGGCCCCAGATGATCAGCGCGACGTGCTGCAGGACGATCGACAAACCGATCGCGGTGATCAGCGGCGCGAGCCGGGGCGCATTGCGCAGCGGCCGGTAGGCAACCCGCTCCAGCGCGTAGCCGACCGTCATGCACACCGGGATCGCGCACAGCGTCGCAATCGCGAGGATCGCAATCGGCGGCAGACGCACGCCGGCGCCCACGAGCACGGTGATCACCGTGTAGGCGACCATCGCGCCGATCATCACGACCTCGCCGTGCGCGAAGTTGATGAGCTGGATGATGCCGTAGACCATCGTGTAGCCCAGCGCCACGATCGCATACACGCTGCCGAGCGTGATGCCGTTGACGAGTTGCTGAATGAAGGTGTCCACGATGAACGGGCTGGGGGGTTCAGCCCCGCGATTGTGCGGGGAACGGGGCGTCGGCGGCAAGTGCGCGCGCTGGTTTCGCGGCGGCGGTGGGGCGTGCACGGCGCCCGGTCGTCCGCAATCGCCTGCCGGCGGGTGCCCGGCGCGGCGTCGCTCGAGGACATCCTGCCCTTGATGTTCCTGTCGGGCTCGCTTGCCGCGCCACCCGCGACGGCAGGCGTTACCACGGGCCCCGTGCACGCCCCACCGCCGCCGCGAAACCGGTTCGGCGCAATGTCGCGGCATCGTCGCAGCATCCACGCTGCGTCAAGCTTCGCCGCATGTGCGCAGCGCCCTGCCGCATGCCGGCGATCGAACGCGGAGCGACGATGCACGCGCCTGCGGCGAACGAAAAAAACGGCGCCCGAAGGGGCGCCGCCGGATCCGAAACCGAATGCCGCTGACTACTTCTTGGTGTCGTCCTTCGCTGGTTCGGCGGGCGCCATCGCGGGCGCCATCGCGGGTGCCGTCGCCTGCGACGCCGACGCCAGCTTCATGAAGTCGTCGAAGCCGATGCTCTTGCCGCCCTTGACCACGGCGACCGGAGCAAGCTTGCCGTCCTTCATCGTGAAGATCGTGATCTCGGCGTTCTTGCGGTCACCCTTGTCGTCGAACTCGATGTGGCCGGTTGCACCGTCGTAGCTGATCTTCTGCAGCGCCGGCAGGTACTTGGCCGGATCGGTCGAATCCGCCTTTTCCATCGCCGCGATAAGGAGATTCGCCGCGTCATAGGTGAAAGGCGCGTAGATGATCGGATCGACGTTGTACTTGGCCTTGTAGGCGTCGAGAAAGCCCTTCGAGGCGGCGACGACTGGCAATCCGGCCTGCGAGCAGATGAAGCCGTCGGCATTCTTTTCGCCGGCGAGCTTGTTCATCGTTTCGGTACACGCGCCGTCGCCGAAGGAAAACACCGCCTTGATCCCGAGCTCCCGCGCCTGCTTCAGCATCGGACCACCGGTGGCGTCCATCCCACCGTAGAATACCGCGTCCGGCGCACGGCCCTTCATCTTGGTCAGGATCGCCTTGAAGTCGGTCGCCTTGTCGTTGGTCTTCTCGCGGGCGACCACCTGGACGCCGGCGTTCTTCAGCGTCTTCTCGACCTCGTTGGCGAGTCCTTCTCCGTACGCGGTTGCATCGTCGGCGATCGCCACCTTCTTGACCTTCATTGCCTCGAGGTATTGCGCGACGGCAGGGCCCTGCTGGTCGTCGCGGCCGACGACGCGGAAGACGTTGTTGAAGCCCTGCTCGGTGAGCTGCGGATTGGTCGCCGAGCCCGAGATCATCGGGATTCCGTTCTGGTGGTAGACCGCCGATGCCGGGATCGTCACCCCCGAATTCAGGTGACCGACGACGCCCGCCACTTTGGCGTCGGCGAATTTCTGCGCGATCGTCGGGCCGAGCTTCGGGTCGGCCTGGTCATCTTCGCTCTCGACGACGAACTTGATGAGCTTGCCGCCGATCGTGATCTTCTTCGCGTCGGCCTGGTCGATCGCCAGCCGA
Source organism: uncultured beta proteobacterium (assembly GCA_963701885.1). Lineage (GTDB taxonomy): Bacteria > Pseudomonadota > Gammaproteobacteria > Burkholderiales > Casimicrobiaceae > VBCG01. The sequence goes on from CAVPBR010000023.1 coordinate 447,401, forward strand.
ACGCCGTTGTCGTTGTCCTTGCCGAGGTGGGCGATCTCGCCGGTCAGCGGACCGGCCGATCCGATCGTCACCGTGACCGCTTCCTCTGCCGGCGCGGCGGCCGGTGCGGGCGCCTGTGCCGCCTGGTTCGGCTGTTCCTGCTTACCGCAGCCATACATCGCAATGACCGACGCTGCGACGAGCGTCAGGCCGATCCTGTGGGTGACACGCATCTGATCCCTCCAAGGGGAAGTGGGGTGAAGGAAAAAGCATAAAATTATGGGTTAGCCGCGCGCCGCATGTCAATCCAGAGGCGGGGTCGGCGCCAGGTCACGCGGGCGCGAGACCCGGGGCCGCGGGCGCCTTGGGCGGCTCCGGCGCGGCGGGTACCCGGAAGTCGGGCGTCGCAACCGAATCCGGAGTGGGGGCGCCGAGAGCATCGAACCGTCGCGCGCAAGGACCGCGGATGCCGTGCGTCGCGAAGCCGGAGGCGCGATCACCGGGGCCGTATCCGGTTCCGGACGCGCAGGGAGAACGAATGTCCATCCACCTGACGCGCAAGCGGGTCGTGGGCGCGCTGGCGGCGCTGGCTCTCGTCGGTGCGCTCGCGGGCACGGCCGCGCTTCGCACTGCGAGGCATGCGAGCGATGCCGCGGCGAGCAGAGCGGATCGCACGAGCGCCGTTGCGCTGGAATTTGCGGCAGCCGATCTCGTTCGCGTGCAGGACCTGCCACTCGCGCACTGGCTGGCAGTCTCGGGAACGTTGGAGCCCGTGCGGCAGGCACTCGTCAAAGCCAAGGTCGCCGGTGACGTCTCCGACCTGACGCTGCGCGAGGGTGATGCGGTACGCGCGGGCCAGCGCCTCGCGCGGATCGATTCGGCCGACCTGGGCTCGCGCCTTGCCGATCGGATGGGTGCGCTCGAAAGCGCACGCGCACAGCTCGCGCTTGCCGACAAGACGCGCACGATGAACCTGCGGTTGCTCCACGACCGCTTCATCTCGCAAAACGCCTTCGACAATGCCGAGTCGAGCTATGACGTCGCCCGCGGCAACGTCAAATCGGCGCAGGCGCAAGTGCAGCTCGCACAGAACGCACTCTCCGATGCGGAGGTCGTCGCGCCGCTTTCCGGGATCATCGCGAAGCGCAATGTGCAGCCCGGCGAGAAAGTCGCCATCGAGTCGCTGCTGCTCACGATCGTCGATCTTTCCGAGCTCGAGGTCCAGGCGATGGTGCCGGCCCTCGACGTTCCGGAGCTCCGGCCCGGCATGCCCGTCGAGCTCGCGGTCGACGGCTTTGGCGAGCGGCGCTTCGCCGGACGTATCGACCGGATCAATCCCGCGACCGAACCGGGAACCCGCGCGATCGTCGTGCACGTAAGCCTGCCCAATCCCGACGCGGCACTGCGCGCAGGGATGTTCGCGACCGGACGCATCGCGCTCGCTGCAAGCGCGCCTGCGCCGACGCTGCCCGCGGGCGCGGTGCGCAACGACACCGGACAGACCTATGTGTGGACAATCGAGGGCGGCAAGCTCACGCGCCGGATCGTTCTCACCGGGCGCCGCGACGACGCGAGCGGCAGGGTCGAAATCATGACCGTGCTGCCACCGGACGTACCGGTGCTTGCGGGGCGCTACGACAACCTGAAAGAGGGCCTGCCTGCCGTCGTTGCCGCGCCCGCGGCGAAGACCGCCCGCAACGGGATCGGCTGAGGAGCCCCGGTCATGTGGATCACGCGCACCTCGATCAATAACCCGGTATTCGCGACGATGGTGATGATCGGCATCACCGTCCTCGGACTGTTCTCGTACGCGCGCCTTGACGTCGAGCAGATGCCGGATGTGACGCTGCCTTTCGTGCTGGTCATGACCGCGTATCCGGGAGCCGCACCCGAGGCGGTCGAGTCGGACGTGACCAAGCCGATCGAATACGCGGCGAACCAGGTCTCAGGCGTCAAGGTGATCCGCTCGAATTCGCTCGAGGGGGAGAGCCAGGTCTTCGTCGAGTTCCGGCTGTCGACCAACATCGTTCAGGCGCTGCAAGACGTGCGTGACAAGGTCTCACAGGTACGCGCGGGCTTCCCGAAGGACGTCAAGGATCCGCAGGTGATCCGCGTCGACAATGAGAACAGCCAGCCGGTCGCCTCGCTCGCGGTCACATCAAAGACGACGGATTTGCGTGAGCTCACGTCGCTCACCGACCAGACGATCGTCAAGGGTCTCGAGAACCTTCCCGGCGTTGCGCGCGTCGACGTCAACGGGCGCGTGGCCCGGCAGGTCCTGGTTCAGATCAGGCCCGAGGCGCTGACCGCGCTCGGCATCGGCGTCGATCGGGTGATCGATGCGATCCGCGACGCGAACCAGGACGTTCCCGCCGGACGGATCACGCGCGGGTCCCGCGACGCAGTCGTTCGCATCGCCGGCAGGATCAAGGAGCCGGCGCAGTTCGGCCGCATCATCGTCGCGCAGCAAGGCGGCGGGCCGGTCTACCTGTCGCAGGTCGCCGACGTCATCGACGGCGAGAAGGATCAGGACTCGATCTCGAGGGTCGACGGGAAGCCGGCGATCACCATCGACATCCAGAAAGCGCAGGACGCAAACATCGTCGAGACCGGCCAGAACATACGCGCCGCGGTGGCCGCGCTCAAGACGCGCCTGCCTTCGGATGTCGACTTGCGCATCACCTACTCGAGCGCGGACGATGTGAAGCGCGCCGTCGACCGGGTCAAGAGCACGATCGTCGAAGGAGGCCTGCTCACGGTGCTGATCGTGTTTCTGTTTCTCGGAAGCTGGCGCAGCACGATCATCACCGGGTTGACGCTGCCGCTCGCGGTCGTCGCGACCTTCATCGCGCTCTACGCGTTCGGGTTCACGCTGAACTTCCTGACCCTGATGGCGTTGTCGCTGTGCATCGGGCTCCTGATCGATGACGCGATCGTCGTGCGCGAGAACATCGTCCGGCACCTGGCGCTCGGCAAGGATCATGTAACTGCGGCACGCGAGGGTACCGGCGAGATCGGGCTCGCGGTGATGGCGACAACCTTCGCAATCGTCGCGGTATTCGTGCCGATCGCATTCATGAACGGGGTCATCGGGCGCTTCTTCTTCCAGTTCGGAGTGACGGTGACCGTCGCGGTGCTGGTGTCGCTGTTCGTGAGCTTCACCCTCGATCCGATGCTGTCGTCGGTGTGGCGCGACCCGCCGGCGCAGCGCTTCACGCGCGTTCCCTGGCTTGGGCGCCAGATGATGCGGATCGAGCGTGCGATCGACTCTGTCCACGTGGTCTACGCGAAGGTGTTGCGCTGGGCGCTCGGGCATCGCAAGACCGTGCTCGCGGCCGCGGTCGCGACGTTCGCTGGCAGCTTCCTGATCGTCCCGCTGGTGGGAACCGAATTCATTCCCGACGTCGACCAGGGCTTCATTTCGTTGCGCCTCAACACGCCGGTTGGATCGAGCCTCGAATACACGGATGCCAAGACCGCGGAAGCCGAGCGCGTGCTGGCGAAGTTCCCCGAAATTGCGATGGTGATGACGACTGTCGGCACTGAAGACGGGCGCAATTACGCCCGGGTCAACCTGAAGCTCGTCGACCGGAGCCGCAGGTCGCGCTCGCAAAAGGAACTCGAGCGCGCAATCCGTGCCGCGCTCAAACCCGTTCCCGGGCTCCAACTTGCGCTGGGCTACGACTTTCCAATCTGGTTCAACGTGCTGGGACCCGATCCCGACACGCTGTCCCATCTCGCGCAGCAGTTCTCCGACCGGGTCGCCAGGCTGCCCGGCATCGTCGACCTCGAGACCTCCGACAAGGCGGCCAACCCGGCGCTGTCGATCCAGCTCGACAACGATGCGGCAGCCGATCTGGGCATCACCGTGCAGCAGGTCGGCGCGACGATCCGGCCGCTCGTTGCCGGGGACACGGTGAGCTACTGGCTCGCTCCCGACGGCCAGAACTACGAGGTGAATGTCCAGCTGTCGAAGAATCGCCGGCAGCTTGCCTCCGACCTCGGCAACCTGTACCTGACGACCAACCGGCGCGGTCCCGATGGGCAGATGCGGATGGTTCCGCTGCGCCAGGTCGCGCGGCTGGTCGAATCGACGAGCCCGCAGATCATCAAGCGCGAGAGCTTGCAGCGGCGAGTCGGCATCTACGCGAACGTGCAGGGGCGTCCCACCGGCGACGTCGGCTCCGAGGTGCAGAAGATCGCCGACACGATGCAACTCCCGCCCGGATACCGGCTGCATGCGGCGGGCCAGCAGCAGGACATGCAAGAATCCTTTCAGGCGGCGCTTGCAGCGCTGGGGCTTGCCGTCATCTTCATCTACCTGATCCTCGCCTCACAGTTCGCGAGCTTCACCCAGCCGCTCGCCATCATGGCGTCGCTGCCGTTCTCGCTGATCGGCGTGCTGCTCGCGTTGCTGGTGACCGGAACGACGCTCAACCTGTTCTCGATCATCGGCTTCATCATGCTGATGGGCCTCGTCACCAAGAACGCGATCCTGCTGGTCGACTTCGCGAACCGCGCGCGACGCGCGGGGGCGACGCTCGCCGACGCGCTGCTTACCGCCGGACAGGTGCGCCTGCGTCCGATCCTGATGACCACCGCGGCGATGATCGGCGGAATGCTGCCGCTCGCGCTGGGGCTGGGCGACAGCGGGGAGCAGCAGGCGCCGATGGGTCGCGCGATCATCGGCGGCGTCATCACCTCGACCGTGCTGACGCTGGTCGTCGTGCCGGTGCTCTACACCTATCTCGACGCGCTGCGCGAGCGGCGTGCGCGCCACAGTGGCGTGCGCGCAGCGCCTGCGCTGCCACGCCTTGCGCCGGGCACCGACGACTGATTTCGCCGCCCGCCAAGCAGTTGCAGACGATGCAGATGATGTTCTCTTTCTTCCTTCCGTCGATGCTGCTGTCGGGGTTCATCTTCCCGTTCCGGGGCGTGCCGGCGCACGCTCGACAGAATCCGCGGAGCAGGGACCGCATCCGAACGGCAAGGTGACCTTGATACAATGCCCCGCCGTCATCCATGGGGGTGGCGGAGCCGATGCAATGAACGGATTCGACTACGACCTGGCGCGCAACACGATGGTCGAGCACCAGATTCGCACCTGGGAGGTGCTCGACCAGCGCGTGCTCGACCTGCTGTTCAAGGTCAAGCGCGAAGAATTCGTCCCTGCGGCATATCGCGCGCTCGCTTTCGCCGACCTCGAGCTGCCGCTTTCGCCGCGCGCGAAGATGTGGACGCCGAGGATGGAGGCGCGGGTTCTCCAGGAACTCGCGCTGCGCGGATCGGACCGGGTACTCGAGATCGGCACCGGCAGCGGCTATTTCTGCGCGTTGCTGGCGAACGAGGCCGCCGACGTAACAAGTGTCGAGATCGATCCTGCGCTCGCGGCCGATGCGCGTGCCAGGCTCGTGCGGAAGGGCCTCTCGAACGTCCGGGTCGTGGTCGGCGACGGTGCGCGCGGCTGGGGCGACGAGAGCTATGACGTGATCGTGCTGACCGGGTCGACGCCCGTCCTGCCCGGGCGCTTTGCCGAGCAGATTCTGCCCGGCGGGAGGATGTTCGCGGTCGTCGGCGACGCGCCCGTGATGCAGGCGCGGCTCATGCACTGGAGCACACCCGACGCGCGCACGGTTTCCGACCTGTTCGAAACGGTCGTCGATCCGCTCGAGAATGCGCTGACCCCGGCCCGATTCGAATTCTGACCTGTGCTTCGGCCGCGAGTCCCGCACCCGCAACCCGGCGGCGTCTACCCTTTCCTTGCGAGCACTTCAGATGATCCGCCCGATGACCGTTCTCGCGGTCGCGCTCGTCGCCTCTGCGCTGCACTGCGCGCCTGCGGCTGGCGAGGACCTGCTCCAGATCTACCAGGATGCCGAGCGCAATGATCCGACGCTCGCCGGGGCGCGCGCCAATTACGCTGCGACGAAGGAAGCGGTGCCCCAGGCGCGCGCCGGCCTGCTGCCCAACGTCAGCGTCACCGGAGCGCTGAATGCCAACAGTTACGACGAGTCGGTCCACGGCGATTCTGCGGTGGGCATCAACCGCGGCTTCTGGTTCGGCAGCCTGACCGTCTCGGCGTCGCAGCCACTATACCGCTACGCGAACACGGTGGCACTGTCCGAGGCTAACAAGCAGGTCGAGCAGGCCGACGATACGCTCGAGGCCGCGCAGCAGGACCTCCTCCTGCGCGTTGCGGGCGCGTATTTCGACATCCTGCTCGCGCAATTCAACATCGAGCTTGCGGAAAGTCAGAAGGCCGCGGTATCGGAGCAGCTTGCCCAGGCCAAGCGCAACTTCGAAGTGGGCGTCGCGACGATCACCGACACTAATGAGGCGCAGGCTGCCTACGACGCGATCGTGGCGCAGGAAATTTCGTCGCGGAACGATCTCGACAACAAGCGCACCGCATTACGCGCGATCATCGGCCGCGAGCCCGCCGATCTGAAGCGCCTCGGACCCTCGTTCGAGCCGACGCTGCCCGATCCGGACTCCGCCGATGCCTGGGTGCAGCGCGCACTCACCGGCAATCTCGCCGTGAAGATCGCGCAGTACAACAGCGCGATCGCTGCACTCGAAGTCGAGCGTCAGCGTGCGGGGCACCTGCCGACCCTCGATCTCGTCGGCACCTATGACGCACAGGCGTCGAATGGGACCATCCAGCTCGGTGTGCCGAGCAATTCGCGCCAGGCGACCATCGGGCTCGCACTCGCCGTTCCGCTCTACGACGGAGGCTTCATCGATTCGAAGGTCAGGCAGGCGCTCGCGCAGCAGGATAGCGCCCGCCATAGCCTGGAACTCGCGCGGCGCAATGCGCTCTTCAGTGCCCAGACCGGCTTTGCGAGCGTGACCAGCGCCGTAGCCTCGGTATCGGCGCTGAAGCAGGCGCTGGCGTCGGCGAACGTCGCCTACGAATCGAACAAGACCGGACAGGAAGTCGGCGTGCGCACGAATCTCGATGTGCTGAACACGCAGCAGAATGTGTTCCAGCGCCGGCGCGACCTCGCGCAGGCGTATTTCAACTACCTGCTGGGCGTGCTGCAGCTCAAGTCCGCCGCAGGAACACTGTCGATCGACGACTTGCAGGACGTCAACCGCAGGTTGCAGGGCTGAAGCACGTTCAGCCGTGCTGCGCGCCGGGTACGGCACACTGGCGGTCGATCTTCGGCGCGAGCCAGGCCCACAGCCGGTCCGCTGCGCCACGATGCCTGAGCAGGAAGGCTGCGCCGTCCGAACGCATCCGCTCGCGCGCAGCACGGTCGGCAAGAAGCTGGCCCGCAGCAGCTAGCATCCCAGCGGCATCGCCAACACGCAGCGCGGCGCCGGCGGCGACCGCCGCCTCGGCCGCTTCCGCGAAATTGAACGTGTGCGGGCCGACGAGGGTTGGCGTGCCGGCGGCAATCGGCTCGAGCAGGTTCTGACCGCCGAGCGGCACCAGGCTGCCCCCGACGAATGCCACGTCCGCCGCGGCGTAGTACGCGAACATTTCGCCCATCGAATCGCCGAGCAGGAACGTTGCGTCGCGGGGGAGGGGCAATCCATCGCTGCGCCGTGCAAATGCCAGCCCGCGTTCGCGCAGCAAGGATGCGACCGCGTCGAAGCGCTGCGGATGGCGCGGAACGAGAATCACGCGCACTGCGGAGGCAGCGCGGTGCGGTGGCGGGCGAGCGCGTCGAGGACGAGCGCCTCCTCGCCGTCGCGCGTCGACGCGGCCACGAGGACCGGCCGGTCGTCCCCGATTGCCGCGCGCAGTTCGCGGCCCCGTGCGCGCATCGCATCGGGGATGCCGAGGTCGAATTTGAGGTTGCCGGTTACCACCACGTCGCGCGCGCCAAGCGCGCCGAGCCGCTGCGCATCGGCGTCACCTTGCGCGGCGACGCCGGCGAGCGAGGCCAGCAGCGGGCGTGAGAGCGTCGCGATGCGCGCGTAGCCGCGTGCCGAGCGTGCGGAGAGGCGCGCATTGACGAGGAAGAGGGGAATCCGGGCGTTCTTCGCCGCTGCCGCCAGGTTCGGCCACAATTCGGTCTCCACCAGGAGGCCCGTGTCGGGCCTGAAGTGCCGCAGGAATGCGCGAACCGCATGCGGCAGGTCCCATGGCAGCCACGCTTGGGTCGATCGCATCGCCGAACAGCGCATGCCCGGTCGCGCGTCCGGTGGCCGTCGTATGCGTGAGCAGGATCGATGGCGCCGGGCGGCGGGCCTGCAAGCGCATGACGAGCGGCGCGATCGCGCGCGTCTCGCCCACCGATACTGCGTGGATCCAGATGCGGCCGCCGTGCGCGGCGGGCGGCAGCGACTCGCCATCGTAGCGCCCGAGGCGCTCGCCGATCCGCTCGCGATATCCGGGTTCCCTGCGTGCACGCAGGAAGATGCGCAGGGCCACCCAGGGAAGCGCAAGCCACCACAACAGCGTGTAGCCCCAGCGCGCAACGTGCTCCATCGTCAGTCGGGCGCCATGCGCAGGAGCTGGTCCGCGGCGCAAGCACGTCGTCGCGCGACGGCGGGGATCCCGCGTCGCCCAGGTCGCGCGCGCGCGCGCCGGCGCAGGCCACACCGTGGCGCAGGCGGTCGGTCGCGGTGAAGAGCGCGAGCGTCGGCGTGCGCAGCGCTGCGGCCAGATGGGTGAAGCCGGTGTCCACGCCGACCACGAGGGCAGCCCGGGACAGCAGCGCCGCCGCTTGCGGCACGGTGAGCCATGGTGGCACCGTCGCGCCGTCGTAGCCCTGGGCGAGCCGATGGCTGCGCGCCTCTCTCCTCCGCGCTTCCCCACGGCACGACGCTCGCATAGCCCGCACGCTCGCAGTGCAGGACGAGCGCGCGCCAGTCTGCTTCGGGCCAAAGCTTCTCGGCACGGCTCGTCGAATGCAGGATCACGACATAGGGGCGCGCGGGGATGGACGGCACATCCACCGGTGGGCGCAAATTCCAGCGGGGCGTGCCATCGACTGGATAGCCGAGCGCAGCACCGGCCAGGAGCCGGCAGCGCGTAACGAAGTGCAGGTCCCGCGGGACGCGATGATGAACATCGTCGCCCAGGGTGGCGAGCGGCTCACGAATGCTCGCGCGGTCGAATCCGTGGCGCAAGCCACGCGCGAGACGCGTGATCATGCGCACCCTTCATCTGCTCCTGCAGGTCGAGCACCGCGTCATAGCGCGTCTGCCGCAGGTCGCGCACCGAATTGCGCAGCGCTCGCCAGGTCGCAGGCGAGCCGGGCTCGCGGCGCCAGTGGCGAAGGTTGAAAGGGATGCTTCGCCGCACGTCGGGACACAGCGCGACCATGCGCGGCGAAGCCCGGCTCGACGACCCAGTCGACCGTCGAACCTGCCTGGGCCTGCAGGATGTCGGCGACAACCGCGAGCGCATACACGATGTCGCCGAGCGACGAGGGCCGGACGACCAGGACCGCCCTCATCGTGACCGCACGCCGCGGCGTCCAGGTGACCCGCCGCAAACCACGTAGAATCGCGCCAGCTTGCCGCCGACGCGAACCATCGACTGGACGGCAGCCGAGCGGTCGGGAGCCGAGCCGTCCGCGGAGAACGAAGCATCACGCATGCCCGGGACCATTCCGATATCGCTGGTGATCATCACGCGCGACGCGCAGGACGACATTGCCGCGTGCATCGCGTCGGCGCCCTTCGTGGCCGAGGCGCTGGTCGTCGATTCGGGCAGCGCGGATCATACCGTAGAAATCGCGCGCTCGGCAGGCGCGCGCGTGCTCATGCAATCCTGGCTCGGCTTCGGACCGCAGAAGCAGTATGGCGTCCGCGAAGCGGCCTTTGACTGGGTGCTTTGTCTCGACGCGGACGAAACGTGTCTCGCCCGCACTCGCCCGGTCGGTCGAGGGGCTTTTCGCGCGCGGGGAACCGCCGCATTGCGCGTATGCCTTCGCACGCCGCAACCGCTTTCTGGGGCGCTGGCTCGCCCACGGCGAAGGCTATCCCGACTGGACCACGCGGCTTTTCGATCGGCGCCGCGCCCGCTGGAGCGACGACGCGGTCCACGAGCGCGTGCTCGCCGATGGGCGCGTCAAGCGCCTCGACGGCGACCTGATGCACGTGTCCGCGGAATCGATCGAGCGCTACGTCGAGAAGCAGAACCGTTACACCACGCTGCAGGCTGGCATCCTCCACGCGCGCGGTGAGCGTAGCTCGGCGCTTGCGATGGCGGCGGCACCGCTTGCGCGATTCTTTCGCTTTTACGTGCTGAAGCTCGGCTTTCTCGATGGCGCCGCCGGCCTCGCACACATCGCGATCGGCGCATTCGCGAGCTTCCTCAAGCACGCCAAGCTGCGCGCGCTCGACCGCGACGCGCGACGTTCGTGACCGGAGATCGCGTGCGTTCGCGGCCGGTGCTGGTCACGGGCGCCGCAGGCTTCATCGGCATGCACACGGCGCGCGCGTTGCTCGACGCCGGTGCGGACGTGGTCGGGGCCGACAACTTCGAGCCGTATTACGACGTGGCGCTCAAGCGCGCGCGCATCCGCGAGCTCGCCTCGTGCTCGCGCTTCACGCTCGAGACCCTCGATCTTGCCGACGCAGGGGCCTGCGCGGCGCTCTTCTCGCGCGGCGCCTTCGGCACGGTCGTGCACCTCGCGGCGCAGCCGGGCGTGCGCCATTCGCTGATCCACCCGGACGCTTATCTGCGCAACAACCTGGTGGCATTCGGGCACGTTCTCGAGGGCTGTCGGCAAAGCGCGATCGGGCACCTCGTCTATGCGTCCTCGTCGTCGGTCTACGGCGCCAGTCACGCGCTGCCGTTCTCGGAGGACCAGCCGGTCGATCATCCGGCAAGCCTCTACGCCGCGACCAAGAAGGCGAACGAGCTGATGGCGTACAGCTACAGCCATCTGTTCGGGTTGCCCGCGACCGGGCTGCGCTTCTTCACCGTGTACGGTCCCTGGGGCCGCCCCGACCAGGCCCCGATGCTGTTTACGCGTGCGATCCTCGCGGGCGATCCGATCCAGGTCTTCAACGCCGGGCGCATGCAGCGCGACTTCACCTATGTCGACGACATCGTCGAAGGGGTCGTGCGGGTGCTTTCGAAGCCGCCCCAGCGGGACGGCGAGCGCGCCGCGCACGCGATCTACAACATCGGCAACCACACCGCGGTCGAGCTGGACGATTTCATCGCAATGCTGGAGCGCCTCCTTGGACGGCGCGCGATCCGCCACGACCTGCCGATGCAACCGGGCGACGTCCCGGCGACGTTCGCGTCGATCGAGCGCCTGCGCGCGCTGACCGGATTTGCGCCGCGCACGCCGCTCGCCGAGGGACTGGCCCGCTTTGTCGCGTGGTATCGCGACTATCATGGTACGTGAGCGAAGTCCGATGCTAAACTCGCCGGCGTCCTCACCGCCCTTCGAGGCATCCGCGCACTCATGATCCTCGTCACCGGTGGCGCCGGTTTCATCGGCTCGTGCTTCGTGCTCGATTGGCTCGCCGATCACGACGAGCCAGTGGTCAACGTCGACAAGCTGACCTACGCGGGCAATCTCGGAAGCCTCGCGAACATCGCCGGCGATGCGCGCCACACGTTCGTGCGCGGCGACATTGGCGATGCGCAGTTGATCGCTGCGCTGCTCGCGCGGCACCGTCCGCGGGCGATCGTCAATCTCGCCGCCGAGACCCACGTCGACCGCTCGATCCGCGATCCCGCCGATTTCGTCGGGACCAACGTCCTCGGGACCTGCACGCTGCTCGAGTGCACGCGATCGTGGTGGGAGGCGCTGCCGCCCGGCGAGCGGGCAGCCTTTCGCTTCCTCCACGTGTCGACCGACGAGGTCTACGGCTCGCTCGGCCCCGTCGATCCTGCGTTCTCGGAGACCACGCCGTTTGCGCCGAACAGTCCGTATGCCGCGTCGAAGGCGTCTTCGGACCACCTGGTGCGCGCCTGGCACCACACCTACGGCCTGCCGACGCTGACGACGAACTGCTCGAACAATTACGGACCGCGGCAGTTTCCCGAAAAGCTCATGCCGCTGATGATCGTCAACGCGCTCGCCGGCCGGCCGCTTCCGGTCTACGGCGACGGACTGTACCTGCGCGACTGGCTCTACGTCGGCGATCACTGCAGCGCCATCCGCCGCGTGCTTGCGCGTGGGCGTCCCGGCGCGACCTACAACATCGGCGGCAATGCCGAGACGACGAACCTCGATCTCGTGCGGGCATTGTGCCGCCTGCTGGCGGAGCGCCTGCCCGGGCGCGACTTCGCGCGCCTGATCAGCTTCGTCGACGACCGCCCCGGACACGATCGCCGCTACGCGATCGATGCCTGCCGGATCCGCGACGAACTCGGCTGGGTGCCGGCCGAGACCTTCGTTCGGGGCTCGCGAAAACCGTCGACTGGTATCTCGCCAACCGCGCGTGGCTTGCCAGCGTCCAGAGCGACGAATACCGCCGCTGGATCGATCTCCAGTATGCGTGATCTGCATCCCGCGCGACGCGCGGATGCGCGAGCCGCTACCGAGCGCGCCGCGTCCGGAGAGGTGACGCGATGACGCGCAAGGGCATCGTGCTCGCAGGAGGCTCGGGCACGCGGCTTCATCCGGTGACGCAGGTCGTGTCCAAGCAACTGCTTCCGGTATACGACAAGCCGATGATCTACTACCCGCTGTCGACGCTGATGCTGGCCGGGATCCGCGACATCCTGCTGATCTCGACGCCTGAGGACACGCCGCGCTTCGCGCAGCTTCTGGGCGACGGGAGCCGCTGGGGAATGAGCTTCTCCTACGCGGTGCAGCCGTCGCCGGGCGGGCTCGCGCAGGCATTCATCATCGGCCGCGAATTCATCGGCGGCGATGTTTGCGTCCTGGTGCTGGGCGACAACATCTTCTACGGCCACGACCTGCAGCCCCAGCTCGCGCGCGCCACGGCCGCCGCGCACGGGCGCGACGATCTTCGCCTACCCGGTCGCTGATCCGGAACGCTATGGCGTCGCCGAGTTCGACGCCGCGGGGCGCGTGGTGAGCCTCGAGGAAAAGCCCAGGACACCGAGATCCCGCTATGCGGTCACCGGTCTGTATTTCTACGACCAGCGCGTCGTCGACATCGCGCTCGAGCTCGCGCCCTCGCTGCGCGGCGAGCTCGAGATCACCGACGTCAATCGACGCTACCTCGAATGGGGCGAGCTCGCCTGCGAAGTCATGGGGCGGGGGATGGCGTGGCTCGATACCGGGACACACGAGTCGCTGCTCGAAGCCTCGCAGTACATCGAGACCATCGAGCGCCGGCAGGGTCTCAAGATCGCCTGCCCCGAGGAGATCGCGTACCGGCAGGGCTACATCGGCGCCGAGGACTTGCGTCGGCTTGGAGCGGCGATGCCGAGGAACCGCTACGGCCGTTACCTGCTGGGCCTGCTCGACGACCCGGTGATCCGCTGATGATCCGCCCGACGCCCCGGTGATTCGCTGATGCAGGTCACGCCGAGCGCAGCTACCCGACGTCGCGATCATCGAGCCGGAGCTCTTCCCGGATCCGCGCGGTTGCTTCTTCGAGAGCTGGAATCGGCGCAGCTTTGCCGCTGCCGGGATCGACGTCGATTTCGTGCAGGACAACCATTCGCGCTCGCAGCGCGGCGTGCTGCGGGGGCTGCACTACCAGATCGAGCACGCGCAGGGCAAGCTCGTCCGCGTGATCGAGGGCACGGTGTTCGACGTGGCGGTGGACCTGCGCCGCGCCTCGCCGACATTCGGCCGACATGTCGCGATCGAGCTCTCGGCGGCCAACCGGCGGATGCTCTACATCCCTCCCGGATTTGCGCACGGATTCCTGGTCATCTCGGAGCTCGCCCAGTTTCTCTACAAGACGACCGATTACTGGTATCCACAGTACGAGCGCACGCTGCTATGGAGCGATCCGGCGCTCGGCATCGCCTGGCCGAGGGGAATCACGCCGACACTCGCTCCGCGTGACGCGGCGGGCGTCCGGTTCGCCCAGGCCGAGCTCTACCCCTAGACCGCGCGAGCCCACGATGCCGGATGATCGTCCGACGATCCTCGTCACCGGCGCCGGCGGTCAGCTCGGAAGCGAGATCGCGGCAGCGCTTTCGCCGCTGGGGAATGTCGTTGCCTGCGATCGCATGACGCTCGACCTCGCCGATCCGGCGCGGATTGCGCAGGTTGTTCGCGAACTCGCGCCTCGCCTCATCGTCAACGCAGGCGCGTACACGGCGGTCGATCGCGCCGAGGGTGAGCGCAATGCCGCTTTCGCGGTCAACGCGCGCGCACCGGAGATCCTCGCCGACGGAGGCCCGGCGCCTCGACGCGGTGCTGGTCCATTTCTCGACCGACTACGTGTTCGACGGCGCCGCCCGCGAACCCTACGTTGAGACTTCGGCAGCGAATCCCCTCAATGTCTACGGCGCGAGCAAGCTCGAAGGCGAGCGCGCAATCGCTGCCGCAGGGGCGCACGCGCTGGTCTTTCGCACCAGCTGGATCTACGCGCTGCGCGGGAAAAATTTTCTGACTACGGTGCAAAGGCTTGCCGCAGAGCGAGAGGAATTGCGCATTGTCTGCGACCAGGCTGGCGTTCCGAACTGGAGCCGCGCACTCGCCGAAGCGATCGCGACACTCGCCGCCCAGGGCCTCGCCTACCTCGCCGAGCGCAGCGGGCTCTATCACCTGTCGGCGCAAGGGGCGACCACCTGGCACGGCTTCGCGCAGGCGATCATCGGCGACGCGCAGCATCCGCGCGTGATCCCGATCGCGACCGCGGAATACCCGACGCCTGCGCGCCGTCCGGCCTACGCGGTGCTCGATACGCGGCGATTCGCGACGACCTTCGGCTTCGAGCTCCCTCACTGGCGAGAGCTCCTCGACAATTGCTTGCGAAGTTCCGAGGAACCGCCGCGCGGCCGGCGCGATCGACCCGCCTCCGTCCTGCTCCCAGGACAGCGAGGCATGAATTGCGGTTCCGCCTGCCGCATTTCGGCGGGACTGCGCCTGGACGCCGGGGGTGCGTCAGCGCAAGCCGGCCGCGTACTCGGCGACAGCCTTCATCTGGGCGTCGGTCATGCGCTGCGCGATCGAGTGCATGATGCTGCCGTTGACATCCTTGCCGCCCGGATCGGCGCCGCGCGTCCCCGACTGGAACGCCTTGAGTTGCGAATAGGTGTAATCGGCATATTGGCCTGACAGTCGCGGGAATGTCTTCGGCACCCCGGCGCCATCCGGAGAGTGGCACGCCGCACACGCCGGGACGTCGCTTTCGGAATCGCCACCGCGCCACAGGTGCTGGCC
Source organism: uncultured beta proteobacterium (assembly GCA_963701885.1). Lineage (GTDB taxonomy): Bacteria > Pseudomonadota > Gammaproteobacteria > Burkholderiales > Casimicrobiaceae > VBCG01. The sequence goes on from CAVPBR010000023.1 coordinate 462,619, forward strand.
GGCCTTGGCGAGCGCGGCGTCGCGGGCTCCCTGCCCCTTCGGGGTTTGCTGCGAGAAATAGACACCCAGCCCGGTCATGTCGGCGTCGGACAGCGACGCTGCCATCGCTTGCATCGTTGCGTTGACCCGTACTCCGGCTTTGAAGTGGGCAAGCTGCAGGGTGATATAGTCGGCGCCTTGCGCGGCGAGATTAGGGTTCGTCGACGCGACGCTGTTGCCGTCCGCGCCGTGACAGGCGGCGCAAACCTGAGTCGCGGTCTGCTGCGCTTTCTTGAGATCGGGCGCGGGCGCGGCCGCGGACTGCGCGGTCTCCTGGGCGGACGCCGTGAGGGCGCAGAACGCCGCGGCAGCAATGGCGGCGCTGAGCCGGGTGCGGATCATGTCGGAACACTCCATGGTTCGATGCGTAGCGCTTGGCCCCGCCTGTCCGGCAAGTGCGCCGGCGCATGTGACGGTTGCAGATGACCAAACCGCGAATTGTAACGGAGTCGGTGCAGTCGGCCAAAGCCGCGCCGCGAAACGACGCGCGACCTCTCGCGATGCCGCTCGCCGGGGCGCAGTTCGAAACCGGGGCCGCGAAGGCAAGCCAGCTTCCCAGCGAAGGAAGTCGCGAGATCGCTTTCGCTGGCCGTTCGAACGCGGGCAAGTCCAGCGCGATCAACGTCTTGGCGCGTCAGAAGCGGCTTGCCTACGCGAGCCGGACACCGGGCCGTACCCAGCTCATCAATTACTTCAGGTTGCGGGCCGGCGGACTTGTCGTCGATCTGCCAGGCTACGGTTATGCGGCAGTACCACGCGCGCTCAAAGCAGGATTGGCAGGCATTCCTGTGGAGCTACCTCACGACGCGCACTGCGCTGGTCGGGCTGGTGCTGGTCGTCGATTCAAGGCACGGGCTTCGCAGCATGGACGAGCAAGTGCTCGCGGTTTTCGTTCCGTCGGGACGCCCGCTGCTGGTGCTCGTGACCAAAGTCGACAAGTTGAACCGCGCGCAGTGCCGAGAGGCGGTGACCACCATCACCCGCCGGTTACGCGATGTGTATCCGATGCACGCAGGAGGAATCGACGTCGTCGCTTTCTCGGCGGCCACGCGCGTGGGGGTCGAGGAGGCCGATGCGGTCATCGCGCGCTGGATCGCATGACGCGGATCATGCGGCGCGAGGCCGCTGCGCGCGACTTTGTCGCCTGCTTGCGCACGGCGCAGGCGACCCAACTGCGCGCCACTTCGTCGGCGTGCCGCTACGGCGATGGCGCGACGCGCGGCGAATGCGACGAACCGCGCCGACAATGCGCGCGAAGCCGTGCGGAACCGGTTCCGCGGGCAGGCGGTGGGGGCGTCATGGTGCCCGTGGGAGCGCCTACCGTCGCGGGTGGCGCGGCGAGCGAGCCCGACAGGAACGTCAAGGGCAGGATGGCATCGAGCGACGTCGCGCCGGGCACCCATCGGCACGGAACACCAAAAACGTTGCGGACGACCGGGCGCCAGCGTGCCAATCGGCGGGGGACATCGATGAATGCAGAAAAAGGCCCCGCGATCAAGGGGAGTGATGCGGGGCCTCGAAACGCCTGCACCGGCATCGAACCGGCGCAGGCACCCGCTCAGGGAGGAAAGCGGGAGACGCCAAGCGTCCATCCATGGGACCCCGCCGCGATGCACGAGTTCCACTGAACACGACCAGAGGCAGCACGACTGATGAGCTTCATGACAGCCGGAAGATTTCCTTCGAAGCGGATGCGCCGCATGCGCCGGGACGATTTTTCGCGGCGCCTGATGCGCGAAACCCGGCTCACGGCGGACGATCTCATCTACCCGGTGTTCGTTTGCGGTGGAGAGCGGCGTAGCGAGCCGGTCCCGTCGATGCCTGGGTGTTGCGCGGAAGTCGATCGACCTCTTGCTGGACGACGCCGGGCGCTGCGTCGAGCTCGGTGTCCCGGCGATCGCGCTGTTCCCGGTGATTCCCGCCGAGCACAAGAGCGACGACGCGGCTGCAGCCTGGGACGACGAGGGCCTGGTGCCGCGCAGCGTGCGCGCGCTCAAGGCACGCTTCCCGACGCTCGGCGTCGTCACCGACGTCGCCCTCGATCCATACACGCGCAACGGCCAGGACGGCCTGGTCGATGCCGACGGTTACGTGATGAACGATGTCACGGTCGACGCGCTCGTCCGGCAGGCGCTGTGCCACGCCGCGGCAGGCGTCGACGTCATCGCGCCTTCAGACATGATGGACGGGCGTATCGGCGCGCTCCGGAGCGCGCTCGACGCGGCGGGGTACATCCACACGCGCATCCTTGCCTACTCGGCCAAGTACGCGTCGTCGTTCTACGGGCCGTTCCGCGACGCCGTCGGTTCCGCGACGACACTGGGCGGGGGCAACAAGTACACCTACCAGATGGACCCGGCGAACAGCGACGAGGCGTTGTGGGAGACCTGGCTCGACATCGACGAGGGCGCCGACATGGTCATGGTGAAGCCGGCGCTGCCGTATCTCGACATCGTGCGCCGGGTGAAGGATGCGTTCGGCATCCCCACGGCGGTCTACCAGGTGTCGGGCGAATACGCGATGCTCAAGGCCGCGGCGCAAGCCGGGTGGCTCGACGAGCGCGCCGGCGTGCTCGAAGTCCTGACCGGCATGAAGCGCGCCGGCGCCGACGCGATCCTCACCTACTTCGCGCTCGACGCCGCGCGATGGCTGCGCGAGCGCTGAGGCACGTTGCCTGGCGCCGGCTTCGAGCTCAGGCTGTGAGCAGTCCCGCCAGAGCGTTTGCATCGAGCCGCGGTGCCTCGCGCCCCTGACGGTCGCGCCGCGGCCTCTGCCGCGCCATTGCCGGCGTGCGCACGACGAGGCGCACCCCGCCCGCCGGAGTGTCGATGTAGAGCTCGGCCGCCGCGTGCTCCGCATTGGGCGCTGCCCGATAGACGACACCGCGGTTAATGAGCGCCAGCTCGACCGACTTCGAATCGTCGGCGACGAGCTCGATGCGGATGTCGCTGTGGGCGCTCGCCCAACCGGCCGCGACCGCGCCGGTCAACTGGGGCTCGAACGCCGCAAGATCGCGCATCCAGCGCAGGGCTTCGCGGCGCTGGCGCTCGAGCGCGGCCGCATGCGCTGCACCGCCGAACAGCGCATGGTGGGCGACAATCGCCGCTTCGAGCTCGTCGTCGCCCGGCAGCGGACCGCCCGCGTCGAGCATCAGTTGTCGCGCGGCTTTGCGCTTGGCGAGCAACCAGTCGGTAACGCCATGCTCGACGACGTAGCGCGCGGCAAGATCGGCCACTCGCGCGCGGTCGTGGGTGGCACTGCGGCCGGGACCCGGACGCGGTGCTCGGGACGATCGGGCAGCACGACCTGGGGTTCCCATCAGAAAAGCTGGTTGCGGACATCGTGCGCCGGCCCCGGAGCGGTGCCCGGCGCGGCGGGAGGGGCGAGCGCGTCTTGCGCCCTGGGCGGTGTGAACTCGGCCAGGAACCAGTCGGACATCGCGCTGGTGTCGTCGCGCAGCCCTGTCGCAGGATTGATCCGTACCGACACGACCCCGGCCGGCGGGCTCGGCATCTGCTGCGGGATCCCCTGCAGCGCGCGCTGCATGTAGGCCATCCAGATGGGCAGCGCGGCGCGCGAGCCCGTTTCCGCGGTGCCGAGGCTCTTCGGCTGGTCGTAGCCGATCCAGGCGATGCCGACCTTGGCCATGTCGTAGCCGCAGAACCACGCATCGACATCCTCGTTCGTCGTGCCGGTCTTGCCGGCGAGGTCGGTGCGCTTGAGTTCGAGCGCCCGCGCGCCGGTCCCGTAGGTGACCACGTCGTGCAGCAGCGTGTTCATGATGAATGCGTTGCGCGGATCGATCGCGAGCGCCGCGTCCTTGCCCGCCACCGCGGGCTTGGCCTCGGACAGGACTGCGCGCGTGGCTGTCGGTGATCCGGGCGATCAGGTACGGCGTGATCCGGTAGCCGCCGTTGGCGAAGACCGAGTACGCGGTCGCCATCTGCATCGGCGTCACCGATCCCGCGCCGAGGCCCATCGTCAGGTACGCCGGGTGCAGCTTGGGATCGAAGCCGAAGCGCGTGATGTAGTCCTGGGCATATTGCGGGCCGATCGCCTGCAGAATCCGGATCGTGACCAGGTTCTTGGATTTGGCCAGCGCCATGCGCAGCCGCATCGGACCCTCGAACTTGCCGTCGTAGTTCTTCGGCTCCCACGCTTCGCCGCCTGCCTGCTCGGCAGGGACGTAGAACGGCGCGTCGTTGATGACCGTCGCCGGCGTGAAGCCCTTTTCGAGCGCGGCCGAGTAGATGAATGGCTTGAACGCGGAGCCGGGCTGGCGGAACGCCTGCGTGACGTGGTTGAACTTGTTGCGGTCGAAATCGAAGCCCCCGACGAGCGCGAGGACCGCCCCGTCGTCAGGACGCACTGACACCAACGCGGCCTCGGCGAGCGGAAGCTGAGTGATGGCGTAGCGGCCCTTGTCGTCTCGCACGAGGCGCACGACCGCGCCGCGCCGGATCCGCTGATTCGGCGGCGTTCGCTCCGACAGCGCCCGCTGGGCGAACTTGAGCCCGTGCCGCGCTGACGACGACCTGGTCGCCGTCGTCCAGGACCGACTCGCACTTCCTGCGGCGACGCCTCCAGCACAACGCCCGCGCGCAGGTTGTCGCTGTCGGGATGGTCCTGGAACACCCGGTCGAGCGCCGTCTCCTGTTCGGCAGGATCCGCCGGGAGCTGGATGAAAGCCTCCGGCCCGCGATATCCGTGCCGCTGATCGTATTCGAGCACCCCGCGGCGCACGGCGGCGTAGGCGGCGTCCTGGTCGGCCCTGCGGATCGTCGTCCACACCGTGATGCCCCGGGTGTAGGCGTCATCGCCGTAGGCGTCGTAGACCACCTCGCGCGCCATCTCGGCCGCGAATTCCGCATGGATCGTCACCGGTTCCCGCGCGTTCGGACGGATCGGCAATGGCGCGCTTTGTGCTTGGCGCCACTGGTCATCAGTGAGGTAGTGAAGATCATGCATGCGCCGCAGGACATACTGTTGTCGCGCCTTGGCCCGGCGCGGATTGCTGATCGGGTTGTACGCCGACGGCGCCTTGGGCAGCCCCGCCAGCATTGCCGCTTCGGCGATCGTCACGTCCTCGAGCGGGGTGCCGAAGTAGGTCTGCGACGCGGCGGCGAAGCCGTAGGCGCGCTGGCCAAGGTAGATCTGGTTGATGTACAGCTCGAGGATCTGGTCCTTGGTGAAATTGGCTTCGATCTTCCACGCGAGAAGCGCTTCCCGGAGTTTCCGCGACATCGTCTTCTCGCGGGTCAGGAAGAAGTTCCGGGCGACCTGCATCGTGATCGTGCCGGCCCCCTGCTGGGTCGCCCCTGCGCTGACGTTGGACAGGGCGGCCCGCAGGACGCTCAAATAGTCGACACCGCCATGTTGATAGAAACGTTCGTCTTCGGCGGCCAAAATGGCGTGTTTCATGACATCCGGGACTTCGCCGATGCGGACCACCGCCCGGCGTTCCTCCCCGAATTCGCCCAGGAGCTCGCCGTCCGCGGCCAGAACTCTCAAGCGGCACCTTGGGCTGGTAGTCGGACAGGGCGTCGAGAGGGGGAAGGGTCGGCCACAGCAGGGCGACTGCGAAGCCTGCCAGGAGGGCGCCGACCACGGCAAGCCCCAGCGGCGACGGAAGCGACATACAGTAACCAGCGCTTTAGCACGGCGGAATAAAACTTACGTTTGAGGTGGGGGTTCCCGCCGGGCTATAGGCGTGCGCGCAACACTCGGAGCGGGAAAAGGAAACAATTTGACAATAGCGATACTTGCTGCCAGAGTTTAATGTAGATTATCAGCAACGGGCCCACCAACGCCATGCTTGCCGAAAACCTCAGCTCGACCCTGGACTTGTTCAAAACCAAGTCCCCAGCGCTCCTTGGCGTCGATATCGCCTCGACCTCGATCAAGCTGGTCGAGCTCACCGACGCCGGCAAGGGCTTCCACCGGCTCGAGCGCTACGTCATCGAGCCGCTGCCCAAGGACGTGGTCACCGACGGCAACATCGTCAATGTCGAACTGGCCGGCGAGGCGCTGAAGCGTGCCTGGAAGCGCCTGGGCAGCCGCAACCGCAACGTCGCCCTGGCCCTTCCGGCCGCCATGGTCATCACCAAGAAGATCATCGTGGCAGCCGGCCAGCGCGAGGAGGACCTCGAGCTGACGGTCGAAGCCGAGGCCAACCAATATATCCCGTTCGCGCTCGACGAGGTGAACCTCGATTTCCAGACCATCGGCCCGGCGCCGAACAATCCGGACGAGGTCGAGGTTCTGATCGCCGCGTCGCGCAAGGAAAAGGTCGACGACCGCGTTGCCGCCGCCGAAACTGCGGGCCTCAAGGTACGCGTCCTCGACGTCGAGTCCTACGCGACGCAGGAGGCGTTCCGGCTGATCGCCCCGTCGCTGCCGGCCAACGGCCGCGACCAGAACATCGCGCTGGTCGACATCGGCGCCCACGTTACCCACTTCTACGTCCTTCGCAACAGCCAGATCCTGTTCTCACGCGATCAGGCCTTCGGCGGCAACCAGTTGACGCAGGACATCCAGCGCGCGTTCAACCTGTCGCCCGACGAGGCGGACTCGGCCCGCAAGAACCAGGGCCTGCCGGAGAACTACGACCGGGATGTCCTGCAGCCGTTCATGGAATCGCTGGCGCTCGAGGTCACCCGCGCGCTGCAGTTCTTCTTCACGTCGACGTCGTATAACCAGGTCGACCAGATCGTACTTGCCGGCGGCTGCGCGCTGCTGCCGGGTCTGGACGAGCTCGTCGCCAAGCGTGCGGGCGTCGCGACGCTCGTCGCCAATCCCTTCGCCTCGATGCAGGCCTCGGACCGGATCCGGCCGCGCCAGCTCGCCCAGGAGGCCCCGATGCTGATGATCGCGACGGGACTCGCCATGCGCAGTTTCGAATAGGGATCGGACGATGCGCATCAACCTGTTGCCTCATCGCGAGCAGGCACGCCAGGCACGCCAGCGCCAGTTCGTTACGCTCGCCGTCGCGCTGGCGATCGTGGGCGTGGCGATCGTCCTGCTGGTCCACGCGATCTTCGTGGCACGAATCAACAACCAGGAATCGCGCAACAACGTCCTGAAAAGCGCGATCGCGACACTCGATTCGCAGATCAAGGAGATCGACAAGCTGCGCGAGCAGATCGCCCAGGTTCTCGCGCGGAAGCAGATCGTGGAGACGCTGCAGGCCAATCGCAACGAGGCCGTGCACCTGCTCGACCAGCTTGTGCGCCAGCTTCCCGAGGGCACCTACCTCAAGTCGGTGAAGCAGGTGGGCGAGAAGGTCACGATCGTCGGCTATGCGCAGTCGAACGCGCGGGTATCGACGCTGATGCGCAACATCGATTCGTCGCCGTGGCTGGAGAAGCCCGAGCTGGTCGAAATCCGGCTGGTGACGGTGCCCGGGCAGGGTCGCAGCGAACCCTCGCGCCTGAACGAGTTCACGCTGAATTTCATGATCAAGCACGCCACACCGGCGCCGATTCCGGGCGCGCCGGCGCCGCGGGCCGCCAAGGGGCCTAGAGCATGACGCTCGACGATTTCCGGCGGCTCAATCTGCGCGACGTCGGCAAGTGGCCGCTCATCCCCAAGATCGTCGTGCTCGCGCTGCTCGTGCTCGCGATCCTCGGTCTGGGTGCGTTCTTCGACTGGAAGGGCCAGTGGGATACGCTCACCGCAGCGCAGCAGCAGGAAGTGCAACTCAAGACGCAGTTCAAGGACAAGAAGGCCAAGGCGATCAACTACGACCTCTACGTGCAGCAGTTCGCCGAAGTCAACCAGTCGTTCGGCGCACTGGTGAAGCAGTTGCCCAACAAGTCGGAAATCGACGCGCTGCTCACTGACATCAATCAGGCGGGACTGGGCCGCGGCCTGCAGTTCGACCTGTTCAAGCCTGCGCCGCAGGAGAAGATGGCCGACTTCTATGCCGAGCTGCCGATCAACATCAAGATCACCGGCAACTACCACGACATCGGCGCATTCGCGAGCGACGTTGCGGCGTTGCCGCGCATCGTGACGCTGAACGACATCGCCATTGCCAACGACAAGGGGACCCTCAGCATGGACGCGGTCGCCAAGACGTTCCGCTATCTCGACGAGGACGAGATCGCGAGGCAGCGTGCGTTGGCCAAGGAAAAGGCTCGCCGCAAATGAAGCGCGTTGCCGTCGCTGCCATCGCTGCCGTCGCGGTCGCCACGCTGCTCGCCGGCTGCGGCGGGGAGAGTCACCGGGACCTGGTCGATTGGATGGCGGCGCAGGGGAAAGGCGTGCGCGGCCATCTCGACCCGTTACCGCAAATCAAGCCCTACGAGCCATTCACCTATAACGCCTTCGATCTGCCCGACCCGTTCAAGCCGCGCAAGATCGAGCCCGCGAAGGGCGGCGGCGACAACAAGCTCGCGCCCGATCTCACGCGGCGCAAGGAGCCGCTAGAAGCCTATCCGCTGGAATCGCTGGCCATGGTGGGAACGATCGAGAAGGGCCCGACGCGCTATGCACTGGTGAAGTCGCCCGAGCGCGACATCTACCAGGTGCGCAAGGGCAACCACATGGGACAGGATTTCGGCGTCATCACCGGCATCACCGATTCCGAGATCGATCTCAAGGAACTCGTGCAGGATGGCTCGGGCGACTGGTCCGAGCGGTCCAGTACGTTGAACCTGCTGCAGGCTGACCAGAAGACACAGGAGCAGAAAAAATGATCGCCTATCGCGTCGGTCGCCGGGTCGGCAGGGGAGGCCATGCCGCCTGGGGCACGTGGATTGTCCGTATCGCCGGGTTGCTCGCTTTCGCGCTGCCGGCGGCGCGTTCGCCCAGGCGTCGCCCAACAGCATCGAGCAGGTCTCGGTGATCCGGGGTACGTCGGGCAACACGGTGGTCCGCTTTACGCTGAAGGCACCTCCGGCCAATCCGCCGGCCGGCTTCGCGATCGTGAGCCCCCCGCGGATCGCGCTCGATTTCATGAATACGACCAACGGCCTCGCGAGCAATCAGCGCGCCGTCGACGATCCGGCGCTTCGCAGCCTGCAATTCGTCGAAGCCGGTGGACGCACGCGCGTCGTCTTCGACCTGAACAAGCCGCAGATCTTCGACACCCGGATCGAGGGCAATGCCGTGCTGGTCACGCTGGCCGACAGCGGCTCCGCGGCGGCGCAGGCCGCGCCGGCGCGGGCCCAGAGTTTTGCCGTAGCGACTTCGGCGACCCAGCAGCACGCACTGCGCGATGTCGATTTCAGACGCGGGCGTAACGGCGAGGGCCGCATCATCGTCGACCTGTCGGACAACAGTACCGGCATCGACATCCGCCAGCAGGGACGGCAGCTCATCGTCGACTTCCAGAAGACGACCGTGCCGGCCAATCTCGAACGACGAATGGACGTCGGAGACTTCAATACGCCGGTCGTGACCGTCGATACGTTCCCGAAGGACGGCAATGCGCGGATGGTCATCGAGCCCAAGGGGATCTGGGAATACTCGGCCTACCAGGCCGACAACCGGTTCATCGTCGAGGTAAAGCCGATCCAGGAGGATCCGAACAAGCTGGTCCAGGGCAGCCGCACCGGCTACAAGGGTGAGAAGCTGTCGCTCAACTTCCAGAATATCGAGGTGCGCTCGGTGCTGCAGGTGATCGCGGACTTTACCGGGCTCAACATCGTCACCAGTGACACGGTGACGGGCAACCTGACGCTGCGGCTGAAGGACGTGCCCTGGGACCAGGCACTCGACATCATCATGCAGACCAAGGGCCTCGACATGCGCAAGAACGGCAACATCGTGCTGATCGCGCCGCGCGAGGAGCTTGCGTTGAAGGAGAAGCAGCAACTCGAGTCGCAGGCGCAGATCAACGATCTCGAGCCGCTGCAGACCGAGACCTTCCAGCTCAATTATGCGAAGGCCTCCGACATCCTGAATATCATCGCCAGCAAGACCGGCGCGGGTGGCCCGGAATCCGGCGGCCGCTTCCTGTCCAAGCGCGGCAGCGCCTTTGTCGATCCGCGGACCAACATCCTGTTCGTGACCGACATCGGCGAGCCGGCTCGAGGAGGTGCGCCGCGTGATCGAGCAGATCGACACCGCGGTACGCCAGGTGCAGATCGAGGCGCGGATCGTCATCGCCGACGACAACGTTCAGCCGTTCGCTCGGCGTGCGGCTCGGAGAGCAGACCGGGGCGACGCTGTTCGGACACCGCTACGCGTTCGGCAGTGCAGGCAGCCTGGCGCCGATCGCGAACACGACCGGTGGCACTGGGTCGGGACGAGCCCCACGCCATTCCAGATTGCGTCGGGGCAGGTTTCTCCGGGCTTTTCCGATCCCGGGAATCTCAACGTCAACCTGCCCGCGATCGTTGCGAGCGGGACGCCGGCCTCGCTCGCGCTGACCCTGATCAATCTCGGCAGCGGCAATCTGCTCAATCTCGAGCTGCAGGCGCTCGAGGCTGACAATCGCGGCAAAGTCGTATCGAGCCCGCGCATCGTCACCGCCAACAACCAGAAAGCGTCGATCACGCAGGGCACCGAGATTCCGTACTCCACGGGCGGCGGCGGCTCGATCCAGGCGACGACAACGCAATTCAAGGATGCGGTGCTGAGCCTCGAAGTCACGCCGCAGATCACGCCCGACAATCGCGTCATCATGAACGTCACGATCCACAAGGACAGCGTCGGACAGAACGTCCCGCAAGCAGGCGGCGGCTCCGTGCCGGCGATCGACACCAAGACCATCACGACGCAGATCGCCGTCAACAACGGCGATACCGCGGTGATCGGCGGGATCTACGAGGAGACCATCACCAATACGATCAGCAAGGTGCCGTTCCTGGGAGACATCCCGGTGGCGGGCAACCTGTTCAAATCGACGCTGCGCTCGGCAGAAAAACCGAGCTGCTGATCTTCCTTACCCCGCGGATCGTCAAGGACACCGTCAGCTCGGTGCACTGACGCCAAAACGGACGGACCAGTTTTGGTCCGGGTCCTCTACAATGCCCCGGTGTCGCTACACCGGGGCAATCTGTTTCTGGTTGGAATGATGGGCGCGGGCAAGACGACGCTCGGGCGCATGCTCGCGCGCAGGCTCGACAAGCGCTTCATCGACGCCGACCGTGAGCTCGAGTCGCGCTCGGGCGTCAGCATCACGACGATCTTCGAGATCGAGGGCGAGAGCGGATTCCGCGACCGCGAGGCCGCGGTCATCACCGAACTGACCGAGCGGACGGGGATCGTGCTCGCGACGGGGGGCGGCGCGATCATGCGCGCCAATCGCGCGCACGGCTGCGCGAAAACGGCACCGTGCTCTACCTGCATGGCAAGCCCGAACTCCTGTGGCAGCGTCTGCACGGTAGCCAGCACCGGCCATGCTGCAGGTCGCCGACCCGCGAACGCGCCTGGCCGATCTCTACTCGCTGCGCGACCCACTCTATCGCGAAGTTGCGCACCATGTGGTCGAGTCCGATCGCGAGGCCGTCGTGCGCTTCGTACGCTGGCTCGATGCCGAGCCGGAAGATGTCGCTGATCCGGCGAAGGCCCCGACGAATGTGCCGCTGCCGGCGAGCGAGGACACGTGAGCTCGCTCCAGGTGGGCTTGGGTGAGCGCGCCTACCCGATTCACATCGGAGCGGGCCTGCTGCCCAGGGCAGGCGCATTGCTCGGCGCCGGCCACGGGCAGCATGCGGTCATCGTGACCAATGCAACGGTTGCGGCGCATTATCTCGCGCCGCTGGAAAAGTCGCTACGCGGCCTCGGCATGCGGGTCGACGCCGTGCTGCTGCCCGACGGCGAAAGGCACAAGAACCTGGCGACGCTGGATGATCTGCTGACGCGGCTGCTGGAGAAGAGCGTGGATCGAGCGACGATACTCTTCGCGCTCGGAGGAGGCGTGATCGGCGACATCGCGGGCTTTGCCGCGGCGATCTACCAGCGTGGCATCCCTTTGGTGCAGATCCCGACGACATTGCTCGCGCAGGTCGACTCGTCGGTCGGCGGCAAGACTGGTGTCAATCATCCGCTGGGCAAGAACATGATCGGCGCCTTCTGGCAGCCGCGCGCAGTCATCATCGACACCGATTGCCTGCGCAGCCTTCCGCTGCGCGAGCTACGCGCAGGGCTTGCCGAAGTGATCAAGTACGGGGCGATCCGGGACGCCGAGTTCTTCGCCTGGCTCGAGGCGAACCTGTCCGCGCTGCTCGCGACGGATGCCGCGGCATTGACGCACGCGATCCACCGGAGCTGCACGATCAAAGCGGAGATCGTCGCTGCCGACGAGCGCGAATCCGGCGAGCGCGCTCTGCTCAATTTCGGCCATACCTTCGGCCATGCGATCGAGGCGGCCCAGGGCTACGGCGAGTGGCTGCACGGCGAGGCGGTCGCGGCCGGCATGGTGTGCGCGGCGCGTCTGTCCAACAGGTGTGCGGATTGGACCCCGCGGCACGTCGGCGGCTGACCGACTGATCGCCGCAGCAGGGTTGCCGGTCGCGCCGCCGACGATCGTCAACGAGCGCTGGCTGGAACTGATGCGGCGTGACAAGAAGGCCGTCGGCGGGTCGATGCGCTTCGTGCTCCTTGATGGCTTGGCAGCGCGTGTACGCGTGAGGGCGTGGCCGACATCGAGATTCTCGCCAGTATTGCGAGGCTGATCACGTTCCGCTTCGGCTGATCGGGCTGCGGCCGATCGCACCGCGCGGAACGCACAACAGCGCCCAGAATGCACAACGGCGCCCTCAGGCGCCGTTGTGCTCGGGCGGGATCTTGATCAGTTGCAGGTCAGGACGCCGCGCACGACCTGGCTGCCGGAGGCCACGTTGACGTCGAACTTGCCGCTCGCGTTAGTGAGGTTCGGGGGGTTGCTGAACGAAACCGTCACATTGGCCCCCGACGGCGAAACCGTGGCCGTACCCGTTGCGCCCGCCTCGGGGTTGACCGCATTGATGTAGGTTCCGGTTCCGCCGCTGGCGAGGAACGTGAACGACGTGCCCGGGCTGCAGGTGACGGAGAGCGACGACGGCGTAGGATGAGCGCCGGCGGCGGCGCGGCTGCGGTTCCGACGACGTTGTCGACCGTCGGAGGACTGGTGAGCACACGGCCGGTTGCATCGGTGATGATGAACGTCAGGTTGGTGACGCAGATGCCCGTCATGGTGATCGAGAAGGCACCTCCGCTGAATGGCACCGGTGTCCCCTCGAATCAGGACCGCCTGCGGGAAATTGGTCTCCACCGTGTACGGCGGCGTACCGCCGAAGATGTAGAAAGTCGCCTGTCCTCCGGCATTGCATGTCACGGTGTCGGGCCCGGTGAAGGTTGTCGTTCCGCCGGGCAGCACGGTCAGTATCGCGCTGCCGTTCACGAATTGCGCGATCGTGAACTGCCCCAGCACATTGCTGCCGCTCGTCACGTCCGTCGCTCGGATGGACGCAATCTGCGTCGGGGCGGCCACCGAAACCAGCAGCCGGACCGAAGCATTGCCGTTCTGGTCGGTGGTCCACAGTCAGGGACGGCACCGACGCCTGTCCCGGCGGCGAGATCGAGGAAATTGCCCTGGGCGACGTCGAATCGCACGGCGCGGCCGGGGATGGGGCCCCGCCGGGGCCGGTCACCGTGACCGAGGCGGACCCGTCCTGGCCCGAGCACAGCGTTGCGCCGGAGGATGCGCAGTTCGGATTGCCGGTGATCGTGATCGAGGCCGGCAGCAGCAGCGCCGGGTTGATGCTGAGCGAGCCCGTGGCTTGATGGCCGGACGAATCCCTGACCGTAAAGCTCACGGTGGTCGCAGCCTGCGACGCTACCCGGCAGGACGACCAGCGTGTTTCCCGAAACGGCGGCAGGGACCGGCAGGATCACCTGGTCACTCGAAATCACCGAATACGGCGCGGTGCCTCCGGTGACCGAGAAACTGAACGGCACTCCCGAATATCCGTTACCCGAGGCTGGGGTCACCGTCAGCGGCCCGGCGCCCGGCTGGAAGGGGTTGTTCGGTGCGCCGCCGCCACCGCCGCAGGCTGCGAGCGAGAGCACGCCAACCATCGCGGCGACGGTGAGGAGCAGGCGCAACCACGCGGTCAACGGGTATCCGGGCATGATGGTGTCCTGATGATGTTGTCCTAAAGATGCAATTTCGCCCAAGTCGAATTAGACGTAGCAACAATGATCTAGGCGATTTTGTTCAGATTAAAGCCTAAGAAGCGGCACGGTGCAAGTGTTTCCGGCGGAATGGTCCTTTTGGGACCAAGGGCCTGTTGCGCGCGGGTGGGGTCGCCTCGGCCCGGCGACGTCTTGCCGCAACGCAGCATCCTGCGTAGGATTAACAGGTTTCGGCTCTCCGCGAGCGAGAGCGAGGTCACGTTTGGACAATTCGTCTGCAGATTCGGGTCCGTTCCTTCCGCCCGCTGCGCAGGGTCTCTATGACCCGGCGCGGGAACACGACGCCTGCGGCGTGGGATTCATCGCGCATATCAAGGGCCGCAAGACGCACGACATTGTCACGCAGGGGCTGTCGATCCTCGAGAACCTGACGCATCGCGGCGCGACCGGTGCGGATCCGCTGCAAGGCGACGGCGCCGGAATCCTGCTGCAGCTTCCTGACGCATTCCTGCGCCGCGCCTGCGGCAGGCTTGGCATCACGCTTCCGGCCTTTGGCCAGTACGGTGTCGGAATGGTCTTCCTGCCAAGGGAGCCCGCGTCGCGGATGGCCTGTCAGCAAGAGATCGAGCGCGCGATCGCGGCCGAAGGCCAGGTGCTACTCGGCTGGCGCGACGTGCCCATCCGCAACGCGGGACTGTCGGAGCGCACGCGCCAGGTCGAACCCGTGATCCGGCAGGTCTTCGTCGCGCGCGGGCCGCGCGACATGGACCAGGACGCGCTCGAGCGCAAGCTCTACGTGATCCGCAAGGGCGCGGGCCACGCGATCCAGGCGCTCGCCCTGCGCCACGGCAAGGAATTCTACGTGCCGTCGTTCTCGACCCGCACGCTCGTCTACAAGGGGATGTTGCTCGCGCATCAGGTCGGCGAGTACTACGTCGACCTGCACGATCCGACGATGGTCTCGGCGCTGGCGATGGTGCACCAGCGCTTCTCGACCAACACATTCCCCACCTGGGATCTCGCGCATCCGTTCCGCTTCATCTGCCATAACGGCGAGATCAACACGCTGCGCGGCAACTTCAACTGGATTCGCGCGCGCGAAGGCGCGATCGCGTCGAAGGTGCTGGGTGACGACCTGCCGAAGCTGTGGCCGCTGATCTACGACGGCCAGTCGGACTCCGCGTCGTTCGACAACGCGCTTGAACTGCTGCTGATGGGCGGCTATCCGCTCGCGCACGCAATGATGCTGATGATTCCCGAAGCCTGGGCCGGCAACCCGCTGATGGACGAGGACCGGCGCGCGTTCTACGAATACCACGCGGCACTGATGGAGCCGTGGGACGGCCCGGCGGCGATGGCGTTCACCAACGGCCGCCAGATCGGAGCGACGCTCGATCGCAACGGCCTGCGACCGGCGCGTTTCGTCGTCACCGACGACGATTACATCGTCATGGCGTCCGAAGTCGGCGTGCTGGACATCCCCGAAGCGAAGATCGTCAAGAAGTGGCGGCTGCAGCCGGGCCGGATGCTGCTTGTCGACCTCGACGCGGGACGCATCGTCGACGACGACGAGCTGAAGCGCTCGCTGGCGACAGCGAAGCCGTACCGCGACTGGGTCGCGCGCTGCCGCCTGCGGCTCGAGGAAATGCCCGAGCCTGCGCCGACGCCGCCGTCGTTGGTGCCGTTGCTCGACCGCCAGCAGGTCTTCGGCTACACCCAGGAAGATCTGAAGATCATCCTGACGCCGATGGCGCAAGACGGCGAAGAGCCGATCGGCTCGATGGGCAACGACGCCGCGCTGCCGGTGCTCTCCGATCGGCCGAAGGTGTTCTACAACTATTTCAAGCAGCTTTTCGCGCAGGTGACAAACCCGCCGATCGACCCGATCCGCGAGGAGCTGGTGATGAGCCTCGTGTCATTCATCGGGCCGCGACCGAACCTGCTGGCGTTCGACTCTGCGGATGCCGTCGACGGCGACACTGAGCGCGCGCCGTCGGATGCCGGACCGGATTCCGACCGGGACCGCAATGCAGGCTATCCGCCGATGCGCCTCGAGGTGCAACAGCCCGTGTTGACCCCCGAGAATATGGAGAAGCTTCGCCACGTCGAGTTGTTCTCCGGCGGCGCATTCCGTTCGATCGAGCTCGACATCTGCTATCCGGCAGCCTGGGGCGGCAATGGCATGGAAGCCGCCCTCGCGAGCCTCGCCGCGCACGCCGAGGATGCGATCCACCAGGGCTACAACATCATCATCCTTTCGGATCGCAGCGTCGGTGCCGACATGCTGCCGATCCCGGCCGTGCTTGCGACTGCGGCGGTGCACGAGCACCTGGTGAAGAAAGGCTTGCGCACGTCGACGGGTCTCGTCGTCGAGACCGGTTCTGCGCGTGAAGTCCACCACTTCGCGCTGCTCGCAGGCTACGGCGCCGAGGCGATTCATCCCTACCTCGCGCTCGAGACGCTGGCGGATCTCGCCCGGTCGATGCCCGGGCTCGACCCGAAGGACGCGCAGAAGCGCTTCGTCAAGGCGATCTGCAAGGGGCTCTACAAGGTGATGTCCAAGATGGGCATCTCCACCTACCAGTCGTACTGCGGCGCGCAGATCTTCGAGGCAGTCGGCCTGCAGAAGGCGTTCGTCGACAAGTATTTCACCGGCACCGCGAGCACGATCGAAGGGATCGGACTGTTCGAAGTCGCCGCCGAGACGCAACGGATGCATGCGCTTGCCTTTGGCGGCGATCCACTGCTCGCACGGGCGCTCGACGCCGGCGGCGACTACATGTACCGCGTGCGCGGCGAAGAGCACATGTGGACGCCGGACACCGTGGCAAAGCTCCAGCACGCGACGCGGTCGAATTCGCATGGCACCTACCGGGAGTACGCCGCGCTGATCAATGAGCAGGGGCGCAGGCTGAAGACGCTTCGCGGGCTGTTCGAGTTCCGCTGTGCAGGACTGACGCCGGTGCCGCTGGACGAGGTCGAACCGGCGAAAGACCTCGTCCAGCGCTTCGCAACCGGTGCGATGAGCCTGGGATCGATCTCGACCGAGGCGCACACCACGCTGGCGATCGCGATGAACCGTATCGGCGGGAAGTCGAACACCGGCGAGGGCGGCGAGGATGCGCTTCGCTACCGCGCCGAGATGCGTGCCGGCAGAAGCACGGTGAAGGACGGCGACACCGTCGCGTCGATCATCGGCGAGCGCGCGGTCGAGCACGACATCGTGCTCAAGGCGGGCGACAGCCTGCGCTCGCGGATCAAGCAGGTGGCGTCGGCGCGCTTCGGCGTGACCGCCGAATACCTCGCGTCCGCCGACCAGCTTCAGATCAAGATGGCGCAGGGCGCGAAGCCCGGCGAAGGTGGACAGTTGCCCGGGCACAAGGTCTCCGAGTACATCGCCCAGCTCCGCTACTCGGTGCCGGGTGTCGGCCTCATCTCACCGCCGCCGCACCACGACATCTACTCGATCGAGGATCTGGCGCAACTGATCCACGACCTGAAGAACGCGAATCCGCAGGCGTCGATTTCGGTCAAGCTGGTGTCGGAAACGGGGGTGGGTACCGTTGCCGCGGGCGTGGCGAAGGCCAAGGCCGATCACGTGACGATCGCGGGACACGACGGCGGCACCGGAGCATCGCCGGAGTCGTCGATCAAGCACGCGGGCACTCCGTGGGAACTGGGGCTTGCAGAGACGCAGCAGACGCTGGTGTTAAACGGCCTGCGCGGACGCATCGCCGTGCAGGTCGACGGCCAGATGAAGACCGGCCGCGACGTTGCAGTCGGTGCACTGCTGGGCGCTGACGAGTTCGGCTTCGCGACCGCGCCGCTGGTCGTCGAGGGCTGCATCATGATGCGCAAATGCCACCTGAACACCTGCCCGGTCGGCGTGGCGACGCAGGACCCGGTGCTGCGCCGGCGCTTCACCGGTCAGCCCGAGCACGTCGTCAACTATTTCTTCTTCGTCGCCGAGGAACTGCGCGAGATCATGGCCCAGCTCGGCTTCCGGACGCTGTCCGAGATGATCGGCCGCAGCGACCTGCTCGACATGAAAAAAGGCATCGAGCACTGGAAGGCCAAGGGCCTCGACTTCTCGCGCGTGTTTTACCAGCCGGCGATGCCGGCGGAGGTCGCGCGGCACCATTGCGAGCGGCAGGAGCACGGGCTCGCGCGCGCCCTCGACCACCAGCTCATCGCCGCGGCCGCACCCGCGATCGAAAGGCACCAGCCGGTGCGCCTCGCCTACCGGATCCGCAATGCGCATCGTTCGGTGGGCGCGATGCTGTCCGGCACGATCGCGCGCAGGCACGGTCACGAGGGACTCCCCGAGGACACGCTGCACGTCGATTTCGAAGGTGTCGCCGGCCAGAGCTTCGGCGCTTTCCTCGCGCGCGGCGTGACCTTCGAGCTGCAGGGGGCAACCAACGACTACGTCGGCAAGGGGCTCTCGGGTGGACGCATCGTCGTCTATCCCGATCCCGCGTGCAAGGCGCTGGCGGAGGAGAACATCGTCATCGGCAACACGGTCATGTACGGGGCGATCGAAGGCGAGGCGTATTTCCGTGGCATCGCCGGCGAGCGCTTCTGCGTGCGCAATTCGGGCGCGTCCGCGGTCGTCGAAGGCACCGGGGACCACGGCTGCGAATACATGACCGGCGGCACGGTCGTGGTGCTCGGGCGCACCGGACGGAACTTCGCTGCCGGAATGAGCGGCGGCATGGCCTACGTCTACGACCCTGACGGAACCTTTGCTTCGCGCTGCAACACGGCGATGGTTGCGCTCGGGCCGGTCCTGGCGGAGAGCGCGCAGCAACGGGCGGAGAGGGATCTCGCTGCGGCGGGCAAGGGCCGGCAGCTCCACGCGGGCCGCAGCGACGAGGCGATCCTGCGCGAGTTGATCGAGCGCCATCTGCGCTACACCGGCTCGACACTGGCGCTCGCGATGCTCGACCGTTGGGACGCGACGCGCGCGAAGTTCGTGAAAGTGTTCCCTAACGAGTACCTGCGCGCGCTTTCGGAGATGTACGTCAAGGCGCAGCGGGCGGAGCCCGTGGTCGCCGCTACACGCAGGGCCGTTGCGTAGCTCGCGAACGACCTGCCTTCCAGCGCAGCGACCGACTTTCAAGCGTCGAAATGGGCAAGATCACCGGTTTCCTGGAGCTCAAGCGGATCACCGAGGCCATCGATCCGGTGTCCTCGCGCGTGCGGCATTTCCGCGAGTTCATCCACGCCCTCGACGATGATGCGGCGTCGAAGCAGGGTGCCCGCTGCATGGACTGCGGCATTCCGTTCTGCCAGAGCGGCTGCCCGGTCAACAACATCATCCCCGACTGGAACGACCTCGTATACCGGCACCAGTGGAAGGAAGCGCTCGAGGTCCTGCATTCGACCAATAACTTTCCCGAGTTCACGGGCCGCATCTGTCCCGCGCCCTGCGAGGCCGCCTGTACCCTCAACATCAACAGCGATCCAGTCGGCATCAAGTCGATCGAGCATTTCATCATCGACAAGGGCTGGGAGGAAGGCTGGGTCGTCCCCGAGCCGCCGCGAGAGCGGACCGGCATGCGCATCGCGGTCGTAGGGTCGGGGCCCGCGGGGCTCGCTTGTGCGCAGCAGCTCGCGCGCGCGGGGCACGCCGTCGTGGTGTTCGAAAAGGACGACCGCATCGGCGGGCTGCTGCGCTACGGCATTCCAGACTTCAAGATGGAGAAGCACCTGATCGACCGGCGCATGGCGCAGATGTCGATCGAGGGCGTCGAGTTCCGGCCGAATGCGCAGGTCGGCGGCAATGTTCGCGCGCAGAGCCTCCTCGCCGAGTTCGACGCGATCGCGCTGACCGGCGGGGCCGAGAAGCCGCGCGACCTGCCGCTGCCTGGACGCGAGCTCGCCGGCGTCCATTTCGCGATGGAGTTCCTGCCGCAACAGAACCGCAGCGTCGCCGGCGACCGTGTTCCGGCGCAGATCGTCGCAGCGGGCAAGCGCGTCATCGTGATCGGTGGCGGCGATACCGGCTCCGATTGCGTCGGCACGTCGAATCGCCAGGACGCGGCCTCGGTCACGCAGTTCGAATTGCTCGCGCAACCGCCGGAAGACGAGAACAAGCCGCTGGTGTGGCCGTATTGGCCGATCAAGCTGCGCACCTCGTCCTCGCACGAGGAAGGTTGCCAGCGCGACTGGGCGGTTGCGACCAAGCGCTTCGAGGGCGCCGGCGGCCAGGTCGAAAGGCTCGTCGCTGCGCGCGTCGAATGGCAGCGCGACGGCAGCGGCTCCACGCGGATGGTTGAGATGCCCGGCAGCGAATTCGAGCTGAGAGCAGATCTGGTGCTGCTGGCGATGGGATTCACCGGACCCGGCGACACCGGGCTGGTCGAGCAATTCGGCGTGGAGCGCGATGTGCGGACCAACGTCAAGGCGACCACCGACGACTACCGCACCAGCGTGCCCAAGGTCTTCGCTGCCGGCGACATGCGCCGCGGACAGTCGCTCGTCGTGTGGGCCATTCGCGAAGGGCGGCAGTGCGCGCACGCGGTCGATGCGTTCCTGATGGGCTCGTCCGCGCTTCCGCGATGACCCATTGGACCCCAATTACGACAACGCCGGTCATCACGCTCGACGTCGACCGCTGGCGGCCGCAGGTCGTGGCGTCGGACACTGCGCGCTGGGCACGCGAGATCGAGACGGGCGCGGTGCTCGCGCTGCCCCGGCTCGCCTTCGCCCTCACTGCGGACGAGACGCGCTTCCTCGACTCCCGCTGGTCCGATGACAGGTCGAAGAACATCAGCATCGATGGAGATTCGATCCACGGCGCAGCGGGAAACCCCCGGGACATCGCCGCGCTCGCGCGGATGATCGGGCGCTTCGCGACCGACGCGAGCGCGCTCGTTGCGGCGCTCTTTCCGCGCTACGCCCCATGGGTGATCCGTGCGCGCACCAGCTATCGGCCTCGCGGCGCTGCGGGCCGGGCGAGCTCGTGGCGCAAGGACGACACGCGGCTTCACGTCGACGCGTTCCCGTCGCGGCCTACGCACGGCCAGCGGATATTGCGCGTGTTCTGCAACGTCAATCCGGGCGGCGAGGATCGGGTCTGGCGTGTCGGCGAACCGTTCGAGGCCATGGCGAGA
This sequence comes from uncultured beta proteobacterium, assembly GCA_963701885.1. Classification (GTDB taxonomy): domain Bacteria; phylum Pseudomonadota; class Gammaproteobacteria; order Burkholderiales; family Casimicrobiaceae; genus VBCG01. Next base: position 483,843 of record CAVPBR010000023.1, read on the forward strand.
CAGTTCCTGCCGCGCGTTCGCCCGCTGGTCCCAGGCGAGGCCATCCTGCTCAGCGCGTTGCGCGTCACGCGCGAACGGCGCAGCGAATACGATCACCTGATGCTCGGCTTGCATGATCGCGCCAAGGCCGACCTCGACTACCAGCGGAGCTCACCGCAGCGCGAGGTCCGGTTCGCCCCCGGCACGACCTGGATCTGCTACTCGGACCAGGTCATGCACGCCGCGATCTCCGGGCAGTACATGCTCGAGCAGACCACCCGACTTCCGCTCGCCGCCCTTTACGATCAGGACTCGTCGCCACTCGCGATCCTCGAACGCGTGCGCGGCCGCGCGCTCGCGCCTCGTGCAGAGGCGTCGGTCGCAGATGATTCGCAGGCGCGCTCCGCAACGGGCCGTTGAGCGGGACGGGGTGAGCGCGTTTTCGAACGACACGCTGCTGCGAGCGCTGCGCCGCGAGCCCACCGAGCACGTTCCCGTCTGGCTGATGCGCCAGGCGGGACGCTATCTCCCCGAATACGCTGCGCTTCGCGCCCGGGTGGGGAGTTTCCTTGCGCTGGCGACGACGCCGGCGCTTGCGGCCGAGGTCACGCTGCAGCCGCTCGCGCGCTATCCGCTCGATGCGGCAATCCTGTTCTCCGACATCCTGACCATCCCCGATGCGATGGGTCTCGGGCTTTCGTTCGCCGAGGGCGAAGGCCCGCGCTTCGCCCGCAAAGTCGCAGACGAGTCATCGATCGCGGCGCTCGCGGCGCCGGATCCCGCCAAGCTGTCCTACGTCTTCGACACGGTGGCCGAGGTCAAGCGTGCGCTCACCGGACGGGTGCCGCTGATCGGCTTTGCAGGCAGCCCGTTCACGCTCGCCTGCTACATGATCGAAGGGGGTGCCAGCGACGACTTCGCAACCGTGCGCAAGATGCTGTTCGAGCGCCCCGACCTGCTCGATAGCGTGATCGCAGTGAACGTCCGTGCGGTGGTCGAATGCCTGCGCGCGCAGGCACACGCGGGCGCCGACGCGCTGATGCTCTTCGACACCTGGGGCGGACTGCTGGGTGAGCGCGCGTATCATCGATTTTCACTCGAACCGCTGCGAAGGACATTGCGGCAACTGCCGAGCGGGGTGCCCACGATCCTGTTCACGCGCGGGCGCGCCGGCTCACTCGCGTCGATCACCGCCTTGGGCGTCGACTGCGTCGGAATCGATTGGACGGTCGACCTGTCCGATGCGCGACGGCGCTACGGCGCGAGCGTCGCGTTCCAGGGAAACCTCGATCCGCTCGCGCTGCTCGCCGGGCCGAAGTGCATCGAGCGCGCCGTCACCGACGTGCTGCGGGACGCAGGTCCCGGATCCGGTTACGTGTTCAATCTTGGGCACGGCATCATTCCGGCGACGCCGCCCGAACACGTCGAGGCGCTGGTCGAAGCCGTGCACGCGCATTCGCGCCAAGCCGCGCCAGGACTCGATCTGCGCACTGCGTCGTAGGGCAAGTCGGTGCGAATCGGCGCCCAGCCTGCGTTTCGCGGGCCTTGACAACTGCCGCGGATTCGATCAGGCGGGCCAGTTATGCACAAATTCGGAGATGCCGTCCTACGTGCCAGTCCATGACGATTTTTGCGCGAAGCGCAAGCAGTAAGCGCCTGAATACAGAATGATATTTTTAATTCGTCGCAGCGATGCAACATTCAAGCCACGCAGACGCGCGCGACGTTGACCCCGGGTGTTGCGGGTTACGCACAAACTTATCCACATGACTGCACGATCCGCTTCGGAAGACCATCTCAAAATTAATGGTTTGCGTGAGAAATCGTAGCTCGAATCTGAACAGGCCATAGCGGGCGAAGTCGACATGGCGATCGCGAACGTCGCACTTCCCGTCGCCACTGCGCACGGCTTCGACTACTGGATTCCCGACGGCCTCGACGTGGAGTGCGGATCCATGGTGCGCGTGCACCTCGCCGGGCGCAGGATGGTGGGCGTCGTGGTCGGAATCGATCATGCGTCGGCGTTCGGCGAGCGTCTGCAGCCGATCGACGAAGTCGTTGCGGCACCGGCGATCGCCGAGGAGATTCTCGATCTCGCGCAGTTCACGGGCGTCTACTACCAGTGCGCGCCGGGTCTTGCGCTGGAACTGGCGATCCCTCCCTTGGCGCTGGCGCGGCCGGCGCGACACGCCGGCACCGCGGCGCCGCCTGCAGCAAAGGAAGTGCATGCGCTGAACGCCGCGCAGGTGAGCGCTGCGCAAGCGGTCATTTCTGCGCACGGCGGGTTTGCGCCGTTCATGCTGCACGGGGTGACCGGCAGCGGCAAGACCGAGGTGTACCTCGCAGCGGCGCGCGAAACGGTGGTGCGCGGAGGGCAGGTGCTGATCCTGACGCCCGAGATCAACCTGACGCCGCAGTTCGAGCAGCGCGTTCGCGCCGCGTTGCCCGATGCCCGGGCCGTGACGCTCCACAGCGGCCTCGCGGCAGGAACGCGCCGCGCGCACTGGGACGCGGCGGCGAAGGGCGACGCCGATATCGTGCTCGGGACGCGTCTCGCGGTGTTCGCGCCGCTGCCGCGGCTCGCGCTGGTCGTCGTCGACGAAGAGCACGACGACGCTTACAAGCAGCAGGAAGGCGTGCGCTACCATGCGCGCGATCTCGCGATCCTGCGCGCACGTCGGCGCGGCGTGCCGATTGTCCTGGGCAGCGCGACGCCTTCGCTCGAAACCTGGGCGCGTGCGCGAAGCGGTCGCTACCGCGCGCTCGAATTGCCTGTTCGCGCCGATCCGCGCGCCGCACCACCCTCGATCGATTTTGTCCCGGTACGCGGCGCGGGCGAGAGCGACGGTATCGCTGCACCGCTACGCGACGCCCTCGGCGGGTGTCTCGCGCGCGGGGAGCAGTCGCTGCTGTTCATCAATCGCCGCGGCTACGCTCCGTCGCTCAAGTGCGCGTCCTGCACCTGGGAGTCGGTATGCCCCCGCTGTGCGGCGCGGCTGGTCGTCCATCGCGGGCCCGACCGGCTGCGTTGCCATCACTGCGCGCACGCCGAACGCGTGCCGCGTAGCTGTCCGGATTGCGGCAACGTCGACCTGAAGCCGCTGGGCTTCGGCACCCAGCGCCTCGAGCACATTTTGCGCGCCGCGTTTCCGTCGGCGCGGATCCTGCGGATCGATCGCGATACAACGCGCAACCGGGGTGCGTTCGCAGCGATGCGGCAACGGGTCGAGAGCCGTGAGGTGGACATCCTGGTCGGCACACAGATGCTCGCCAAGGGCCACGATTTCCCGCGGCTCACGCTGGTCGGAGTGCTAGGAGCGGACAATGCGCTCTACAGCGCCGATTTTCGCGCAACCGAGCGCCTGGTGGCATTGCTGATGCAGGTCGCAGGGCGGGCGGGTCGCGCGGGACTTCCCGGCCGGGTGATCGTGCAAACCGATTTCCCCGGTCACCCGGTGTACCGCGCGCTGGAGACGCAGGACTTCGGCGAGTTCGCCGCCGCGCTCCTCGCCGAGCGCGAGGCCGCGCAACTGCCGCCCGTCACGCGCGTCGCGCTCCTCGCCGCCGAAGCCCATTCACGCGACGATGTCGACCGTTTTCTTGCAGCAGCCTTCGCGCGCGCGAACGCGATTCGCGGCAATGCCGACGGCATCGACGTGTTTGCGCCGCTCCCGGCGGCGATGCCGCGCCGGGCCGGGTTACGAGCGCGGGCAAATCCTGGTCCAGTGTGCACGACGCGCACCGCTGCAGGCGTTTCTGACCGGCTGGCGCGAAGCGCTCTGCGTGCTCCCGGGACGACGGATCCGCTGGTCGCTCGACATCGATCCGATCGCGTTCTGACATAATTCGTCGCTTATGGCCACGTCTCGCGTCGCTACGCCCGCGCGCGCCAATCCCAGGCAACAAATCGCACGGGCGGTCGGACGTGCCATAACCAGCCATGCGCCGGACGCTGCTGCGGTACCCATCGTCGTCGAGCGCCCACGCGACCCCGCGCATGGCGATTACGCGACGAGCGTCGCGCTGGCGCTCGCCAGGACCACTCGCCGCAATCCACGCGAGCTCGCGCAGACGATCGCGGCAGCGCTGTCGCGCGATCTCGCGGGTCTCGTCGAGACCGCGGAAGTCGCCGGACCCGGATTCGTCAACCTCCGCCTGACCGCGGCGGCGCGGCAGCAGGTGGTCCACGAGGTGCTGGCCGCGGCCGCCGACTACGGCCGCGGCACCGCTCGCGCAGGCGAACGCGTCATGGTCGAGTTCGTCTCGGCCAATCCAACCGGGCCGCTCCATGTCGGCCACGGCAGGCAGGCCGCGCTCGGCGGCGCGATCTCGGCGCTGCTCGAGTGGCAGGGCTGCAAGGTCACGCGCGAGTTCTACTACAACGATGCCGGGCAGCAGATCGAGAATCTCGCGGTGTCGGTGCGTGCCCGCGCGAAGGAGCTGCTGGGCGAGTCCGGCGGTCTTCCGGAGGACGGCTATCGCGGCCTGTATGTGCGCGAGATCGCACAGCGCTATCTGGACGACATTGGCCACGACCTCTCCGACCTCGAGGCGATTCGCCGGCATGCCGTCGCCGAATTGCGCAAGGAGCAGGACCGTGACCTGCAGGCGTTCGGCGTCCGCTTCGACAATTACTACCTCGAGAGCTCGCTCTACTCCGACGGGCGGGTCGAGGCGACGGTGGCGAGGCTCATCGCGTCCGGCCTGACCTACGAGCACGAAGGTGCGCTATGGCTGCGCACAACCGGCTTCGGCGACGACAAGGACCGCGTGATGCGCAAGTCCGACGGCAGCTACACGTATTTCGTGCCCGACGTCGCTTATCACCTGACCAAGTTCGAGCGAGGCTACACGCGCGCGCTGGATATCCAGGGCTCCGACCACCACGGCACCATGGCGCGGGTCCGCGCCGGGTTGCAGGCGCTGGGCCTCGGAATTCCCGCAGGCTACCCGGATTACGTCCTGCACAAGATGGTGACCGTCATGCGCGGTGGCGAGGAACTGCGGATCAGCAAGCGCGCGGGAAGCTACGTGACGTTGCGCGAGCTGGTCGATGAAGTCGGCCGCGACGCCGTGCGCTACTTCCTGGTCTCGCGCAAGGCCGAGTCGGAGTTCGTGTTCGACATCGACCTCGCGCGCTCGCAATCGGAAGAGAACCCCGTCTACTACGTGCAGTACGCGCATGCCAGGGTGGCCGCGGTACTGCGGCAGGCCGGGATCGCACGCGAGGACGTGGTCACGCGTCTTCACGGCGTCGACCTCGAGCCGCTGTCAAGTGGCTACGAGCAGGCGCTGCTGCGCCGCATCGCCGATTTCCCCGATGAGCTCGCCGTCGCGGCGGCTGAATTCGCGCCGCATCAGCTCGCGTTCTACCTGAAGGAATTGGCGCAGGAATTTCACGGTTACTATAATGCGGAGCGCTTCCTGGTCGACGACGCCAGGCTGCGGGATGCGCGGCTCGCGCTGGTCGTCGCGGTGGGCCAAGTGCTCGCCAATGGACTGTCGATCCTGGGCATCTCGGCCCCCGACCGGATGTGACGCGCTGCCCCGGGAAGGTATCCTGCGCCCTTGTTACCACTGCGAATTCGATGACCGCTCCCGCCGCGCGCAGACCCTTAGCGCCGCAACGCTCGACGCGCGCTTCGGCACATCCTGGCGCACGACGCAGCTCGGCCATCGGCGGGACGCTGCTTGGCGTATTCATCGGCATCGTCGTCGGGCTCGGCCTCGCGGCGGGCGTCACGTACTGGTTGATGAAGAACAACCCGGCGATCCGGCCGTCGCTGCTGGGAGGCGACACGCAACAGGCGCCGCGCGGCACTGCCACTGCGGCGAAGAGCGCCGATGCCGAGCGACCTCGCTTCGATTTCTACAAGATCCTGCCCGGCGTCGAGGAGCCCAAGCTGCCGCAGCGGTCCGCCCCCGCGCGGCCACCGGCCTCCGTGGCGTCGATTGATCGCGCCGCCGGCGCTCCCCCGACCGGCGCACCGTCGATCAGCGCAGCGACGATCAGCGCTCGCCCAGCCAGCGGTCCCTCGACCGGCAGCCGCTACTGGTTGCAGGCAGGCTCGTTTACCGTTGATTCCGACGCCGAGAACCTGAAAGCGCGCCTTGCCCTTGCCGGCCTGGAAGCTTCGGTGGAGCAGGGTGCTCTGCCGGACCAGAGCGTCCGCTATCGTGTCAGACTTGGCCCCTACGACAACCTCGACGAGCTTGGCCGAATGAAGGCCGAGCTCGCGAAGCGCGGGTTCGATGTTGCGGTCATCCGGCATTGACCACGCGTCCGGCAGCGGGAACTCGGGCGCGCCGGCGCCGTCCCATCCGTCTTTTCCGGGAGTCCACATGAGTGTCACTGCAATGCGCCTGTCGCGCCGCGGTGTGCTGGCAGTCTTCGCCGTTGCGGGCGCGGCGGCCTTCACCCGCACCGCGGATGCTGCCGCTGCCGCCGCCGTTCCGATGGTTCTGGGCAAGACCTACGTGCAGCTTTCCAATCCGCAGCCGGTCGAAACCGGCAGGAAGATCGAGGTCATCGAGTTCTTCTCCTACGGCTGCCCGCATTGCGCAGCGCTCGAGCCTTTCCTCGATGCATGGCGCGCCAGGATGCCTGCCGATGTCGCGTTTCGCCGGGTTCCGGTGATGTTCCACGAGCAGTGGACGCATCTCGCGCGGATCTACTACACGCTCGATGCACTGGGTGAGCGAGACGAAGCTCTCGCCCGAAGTCTTCAAGGCGATCCATGGCGACGGCATCGAGCTGTGGGACGACAAGAAATTCTTCGACTGGGCAGCATCGAAAGGGCTCGACCGCAAGAAGGTCGAGGCGGTCTTCACGTCGTTCGGGGTTGACAGCAAGATGAAGCGCGCGATGCAGCTCGGCCAGGATTACCGGATCGACTCGGTGCCGACGGTCGTCATTGACGGCAAGTTCATCACGTCTTCGGCGATGGTCGGGACGCACGCGGCGCTTCCAGGCGCGATCGACGAACTGATCGTGAAGGCCCGGGCGGCGCGCGCCAAGGGTTGATCGCTTCCGCCGGACGTCCGCGCCACGGTTACCGGTGAACGTCTTCCTGACCGGCGCTTCGTCGGGCATCGGGGAGGCGCTGGCGCATTACTACGCTGCGCGCGGTGCAACGCTTGGGTTGTTCGCGCGACGCGAAGCCGGGCTTTCACGCGTTGCCGCAGACCTGGCTTCCGCGCGCGTTGTCACCTATGCGGGCGACGTGCGCGACTGGCCGGCAGTTGCGCGCTCCGGCGCGGATTTCATCGCACGCTTCGGCGTACCGGACATCGTGATCGCCAATGCGGGCGTGTCGCGGGGCACGATCACTGAATTCGCCGAGGACATGCCGGCGTTCGCCGAAATTCTCGCGATCAATGTTCTGGGCATGGTTCACACCTTCCAGCCATTTGTCGCGGCGATGCGGGCGGCCCGAGGTGGGACGCTTGCCGGCATCGCGAGTGTCGGAGGTTTTCGCGGCCTGCCGGGCTCCGCCTACAGTGCGTCGAAGGCAGCGGCGATCGCCTATCTCGAGAGCCTGCGCGTCGAGATGTTCGGCAGCGGAGTCGCAGTAGTCACCGTGTGCCCCGGCTACATCGCGACCCCGATGACCGCCGGCAATCCCTACCCGATGCCGTTCCTGATGCAACCGGCGGCGGCTGCGCGTGGCATCGCGCGCGCGATCGAGCGCAGGAAGCGCTTCTACGTCATGCCGTGGCCGATGGCGGTGCTCGGTTGCGTGCTGCGTTCCTGCCGCGGCCGCTGTTCGACCTCGGTATTTGCGCATGCGAAAGTCAAGCCGCGCCGCCCGGATTGACGACCGGATTACAGCGGAACGCGCAAGCCCACGGTGATCGTGTAGCCGTTGCCTTCACTGCGGCCCGACGTCGCCCCGCCGGTCAGGTAGCCGGTGACGTGGCCAAAGTCGGTGCTCGCACCCAGCACGTATTCGACGTAGCTCTTGTCCGGCTTCACCGTCGGAACCGAGTAGGTGCCGTTCAAGTCGACCGGGGTCGCCCACACGAAGCGATCCCCATCCTTTGCCTCGGAATCCCAGGTGACACGCGCGAAGGGCCGAAGGTTGCCGACCTTCCCCGCGACCTGCCAGCCGAGGCTGGAGACGAGCGATTCACGCTGTTGATCCCCATAGGACAGCGCGGTGCTGTCGCTGCCGCGTTCGGAGAAGGCGTCGACGTGCACTTTCTGGTAGGCGACGCGCAGGAACGGCCCATGCAGCCAGCTCTCGTAATTGAACAGGTAGCCGCCCAGCACGCTGCCCATCAGGTGCCAGCCGCGAGTCTCGCCGGATTCGACGCGGTTCATCAGCCCGAGCTGGATGTCGCGATGGACGTCGGCGTAGTCAAGGTCGCCCGCACCCAGCGTCGCTCCGAGCCACCACGGTCCCGTCCCATAGCCGAGGTAGCCCGTTCCCGAGAATTCGTTCAACTTGTAGCCACCGCTGTCCGGCGCCGAAATCAGCCCTTGTTCTGGGCGTAGCCGAGAGCGATGCCCGCGAGCATCTGATCACTCAAGGGGAGGTCGACGCCGGCGTGGACATCGTTGATATCGGCGCTTCCCGACAGGAACGGCCCGCCGATGTCGTTATGGCCGTAGTCGTAGGACGCCCAGGCGTCGAGGCCATGCGGCCTGCGGATCATGTCGGTGCTCGCCATCATCCGGCTGTCGATCGCGCGGAAGATCGTCTGCTCGACGCCGAGCGGCGCCTCGGCCAGCGCGCCGATCTTCGCCGGTCCTTCCAGCATCGACGCTGCGGCCTCGGCCGCGATCTCGGCGGTTCGGGTTGCCGGGTGGACGCCGTCGGCGAACACGTAGGTCAGCGCGCCGTTCGGATCGCGCAACGTCGACGGCGTGCATTGCAGCGAGCTGGCGGTCGTGCACACCGGAAGCGTCGCGTTGGTGAATCCAAAGCCCGCAGGATTGGCGATGATCTCGTTCAGGAGCTTGAACGTGTTCACTTGCACCACCTGCAGGTGCGCCGCGGCGATGCCGGCATTGAGCGTCGAGTTGAACAGGGTCGGAGAGGCCGGTGAACGCCGACTGCGCGTTCTCGGACGCGGCGAGCGGAGTGAGACCGATGTCGGGGACGTTATAGATGACGAGGTAGTGCGCGCCTGCGGCCTGCAACCTGACAGCCTGGGCGACCAGGTCCGTCGCCGCCTGTACGACCGCGGCCTGGAGTTGCGCCGGTGTGATCACGCCCAGCGGCGGCTTCGGGCGCGAGGACGAGGAGGTCGTTCGAGCCGCCCCAGAGCTGGTAAAGCGCATGCGGGTCGAGCGGGCCTTTCGCAAGTTGCAGCGAGATCTGGTCGGCAATCGACAGGTTGGGTGCGCTCGACGGAATCAGCGGTGACGGTGCGTTCACCCGCGCTCCGCCCTGCGCGTAGTCGGTTCCGCCGAAGAACGACGGCGTAACGGTGATCCCGTAGCGCTGAGTCAGGTACATCGGGACGCTCAAGCCCGGATTGGTCGTGAAGCGCGCCCCGTACTGGCCTGCGTCGCTCAGGCTGTCGCCGAAGACGAATGCGCCTGAATACTGCGCCTGCGCGCTTCCCGCGCCGAGGACGACTGCCAGGGCGGCCGCAGCAATTGACGAGCAAAACATGCGCATGACGGAGCCTCTGCGGATCAGGTACGCGGCAATTCTAATCCAGCGCGTCAGTGTGCCGCCGATGGGAGCCGCAGAGCAGCAGTGGCGCATCACCTCGCGATCAGCGCGAGCCGCCTGCGACGGCACCGATACCCGACGCCGTGCCCTCCTCGCGCACCAGGCGCATCGAGCGGACGACACCGCAGTCGGCGCAGACCCGAGAGGCGGCCAGCGCCGGCGCTTGCGCCCAGGCAGGCGTTGCGCAGGCGAGCAGGGCGACGGCGAGGCCAGTTGCGATGGCGGATGCGGGTTTGCGATGCATCGCAGTGTCCTCGATGAACCAGCTCGCGTCAGAGTGCTTCTCGGATGAATCAACTCGCATCGGCACGCTGCCGCACATAGCTTCCGGGCGCCGCCTCGATTACCGGCAGCTTGCCCTTTCCCGGCACGCGCGACGGAACCTCGCGGCCGAGTTGCGGCGTAATCCACGCCCGCCAGTCGGTCCACCACGATCCGTCGTGCTGCTTGGCGCCGGACAGCCACGCGTCGGGCTCCTTGGGGACCGCGTCGTTGGTCCAGTAGCCGTACTTGTTCGCCGCCGGCGCATTGATCATGCCGGCGATGTGCCCTGATCCCGACAGCACGAAGCGCGGCGCGCCGCGAACGAGTTGCGGTCCCGCATAGGTCGCCTTCCACGGTGCGATGTGGTCCTCGATCGCCGAGACGAAGTAGGCCGGGACGGCAACTTTCGAGACGTCGATCGGCACGCCCGCGAGCGTGAGCCCGCCAGGCTCGCGCAGCTTGTTGCGCATGTACATGTTGCGCAGATAGTAGCTGTGCATCTTCGCCGGCATCCGCGTCGAATCGACGTTCCAGTGCAGCAGGTCGAACGGGAACGGGTCGCGGCCGAGCAGGTAGTTGTTGATCACGAACGACCAGATCAGGTCGTTGGCCCGCAGCAGGTTGAAGCTGTTGGCCATCTCGCTGCCCTCGAGGTAGCCGCGCTCCTTCATCTTCTTCTCGAGCGAGCGGACCTGGTCCTCGTCGATGAACACCTCGAGCTCACCTGGCGCGGTGAAGTCGATCAGTGCGGCCATGAAGGTCGCACTGGCAACGCGCTTCTGCTTTTTCGCTGTAAGCCAGCCCAGCGTCGCCGCGAGCAATGTCCCGCCGAGGCAGTAGCCGATCGCGTTGACTTCGCGCTCGCCGGTGGCCTTTTCGATCGCATCCAGCGCGGCCAGCGGCCCGTCGGTCAGGTAATCCTCGAAATCCTTGTGCGCAAGGCTCTCGTCGGGATTGACCCACGAGACGACGAATACCGTCATCCCCTGCTGCACCGCCCAGCGGATGAACGAATTCTTCTCGCGCAGGTCGAGGATGTAGTACTTGTTGATCCACGGCGGAACGATCAGCAACGGGCGCTTCCACTGCTTCTTCGTTGCGGGTTCGTACTGGATCAGTTGCATCAGGTCGTTCTGGAATACGACCTTGCCAGGTGTGGTCGCGATGTTGACGCCGAGCTCGAAGGCCTTGGTGTCGGTCATCGAGATCCGGAGCTGGCCGTTGCCGCGCTCGATGTCGTCGAGCAGGTTGTGCAGGCCGCGGACGAGATTCTGCCCGCCGCTCGCGACGGTCTCGCGGAACACTTCGGGATTGGTCAGCGCGAAGTTGGACGGTGCTAGCGCGTCGATGTACTGGCGGGTGTAGAAATCGATCTTCTTCTTCGTGGGCTCCGGGATGCCCTCGACGCTCGCCACCTGCTCGTGCAGCCAGCGCGCGGCGATCAGGTACGCTTGCTTCATGTAATCGAAGAGCAGGTGCTCCTGCCAGCCCGCGTCCCTGAACCGTTTGTCGCCCTTGGCCGGCTCGGCAACCGGCATCGCCGGCGCGCCGAGCATGCGCAGCATCGACGACTGCCACAGGTTCATGTAATCGCGCCACAGAATCCACTGCCCTTCGGCGAGGCGGGCGGGATTGGCGAGCATCTTGGCGGCGAGTTCCATGAATGCCTTGCCGATGCCGAGCTCGTCTCCGGGCACCGCCGAATTGCGGCCCGCATTGCGCGCGGCGAACTCGCCCATCAGCTTTGCGCTCTTCTCGGCGGCGCTCGCAAGCGACTCCGCGAGCGCGATCGGGTCGCAGGCGATGGTCGCCGCGGCCGGCCCGGCAGGGGATGCGGTTGGAGCGGGGGTGGACATCGTGCCTTTCACAGGTCGTCGACCGGATGCGCCGCGCATCGCGGCCCGGCGGGACATTCTACGCGGCGAAGCGGATCGCACCGTCGGTGCTGATCACGCGCGTCGCGTGTCCCGCCTTCCACAGGTGATTGAGATGCGCAATCGCTTCGCCCATCGCAAAGAAGCGCTGCTGCAGGTCGAGTTCGCGGCGGAAGAGCACCGGGATCACCTCGGCTGCCGAGCGTGGCGCGGGTGCGGTAACCAGCGCCGCCTGCAGTTCGGCGAGGCGCTCGGCGTGATGGCTGCGCAATGCGGCAACACGCGCGGCGATGCCGCGAAACGGCCGGCCATGCGAGGGCAAGACCAGTGTGTCGCCGGGCAGCGCTTCGAAGCGCGCGAGCGACGCGAGGAAGCGCGCCACCGGGTCGGCGTCCGGTTCGCTCGGCCACACCGAGACATTGGTGGATATGCGCGGCAGCAGCATGTCACCGGCGATCAGCAGTTTCGCCGTGGCGCTGGCCAGCGCGGCGTGCTCGGGCGAATGCCCGTAGCCGGCGATCACCTGCCACTGCCATAGGCCCAGCTCGATGCGGTCGCCGTCGACCAGGCGCAGGATCGAATGTGGCGCCTCGGGCACGCCGCGATGGTATTGGTTCCCGCGCGCGGCCAGTGCCGCGAGGTGCTCGCCGGTCATGCCATGGCGCGCGAACAGCGCCGCGGTGTCAGCCTGTGCGTGGCCCGCGCTCCCGTTGAGCAGCGCATGCGCGGCCAGGAACTCTCCCAGCGTCATCGCGATCGTGCAGCCGAAATGCGCCGCGAGCCATTCCGCATTGCCGAGGTGGTCGGGGTGACAATGGGTCGCGATGATGCGCCGGATCGGCGCGCCCGCGAGCGACGTCTCGAACTGCGTCGCCCAGTGGCCCCGCGTCACCGCATCGCCATAGCCGCAGTCGACAAGCGCAAAGCCGTCGCCTTCGCGGATCAGCCAGAGATTGACGTGATCGAGCGCGAAGGGCAGTGGCATGCGCAGCCATAGCACGCCCGGAGCGACCTCGCTCGTGCCACCCGGCGGAGGCGCTTCCTGCCGCAGTTCCTGCATTTCGCTATGGTATCGTGCCGCAGGCGGCGTACCCCGGCGACTTCTCCGCCTGCGCCCTTGCCATGCCCGCTCGATCCCGCGAAGTCACCGCGCGCGGCGCGCCCACCGCGCGCGGCGCAACCTACACGATCTCCGATCTCGCGCGCGAGTTCGCGCTGACGACCCGCGCGATCCGCTTCTACGAGGACTGCGGCCTGATCTCCCCCCGTCGCGAGCGGAGCGCACGCATTTACGGCGAACGCGAGCGCGTGCGCATCAAGCTGATCCTGCGCGGCAAGCGCCTGGGCCTGGCGCTTGCAGAGATCGGAGAGTTGCTCGACCTCTACGAGGTACGAAGGAACGAGCGCGCGCAGCTCACGGCGTTCCTCGCGCTTCTTGCCGAGCGCCGGACGCGGCTTCTGCAGCAGCGCGAGGACCTCGAGATCGTGCTGGCCGAGATCGACGGAATCGAGCGCGACTGCCGCAGGCGTCTTTCGCGCGGAGGCGAGGGCACTGGTTGACGTTTACGTAAACGTAATGGAAAATCGCGCGATGGCTGAGCAACTGCGAATGACGAGGAATCGGACCGATCGGAGCGGGCCGGATCGGAGCGCGCCGGACCGGGGTCCGCCGCCCGCGGGCGCGGCGGCTCGTACCCCGGCAGTGGCCGATTTCGAAGCACGCGTGCGCGCGAGCTTCGCCGGCCAGGGCGTCATGGCGCTGATCGGCGCGACGCTCGGGGCGGTGCGCCCGGGCCCGGCGCAGGGCGAGCGAATCGTTGCCGAGGGCTTCGTCGTCAAGCCCGGCCGCACGCTTGCGATTACGCGTGGCGAGGTCCATGCGGAACGCGGGGGCACCCGGGTGCCGGTTGCGCTGATGCAGCAGACGCTGATCGTGATGCGCGGCAACGCCGACGCCTGAATGCCCGGCGCGGGCGCCGGGCCCGGACTCCGAAGCGAGGTTGCAATGGACCGCTTTCCCACACTCGATTTCGAACTTGGCGAAACCGTCGACATGCTACGCGATTCGGTACGCGAATTCGCCGCGAACGAAATCGCGCCCCGCGCGGCGGATATCGACCGCGCCAACGTCTTTCCCTCGGATCTCTGGCGCAAGCTTGGCGACATGGGTCTGCTCGGGATCACCGTCGATGAGATCCACGGCGGCACCGGGCTCGGCTACCTCGCCCACATCGTCGCAATGGAAGAAATCTCACGCGCATCGGCCTCGGTCGGGCTCTCCTACGGTGCGCATTCGAATCTGTGCGTCAACCAGATCCGGCGAAATGGCAGCGACGCGCAGAAGGCGCGCTACCTCCCGCGCCTGATCTCGGGCGAGCACGTCGGCGCGCTGGCGATGAGCGAGCCGGGATCGGGATCCGACGTCGTGTCGATGCGCCTGCGCGCGGACAGGCGCGGCGGCGAATACGTGCTGAACGGCACCAAGATGTGGATCACCAACGGCCCGGACGCCGACACGCTGGTCGTCTACGCCAAGACCGACGCTAAGGCGGGCGCGCGCGGCATTACCGCGTTCATCGTCGAGAAGGCAATGCCGGGCTTCACGACAGCGCAGAAGCTCGACAAGCTCGGCATGCGCGGGTCGAACACCTGCGAGCTGGTATTCCAGGACTGCGCCGTCCCCGCGGCGAACCTGCTGGGCGCGGAGGGGCGCGGGGTCAACGTGCTGATGAGCGGGCTCGATTACGAGCGTGCGGTATTGGCCGGCGGCCCGCTCGGCATTATGGCGGCGTGCCTCGATCAGGTCCTCCCCTATCTGCACGAGCGGCGGCAGTTCGGGCAGCCAATCGGGGAATTCCAGTTGATGCAGGGCAAGCTCGCCGACATGTATACGACGATGAACGCCTGCCGCGCTTACGTCTATGCTGTGGGGCGCGCCTGCGACCGGGGGCAGACGACCCGCAAGGATGCCGCGGGCGCGATTCTCTACGCCGCCGAGAAGGCGACGTGGATGGCGGGCGAGGCGATCCAGTGTCTGGGCGGGAACGGCTACATCAACGAGTTCGCGACCGGGCGCCTGTGGCGGGATGCGAAGCTCTACGAGATCGGAGCTGGCACCTCCGAGATTCGGCGCATGCTGATTGGTCGAGAGCTCTTCGATGACACGAAGTGACGTGGCATGTGGAGTGAGGGACGAGGGACGAGGAGTTAGGAGCGAGGACGCGCCATGATCAATGATCCGATTGTCATCGTCGGCGCCGCTCGAACGCCGATGGGCGCATTCCAGGGCGTCTTCGCCCCGCTCGCCGCGAGCGAGCTCGGCGCAGTCGCGATCAAGGCCGCGGTCGCGCGCGCCGGCATTCAGCCGCAGGACGTCGACAAGACGATCTTCGGCTGCGTGCTGCCTGCGGGCCAGGGACAGGCCCCGGCGCGCCAGGCATCGATCGGGGCCGGCTTGCCGCTTGCGACCGGGTGCACGACCGTCAACAAGATGTGCGGTTCGGCCATGGAGGCTGCGATCCTCGCTCACGACGCGCTGGCCGCACAATCCTCCGACATCATTGTCGCGGGCGGGATGGAGAGCATGACCAATGCGCCATACCTGATGCCCAAGGCGCGCGCCGGCTACCGGATTGGCCATCAGACGGTCTACGACCACATGTTCCTCGACGGCCTCGAGGACGCCTACGACAAGGGGCGCCTGATGGGGACCTTCGCCGAGGATTGCGCGGCGAGCTTCGCCTTCACGCGCGAGGCCCAGGACGAGTACGCACGCTCGTCGCTTGCGCGTGCGCTCGCCGCCAATCAGGACGGGACCTTCGCGTGGGAGATTGCGCCGGTGACGGTGACCACCCGGAAAGGCGAAGTCGTCGTCGACCACGACGAGCAACCGGCGAAGGCCGATCCGGCGAAGATCGCTGAGTTGAAGCCAGCGTTTCGCAAGGACGGTACGGTGACTGCGGCGAATTCCAGCTCGATCTCCGACGGTGCCGCGGCGCTCGTGCTGATGCGCCGCTCGACCGCCGAAGCCCGCGGCCTGATTCCCCTCGCGATCATCGCCGCCCACGCGACGCATTCGCAGGAGCCCGCGCTGTTCACCACCGCGCCGGTCGGGGCAATCAGGAAGGTCTACCGCAAGGCGGGATGGAGCACCCGGGACGTCGACCTGTTCGAGATCAACGAGGCCTTCGCCGTAGTGACCATGGCCGCGATGAAGGAGCACGGCATCGCGCGCGATCGGGTCAACGTCCACGGTGGCGCGTGCGCGCTGGGCCACCCGATCGGCGCCTCGGGCGCGCGCATCGTTGTCACCCTGTTAGGCGCGCTGCGCAAGCTCAATGGCCGGCGGGGTATTGCCGCACTGTGCATCGGCGGCGGCGAAGCCACTGCGCTCGCGATCGAGCGCGTCTGATCCGGATGGTTGCGGACTCCCCGGTGGCATCCGCGCGGCCGCACTCGGCTGCGAGCGGCGCACCGCGGGCGCCATTTCCGGTAGTCGTCGGCTGCCCGCGCTCGGGCACCTCGCTTCTCGCGGTGATGCTCGACGCGCATCCCGGCCTCGCGATGCCGCCGGAGACGGCGTTCCTGAAACACGTCGTCACGCTCAAACCGGAGGAACCGGGCGTCGCACGGCGTTTCATCGACATCGTCACTGCGGACCGCACGCCGATCTCCAACTGGTCGGACTTCGGACTCGATGTTGACGAGTTTGCGCGCCAGGTCGCGGCGCTCAAGCCGTTCTCGGTGGCGGCCGCCATCCGCCTGTTCTACGATCTCTATGCTGCGAGCGAAAGCAAGCCACGTGCCGGCGAAAAGACGCCCGACAACATCTTCGTGATGCAAGAGATCGCCGCCGTGTTGCCGGAGGCGCATTACATTCACATCCTGCGCGATCCGCGCGACACCGCGTTGTCCTGGCGCAGGACTTGGTTCGCCCCGAGCCAGGACTTCCACGCGCTCGGTCAGGCGTGGCGCTACCATGTCGAGGCCGGGCGCCGCGCGGGCGCGCTGCTCGCTCGTTACGTCGAGACGCGATACGAGGATCTGGTGCGGCGACCCGCCGATGAGCTTCGCCGGCTCTGCGATTTCCTGGCACTCCCCTATGCTCCGGCGATGACCGATCCCGGCGTTCGAGGCGCTGCGCGCATCGCCCGGCTCAAAGCAAGGCAGCACGTCAGTGGGAGGATGGTGACGCGCGATGAGCGCACGCGAATTCACGCCAACCTCGCACGGCCGCCGTTGCCCGAAAGAGCGGGCGTGTGGCGGCGTGACATGAGTCCGGCGGAATGCGCAGCGGTTGAGCGCGGCGCGGGCCCTCTGATGCGCGAACTTGGCTATCGGACAGGCGATGTCGCTGAGCGCTGACCCGTTACCTTGCAAACCCGGGATGAACGCAGTGCGCGATCGGAGCGCGGCGGCGCGATGGGTCTGATGCCCGCCGGTGTGTTGCTGCCCTTCTGCGCGGCCTGCGTCGCGCTCGCGCTCACGCCCGGGCCCAACATGCTGCTCCTTCTATCGCGCACGCTGGCCCAGGGGCGCCGAGCCGGTCTATTGACCCTCACCGGCACCCAGACCGGGCTCTCCGTCCACATTGCCGCGGTGGCGTTCGGCCTCGCGGCGCTGCTTGCCGCGGTGCCCCTGGCTTACGACGCGGTCCGGATTGCCGGGGCGCTCTACCTCGCCTGGCTCGCGGTGTTGACCTGGCACGAGCGCGACGCCGAGGGTGAAGCGGCGGGGCGGACGATTCCGTCGCCCTTGCTGTACCGCGATGGTGTGCTGTCGAGCGTGCTCAATCCGAAGATCGCGCTGTTCGAGCTGGCGCTGCTGCCACAATTCATCGATCCGGCGCGTGGCAGCGTGCTCGCGCAGACGCTGCTCCTCGGCGTCGCACAGTTCGTCATCATGTTTTCGCTCGACGCCGGCTATGTACTGGCGGCGGAGCGGCTGCGGCGCCAGTTCGACCGCCGCAGCCGTTTCACGCGCTGGTCGCGACGGGCGCTGGCCGGCGTGTTCGCAATGCTGGCGTTGCGGCTCGCGCTCGATGCGCGTCGATGAATTTCGCTGGCAGCGCGATGATGCTCTCCGACACTCGGGTCATGATTCGCGATGCGCTGCGGGCGTTCGCGCGACGTCGACCATCGTCGCGGTTCAGAACTCCGTCGTCTGCGGCCCGCTCGCCGCGTTCGGAAGCGACGCGCAGAAAGAGCGCTGGCTCAAGCCGCTGGCCCGAGGTGATCTTTTGGGCTGCTTCTGTCTCACTGAACCGCAGACTGGCTCTGACGCAGCAGCGATCGCGACGCGCGCCGACCGCCGCGGCGAGGGCTGCGTGGTGAACGGCGTCAAGCAGTTCATTACCACCGGTGCGAATGCCGATGTGGCGCTCGTGTTCGCGGTCACCGACAAAGCCGCAGGCAGGAACGGGATCTCGGGATTCGTCGTCGATGCCAAGTCACCCGGTTTCGTCGTCACGCGGGCGGAGGACAAGCTCGGACAGCGCGCGTCCGACACCGCGCAGATCACTTTCGAGGACTGTGAAGTCGATGCCGCCGCCCTGCTGGGGCGCGAAGGCGACGGCTACCGGATTGCGCTCGCGAACCTCGAGGGGGGTCGGATCGGCATTGCGGCGCAGGCGGTCGGGATGGCGCGCTCTGCGCTGGACGCCGCGCTCAGCTACGCCCGCGAACGCATGGCCTTCGGCAAGCCGATCGCCGAGCACCAGGCGATCAATTTCCGGCTGGCCGACATGGCCACCGAGATCGAGGCGGCGCGGCAGCTCACCTGGCACGCTGCCGCGCTGCGCGATGCCTGCGAGCCGTGCCTCAAGGAAGCGTCGATGGCCAAGCTTTATGCTTCCGGGATGGCCGAGCGGGTCGCATCGAGCGCACTCCAGATCCATGGCGGCTATGGCTATGTCGCTGACTTTCCGGTCGAGCGGATCTACCGTGACGTGCGCGTCTGCCAGATCTACGAAGGCACCAGCGACATCCAGCGTCGGGTCATCGGCCGTGCGCTCGCCGGATGACGCGCGCAGGAAGAGGCCACGATGAAAGCGCCGATCGTCTTGCATTTCGATTTTTCGTCGCCCCGCGGCTATATCGCGGCGCAGACGATCGAGGCACTCGCCGCGCGGCACGATCGAAGTGTCGACTGGTGGCCGATGCTGCTGGGAGTCGCGTTCAAGGTCGCCGGCACGGCGCCGCTCACAATGGTTCCGCTCAACGGTGACTACAGCAAGCGCGACGTCGATGCTGCGATCGCGCAGGGGCGTTCGGTTTGCCCTACACCTTCGTCGACGGCGAGCCTTTCTGTGGTGTCGACCGTTTCGACCAGATCGAGGGCTGGCTCGTACGCGGCGGCTTCTGAGCCCGAAGGCCCAGGAACTTCACGGAACCTCTAGGGACAGCGATGGCCGAGTACACGCTGCACTGTTTCGCGCAATCGGGCAACGCCTACAAGGTGGCGCTGATGCTCGAGCTCGGCGGCGCGGACTGGCAGCCGCGCTACGTCGATTATTTCGGCGGCGAAACCCGCACTCCGGAGTACCGCGCGCGCAACGTGATGGGCGAGGTGCCGCTGCTCGAGCACCGCGAGCTCACGCTGTCGCAGTCGGGGGTGATTCTGGACTACCTCGCCGCAACGCTCGAACAATTCGGCTCGCGCGATGCCGCCGAGCGTCGGGAGATCCTGCGCTGGCTCTTGTTCGACAACCACAAGCTCACGAGCTACACGGCGACCTATCGCTATATGCGTACGTTCGCGAAGGACCCCGACCCCGCGGCGATGGCCGAATTCCGCAAGCGCGCCGAAGCCGCGTGGGGGATCCTGAACGCGCATCTCGACGGACGCCGCTGCGTCGTCGGCGACCGCCTGACGATCGCCGACCTCTCGCTCTGCGGGTACCTGTTCTGGCCCGAGGAGATCGGCGTTGCCTGGGACCGTTATCCGCACATCCGCGATTGGCTGGCGCGGATCGAAGCCGCGCCGCGCTGGGTGCATCCCTACACACTGATGCCGGGACACCCGCGGCCGCAGACCGGCTGATCATTCCAAAGACCGCGCCAGCATTGCATCGACTGACATGCCGACGATCGAATCCAGGCTCTCTCCGCGCGACGCGAGCGTCACCGCCAACCGGGACGCGATGGCGGCGCTGTGCGCCGACCTCCGCGCGAAAATCGCGAAAATCGAAGAAGGGGGCGGCGACACCGCGCGGGCGCGGCATGTCGCGCGCGGAAAGCTGCTCCCGCGCGAGCGTGTGCGTGCGCTGCTCGATCCCGGGAGCCCGTTCCTGGAGCTGTCGCAACTCGCGGCCTTCGACATGTACGGCGCGAACATCGCGTCAGCGGGGATCATCACCGGGATCGGCCGCGTGTCCGGGCGCGAATGCGTCATCGTCTGCAACGACGCGACGGTCAAGGGAGGAACCTACTTCCCGATGACGGTCAAGAAGCACCTGCGGGCGCAGGAAATCGCGCGGCAAAACGGCCTGCCGTGCCTCTACCTCGTCGATTCGGGCGGGGCCAATCTGCCGAACCACACCGACGTCTTCCCCGACCGCGACCACTTCGGGCGGATCTTCTACAACCAGGCGACGTTGTCCGCGGACGGCATTGCGCAGATCGCCGTCGTGATGGGCTCGTGCACTGCGGGCGGCGCCTACGTTCCGGCGATGTGCGACGAGTCGATCATCGTCCGCGGGCAGGGGACGATCTTCCTGGGCGGGCCGCCGCTGGTGAAAGCCGCAACCGGAGAGATCGTGACTGCCGAGGAGCTGGGCGGAGCCGATCTCCATACGCGGATCTCGGGCGTGGCCGATCACTATGCGCAGAACGACCATCACGCGCTGGCGATCGCGCGGCGCATCGTCGCCAACCTCAATACCCGCAAGGTCCCGCAGCTCGATATCGCCGCACCGGTCCCGCCGCGCTATGCGGCCGAGGAGCTCTACGGCGTCATCAACGCCGACATCCGCAAGCCTTACGACGCGCGCGAGGTGATCGCGCGCCTCGTCGACGGCTCGGACTTCGACGAATTCAAGGCGCGCTACGGAGCGACGCTCGTCACCGGCTTTGGCAGGCTGTGGGGCTACCCGATCGGCGTCGTCGCCAACAACGGTGTGCTCTACTCCGAGTCGGCGAAGAAAGGCGCGCACTTCATCGAGCTCTGCGCGCAGCGCGGGATCCCGCTGGTCTTCCTCCAGAACATCACGGGCTTCATGGTCGGCAGGAAATACGAGGCCGGGGGCATCGCCAGCGACGGCGCGAAGATGGTAACTGCGGTGTCCTGCGCGCAGGTGCCCAAGTTCACCGTCATCATCGGCGGCAGCTACGGCGCCGGCAACTACGGGATGTGCGGGCGGGCGTTCAATCCGCGCTTCCTGTGGATGTGGCCCAACGCGCGGATCTCGGTCATGGGAGGCGAGCAGGCGGCGACGGTGCTGGCGACGGTGCGTCGCGAGGGAATCGAAGCCAGGGGCGGGACCTGGAGCGCGGAAGAAGAGGAGGCGTTCAAGGCGCCGATCCGCGCGCGCTACGAGCACGAAGGGCACCCATATTTCGCGAGCGCAAGGCTCTGGGACGACGGGGTGATCGACCCCGTCGACACGCGGCGGGTGCTGTCGCTCGCGATTTCCGCTGCGCTCAACCGCCCGATCGAGCCGACCCGCTTCGGCGTATTCCGGATGTGATGCGGCCGCTGCCATCGGACCGAAGCTTCGCGGCTGAGCGCGCGGACGCGACCGCGGCCGGTGTGTTCGACACGCCGGAGCGCGCGTTGCTGCGCGAGCAGGTGCGCCGTTTCGTCGCGCGCGAGGTCGAGCCGCAAGCCGCGCTCTGGGAGCGGGCAGGGAGCATTCCGCGCGAGGTCCTGCGAAGGCTCGGTGCACTGGGCTGGCTCGGGCAGATGGTGCCCGAGACCCACGGCGGCGCCAGCGCCGATCTGTATTTCGTGGCCGCACGCACCCGGGCAAGCACCTCGCGCATCAACGCGTTGCGCGGCTTCTGCCGGGAGTTCGGCATGGTCATCGCACAGGGCAGTCGCCTCGGCGTCGAGCAGATCAGCGGCGCGCTGGCCGACCCCCATGCGGCGGTGACCAACGCTGATCCGACGGCACGATGACGCTGCTCGTCGAGGAAATCCGCTTGCTGGAGGTGCGCATCGCGCAGCTCGAACGCGAGTTGACGCCTTGGCCCGACAATCGCCCGCGTGCACCACGCTGCTGTCGATCCCCGGCGTCGGCTTGCTGACGGCGACGGCGATGGTGGCCGCGACTCCGGCGAGAGTCAGCCACTTCGCGATGCGCGCCACTTCGCCTCCGGGTTCGGCCTTACGCCCAAGGAGCATTCGTCCGGCAGCACGCGCCATCTGGGTCGCATCTCCAAGCGCGGTGACCGTTACCTGCGCATGCTGCTCACCCACGGCGCGCGCTCGGTGCTGCGCGCCGCTAGCGTCGCGGTGCAAGCGGGCAAGAGCGTCGATGGCTGGCAGAGTTACGCGTGGCATCGCGCATGGCTCGCCGCCCGGGGCCGCGACTGTGGGCGCGAGATCTCGGGGCTGAAGGCGCTCGCCGGCGAGCTTGCCAGCGACGTCACCTACGCCTGCCAGCAGTTCCGCGGGGGATGGGCTATATTCGCGACACCGCGATCGAGCGATTGTGGCGCGATGCGCAAATCCTCGCGATCGGCGGCGGCGCCACCGAGCTCATGCTCGAGGAAGCCGCCAAGCGGCTTTGACCCAGGGCTCTGACCCAAGGCGTTGACCCGACTAACCGGACTGCAGCGCATGTCTCTTTCGTCGACATCATCGACCGCCGGCGCCGATCGCAAGTGCGAGGTCGTCGTGCGCGACGCGGTCGCAACACTGACACTTGCGCGGCCGGAGATACACAATGCTTTCGACGAGACCCTGATCGCGCAATTGACCGGGGCGCTGATTGGATTTGACGACGATTCCTCCGTGCGCGCCGTCGTCCTGGCCGGCGCGGGGAAGAGTTTCTGCGCGGGAGCCGACCTCAACTGGATGCGGCGCATGGCGGCCTTCGCGCCCGAGGAGAATCTCGCCGACGCGAACGCGCTGGCCGCGATGCTGCGCGCACTCAATGCGTTGTCGAAGCCGACGATCGCCCGCGTTCACGGCGCGGCCTATGGTGGTGGCGTGGGCCTGGTCGCCGCTTGCGACATCGCGATCGGCTCGGACCTGGCGAGCTTTGCGCTCTCCGAGGCGAAGCTCGGCCTGATTCCGGCGACAATCGGTCCGTACGTGATCGAGGCGATTGGCGCGCGCCAGGCGCGCCGGTATTTCCTGACTGGAGAGCGCTTCGACGCTACACAAGCGCTTTCGATCGGCCTGCTGCACGAGGTCGTGCCCGCGGCGCAGCTCGATCAACGCATCGGGGAGATCCTGAGCCTGCTCAAGGCGGCGGGCCCCGTCGCGCAGCTCGAGTGCAAGGCGCTGATCCGCGGCGTCGCGCATCGCCCGATCGACGCCGATGTGATCGCCGGAACGGCGCGGCACATTGCCGCGGTGCGCGGCTCCGACGAAGGTCGCGAAGGTGTCGCGGCTTTTCTCGCCAAGCGCGCGCCGTCGTGGCTCTCTTCTGCAGATGGAAAGCACTGAGCGCATGCCGGCCTGGGCACAACTCGATACCTGGCAGCTCGTGACCATCGCCGGTGTGCTGGGCTTCGCCAGCGGTCTCCGGCTCTACGCGGTACTGTTCATCGTTGGCGCCGCGGGATGGCTCGGCTGGTTGAGCCTGCCGCCGGGCCTCGCGATCCTCGCGCATCCGCTGGTGTTGGCGGCTGCGGGTTTCATGTGCATCGTCGAATTCTTCGCCGACAAAGTGCCGGCCGTCGACACGCTGTGGGACACCGTGCATACGCTGATCCGGATTCCGGCCGGAGCGGCGCTCGCTGCAGGCGTGTTCGGCGATTCGTCGTCCGCAGCCATGTTTGCCGCAGCCGTCCTTGGCGGTACGCTCGCAGCCGGCAGCCATTTCACCAAGGCGGGAAGCCGGGCGCTCATCAACACGTCGCCCGAGCCGCTGTCAAACTGGGGCGCGTCGCTGACCGAAGACGTCGCGGTCGGCGGTCTGCTGTGGCTCGCGCTGGCGCATCCTGCGGCGGCCCTGGTGGTGCTGATCGTGCTGGTCGCCGCGGTGATCTGGCTGCTGCCAAAGCTCTGGCGCACGATGCGCGGGCTCGTCGTGCGCATCAGCGGTTGGTTCGGCGATCCTGCCGTAGGGCGGCGCTAGTGTTCGACTCATCTCCACCCGAGATCGCGCGGCACTCGCCGCATCATCGCAGCATCGCCGCTGTATCCGCACCACGCATCGTCGCAGCATCGCCTCGTCCGCTCGCCGCCGTGCGCCGGCGCTGAATGTCCCGGCGATGAACGCAATCCGGCGAACCGCCTGATGTTTGACCGCATCCTGATCGCCAACCGCGGCGAGATCGCCTGCCGGATCGCGCGGACCGCGCGACGGATGGGCATTGCCACCGTCGCCGTATATAGCGACGCCGACGCGCAGGCGCTGCACGTCGAGGCCTGTGACGACGCAGTCCGGATCGGTCCGCCGGCGCCGCGCGAGAGCTACCTCGATGGTGACGCAATCATCGCCGCGGCGCGCAGCACGGGCGCGAAAGCCATTCATCCCGGCTACGGTTTCCTGTCCGAGAACGAGGGCTTCGCGACCGCCTGCGCGCGCGCGGGGCTCGTCTTCATCGGTCCGCCGCCTGCGGCGATTGCCGCGATGGGGTCGAAAGCCGAGGCGAAGACGATCATGGCGCGAGCGGGCGTTCCCATCGTCCCTGGCTATCACGGCACGGATCAGGACCCCGCTCTGCTGGCCCGCGAAGCGAAGCGCGTCGGCTTTCCGGTTCTGATCAAGGCGACTGCGGGCGGCGGCGGCAAGGGCATGAAGGTCGCCGCGTCCGGCGCGGAGTTCGCGCAGGCACTCGCGTCGGCACAGCGCGAGGCACGCAGTTCGTTCGGCGATGACAGGATGCTGATCGAACGCTATCTGGGCTCGCCGCGCCACATCGAGATCCAGGTCTTCGGCGACGCTCGCGGCAATGCGGTGCACCTGTTCGAGCGCGACTGCTCGGTGCAGCGCCGGCACCAGAAAATTCTCGAGGAGGCCCCGGCACCCGGAATGGATCCGGCGCGCCGCCGCGCGATGGGCGAGGCTGCCGTTGCGGCTGCGAAGGCGATCGGCTACGTGGGCGCGGGGACGGTCGAGTTCATCGCCGAGCAGGATGGGACGTTCTACTTCATGGAGATGAACACCCGTCTGCAGGTCGAGCATCCGGTGACCGAGATGATCACCGGTCTCGACCTGGTCGAATGGCAGTTCCGTGTCGCCGCAGGCGAGCCGCTGCCGAGCAGCCAGGACGCGCTGTCGATCAACGGCCATGCGATCGAGGCGCGGATCTATGCCGAGGATCCCGAGCGCGGTTTCCTGCCGTCGATCGGACGCATCGCGCATTGGGCGATGCCCGACGCGGATTCCCGTACCCGCGTCGACACCGGCTATCGCGCGGGCGACGAGGTGAGTCCCTGGTACGACCCGATGCTGGCGAAAGTGGTCGCCTGGGGCGAAGACCGCGAACGCGCGCGCCGCGCGTTGCTGCGCGCGCTCGGGGCTTGCGAGATCGCCGGGGTGACGACCAACACCGCTTTCCTCGAACGCGTTGTCGCACACCCGGCTTTCGCCGACGCACGGCTTCATACCGGGTTGATCGACGAGCATCGCGAAGCGCTGCTCGCGCCTCCCGGCGGCCCCAAGCCCCGCGCACTCGTCACCGCTGCACTGGCCGAGTACGCGTCCATTCGTGACGCCGCAATGCGGGCCGCTGCGGCGACGGCTGATCCACATTCGCCATGGAGCTTGGCGGACGCGTGGTGGAACGGCAGCGCGGCGCACCGGATCGTGCTGCGCTTTACCGACGGCCAGCGCGAGCACGAGATCGCGCTTTCGCCTCGCGCCGAGGGCTCGGTCGGGATCTCGGGAATTCGTGAGGCACAGGGCGCTGACGCGCCGGTGGACGGCCTGCGCGCCGCGGTGATCGACGCAACGGTCGAATGTAGCGATGGGCGCATGCGCATTGCCGCGGCCGGGCATTGCTTCGAAGCCCGGGTCGTCGCCAGCAACGACGTTCGTCACATTTTTGCGCCGGGAGCGCGCGCGCGGCTCACGCTCATCGACCCGCTCGCGCAATCGGGCGAGGCCGACGAGCACGGCGGCCTCGCCGCGCCGATGTCCGGAACCATCGTCGCCGTTTTGGTGGGCGCAGGCGAGGCGGTTGCCAAGGGCGCCGCGCTGATCGTCCTAGAGGCGATGAAAATGGAGCACACGATTGCGGCACCGGCAAAAGGGCGCGTTGCCACCGTGCATTTCGGCGTCGGCGACCGGGTCGGCGAAGGCGCCGAACTTGTGGCATTCGAGCGCGACGACCCGTGAGCGCCCTGCCGCGCGCCGTGCGCCTGGTCGAGGTCGGGCCGCGCGATGGCCTGCAGAACGAGCAGGCGGTCGTTTCGACTGACGTCAAGGTTGCGCTGATCGACCTGTTGTCCGACGCTGGATTTCCTGCGGTCGAGGCGACCGCGTTCGTATCCCCGAAGTGGGTGCCGCAAATGGCGGATGCGGCGCAGGTGATGGCGCGCATCCGGCGCAAGACTGGCGTTCGCTATCCGGTGCTGACCCCGAACCTCAAGGGATTCGAGGCCGCGCGCGCCGCGGGCGCAGACGAGGTCGCCGTCTTCGTCGCGGCCACCGAATCCTTTTCGCGCCGCAACATCAACTGTTCGATTACCCAGAGCCTTGAGCGTGTGAGTCCGGTATTCGAGGCGGCCAGGCTGCAGGGGATTCGCGTCCGCGGTTATGTCTCCTGCGTGCTCGGTTGCCCGTACGAGGGCGCGGTCGATCCCGACGCAGTCGCGCGGGTCGCCGCCAGCCTCTACGCGCTGGGCGCCTACGAGATCTCGCTTGGGGACACGATCGGCACCGGCACTGCGGGCGACACGCGCGAACTGATCCGGCGCGTGAGCGAGGGCGTGCCGGTTACGGCACTGGCCGGCCATTTCCACGACACTTACGGCCAGGCGCTTGCGAACGTCTATGCCGCGCTCGAGGCCGGGGTTGCCACCTTCGACTGCTCGGTCTCGGGACTGGGCGGATGTCCGTACGCAAAAGGTGCGACCGGCAACGTGTCGAGCGAGGACGTCCTGTATCTCTTCGACGGCCTCGGCATCCGCAGCGGGGTCGACATGGTCCGGCTGCGGCGTGCCGGCCATTTCATCTCGGGCCATCTCGGGCGCGCGCCGGTCTCCCGGGTTGCGCGCGCGCTCGACGCGAAAGCGCCGCTCGACGCGTGAGCGACACTGTTCCGGGGGCGCCCCGCGTCGCGTCGCCGTGCACCAGTGTGTGCAGGATCGACGGCGCGAGCGGCCTCTGCCTCGGTTGCCAGCGCAGCCTCGACGAAATCGCCACGTGGGGCGCGCTCGACGACAACGCGCGGCGTGAGGTATGGCGGAGAATCGAAGCGCGACGCAAGGCGTCGGTCGAGGCGCCGCCAAGGGCTTCGCCGCAGCCGCCTGGGGCCACTCCGCGGCGGGCGAAACTCAGCCCTCCCTGACCACGCCCGCAGCGACCAGCGCGTCGATCGCACTGACGGCAAGGCCCGCCTCCGCCAGAATCTTCCGCGATTGTTCACCCTGGCGCGGGGCAGCGCGAGCGACCGGCGATGCCGGAGGATCGAGGCGAAACGGAGCCGCGTACTGCCTCACGCCGTCACCTCCCGTAGCGATCATTGCGCGCGCCAGGAACTGCGCATCGGTCATGACCTCGGCGAAGTTCAGGATCGGCGTGACGCA
Organism: uncultured beta proteobacterium; assembly: GCA_963701885.1. Classification (GTDB taxonomy): domain Bacteria; phylum Pseudomonadota; class Gammaproteobacteria; order Burkholderiales; family Casimicrobiaceae; genus VBCG01. The sequence continues at coordinate 511,513 of CAVPBR010000023.1, forward strand.
GCAATCGACGCCCGCCAACTTCGTTACCCACCCGGCAAGCGTGTCGGTGGCGAATACCGCCTCGAGCTCGGCGCGCGCGCGCGCGCCCGCGTCACCGGTGGCGAGCCGGCTGGCGACGAGGTCGCCGCGGCCCAGCGCTTCGCACAGCGCACGCCAGAATTTTTCCTCCAGCGCTCCGACGGCGAGCCAGCGCGCGTCGCCCGTCGCGTACACGCCATAACACGGGACGCCGCCGGTCAGCAGATCGCATCCCCGGGGCGCGACGCGCCCCGAGTCCTCCAGCGCGCCCAGCGCAAAGATCTGGTGCGCCAGCACCGCGTCCGCCATCGCGACGTCGATGTAGCGGCCTTCGCCGCGCCTGATCGCGCCGATGAGCGCGCCGAGGATGCCGATGGCGGCGCTCGCTGCACCTCCCAGCAGATCGGCGATCTGCAGGTTGGCGATCGCGGGCGCTCCGCCTCGCGTACCAATCTGATCGAGGACGCCGGCGTAGCCCAGGTAGTTGATGTCATGGCCAGCGCGTCTCGCACGCGGTCCGGTCTGTCCGTAGCCCGAGAGGGAGCAATAGACGAGCCGCGGATTGATCGAGTGGAGCGCACGGTGGTCGATGCGAAGCGCCGCCGCAACGCCGGGGCGGAAGCCTTCGACGACAACATCGGCGCGTCGTGCCAGCACCAGGAACGCGTCACGCCCAAGCGGCGACTTGAGGTCGATGGACAGCGAGCGCTTGTTGCGGTTGATCGCGCGATACCACGCGCTCATCGTGCGGGGCGGCTCTCCCGAGCGCGGCGGCGAGCGTGCGCGCGTAGTCGCCGGCGCCGGTATCCTCGATCTTCACGACGTCGGCGCCGAGGTCGGCGAGGTACAGGCTGCACATCGCACCCGGCAGGAGCCGCGTCAGGTCGAGGACGTGGATGCCGCCAAGCGGCCCGCCGTTCATGGGTCGTCCGCGCCTGTCACGCGATGCCGGCTTCGGGGATCCCGAGCTCGCGCCTGATCGCGCGCGCGGAGTCCAACGCGGCCTCAATGGTGCCGCCGAGGCAGGTGACGTGGCCCATCTTGCGGCCGCGCCGCGGCTCGCGCTTGCCGTAGAGGTGCAGTTTGGCGCTCGGGTGCTCGAGCACGCGCGTCCAGTCGGGCTCGCGCGGGGTGCCGGACGATGCGTCGGGGAACCAGACGTCGCCCAGCAGGTTGAGCATCACCGCAGGCGTGTGCTGCTGCGTCCCGCCCTGCGGCAGCTCGGCGAGGATGCGGGCCTGCTGCTCGAACTGCGAGCTCACGCAGGCGTCGATCGTGTAGTGACCGCTGTTGTGGGGTCGCGGCGCGATCTCGTTGATCAGCACGGCGGCATCCGCCGTCACGAACATCTCGACGCAGAGCACGCCCACGTAGTCGAGCGCGGCGGCGACCGCGATTGCACACTCGCGCGCGCGCTGCGCGAGACGCGGGTCGACGCGCGCCGGCGCGATCGACACGTCGAGGATTCCGTCACGATGGCGGTTCTCGGTCACCGGCCACGTCGAGACGTCACCGCCGTCGCCACGCGCGACGACGACCGACAGCTCGCAGGCGAGTTCGATCCGCTTCTCGAGCACGCAGCGAAGCTTCCCCATCGCCGCAAACGCGACGGCGACTTCGCCCCGATCGGCGACCGCGATCTGACCCTTGCCGTCGTAGCCCAGCCGCGCACTCTTGACGATCCCGGGCAGCAGCGACGCGGCGTCGAGCGTGGCAACATCGGCATCGTCGCGCAGTACCGCATACGGGGCGACCGCGAAGCCGTGCCCCGACAGGAACGTCTTTTCATTGATCCGGTCCTGCGCGATTGCGACGCAGGGCGCCGCAGGGGTCACCCGCAGGTCCTGCGCGAGGTACTCGAGCGCCGCGGCAGGCACGTTCTCGAACTCGGTGGTCGCCGCGCGGCAGAGCCGCCGCAGCGTCGCCAACCCACGCGGATCCAGGTAATCGGCACAGATCTGCCGGTCAGCGACCCTTCCCGCAGGGCCGTTACGACCCGGATCGAGGACCGCGACGCGATACCCGAGTTGCTGGGCGGCCATGCAGAACATGCGTCCGAGCTGCCCCCCGCCGAGAAGGCCCAGCCACTGCCCGGGAGTGACGGGCGAGCGTGAGCGAGGGATCGCGTAGGCGCGTGGCGCGCGCGCGCTCACGCCGCAGGAGGTACGTGCGCCGCCCGCGCAGCGCCCGTCTGCCTCTGACGAAACGCCGCGAGCTTCCTGGCGAGCGACGGGTCGGTTGCGGCGAGCACCGCAATGGCGAAGAGCGCCGCATTCGCCGCGCCCGCTTCGCCGATCGCAAAGGTCGCCACCGGGATTCCCCCGGGCATCTGCACGATCGATAGCAGTGAATCCTCGCCGCGAAGGTATTTCGTCGGCACCGGGACGCCGAGTACCGGAACGGTCGTTTTCGACGCCAGCATCCCCGGGAGGTGCGCTGCCCCGCCGGCGCCTGCGATGATCGCGCGCAGGCCGCGAGGCCCGGCGTCCTCGGCATACTCGAACATGTCGTCGGGCATGCGATGCGCGGACACAACCCGCGATTCGAAGGGGACTCCGAACGCGTCGAGTTGCGCCGCCGCGTGCTTCATGACCTCCCAATCGCCGTCGCTGCCCATGACCAGGCCGATCAGCGGTGCCGCCCTGCGCGCAGCCATGCGTGTGGATCCCGTCAATGGATGTCGTCGCGAATTCTAGCGCAAGCGACGTGGCGCGAACGCGACGCTCAAAGGCCGCTCGGACGCCTCACGGTACCGCCGGTCGAAACCCTGACGCGGACCGGTTGTGCGATGCCGCGCGCTTGGTGACAATTCGTTCTGTGAATACCCGCTGGTTCGGCCGTCTCGCACGTTCATCGAGAGCGCTCGCCGCGGGCCTGTTGATCGTCGCGTCTGTGGACGCATTCGCCCACTCCGCGGGGATCGCCGTGCCCTACGCGGGCGGCGCTGTGCAGTCCGCGGCCACGTCTGCCCGGTCCGATGCAACTTTCCTTGCCGCACGGGCCGCTTACGAAGCCGGCGACTGGCCGACGCTCGACGCGCTGGCGACGGCGCTTGCCGATTATCCATTGGCGCGCTACGTCACCTTCTGGCAGATCGAATCGCGGATCGACGCTGCGGCGCCGCAGACTGTTCATGGGTTTCTCTCGCGCTATCCCGACAGCCCGCTCTCCGCGCGGCTCGAGGTCGACTGGCTGAAGTCTCTCGGCAAGCGCGGCGAGTGGGCAAGCTTTGCGATCGACTATCCGCCGCCTGCAGGCGAGGACGCCGAGCTCGAGTGCTACGGCATCCAGTATCGTTGGCAGCGCGACGGTGAGCGCGCGCTTGCCGCGGCGAAGCCGCTGTGGTTCACCGGCAAATCGACGCCCGAGTCCTGCGAACCGCTGTTCACCGCCCTGATCGCGGCCGGCAGCCTGACACTCGCCGATCGCCGCGAGCGCTTCCGGCTGGCGACCGCGTCGGGCAACCTTCGGCTCGCGCACGCAATCGCCGACGTGCTGCCCGGCAACGCCAGGATCACCGCGCGACAATTCGCCGGCGTCGACCGTGACCCGCTGCGCGCCGTCGCGAACGGGCGCATTTCGCTCAGCAACCCGGGAGCGCGCGAGCTCGCGCTCTACGCGCTCGATCGGGCGGCGCGCAACGACGCGTCCGCCGCGCGCAAGGGCTGGCTGCGCTGGCGCGGACGCATGAGCCGGGCCGACCGCGACTACGGCAATCTGCGCGTGGCCTACCAGGCTGCGCGACAGCTCGATCCCCGTGCCGACGCGTGGTTCCGGGAAGTCAGGGACCCGGGACCGGGCGCCGGGCCGGCCCAGTCTTCCCCGGGTGCAGTGGAGGACTGGAAGCTGTGGCGGGTTCGCGCCGCGCTGCGCTCGCTCGCGTGGGACGACGCGGCCCAGGCCATCGATGCTCTGCCTGCCGACGTGAAGCAGCAGCCGGACTGGCGCTACTGGCGGGCGCGCTCGCTGGCCGCAAGAGGTCGCGGCGACGAGGCGCGGAGCATCTACGCGGGCCTGCTCGGGGACCTGCACTATTACGGGCTGCTCGCCGCCGAGGCGCTTGGCCTGGGCGCGGCCGAGATCGATGCGCTGAAGCTCAGCCACACGGCGAAGCCCGACCCCACCGCCCTCGACGCATTCGCTGCGCGGCCTGGCGTGCAGCGCGCTGTCAAGCTCGCAGAGCTCGACCTGCGGCCCGAGTCGCTGCGCGAATGGGCTTATGCCATCCGCGGTCTCGATGACGATGCGCTGCTGGTTGCGGCTCGATTACGCGCTGAAGGTCGGACTCTACGACCGCGCGATCGACACCGCCGGCAAGGCGGCAGCGCGGTTCGACATTCGCCTTGCGCTACCCGACGCCGTATCGAAGCGAGTTCGCTGCCGCTGCGCGTGAGCAGGGGCTCGACCTTGGGCTGCTCTACGGCATCGCACGGCAGGAATCGCGCTTCGTCCCCGATATCGCATCCGCCGCGGGGGCAGTCGGCCTGATGCAATTGATGCCCGGGACTGCTCGCTGGATCGCGCGGCAACTCGCCCGCGACGACTATGCTCCGGAGCAGATTGCGAGCGCCGATGTGAACACGCAGTTCGGCGCGTTCTATTTCAGGTACTGGCAGGACCGCCTCGATAACCTGCCTGCGGTCGCCGCAGCGGCCTACAATGCGGGACCACGGCGTGCGCAGACCTGGCGTCCGGCGTCGGGCAGCCTCGAGGGCGCGATCTGGGTCGAGACCATTCCCTACAACGAGACTCGCAACTACGTGAAGCAGGTGCTTGCCAACGCAATGCTCTACGCACACGCGCTCGGCCGCCCGTACGTCGCGCTGACGGACCGCCTTGGCGTGGTCAAGGCGATTCCGGCGGAAAGCCCGACGCTCGCGGCGGGCGAGCAATGAAACCGGCCGTCGAGCTGCGCGACATCGAGCGGCAGGCGAGGTCGATCACGGCGCGGCAGCGCGTGCTGATATTGGGGGGCAGTGGTTTCGTCGGCCGCCACCTCGCGGCCAGACTGGTGGCAGCCGGGCACTGCGCCGTCATCATCACGCGGCGTCGCGAGCGCGCGCGGCATCTGTTGTTGTTGCCGACCGTCGACGTCGTCGAGGCTGATCCTTACAACCAAGCGGCTCTGTCGCGATACGCTGCGGGCGCCACGGCCGCGGTCAACCTGGTCGGCATCCTGCACCAACGGGGCCGGGAGAGCTTCGAGCGCGCGCATGTCGAGCTTCCCGAAACGCTGATCGCTGCCTGCAAGGCCAGCGGCGTCGCGCGGATCGTGCACCTGAGCGCGCTTGGTGCCGATGCCGGTGCGCCGAGCCGTTACCTGCGCTCCAAGGCCGCGGGTGAAGCCGCGATCGAGGCCTCGGGACTCGCGTGGACGATCTTCAGGCCCTCGGTGATCTTCGGTCCGCAGGACCGCTTTCTGAATCTGTTCGCGAAGCTCGCCCGCGCGCTGCCGGTGATCGCGCTCGCCGGGGCGAAGGCACGCTTCCAGCCGGTGTACGTTGGCGACGTCGCATCCTGCATTGCGCAGACGCTTGCGGACGACGAATCTGCCGCCCTGCGCTTCGATCTCTGCGGCCCGCACGTCTACACGCTGCTGCAGCTCGTGCGCTATGTCGGCCAGGTTACCGGCGCCGAGCGACCGGTGATCGGGCTCGGTCCCAGGCTAGCGTCGCTGCAAGCACGGGTGATGGAATGGCTGCCGGGACCCCTGCTGACGCGCGACAACCTGCTGTCGATGCAGCGCGACAATGTCTGCGACTGCGCATTCCCGTCCCGCTTTGAGCTAGTCCCGTCGTCGATCGAGGCCGTTGCGCCCGAATGGCTTGCGCCCGCGGCGCACATCAGCCGCTACGACAGCTTCCGCGCACAAAGCGGCCGCTGATGGCGCGCGCGCTGCCGTCGCCGGTGCGAATCTATCGCGTCGGTGGGTCGGTGCGCGACGAGCTCCTCGCACGCCAGCCCGGAGATCGCGATTTTGTCGTCGTGGGGGGGACACCAGAGCTTATGCTCGCCGCCGGATACACGCCGGTTGGCAAGGATTTCCCGGTGTTCCTTCATCCCGAAACGCATGACGAATATGCGCTTGCGCGCACCGAGCGCAAATCGGGGCGCGGCTATCGCGGTTTCCGGTTTTTCGCCACGCCCGACGTTGGACTCGAGGACGACCTGCTGCGGCGCGACCTGACGATCAATGCCATGGCCCGCGCCGATGATGGGACGCTGATCGATCCATTCGGCGGTGAGGCCGATCTTCATGCCGGGGTGCTGCGTCACGTCTCTCCGGCTTTCGCCGAGGATCCGTTACGGGTGCTGCGCGTAGCGCGTTTCGCGGCGCGCTTCGGATTCCGGATCGCGCCGGCGACGATGCGCCTGATGCGGGGGATCGTCGCCGCAGGCGAGCTCGCGACGCTCACGCCCGAGCGGGTCTGGCAGGAAATCGCGCGCGGGCTCATGGAGCCCCATCCGGCGCGGCTGCTTGCGGCGTTGCGCCGCTGCGGCGCGCTGGGCGAGCTTGTTCCCGAAGTCGACGCGCTCTATTCGACTGCCGGGAGAGCTGTGGGCTCACGCCATACCGCGGGTACGCGACTCGAGGGCGCTCTCGATCGCGCTGCGAGGCAGGCGCTGCCGCTGGCGGCGCGCTACGCAATCTTCGCGCAGCCATTGGTGGATGCCCACATCCCGGCCACGAGATCGCGGAATGTTGTGTCGACACACCGCGCGACACCGCGCGCCGATGCGATTTCACGCAGGCTCCGCGTCCCGGTGGAGTGCCGCGATGCAGCGCGGCTACTCGCGCGCTGGCAGCGTGCGTTCGAGCAGGCGCGCGATCTCGCGCCGGCGCAACTTCTCGACCTGCTGTCGGGTATCGACGCGCTTCGCCGGCCCGAGCGGCTCGACACGCTGCTGCCGGCGAGCCGCATCGTGTCAATCGCTGCGCGCGGAATCGGGCGCGACCCTCGCGCCGCCGCTCATATGCGCGCGTCGCTCGCGGTGATCAAGGGTGTCGACGCATCATCGATTGTGCGCGTCGCGCGGCAAAACCTCGGGGCCGGCGCCGAACGCTCCGCTGCGATCCCGAAGGCGCTCCGCGCGGCCCGGCTCGCGGCGCTGCGGGCGTGGCTCAAATTCGGTAGGCGATCGCGCGCATGACATCGGCGGCGATGCGCATCGATGCGCGCACCGGCGCGGGCAGCGCGGCTGCGCCCGCCTCCTGCGCCATCGCACCGTGCCTCGCCTCGTCATCGCACATCTGCAGGACGATTGCACGGCTCCTGGCGTCGTTCTCCGGAAGCGCCTCGATGTGCGACGCGAGGTGCGCCTCGACCTGACGCTCGGTCTCGAGGACAAACCCCAGGTTATTCCGGGGGCCGGCGATGCCCGCAAGTGCGCCGATGGCGAACGATCCCGCGTACCACATAGGATTGAGCCATGACGCGCGGCCGCCGATTTCCGCGAGCCGGGCCTGTGTCCACGCGAGGTGGTCCTCCTCATCCCGCGCGGCACGTGCGAAGCGCTCGCGCAGATCGGGATCGCGCGACACCATCGCCTGCGCGGAATACAACGCCTGCGCGCACACCTCCCCGGTGTGGTTGACGCGCATCAGGCCCACGGCCCGCGCGCGCTCGTCCGGCTGCATTTTGGTTTCGGGAACTGCCGCTCCGGGTGACGGACGTGCCGGCGTGACCGCGCCGGAAAGCGTGTGCAGCGCGCGGTCGAGGGCAATGATCAGCGATTCGAGCATTCGCGCATCCTATGCCAAAACAGGCTCGCCGCCGCCGTGCTTGATCGATCGCCGGCGTAGGCCAGGGCACTGCGCGCAACTTCGTCGCCTGCTTGCATTCGATCGCCGGCGTGCGGCAGGGCGCTGCGCACGACTTCGGTGGCGCACCCGCGTCGGCGAGCGGGTCCCGGCGCGACGGCGCTCGGGGACGCTGGTAACCATTCGGGATGATCGGGCTCGCTGGTCGCGCCACCCGCTTTGCGCCGACTACGCCACAGGCGTCGCGCGCAGCGCCCTGCCGCACGCCGGCGACCGAACGCAGCCGATACACGGTGCGACGCGACGTGGCAACGATCCTGCAACGATTCTGCGACGATGCTCCGAACCGGTTTTGCGGGGACCGCGCTGGGGCGTGCACGGTGCCCTTGGTAGCGCCTGCCGTCGCGGGTGACGCGGCAAGCGAGCCCGACAAGAAGATCAAAGGCAGGATGTCCTCGAGCGACGCCGCGCCGGGCACCCGCCGGCAGGCGGTTGCGGACGACCGGGCGCCGTGCACGCCCCAGCGCCTCCCCCGCAAAACCGGCAGGGCAGCCTCAGGGATCGAGCGAAAAAACAACGGGCGCCCGAAGACGCCCGCTGCGCGACGATTCCCGGCGAGCCGGGAATCCGGCGTAGTGCTTTAGAACAGATGGTACATGCCGAGCACAAAGCCCCCGGGGTCGCCGCCGGGTGCAATGGCGTACGGGTTGATGTTGAAGGAATACACGCCGTTAGCCTTGTTGTTGATCTTGACATACCCACCGTAGACCGCGGTGCGCTTCGACAACGGATAGGTATACGACAGTTCCCACATGTCGGCAGCGGTATCGGGACCCTTGCGGATGTAGCCGATCGTGGTCTTCAGATCTTCGGCGCTCCCCTTGCCGTCGCCGGCGTGGCCGTAGAACGCGTAGAACGATCCCGGCCCGGCCGGAACGGTCGCGCTGGCACCCCAGAAATCGCGCTTCAGATCGCCTGTCGGCGTCTCGTACTTGATGTATTCGTACACGCCGGCAACACGCACCGGACCGAAATTGTAGCCACCGGTCAGCGTGTATTCATGGTCGTTCAGATCCACGCCGCGGAACTGGGAGTTGCCGGAAATGTCACCGCCGATCTGGATCGGACCGTTGGTGTAGATCACGTTCCCGGTGTACGCGTAGCCGTGGGTCGCGTTTTCGGCGGTCGAGCCCTGGACGCTGTACGTCAGCCCGCTGTACGACGGCGAATCGTAGCGCAGCGAGTTGCCGTCGCGGCTGTCGAAACCGCCGTTGGCGCGCGAAAAGGCGTCCTGTCCCCACAGCGCCGCGGTTGAGAAGATCGACGTCAGCAGGGTCGGCGCATTGCCGAAGATCCCGTGCAGATCGTCAACCGGGTTCAGGAAGTTGCCGGCCTTGAACGTGCCCCAGTCTCCCTGGAAGCCGACGAAAGTTTCGCGGCTGGCGAGGCCTGACGTTGAGCTGTTGCCCTGATCACCCGAAACGTTCGACTCGATCTGGAAAATCGCATTCAGACCGCCGCCGAGCGACTCGACACCCCGCATCCCGAAGCGAGACGAGTTCGAGCTCAGCCGCGCGACGTTCGGGTTGCCGCCGTCAACCTGTGAGCCGTTGACCATTTCGAAGTCAAGGTTCAGGCGGCCGTACAGCGTGACGTTCGCCGTCTGGGCCTGCGCAGCCAGCGGAATGCTGCAAATGCCCGCCACAGCGACGGCAACGAGCTTCTTTTTCATTGATGCTCTCCTCTAACGGATTGATTCGGCAAGGAAACAGCGACCGCGCCTGCCACCGAAACCTTCTCTACTCTGGCGAGAAGTTGTGGTCATTGTGCCAAACGCCCGAAAGCATTGGCAAGGCAAGCCGCGAGAGGGGCCGATGACGCGCCGCGGCTGTTGTGCCGAAGCAACATGGCCCACGGGAGGCCCGCTGGCGGCGAGTGTGAGGAAATGGCGCTAAAATGCTGATTGGCAACGGAAAGAATGATATTTTTCCGGCCGGCGCCGTGCCGGCGCGCGGAAGCGGCCGTTTTTGTCGATTTACTTGGGCCGCGAGACGGTCGCGCGCCGAGTTTGTTTTCCGTAATCCGGTCCGCCGCGGCCGAATCGCGGGTTCGAGGCGGGGGTCGCCGATGCCGAACGGGATTGTCGCCGGGTCTGTCTCCGCCGCGCTGGTCGCGGCGGCGGTAATCGGCATCCTGCGGCGCTATGCGCGCGCGCTTCCTGTCGACACACCCAACGCGCGATCACTGCACGCGCAACCGGTTCCGCGTGCTGGTGGCCTGGCGATCTGGGCCGGGTTCCTGCCGATCGCGCTGATCTTTCCACCGCCGTTTCCCGGTGGACTAGCCGGTTGGATGCCTGCATGGGCGGCAGTGTTCGCCGTTTCGGTGCTGGACGACCGTCGCGGAATCGGCGTTGGCGTGAGGTTCGGCGTGCATGCGCTGGCAGCGGTGTGGACCGCCGCCTGGCTCGCCGCCGTGCCTGCTCATGCGGCACCTGCCGCAATCCATCCCGGGGCTGGCGTGGCGTACGTGCTCGCCATCGCCGGTTTCGCACTCGCGCTCGGCTGGTCGGCGAATCTCTTCAACTTCATGGATGGCAACGACGGCCTCGCGGCAGCGATGGGGATCATCGGCTTCGCGGCTTACGGACTCGCGGCTCTCCATGGGGCGCCTGGCGGGTTCGCTGGCGCGGCCGCCGACGCTGCAAGCGAGGCCCGCCGTTCGCAGCAAGCGGCGCCGGCCCTTTTCGCGCTCGCCGCGGCGATCGTCCCGTTCCTCGCGGTCAATCGACCGCGCGCGGCGATGTTCCTGGGAGACGCCGGCGCAGTCCCGCTGGGCTATCTCGCCGCCGCGTTCGGAATCGGTGGCATCGTCGCCGGGTTCTGGCCTGCGTGGTTCCCGCTGCTGGTGTTCCTGCCCTTCGTCGCCGATGCGACCGCGACGCTGCTACGCCGCGTGCTGCGCGGCGAGCGGATCCGGGAAGCGCACCGCGAGCACTATTACCAACGCCTGCATCGGCTGGGGGCGGGCCACGGCGGAACGCTCGCCGCTTATGCCGTCACGATGACGGTGACGGCAGCCACGGCATTGCTTTGCCTCGAGGTCGCGCCTGCCGCGGGACCCTGGGCACTTGCGCTGTTCTGCGTTGTCATCGGGATGTTGTTCGCCGCAATTGATTATCATTGGCAGAAGAACCGCCGCACTCCAGCCCCCCGATGACTTTCCGCCCCAACTGGCGCGCCGCGCTGGCCTTCGGCCACGACGTCTGCATGACTGCGCTCGCCTGGACGGCGATCTACTGGTTGCGCTTCAACCTCGAGTTGCGCGAGCCGTTCGTGGGTGACATGTGGACGACGCTCGCCTGGGTGCTGCCGTTGCAGGCAACCATCTTCCTGTCACTCGGCCTCTACCGCGGCCTGTGGCGCTACGCGAGCCTTCCCGATCTGCAGCGGATCATGTTCGCGGCCGGGCTGGGCGCGATCCTGATCCCGCTGGTGCTCGTCATGCTGAAGCTGCAGACGGTCGTCCCGCGCAGCGTCCTGGTCTTCTACCCGATCGTCCTGATGTTCCTGATGGCCGGGTCGCGCTTCGTCTACCGGATCTGGAAGGAGCACCGTCTCTACAGTCCGCTCGCCGCGCTGGGCGAGCCGGTGCTGGTCGTCGGGGCGGGTGATGCGGGTGCGAGGCTCACCCACGAGATCGCACGCAGCCGCCAGTGGCGCGTCGTCGGGCTCCTCGACGACGACGCGAGCAAGCACGGCCGGCAGCTTCGCAACGTCAGCGTGCTCGGGCCGATCGGCGATCTTGCGCACTGGACGCGGCGCTACGGTGTCACCAAGGTGATCATCGCGCTGCCTTCGGCCAATCACGCGGTGCGCAGGCGCGTCGCCGAGCTGTGCGCGGCCGCAGGCGTGGAGGCGCTGACCGTTCCCGCTTACGACGAGCTGATCTCGGGCAGCGTCCCGCTCACGATGCTGCGCAACGTCGAACTGGACGATCTGCTCGGCCGCGATCCCGTCGTGCTCGACAACGCCGGGCTCGCCGAATGGCTCGGCAATCGCGTCGTGATGGTCACCGGTGCCGGAGGATCGATTGGTGCCGAGTTGTGTCGGCAGATCGCGCGCTTTCGTCCCGCGCGCCTGGTCCTGTTCGACATCTCGGAGGCTGCACTCTACGAGATCAGGACCGCGCTCTCGGATGCCTTCCCGCAACTCGCCATGGTGGCCATCGTCGGCGACGTGAAGCACGCGGCGCTGGTCGAGCGGACGCTTTCGGGTGAAAAGCCCGACGTGATCTTCCATGCGGCGGCCTACAAGCATGTGCCGTTGATGGAGGAGGCGAACGCCTTCCAGGCAGTGCTGAACAACGCGTATGGCACCTGGGTGCTGGCGAGCGCGGCCGTCGCCGCGAAAGTCGAGAGGCTGGTGCTGGTGTCGACCGACAAGGCCGTGAATCCGACTTCGGTCATGGGCGCGACCAAGCGGGTTGCCGAGCAGGTCTGCCAGACGCTGCAGGATGGCGGCACGCAGCTCGTCATTGTTCGCTTCGGCAACGTCTTTGGCAGCGCCGGCAGCGTGATCCCCCGCTTCGCCGAGCAGATTTCGCGCGGCGGACCGGTGACCGTCACCCACCCCGACATCACGCGCTTCTTCATGTCCCTGTCCGAGGCGACGCAGTTGCTGCTGCAGGCCGGGCTGCAGGGCAGGGGCGGGGAAATCCTGTCGCTCGACATGGGCGAGCCGGTGCGCATCGTCGATCTCGCCCGCGACATGATCCGTCTCTACGGCGCCGACCCGGACCGCATCACGATCGTGTTCACCGGGCTTCGCCCCGGCGAGAAGCTCTACGAGGAGCCGCTTGCTTCCGAGGAGGCGACCAAGCCCACCCCGCATCCGAAGCTGCGCATCGCCCAGGCACGCGCGGCCAATCGCGACGCGGTCCGGCAGATGGTCGCGTGGTGCGAGCGCGACCGCGTCGCCGATGACGGCGAGGTGCGGGCCCGCCTGCAGGCCTGGATTCCCGAGTACGCCCCGCCTGCAGGGGCGTCGGTCAAGCCGATTCCCGTCGACCCGGCGCCGGCGCCGGTGGCGATGCCGTTGCGCATGCCGCGGCGGCGTTGAGAGCTTGCTCGCGCCGCGTTCCGTAGCCGAGCAACAGCGCAGTCAGCGCCCAGAACTCCTTGGCGTTGCCGCGGACCAGGAAGTCGTCGGTCTGGTTCTTCGCCAGGAAACCTGCGACGAGCGCCAGCCCCAGCATGCCGGCAAAGGCCAGCGCGTCGTCGTGCGCGCGCAGGAAGCGCAGGTAGCGCAGCGCAAGCGCAGCGATGAAGACCACGAAAGCGGCAAGCCCCGGGAGGCCGGTCTGCAACCATTGGCTCGCGAAGATATTGTGGGCGTGGGCGAGCAGCGGGTTCTGCAATTCGATCGAAAGCGGACGCGCCAGGACGCGCCGGCCGAAGCCGTAGCCGGTCCAGGGACGCCTGGCGATGCGCTCGCCGACGTCTTCCCACAGCGCGATCCGCGGATCGTTTTCCAGCGTGGCCGCGACGCTCTCACGGCCGTGGTACACGGTCTGCGCCCGCAGCACGAGGGCGTCGACGAATCCCGCGACCAGCACGATCAGCAACAGCGCGGCGGGAACGGCCCAGCGGATCGGCGCGCGCGCGAACGGCCGCGACCACCGCCATGCGGCGGCGAGCGACGCGGTCGCGAAGGTTACGGCGAGCGCAATCCAGACAATCCGGTTGGCGCTCATCCGCGCAGTTGCAATGAGCAGCGCGAGCAGCGCGATACCGGTCACGAAATTCGGTGCGCTGGCACCGAAGCCCGCGGGCCTCGGTGCGATCAGGGTGAAGAGCAGCGGTGCCGCCAGCACGAGCCAGGTCGACCAGGCGCCGACCCCGACGTGGTAGCGGCCTGCATCCCAGCCGCCCTGGGTCAGGGCCATGCCGATCGCGAGGACCGAGAACCAGGCGAGACTCGCGAGCGCGGCGGCGGCGAGCACCCTGAGACTGCGCGCATCCTGCCCGGCGACATAGAACGCGAGCATGACGAGCAGGCTGTCGAAGACTTCGCGCTCGAGTTGTCCCAGCGTGTACTGCCGATCCACCGACCACGAGAGCGACGCGCAGGACCACGCTGCCCACGCGAAGAGCGGAACGAGGATGGCAGGCCCCGCGAACGCGATGCGCTTACCCGAGCGGCGTGCCGCAACGCAGGCGATCACCGCGCACAGCGCTGCGCCGCCGTAGGCGACCGAGCGCGCAAACGTGGCCGCGTTGGTCGGCAGCAGGAACAGGTACGCCGCGGCGAAACCCAGCAGCCAACGGTTAGAATGATCAAGCATCCGGGAGCGGCCGCGGCGCCTGCCGCGAGGGCTGCGATTCTACTCCCGGGGACACTCTGGATTTTGCCATCGAAGCGCACGATTCATTGGATCGGGCGGGGTTGGCTCCAACCATACGACGCCATGCGCGTGCTGATCCTCAAACGTGACAAGCTGGGCGACTTGCTGCTTGCCACATCCGTATTCGCCCACCTGAAGGCCGTGCGACCGGAGATCGAGATCCATCTGCTCGCCAATGACTACAACGCGTGGGTCGCACGCGACGATCCGGCGCTGGAAAGGATCTGGGTCTACCCGCGCGTGCGGCACGACGGCCGCATCCGCGTTGGCGCGGCACTGGCGCAATTTCGACTCACGCTGCGGATGCGCGGTGCGCAGTTCGACTGGGCCATCGCGATGGGTGGAGAGGAATCGCCGCGCGCGGTGTGGCGCGCCATGACCATCGCCGCGCGCCGCGTCGTAGCCTATGCGGGTAACCCGGCGCATTACGGCGGGCGCCTGACCGATCCGCTTTCGCCGCCGTCCGGGGGCCACGAGATCACCCGCATGATGTCGCTGCTGGCGCCTCTGGGAGTTGCGCCGCCCGACCGCATCGCTGCTCCGATCTATCGCTGGCCCGCGGACGCCGAGGCCATCGCCGGGGAATGGTTATCCGCCCGTGGTCTTGCGCGCGGACGTTACGTCGTGCTCGGCGTCGGCGCACGATTCGCCGCCAAGCAGCCGGAATTCGAGCAGGTGCTGCGCTGGACGCGATGCTTTCACGATCGCTGGCGCCTGCCAACCGTGTTCCTGTGGACGCCGGGAGAACACGATTCGGCGCATTACCGCGGCGACGACCGGATCGCGGCGCGTGTTACTGCGGCAGGGCTGCCGTACGTGCATCCGCAGCCGGGAACGCTGCGCGAAGCGGTATCGCTGATCGGCAACGCCGCCGTGTCGATCCTGCCCGATTCCGGGCTCATGCATTTCGCTGCGGCGAGCCCGGGTGGCGTCGTGGGCCTGTTCGCCGCCGGCGCTTCCACCGGCTCGTCCGCTCGCTGGGCGCCGATCGGCGCGCGGGCGCGTCACCTCGAGGCGCCGCACTCGGTCGCCGAAATCTCCGATGACGCGGTTGTCGCGGCATTGGAGCCGCTGGTCGCGAATTCCCCGTTCGCCCGATAGTACTCGTCGCATGTGCGGGATCGCCGGATACGTCAGCGAAACGACTTTCGCGCCCGACACGTTGGAAGTCATGACGGCGCGGCTTGCCCATCGCGGTCCCGACGCCTGCGGATTGTTCGATGCCGGGCCGGCGCATCTCGGCCATCGGAGGCTGTCGGTGATCGACCTCGCCGGGAGCGCACAGCCGATGACGAGCGCCGATGGAGCGTTGACGGTCGTTTTCAACGGCGAAATCTACAACTTCGGCGCGCTGCGCGACGAGCTCGCGCGCGAGGGCTGGGTGTTTCGCACCTCCGGCGACACCGAAGTCCTGCTCGCGGGCTGGCGTGCCTGGGGCGCAAGCATGGTCGACCGGCTGCGCGGCATGTTTGCGTTCGCGTTGTGGGACGCGCGCGAATCGACGCTGTACGCGGCGCGCGATCATCTGGGGGTCAAGCCGTTCCATTACGCGTGGGACGGCAGCACGTTCGTCTTTGGTTCCGAAATCAAGGCGCTCCTCGCGCATCCCGCGGTGTCGCGCGAACTCGACCTGACGGCGCTGCGTCTCTATCTCGAATGTCAGTTCATCCCGGCGCCGCATTCGATCTTCGGGGCCATCCGCAAGCTCCCGCCCGGCCACACGTTGCGGCTGCAGGGCCGCGAGCTCGTCATCCGTCGGTACTGGCGCGCCGATTACGCCGACAAGCTGCGTCTTTCCGACGCTGAAGCGGTCGACGCCCTCGACCGCGAGCTGCGCGCGTCGGTCGAGGGCATGCTCGTCGCCGACGTGCCAGTCGGCGCTTTCGTGAGCGGTGGCGTCGATTCCGGCCTGATCGCGGCGATCATGACCGATATCCGCGGCAGTCCCGTCGACACGTTCAACATCGGCTTCGAGGGCGATCACGCCGAGAGCGAGCACCGTGAGGCGCTTGCCGTTGCGCGCCACATCGGCAGCCGGCATCACGCGGTGATGCTCGGCGCCACGGACGTGCTCGACGCGTTCGATCACTGGATCGATATTTTCGACGAGCCATTCGCCGACCAGGCCGCGCTGCCGACGATGCTGCTTGCAGGGCATGCGCGCCGGCAGGTGACCGTCGCGCTGACGGGAGAAGGCGCGGACGAAATGTTCGGCGGCTATGCGAACTACCGCAAGCGTGAGCGGGAGGAGCGCCATGTGCGCTGGCTGGCGCAGCGCGGATCGCCGGTCCCGGCGCTGTTGCGGTTGTTGCCGGCGCGCGCGCGGCGCGACCGGATGCTGCGCTCGATCGTCGAGCCGATCGAGCGGCGCTATCGGACAATTCCGAGCGTGTTCGATGCGCTGACGCAGCCATCGCTGCTCACGCCGGCACTGCTCGCCGCTACGGCAGGTGCGCCGGACGTCGGCGATTTCGCGGCGAGCGCCTACGCCGAATGCAATTCCGGCCAGTATCTCGACCGCCTGCTGCACGTCGACACGCGACTGTGGCTGCCCGACGACCTGCTGACCAAGGTGGACCGCGCGACGATGGCGCATTCGCTCGAGGCGCGCGTACCTTACCTCGACCACCGCTTTGTCGAGTTCTGCGCGCGGCTCGATGTGAGCTTCAAGATCCGCGGCACGACGCACAAATTCCTGCTCAAGCGATTGGCGCAGCGCTACCTGCCGGATGCGATCGTCGCGCGCGGCAAGCAGGGGTTCGTGCTGCCGCTGTCGGGGTGGTTCGCGGGGCGTCTTGCCGGACAGCTCGCGCCGCATCTTCTCGGCGACGGACTCGCGCGGCGCGGCGTGTTCCGGCCCGCGGCCCTCCAGCGGTTGCTGGCCGAGCACACCAGCGGGCGGCGCAACCATGCCGGCAGACTGTGGGCGCTGCTGATCCTCGAGCGCTGGTTTCGCCGCCATGCACCCGGGTGGCGGATGGCGGCGTGACGCTCTCCATCGTCCACACCGAAGCGTCGACCGGCTGGGGCGGCCAGGAGTTGCGCATCCTGACCGAAATGGAGGGCATGGTGCGGCGCGGCCATAGAGTGCACCTCATCACGCCCGCGAGCGCGCCGATATTTTCCGCGGCCCGCGCGCGCCGGCTGTCGGTCGAGGCGCTGCCGATCGGATTGAAGCGAATGGCGGGTCTTGCCGCGATGCGCGGCTGGCTGGCCCGTCACCGCAGCGAATACGACGTGATCAACGCGCACAGCTCGACCGACGCATGGCTGGGCGCGATTGCCTGCGCAACGCTGCCGCTCGCGCCGGCCCTGGTGCGCACGCGCCACCTGTCCACTGCGGTGAACACGCTGCCGACGACGCGCTGGCTCTACCAGCGTGCCACCGCGCACGTCGTCGTCACGGGCGAGGCGCTGAAGACGGCGCTGGTCGAAGGCAACGGCTACGCCCCCGAGTCGATCACGTCGGTTCGCACCGGCATCGACCTCGCACGGTTCCGGCCGCAGGATCGCGCCGCGATGCGGGCGCAATGCGGCGTCGATGAACGACCCGCGGTCGGCATCGTCGCGACGTTGCGCGACTGGAAGGGGCACGATTTCCTGCTCGACGCCTGGCGCGACCTCACGCTGCGCGTGCCAGGCTGGCAGTTGCTGATCATCGGCGACGGGCCGCGTCGTGCGCATCTCGAGCGCCGCGTTCGCGCCGAGGAACAGTATGCCAGCGTGCGATTCACCGGCAATCAGGACGACATCCCGGCGTGGCTTTCCTGCCTCGACGTTGCCGTGCTGCCGTCGTGGGGTGACGAGGGGGTACCGCAGAGCCTGATGCAGGCGGCCGCCTGCGGACTGCCCGCGGTCTCGACCCCGGTCGGCGCAATCGCCGAAGCGGTCATCGACCACCGGACCGGGCTGCTTGTGCCGCCGCGCGACGCGGCTGCGCTCGGCGTGGCGCTGGCGCGGTTGATGAACGACGCCGCGCTGCGCCGCGCGATGGGCGCGGCCGCGAGCGACTATGCGCAGGCGCATTTCGGGATCGATGCGATGCTCGATGCGATGGAAGCGGTTTTCGCGCGCGCCGCTGCGCGGGCACGCTGATGTGCGGGATCGCGGGCCATTTCGGACGGCCGGTAGGCGCGGGAGTTCGCGCCCGGATGCTGGCGGCATTGCGCATGCGCGGCCCCGATGCCGAGCACGTCGTTGCATTCGATGCCGACGGGGACGTCTGCGACGACTCCCTTGGCGCGGCCGCCGGGCTCGTGCACACGCGTCTTTCGATCATCGATCCGCGCCCGATCGCCGACCAGCCGATGGCCACCGACGATCGCAAGTTGTGGCTTTGCTACAACGGCGAGGTCTACGGGTGGCAGGACGACGCGCGAAGCCTCGAAGCGAGCGGCGTGCGCTTCCGGACCCGCTCCGACACCGAGTTCATCCTGCGCGCGTACGAGACCTGGGGCATCGAAGGCCTGCTGCCCCGGTTGCGCGGGATGTTCGCGTTCGCGCTGGTCGACTTCCGGACTCGCCGCGTGCATCTCGTTCGCGACCGGATGGGATTGAAGCCGCTGGTCTACGCGAGCGCCGCCGGGTCGCTGGCGTTCGGATCGACGGTGCGCAGCGTGGTGCCGTGGCTGCCGCAGGACCGCCGGGAGCTGGCGCCTGACGCGATCGACGCCTATCTCGCGCACCGCTACATCCCCGCGCCGCGGACGGTGTTCGCGCACATTGCGCGGCTGCCCAATGCGCATCGCCTCGAGTACGCGCTCGACACCGGAGAGTACTCGATCTCGCGCTATTGGACTCCGGCACCCGACTTCGACGCCGATTGCGCGCGCCTGCTCGACCAATCGATCGAGCTGCGCTTGATCGCCGACCGTCCGCTCGGGTTGTTCCTGTCGGGCGGCGTCGACTCGACGACGATCGCGAGCCGGCTCGCCGCGACCGGACACGCGGGATTGCGTACGTTCTCGGCCGCGTTCCCCGGTTCGCCGTACGACGAGAGCGGATACGCGCAAGCGACCGCGCATGCGCTGGGATTCCCGAACGAACAGGTCGTCGTGCCAGCGGCCATTCGCGGCGATTTCGCAACCATCGTCGCGGCGCAGGACGAGCCGTTTGCCGATCCGTCGGCGTTCCCCACGTGGTACCTGGCGCGTGCCACGGCCGCGCAGGTGAAGGTCGTCCTCGGGGGCGACGGCGGCGACGAGCTGTTCGGCGGCTACAAGCGGGTCGCGCGGCATGTGGCCAACGGGTGGCGCGGGGCGCTGCGGCTGGCGCTGCCGACCCTTCCTGATCGGCGACCCAAAGGGTGGCGCAAAGTCGCCGCGGAACTCGCGCTCGACTGGGAAAGCGCGTACGCGCTGCGCTTTTCGGGCCTCACGCCCAACCAGCGCAGCTTCCTGCAGCCGGCGCGCGACGCGTTCCCGGCGCACTACTGGCGCGAGCCGGATTTCGCCGGCGCCACACGGATCGAACGGCTGCTGCGCTGGGACTTCGCCAATTTCCTTCCCGAATACGTGCTGCGCAAGGCCGACCTGTGCACGATGGCGCATGGCCTGGAGCTGCGCGCACCGCTGCTCGACCACCGTTTCGTCGAGGCGGTGCTTGCGCTGCCGGCGGGGGTCCGCTTCACGCGGCCGCGTAAGCGCGTCCTCGCGACGCTCGCGCCCGACCTCGAGCGGCTCGGTGTATTCGCGCGGTCAAAGCGCGGTTTCAACCCACCGCTGCACGACTGGCTCTCCGGAGATCTCGGCGAACGAATGGCGGGCGCGGGCGAATCGCTCGCGCTCAGCACCTACGGCCAGCTCGATCGGTCGCGCGTCGACGCGATGATCGCCGCCTACGCCCGCACCCCGGCGCTGGCCGAACAGGTGCTGTCGCTGATCGTGCTCGACGAATCCCTGCGCCAGCTCGCGGCCGAGGCTGCGCATGCCGGGTAGCCGCGGACCAATGCGCGCGATCGTGGTGGTACTCGCGCTCGCGCGCTGGGGTGTGCGGCGACGCGCGCCGGAGGCTCCGCGGCGCATCCTGGTGCTGCATCATCTGCTGCTGGGCGACACGCTGATGGTGACGGGTCTGCTCGCGAAGCTGCGGCGCGAGCATCCGGCTGCCGAGATCACGATGACCGTCGCGCCGCGGTTTGCGCCGCTGTTCGCCGGCCGTCCCTATGGGGTGCGAGCGCAGCCCTTCGATCCGCGCGATCTCGCGACGTACTGGCCGCTGCTCGCCGCGTCCCGCTACGACCTCGTCATCCTGCCTGCCGACAACCGGTATTCATGGCTTGCCCGCTCGCTGGGCGCGCGCTGGATCGTCGGCCTTGCCGGCGACCGGCCCGCGCACAAGAACTGGCCCGTCGACGAAAGGATCGAGTATTCGGCGCAGCCGGCCGCGTTCTGCGACACGGCGGCGTCGCTTGCGCGCGGCCCGGCGCCACCGCCTTATGTCTGCGCCGATTGGGCCGCACCATCCGCCAACGCGGTGCCGCATCCGGCCGGGAGCTACGCGGTTCTTCATGTCGGCGCGAGCACGCCGCTCAAGCTGTGGGAGCCGGCGCGCTGGCGCGCGCTCGCCGCGTGGCTCGAGTCGCAACAGCATCGCGCCGGTGTGGAGCGCCGGACCTGGCGAGGCCGCGCTGCTGGATGCAATCGGCGGCGACCCGGGGCAGCCGCGCTTCGCCGGCACGCTGTCGCTCACCCAACTCTGGCGCCTGCTCGCACGGGCGTGCCTGCTGGTGTGCCCGGATACCGGCGTTGGGCACCTCGGACGCATTGTCGGCGTCCCCACCGTTGCGCTGTTCGGACCCGGTTCGGCGACGATCTGCGGCGCCGGCGCATTCTTCGCCAACAGCCTCTACCGTGCGGTAACGGTCGATCCCTTTCCCTGCCGTGACCAGGCGATCCAGTTCTTCCGGGAGGTGCCGTGGGTGCGCCGCTGCGAACGGATGCCCGGGACGCCGCCCGCCGGCTGCGCGCGGGCGCTATGCATGGAGGCGATCGACGTCGCGGCGGTCTTTGCGGCGATACGCTCGCTGCAGGTCGTCCCGCGGCACGTTACGAATGGCGCTCCCGCAGGTACGGATTGAGCTCGGCGTCGTTGTACATCTTGAACTGGCGGTAGGCGCGCCAGAACGCGCGGCCGGCAGCCGCTTCATCGAGCAGTCTAGCGTAACAACGCTCGAGATCGCTGCGCTGCAGCCGAAGCCGCGCATGCCGCTCGCTCCAGGATCCGCGCTGCGCGTCGGTCGCATCGCTGCGGGCTGCCTCGCGACCCATGTGGAACGTCCTGAGCGAGAGTATCGACAGCCGGTCGATCATCGCGCCCGCAGTCTCGGAGTTATGCCAGGCGTCGCTCGCCCGCGCGAGCTGCGCGATGCGCCCGAGCAGCGCTTCGTCGATTCGCTCGACCGCATCGTTGCGTTGCTGGTTCCAGCGGTCGATCGCACGCTTGTTGGCGGCGATCTCGGCATCGCCGACATCGACGCGCCGCGCCAGGTCCTCCTCGTCCCACAGCAGGACGTTGCAACGGTGGTTCACCTCGATCCATTGCCATACACCGTCGCGGTGCAGCGCAGGCTCCGACTTCGCCCAACGCGGCGACGCGACCCGCGCATCGTGGAATTCCCGCAGCGCGGAGGCGGCAACGTCGGCAAATGCGATGTTCATCCCTCGGCCTCCTTGGAGCAACTCGTCGTGCGGGTTCCGAGTGTCGGCCTCGCCGGAATCGCGCGGCGCCGCGCCCTTCGGGCCTCGGCTCGGCTTTGCCTCGCCCGCCGCGCTCATCCGGCGTGCGCAGCAACCGGGACCGTTGCATTTGCCATCTGTACGCGGTGCAGGCGGGCATAGACCCGGTCGCGCTGCAGGAGCTCGCG
Source organism: uncultured beta proteobacterium (assembly GCA_963701885.1). GTDB lineage: Bacteria > Pseudomonadota > Gammaproteobacteria > Burkholderiales > Casimicrobiaceae > VBCG01. The sequence goes on from CAVPBR010000023.1 coordinate 533,562, forward strand.
GTGGGTTCCCGTTTCGACGATCCGGCCGTGCTCGAGCACGATGATCCGGTCGGCATGCTCGATCGTCGACAGGCGATGCGCGATCACGATCGTCGTGCGCCCACGCATCAGTTCCTCGAGCGCTTCCTGAACCTGGCGCTCCGATTCCGAATCGAGCGACGACGTCGCTTCATCGAGGATCAGCAGCGGCGCATTCTTGAGCAGCGCGCGCGCGATCGCGATCCGCTGGCGCTGTCCACCCGAAAGGCGCACGCCGTGCTCGCCGACCTGGGTGTCGAAGCCTTGCGGCAGCAGTTGGATGAAGCCGAGCGCATGGGCCGCCTGTGCGGCGCCTTGAATCGACTCGCGGCTCGCACCCGCCATCGCGCCGTACGCGATGTTCGCCGCGATGGTGTCGTTGAACAGCAGCACATCCTGCGAGACCATCGCGATCTGCGCGCGCAGGCTGGTGCGTGTCAGCGTAGTCACGTCGTGCCCGTCGATGAACAGGCGGCCAGCCGTGGGCTCGTAGAAGCGCGGTATCAGGTTGACGAGCGAGGTCTTGCCACTGCCGGACGCACCGACCAGCGCGACGGTCTCGCCCGGGGTCACGGCAAGCGTGAGGTCGGTAAGTGCCTCGCGTTCGTTGCCCGGATAGCGCAGCGACACACGCTCGAAGCGTACGTCGCCCGTGCAACGGTCGAGCGCCACGGTGCCGGTGTCCGCTTCTTCCTCGTGATCGAGCAGGCCGAATATGCTCTCGGCAGCCGCGAGACCCCGCTGAATCGACGAGTTGATGCCCGAGAGACCCTTCAGCCGGTCGAGCAGGGTGAGCAGCGCGACGACGTACGACAGGAACACCGCGAAATCCAGCGACCCCTTGTTGCTTTGCGCGAGCGCGACCCAGATGATGAAGCCCACCGCACAGGCCGCGAAGAATACTGTCAACGGCGAGCTGGCGGCGGCGGCCGCCGATTCCCTCGACATTGCAACGCGCAGCCGGTTGGCCGCGACGATCGCGCGATCGCGCTCGTAAGGCTCGCCGCCGAAAATCCGCACGACGCGGTGGCCGACGATCATTTCCTCCAGCACGCGCGTGAGGGATCCCGTGCGGCTCTGGATGTCGTGCGCGATCCTGCGCAGGCGGCGGCTGAAATAGCGGATCACGAATGCGACGATCGGGACCACGAACAGGGTGAGCAGCGTGAGCCGCCAGTTGAGCCACAGCAGGTAGCCCAGGCTCGCCACGACCGTGAGCGTCGAGCGCAGCGCGTTGGTGATCGTTCCGGACGCCGCGGCCGCGAGCTGATGGGCGTCGAAAGAGATCTTGGATTGCACGACGCCGGCCGGGTGCGTGTCGTAGTACGGCGTCGGCAGGCGCAACAGCTTGCCGATCAGGTCGCGGCGCAGATCGAACACGACGCGGTAACCGGTCCAGCCCATTCCGTATTCGGAGATGTAGGAGCCGATGCCGCGCAGCAGGAATACGCCGACGACGGTTACCGGCAGCCATGCCGTTCGCGCCGGATTCTGGCTCTGGAAGTTGCGTACGATCGGAATGACCAGGTACGCCAGCAGCAGGTCGCCGGCCGCGACGATGACCATGCCAAACACCGTTAGACCGAACACCCAGCCGTACGGACGTACGTAGCGCAGCAGGCGCAGGTAGAGAGCGGAGCCCTTCATCGGGTGAGAATGGATGAAGCCTGAGATGCGTCAGCGGCGCAACCGGGCGCCTGCGGTGGGGCAGGAGGGAGCGGCGGCAGGTTGGCGCGACCGTCGCCGGAGTATAGCGCAGCGTGCATCATTGCCGTCGGCGGTCAGCGGGGAGCCGCGGCGGCGGTGGCGTCGAGCACGCCGGCATAGAATTCGAGCAGCCGCGTCGCCATCGCATCAGGGGTGAGGCCCGCCACCGCGTTGCGCGCATTCACGCCCGCGCGCTGGCGCTCGGACGGCGCGCACAGCTTGCGCAGCGCATCGCCGATGGCCGCGATGTCGCGCGCGCCGCAGACGTACCCGGCGTCGTGCGCGATGACCAGCTCACCGGCGCCGCAGCGGGTGCTGGTGACTACCGGCAGTCCGCTGGCCAGCGCCTCGAGGACCGCGTTCGACAGCGGGTCGTAAAGCGTCGGCAGCACGAATGCGTCCGCGGCCCCGTAGAACGGCCTGGGATCGCGTTGCGGCCCGGCGAACGTGACGCGCTCGACCACGCCATGCCGCCGCGCCAATGCCGCATAGCGCGCCGGCGCGCGGTCGTAGCCGACGACCAGCAGATGTGCCGGCGGCGCAACGCCGGCGAGCGCCTCGATTGCGCGACCGACGCCCTTGCGTTCGAATCCGGATCCAACGAGAAGAAACACGATCCGGTCATCCGCGATTGCCGAGCGACGCGCGTGTCGCGGCGCGTCCCGCCGTGAGGCGCGGGACTGAAATCGTCGCTGTCGACCGCGTTGTAGATCACCGGCAGGCGTTCGTCGGCGAGCGCGTGCCGTTCGCGGATGTCGTCGCGCACCATTCGCGACACGCAGATGACTTGCTTCAGCCGCGGGCTCGCGAACAGGCGCCGCTCTGCGTCGAGTACAAAGCGGTGATACGGGCTCGCCCGGATACGGAATCGTTCCAGCGTGCCCGCATCGCGCAGGCGCTCGTCGAGCCACGCCGAGTGCAGGCCGTCGCCGGCACGATAGATGTCGCAGCAGGCGATTCTTTCATGCGACTGCACGAGCGAGGCGTTCGAACGGGCGATCGCCGAACACACGGCCGTTGCGAATCCCATGTCGCGCGACAGCCGTCCCAGGTAGGGTGGATTCACGATGCAGGGCGAGAACACCGGCGATGCGCTGCGCGGCCAGGTGCGTGTCATCAGCGTAAGCTCGACGCCGCGGGCCGACAGCGCGGCCAGCGAGCGCTCGAGGAAGCGTTCGGCGCCTCCGAAGGGTGTGTAGCGTTGCCGGACAACCGTCAGGCGAATCATGGCGCGGGTGGTTTGCGCGCGTCCCGCAGGGTGGTCTCCGCGAGCAACGCCGCAAACTGCGCGTACACGGCGTCGACCTCGAGCGTGGTCAGGCACTCCGAGACCTTCCCGCCTCCGCAGCCGTCGATGCCGCAGGGGCGGCAAGGATGCGCTTTCGACATGACGACGCGACAGGGTACCTGCCACGGTCCCCATTCGTGCTCGCCCGAGGGTCCGAACAGGGCAAGGGTCGGAGTCCCCATCGCAGCCGCAATGTGCATCGGCGCCGAATCGACGCCGACGAAAGCGCGCGCGCGGGAGGTGAGTGCTGCGACCTCCGGCAGCGTCAGTTGCCCGGTCAAGTCGACCACGCCCTCGCGTGCGGCAGCCGGCAGGAGGGTGAGGATCTCCGCGACGAGCTCGCGCTCCCGAGGTTCGGGTGCGCCCGTGACCACCACCCGATGGCCGGCTGCGCCGATCCGCTCGAACAAGGCCGCGGTCTTCGGCGCCGTCCAGCATTTGAACATCCAGCGCGATCCCGGGTGCGCGTGGACGAAGCCGCCCGGCATGAGCCGGTGCTCTTCGAGGAGCGCGTCGATCCGGGCCTCCGCGGTAGCGCCGGGAACCAGCACGACCCTGCGATCGGCAGGCGCGGGCTGGATGCCGATGCGCCGCAGTGCGTCGAGGTTCGCTTCGACCGCGTGGCGCGGCGTTGCTTTCGGCAGGCGGTAGAAATGCGTGAAGCGGGCACGCCAGAAGCGCGCCTGCGCCGAGCGCTCGCGGGTCACTGCGAAGCGCGGCAGCAGCAGCGTCGCGAGCCAGAATCCGCGCGGATGCTCGGTGAGATGGACGAGCAGGTCGTAGCGCCGCTCGCGTAGCGCGCGGTAGAGTGCCCACTCGCCGGCAGCCTGCGCGGCAAGCCCGCTTTCCTTCCACGCCCGGTCGATGGTGTGGACCTGCGCGATCGCCGGGTGGTGGGCGAGCAGCGACGCGGTGTCGCGGTAGACCAGCGCGTCGATCTCGGCATGGGGCGCCGCGCGCTTCAGTACCGTGAACACCGGCGACGTCAGCAGGACGTCGCCGTGATGGCGCAGCTTGGTGACGAGCGCACGCCTGATCTCGGAGAGCGGTACGGCGTCCGCCAGGTAACTCGGCATGGGCGGCAACGATACCAAATTGCGCCTTCGGGCGGGCGCTGATGCCCCGGAACTGGTCAGCGCTCACTTGTCGCCGAGGCAGCGCCGGCGGGCGCGTCGGGCTTTCGGCTACAATCCTGCGCACGCTGCGGGCCCACTCACCGCGGCGCCCGTACCCGCCATGTCCAACGATCCCGTCAGCGCCGCGGTCAAGGCGCAGATTCTGGCCGAGGCACTGCCCTACATCCGGCGCTTCCACGACCGGACGATCGTCATCAAGTACGGCGGGAACGCGATGACCGAAGCGCATCTGAAGGCGGGCTTCGCGCGCGACGTCGTCATGCTGAAGCTCGTCGGCATGAACCCGGTCCTCGTGCACGGCGGGGGTCCGCAGATCGGCGAGTTGCTGACCCAGATGGGCATCAAGAGCGAGTTCCGGCAGGGCATGCGCGTCACCGACGAGAAGGTGATGAACGTCGTCGAGATGGTGCTGGGCGAGCTCAACCAGGAGATCGTGGGCCTGATCAACCAGCAGGGCGGCAAGGCGGTCGGCCTCACGGGCCAGGACGGCGCGTTCATCCACGCGCGCAAGCTGCTGCTGAAAGGCGAGAGCGGGGAGGGCGGGCCGGTCGACATCGGATTGGTCGGAGAGATCGAGCGCATCGATCCCGAACTGATCGCGCTGCTCGACTCGCGCGATTTCATTCCGGTGATCGCGCCGATCGGCGTCGGCGAGGCCGGCGAGGCGTACAACATCAACGCCGACCTCGTCGCAGGCAAGCTCGCCGAGACGCTCAAGGCGGAGAAGCTGGTGCTGATGACCAACATCGTCGGCGTGCTCGATCGCAGCGGAAAGCTGCTGACGGGGCTCAGCGCAAGCGAGATCGACGCGTTGTTCGCCGACGGGACGATCCACGGTGGCATGCTGCCCAAGATCGGCTCGGCGCTCGACGCGGTCAGGAACGGCGTCAAGACCTCGCACATCATCGACGGCCGCGTCGACCATGCGCTGCTGCTCGAGGTGCTGACCAACCAGGGCGTGGGAACGATGATCCGCGCCGACGACGCGCCCGCCGCGCGCCCGGGCGCCTGAGGACCGCGCGGGCGGAGACCACGATGGCGATGAAGCCCGGCGAGCGCCGCCTGCAGATCCTGCAGACATTGGCGGCCATGCTCGAGTCCCCGCGCGGCGAGAAAGTGACTACCGCCGCGCTCGCGGCGAAACTTGCAGTTTCCGAGGCGGCGCTTTACCGCCACTTTGCGAGCAAGGCGCAGATGTTCGAAGGGCTGATCGAGTTCATCGAGTCGACCGTGTTGTCGCTGGTCAACAAGATCCAGGCAGAAACGCCAGGACGGCGTCGCGCAGGCGGAGCAGACTGTCGTGATGCTGCTGCGCTTCGCCGAGAAAAACCAGGGGATGACGCGGGTCCTGATCGGCGATGCACTGGTCAACGAGGACGAGCGGCTGCAGGCACGCATCAACCAGTTCATCGAGAAGCTCGAAGCGACGCTGCGCCAGTCGCTGCGCATTGCGCAGGCGGCCAATGCCTGGCATGGAGACGCCGTTGCCGACGCAGCCGTGCTGATGGCCTATGTCGTCGGGCGCTGGCATCTGTTCGCCAAGAGTGGCTTCAAGCGCGCACCCCAGGACGGCTGGGCGTTGCAGCGCAAGTTCCTGTTCGGGTGAGCCTGCAGTTACGCCCTGGTGACCGGATGATGCGCGTGGCGAAACTGAACACGATGATCCTCGCCGCGGCGATCGCGGCCGTGGGGGGCGGGATGGCCGTCGCGCAGCCGCGAGTTCCCGCCGTGCCACCTCCCTGGGTACCGGCATTGGCCGCGCCGCCGGCCCCAATCGCGCCCGCGGGTCTTGCCGCGCCTCCAGCGGAAGCTTCGCTGCCACCAGGCGCGAGCGCGGCGATCGCGGCCGCGGCGAAGCCGCGTCCGTCGCGCTGGCAGGCGGAACTCGATCGCCTCGACTCCGACCTGCGGCTGCGCCTGCTCGCCGTGAACAGTCCGCGCGAGCATTGGCTGGCGGCGCAGTTCGACGTGACCGACATCGCGTTGCAGGTGGAGAACCTCGCTTCGGCGCGCGTCGCGGCGCCTGGCAACCGCCTCTACCTCGCTTCGCTGGCATTCGCCTGCATGCAGCCGACGCACCCGCAGCTCCCTGCGTGCGCGGAAGTCGACCGCCTCGCCGACTGGGCGACCCGCGATCGGGACAATGGCGTGCCCGCGTTCCTGCTCGGGTACCGCGCACATGAGCGCGGCGAGAATGCTGCGAGCGTTGCGGCGTTACGTCGAGGAGGCCGCCGCGGCACCGCGGTTCGACGACTACTGGAGCATGGGCCCGCAGCAGTGGTGGGGTTATCTCGACACGCTTGCGATCGGCATCGACCCCGCCGTCAAGGCCAAGGCGGCCGCAACCTATGCGCTGGAGCATGACCTCGGCTGGACACTCGCGCTGCGGGTACTCTGCGTCGAGACCCGGGCTTCCGGCGATGCCGTGCGGCCGGCGTGCGCGAAGCTCGGCCTGGCAATGGCTGAGCGCGCCTCGACCTTCGCGCTGCGCCGCGCCGGAGCGCGGATTGCCGAGGTCGACGCGTCCGGCGCGGGTGCGCGCGATTCGGCGCGGAAGCTGCAGGCGGCGATCGTGGTGGCGAATGCACGCTGCACGGTTGCCGGACCCGATTTCGAGAACGCGCTCGAGTCTTCCGACACGACGGAGCGTGCGAAAGGCGTGGCCGATTTCAGCGGTTGGGTGAACGCACAGGCGCGCAGCGGCGAAGTCGCCGCATGCGAGCAGGCCGTCGCGGCCGCGCCTACGCCGCGCTGAGCGTCACAGTCCCGCGGTCGCATGGCAGACCGCGCATGGTAGACCGCGCAATCCCGCGGCACGCGAGCTCGCGCCATTGCATCGCCAGCGCGTCGAGCACGAGCAGGCGACCGGCGAGCGACGTGCCCGCACCTGCGATGACCTTGAGCGCCTCGGCGGCCTGGGTCGCGCCGACGATCCCGACCAGCGGCGCGAACACGCCCATCGTCGCGCATCGCGTTTCTTCCAGCGCTTCGCCGTCGCCGAAAAGGCAGTGGTAGCAGGGGCTTGCCGGGTCGCGCGGATCGAATACCGCAATCTGCCCGTCGAAGCGGATCGCAGCTCCCGAGACGAGCGGCCTGCCGGTACTGACACAGGCGCGGTTGACCGCATGGCGGGTCTCGAAGTTGTCGGAGCAGTCGATAACGACGTCGGCATTTGCGGCGAGCTGTTCGAGCTCAACCCGGCCGACGCGCGCAGCGACCTTGTGCAGCGTGACTTCCGGATTGATCGCCGACAAGCGCGCTGCCGCCGCGTCGACCTTGGCGGCTCCGATGTCGGCGGTGGCGTAGAGGATCTGCCGCTGCAGGTTCGTGAGGTCGACGTGGTCAGCGTCGCACAGGATGAGTGTTCCCACGCCAGCGGCGGCAAGGAAATGCGCTACCGGCGCACCGAGCCCGCCGACACCGATGATCAGTGCTCGCGCCGCAGCGAACTTCGCCTGGGCCTCCGGGCCGAGCTCGTCGAGCAGGATGTGCCGGCTGTAACGGAGTAGCTGCGGATCGTCCACGTCGGGAAACGGCGCGTCGGCGGAACCTCTCCTACCGGGGAGCTCGCGCCTCGGGCGACGCGCGGGTCAGGGCCCGTTCGCGCTCGCCGACATCGTGTGGCCAGGCGCCTAGCGCGGCTGCGGCAGGTCCTCGTCGCCGTCGGGCTTGGCAGAGGCGATGACCGGCGAGCCCTTGAGGAAATTCATCGCCTGCTTCAACTGGAAGTCGTCGGCCGAGCCGAAATCGATCCGCGGCGGCAGGAGGTCGATCTGGCCGGAGTCGGGTTTCGCCTTGTTCGCGGGCGCCGCCGCCACGCCTGTGGCTGCGGCCGTCGCAGTGGCGGCGCTGTCGGGCACGTCGAGATGGTGGACAAGATTCGCTTCGCGGATGCGGTCGATTGCGTCACGTCCGTCGTCGACAGCGATGTCGGGCACGATGCCCTTGGCCTGGATCGAGCGTCCCGATGGCGTGTAATAGCGCGCCGTGGTGAGCTTCAGTCCGGTGTCGTTACTGAGCGGGAGGATGGTCTGGACCGACCCCTTGCCGAAGGTCCGTACGCCGAGAACCTTCGCGCGCTTGTGGTCCTGCAGCGCCCCGGCGACGATCTCGGAGGCCGAGGCCGTCCCGCCGTCGACGATCACGACCATCGGAACGGTCTTGATGCCTGCGGGAAGGTCACTCAGGTAGTCGTCGCCCCGACGCAGATAATCGTCGCGCGAAGCGGTGAGCCGCATATGAGAATCGGGCGTGCGCCCATCGGTGTAGACGACAAGGGCATCCTTCTGCAGGAAGGTCGCCGCGACGGCGACGGCCTGGTTCAGTAGCCCACCCGGGTCGCTGCGGAGATCGAGGACGAGGCCTTTGAGCGGGCCCTTGGCGTAGAGCGTCCTGACCGCCTTGGCGACATCAGCGCCGGTGTCTTCCTGGAATTTCCGAACGCGGATGTACCCGTATCCGGGCTCGATCGACTTGAAGGCGACGCTCTTGACGTTGATCACCTCGCGGACCAGCGTGAAGGTGAGCGGGGCGTCGACGCCTTTGCGCAGCACGGTCAGCACGATCGTCGAGCCCGGCTTGCCGCGCATCTTCTCCACGGCCTTGTTGAGCGGAAGGCCCTGCGTTGCCGTGTCGTCGATCTTGACGATCAGGTCGCCGGCCTTGATGCCGGCCCGAAACGCCGGCGTGTCCTCGATCGGAGAGATCACGCGGATCGCGCCATTCTCGGCGCCAACTTCAATGCCCAGGCCGCCGAAATGGCCCTGGGTGTCGACCTGGAGCTCCTTGAAGGCCTCGGCGTCGAGGAAATCCGAGTGCGGATCGAGGCCCCGGACCATGCCGGTGATCGCCTCGTGGATCAACTTGTCGTCGGAGACCGGGTCGACGTAGTCGCTCTTGATCTTGCCGAAAACCGCCGACAGGAGCTGCAGGTCCTGATAGGGGATTGGCAACGGCGATTCGCGCTGGGCGAATACCGAGATGTTCAGCGAAAGCAGCAAGCCGAGGACGGCCCCGACACCGATCCAGCCCGCTTTTTTCATGCCTTCGACCATTGACCGCCTCGATTGTGAGTGGGCTCTGCCGCAGCCGCCTGATTGGCCGCGGGTGCCCGCGGAATGCTTCGATGAAGTATACGCCTGCCAAGGCCGGAACCCTCCTTCGGGCGGGAGTCCGGACGTCACTCAGTACGGCGCGGTTTCGGTAGCCGGAAATCAGGCTCGCGAGATTAGGCTCGTGACAAAGCGAGCAAGTTCCGCGCCCGGTGCGTCAGAAGTGCAACAGGCAGTGCCCGGTCATCTCGGGAGGCTTCGGCAGCCCCATCAGGGCGAGCAGCGTCGGAGCGATATCCTGCAACGCGCCGCCCGAGACGAGCGTCGCGGGGCGCCCGACGTAGACGCAGGGAACCCGGTTGAGCGTATGCGCGGTGTGCGGCTGGCCGGTGGCATCGTCGTGCATCTGCTCGGCGTTGCCATGGTCGGCGGTGATGACCACCTCGCCGCCCGCGGCGCGACTTGCCGCGACGACGCGGCCGATGCACGCGTCGAGCACCTCGATCGCACTCTTCGCCGCAGCGAAGTTCCCGGTGTGCCCGACCATGTCGGCGTTGGCAAAATTGCAGACGATCGCGTCGTAGCGTCCGCCTTGAATCGCCTCGACCAGCCGGTCGGTGACCTGGATCGCGCTCATTTCGGGCTGCAGATCATAGGTTGCGACCTTTGGCGAGGGGACGAGCACGCGGTCCTCGCCAGGGTAGCGCGCTTCGGTGCCGCCATTGAAGAAATAGGTCACGTGGGCGTACTTCTCAGTCTCGGCGATGCGCAACTGGCGAAGCCCCAGCCTCGCGATGTACTCGCCGAAGCCGTTTCCGATCGACGGTGGCGGGAAGGCCACCGGAAGCTTCGCAAACGCGTCGCCATAGCTCGTGAGGCACACGAAGCGGGCGAGCTTCGGGACGCGGGAGCGCCGGAAGCCGGAGAACGTCGGATCGGTCAGTGCGCGGGTCATTTCCCGCGCCCGGTCGGCGCGGAAATTCATGAACACGACGACGTCGCCGTCGGCGATCGTGACCGGCTGCCCGCTGGCATCGACGATCGCCGTCGGCTTGACGAACTCGTCGGTTTCTCCGCGCGCATAGGCCGCGGCGAGCGCCTGCTGCGGATCGGCGGCCACGAATTCGCCGCTCCCGTAGACCAGCAGCGCGTACGCCGGAGCGACGCGCTCCCAGCGCTGGTCACGGTCCATCGCGTAATAGCGGCCGCAGATCGACGCGATGCGCGCAGCGGGATGGCGCGCACAGACGCCGCCAAGATAGGCAAGCGAAGCCTCTGCGCTCTTCGGAGGCGTGTCGCGACCGTCCAGGAAGGCGTGCACGGCCACCCGCAACGCGCCCCCGGCGGCTGCCATGTCCACCATCGCCGCGATCTGCCGCTCGTGCGCGTGCACGCCTCCCGGCGAAAGCAGTCCCATCACGTGGAGCGTCGCAGCGCCGTTTTTCGCCGCCGCCACGGCGCTCGGCCAGCACCGGATTGCGCGCGAACTGCCCGTCGCGGATCGCAACGTCGATCCGCGTGTAATCCTGGTAGACGATTCGTCCTGCGCCGATGTTGAGATGGCCGACCTCCGAGTTACCCATCTGGCCCTCGGGCAGGCCGACGCGCAACTCGGAAGCATCGATCGACGTGTGCGGGCAGGTCGCGAGCAGGTGTTTCCAATTGGACGCGTTCGCGTGCGTGATCGCGTTGTCGGGCGCGTCGTCGCGGCAACCGAATCCGTCGAGGATCAGCAGCACGACCGGGCGCACCGCTGGCCGCGCAGCAAGCGTGGCGCCGGCAGTTTGCGTCGCGGGTGCAGCCGAGCTCTCCATCGGCGATACGTTATCATCTCGCCCCTCGCCGCCGGTGCCCGTTCGTCTCGCGGCCGTTCGCCGCCTATCCCCCGCCGTTCCCCATCCATGCCGCTCCTGTCGTCGCTCGCCGAGATCAGCGATTTCATCGTCAAGAACTGGGTGCCCGCACTCGCGCTGGTCGTGTCGGGCGCGATGCTGCTGTGGCCACTGGTCAAACACCAGCTGGCGGCGTCGCGCGAGGTGGGCACGCTCGAGGCAACGCGGCTCATCAACGCCGAGAATCCGCTGCTTCTCGATGTTCGCGAACCCAACGAGTACAACAGCGGCCGCCTGCCGGATGCGCTGCATATCCCGCTGTCGCAACTGCAGGACCGGTCGGACGAATTGCGCAAGTTCGCGTCACGCCCGGTGATCGTCTATTGCGAGCGGGGGATGCGCAGCAGCGCTGCTGCTTCGGCGCTCGCCAAGCTGGGATTCGAGCGCGTGGTCGAGTTGCGCGGGGGGCTGCGTGCATGGAAGGACGCCGGACTTCCAACGCAAAAGAACTGATGAACACGCTCACCGGTCCGCATGCCCCAGGGGTCTCGATGTACACCGCCGCGTACTGTGGCTATTGCCGGCGCGCCGAACGCCTGCTCGAGGCGCGCGGTGTGACTGACATCGCCAAGCTGCGCGTCGACGAGGAGCCCTTGCTGCGGGCGGAGATGATGCAGCGGACCGGACGGCGCACGATTCCGCAGATCTACATCGGCGATTTCCACGTCGGCGGCTACGACGATCTTGCCGCGCTCGACCACGAAGGCCGCCTCGCGCCGCTACTTGCCGGCCTGAAGCCGGCTTAGTCCCGGCGCGTAGAATCCGCTGTTTCACCCAGTCTTCCGGAGCCCGAACGCATGGCTGATTCGCAACCCGCCGCACCGACGATCGGCGATGGCATCGCGCCCCAGATGTCGATCGAGCGGATCTATGTCAAGGACCTGTCGCTCGAAAACCCGGGCGCGCCGCAATCGTTCCAGATGACCGAGGCGCCGCAGATCGAGGTCGGGCTGCGCACGCGCGGCGAGCAGGTTGCACCCGACGTCTACGAGTGCGTGCTGACGCTGACGGTGACCGCACGCGCAAGCGACAAGACGGTATTCCTGGTCGAGGCCTCGCAGGCCGGGGTGTTCGGGATCCGCGGCATCGCACCCAATCAGTTGCAGCCGGTGCTGGCGGTCCATTGCCCGATGGTGCTGTTTCCCTATGCCCGCGAAACGATCGCCGATGCGACGATGCGCGCGGGCTTTCCGCCGGTGCACCTTGCGCCGATCAACTTCGAAGTGCTCTATCAGCAGCAGCTCTCGCAGGCTGCCGCCCAGCCGGGTGCCCCGGCGGGACTCGCGGCGAACTGACCGCCGGCCGCGGGCTGCCCGCAGCGCCTGGCGGTCCGTTGAGATGTCTCGGAGATCGGCTCGATGATTGGCCCGGTGATTGACCGGATGAGGGGTCGATGATTGGCCCGATGATCCGCGCAGCGATCCTTGCCGCCGGGCTCACTTTTTCACTTGCGTGCCACGCGGACTACCGCGCTACCGGCGACCCGGCGACGATTCTCTACGACGCGCCATCGGCTCGCGCCAAGCCGTTGTTCGTTTACGGACGCGACGTCCCGGTCGAGGTGCTGGTGAGCGTCGAGGGTTGGACCAAGGTGCGCGACGCTTCGGGGACGATCGGCTGGATCGCGAGCCGGTCGCTGTCGGACAAGCGGATGATCGAGGTTCGCGCCCCCGGTGCCGACATCCGCGCGGCGGCGGACGATTCGTCACCAGTCGTATTCCGGGCGGACGCCGACGTGCTGCTCGAAGTCGCGGAGCCTGCGACGATCACCGGCGACGGCGGCTGTTCCCGGCTGGGTCAAGGTGCGGCATCGCGATGGGCAAACCGGCTTTGTGCGCCTGGCGCAGGTATTCGGCTTCTGAGCGGGACGCAGCGGCGATGGGACGCGGAGCGTAGCCATGAGTGCGACCGTCGCCGTGCTGGGCGGCGGCGCGTGGGGAAGCGCGCTGGCCGTGCACCTTCGCAGCGCGCAGCCACGCCCGTCCGCGGGTATTCCTGTACCTGCGCTCGGCCGAACGCGCGCGCATGACTGCGCTGCGGCAGCGCGAGAACGCCCGCTATCTGCCGGGAATCACGCTGCCCGGCTTCGATCATCATCACCGCGGAGCTCGCGGACCTGCGCGATGCCGAGGTGCTGATCGCAGCGACTCCGGTGGCGGGCCTTGTTCCACTGGCCGCTGAACTGGTCGCGCATGAATTGGCCGCGCCGCTCGTGCTTGCCTGCAAGGGTTTCGTCGTGGACCCCGGCGCGCCTGGGGGCTACGTGCTCGCGCACCAGGCGGTCGCAGCGCAGGGATTCAAGTCGATCGGCGGCATTTCCGGGCCGAGTTTTGCAAGCGAAGTCGCGCGCGGCCTTCCGACTGCGCTGGCCGTTGCAGCGACCGATCCGGCGATGGCAGCGTACGCTGGCGGCGCTGCTGCGTAGCGACAGCCTTCGCTGCTACGCAAGCGACGACCTTGCGGGGATCGAGGTTGGCGGCGCGGTCAAGAATGTGCTCGCGATCGCTGCCGGAGCGAGCGATGGCCTGGGATTCGGCGACAACGCGCGCGCCGCGCTCATCACCCGCGGTCTCGCCGAATGCGGGCGCCTGTCGTCCGCGCTCGGAGGCAAGCGCGAGACGCTGATGGGCCTTGCCGGGTTGGGCGATCTCGTCCTCACCTGCACCGGCGATTTGTCGCGCAATCGCCGCGTCGGGCTCGCGCTGGCGCGGGGAATGGCACTGCCCGAGATCCTTGCCGAGCTCGGCCATGTCGCCGAAGGCGTGTTCGCCACGCGAGCCGTGCACGCGCTCGCGCAGTGGCATCGGGTCGACATGCCGATCTGCGGCGCGGTGTATCGGGTGCTGCACGAAAGCGTGCCTCCACGCGACGCGGTGCTTGCGCTGCTCGCCCGCGCGCCACGCGCCGAATGAAACGGGCACCTTCGCCGCTGCGCGCCCGTCGCCGCTGCGCGCGTCGCCGCTGCGCGGCAGGGCCGGTGCGACTTCGGTGGCGCACCCGCGTCGGCGAGCGGGTCCCGGCGCGACGGCGCTCGGGGACGCCAGTATCCATTCGTGATGATCGGGCTCGCTGGTCGCGCCACCCGCTTTGCGCCGACTGCGCCACAGGCGTCGCGCCAGCGCCCTGCCGTGCGCCGGCGACCGAACGCAGCGACGGGACGATGGCGCGGCGATGGTCCTGCGCCAATGCTGCGGCGAAGCTGCGGTGCCGACGCTGCGACGCGATGCGCTGAACCGGTTTCGCGGGGGCGGCGGTGGGGGCGTGCACGGCGCCCGTGGTAGCGCCTGCCGTCGCGGGTGGCGCGGCAAGCGAGCCCGACAGGAACATCAAGGGCAGGATGTCCTCGAGCGAAGTCGCGCCGGGCACCCGCCGGCAGGCGGTTGCGGACTACCGGGCGCCGTGCGCGCCCCCACCGCCGCCCCCGCGAAACTGGCAGGCGGTCGCGACTCCGGCGACTGGCTACGGCTCTGACCCCAATCTGAAGTGCTGCTGGCGCCACGCTTCGTAGACGGCGACCGCGACGGCGTTCGAGAGGTTAAGGCTGCGCACGCCAGGGCGCATCGGCAGGCGCAGGCGCGCATCGGCTGTGAACCGGGTGAGTACCGCTTCCGGCAATCCCGACGATTCGCAGCCGAACGTCAGGACGTCGCCGGGTGCGAATGCGACGTCGTAGGCGGAGCGCTCGGCTTGGGCCGTGAATGCGAACCAGCGTCGCGGCGCCGCGGCATCGATCGCCGCTTGGCAGGCAGCGAAATCGCGATGGACCGAAACGCGCGCGTACTCGTGATAGTCGAGTCCCGCTCGCCGCAGTTCGCGGTCATCCATCCGAAAGCCCAGCGGCTCGACCAAGTGCAGTTCGGTCGCGGTGTTAGCGGTGAGCCGGATGACGTTGCCGGTATTGGGCGGGATTTCGGGCTGGACGAGGACGATGGCGAACACGGAACGGATTCAGATCAATGGCACCGGTCGGGCGGCAATTCGACGAGGGAGCAACCGGCGGCAGGGTACGTGCGACAGCCCAGGCCTCGACACGGATGGCACCGGAGGCGGCGAGTGCGCGGGCTGCTGCCGCGAGTGTAGCGCCGGTTGTCATCACATCGTCGACCACTGCGACCGAGCGGCCGGCGAAGCTGGCATTGGCCGCGAATGCGCCGGTGAGATTCGCCGCGCGCGCGGAGTGCGCGAGCTCCGCCTGGGGCGGGGTGTCGCGGATCCGCTCGAGCCCGGTTGCAAAGGGAACGCGAAGCGCGCGAGCAACCCGGCGCGCGATCTCGGTCGCCTGGTTGAAGCCGCGCTCCCGCTGGCGCATTGCCGAGAGCGGAATGGCCACGATGCAGTCGGGGAGCGCAGCGGCGCGCAGCGCGGATGCTTCGGCTGGCGCAGTGGCGCGCAGCGCGAAAGCATCGGCAAGTGCGTACGCAAGCGGCTCGGCGAGCGCAAGCGTCCCGCCGTATTTGAACGCATGCACCAGCCGATCTGCCGGATACGCGTAGACCCACGCGGCGAGTGCGGCGGCGTAGGGTGGGGGCGCGGCGACGCAGTTGCCGCAAGGCAACGCTCCGGGTGACGGCAGTGCGCACGCCGGGCAGGCATCCATGATGCGCGGCATCGCGGCGTCGCAGGCCGCGCACAGCAGCCGGTTGCCCGCCGCTGCCCGGCACAACACGCAGGCCTGCGGCAGTGCGCAGCGCAACAGGGTCGAATGCGCCCGCGGCAACGCAGGCGATCGCGCCATTGTCAAATTTCCCGCGTCTTGCATTTGACAGCATGCGATAGTGTCCGAGCGGTCAAGGCTACCCAAGCGTGCCAGGCGTCATCGTGCGCCGCTCCTGGCGGGCCTTTCCATCATCCGGACGCATGACCCTCGCCGAAACTGCAGCCATCCCCGCGCCGCTTCGCTGCGGTCACGCCCGGAGCCGCATCGACGTCGATGCGGTCGAGGCGCTGCTCGCGCTGCCGTTCAACGATCTGCTGCTCCGCGCCCAGCAGGTGCACCGCGAGCACCACGCTGCCAATTCGGTCCAGTTGTCGACCCTGCTGTCGATCAAGACCGGCGGCTGTCCCGAAGACTGCGCCTACTGTCCGCAGGCGGCGCGGCATCACGCGGGTGTTGCCAGCGAGGCGCTGCTCGGCGTCGATGAAGTCGTCACCGCCGCGACGTGCGGCCAAGGCGGCGGGCGCATCGCGCTTCTGCATGGGTGCGGCGTGGCGCGGACCGAAGGATCGCGACCTGGCACCGGTGCTCGACATGGTGAGCGCGGTCAAGGCGCTGGGCCTCGAGACCTGCTGCACGCTCGGCATGCTGAAGGACGGCCAGGCCGAGGCGCTGAAGCGCGCCGGGCTCGATTACTACAACCACAACCTCGACACGGCGCCCGAATTTTATGGCGAGATCGTGTCGACGCGCGAATACCAGGATCGTCTCGATACTCTCGATCGCGTCCGCGCCGCTGGGATCCGCGTGTGCTGTGGCGGCATCGTCGGCATGGGCGAGTCGCGCCGCCAGCGCGCGGGCCTGATCGCGCAACTCGCAAGCCTCGATCCGCAACCGGAATCCGTTCCGATCAATCACCTGGTGCAGGTCGAGGGCACGCCGCTATTCAACCGCTTCCACGGCGAATCCGCGCTCGACCCGCTCGAGTTCGTGCGCACGGTCGCGGTCGCGCGCATCACGATGCCGCGCGCGATGATCCGGCTGTCGGCCGGCCGGCGCGAGCTGGGCGAGCCGGTACAGGCGCTGTGCTATCTGGCCGGCGCGAATTCGATCTTTTATGGCGACCGGCTGCTGACCACCGGCAATCCTGACGTTGGCTCGGACCAGGCGCTGTTCGCGAAGCTCGGACTCGCCGCAGCATGAGCGATGAGCGATCCGGCGATCGCCGAGCTCGTGCACGCGCTCGAGAAGCGGCGCCACGACGGGCTGCTGCGAGCGCGCCGGCAGATCGACGGACCGCAGGGTCCGCGCATCACGGTCGACGGGAGAGCGCTGCTCGCATTCGCGAGTAACGATTACCTCGGGCTTGCGGCCGCCCCCGAGCTGGTCGACGCCGTCTGCAAAGCCGCGCACCGCTTTGGAGTAGGCGCAGGCGCATCGCACCTGGTCGTCGGGCACGGCGCGGTGCACGAGGCGCTCGAGCGCGAGCTCGCCGCCTTCGTCGCGCCCTGCGACGGCGCGCGGGCGTTACTGTTCTCCAGCGGTTATCTCGCGAACCTCGCGATCCTCACTGCACTCGCGTCGCGCGACGATGTGATCTACGCGGATCGGCTGAACCATGCGTGCCTGAACGACGGAGCGCTCCTCGCGCGCGCCGATTTCGAGCGCTACGCGCACGCGGATGTCGCGGCGCTCGCCGGGCGCATCGGGGATCGCGCCGGATCGCGCTCCGGTGCGGCAGGGTCCGACAGCCGCACGCGGCGCCGGTTCATCGTTACCGACGCGGTATTCAGCATGGACGGCGACATCGCGCCGCTTCCTGCCCTGCTCGACCTCGCGCAGAACCACGACGCCTGGCTGGTCGTCGACGACGCCCACGGCTTCGGGGTGCTCGGCGGTGGCCGCGGGAGCCTCGCGCACTTCGGCCTGCGCTCGGAACGGATCGTCTACATGGGGACGCTGGGGAAGGCCGCGGGAGTCGCGGGAGCGTTCGTCGCAGCGCATCCCGCGGTGATCGAGACGCTGATCCAGACTGCGCGCCCGTACATCTACACCACCGCCGCGCCTCCGCTTGCGGCTGCCGCACTTCGGGCGTCGCTGGCGCTGATCGCCGAACAGCACTGGCGCCGCAGCCACCTCGAAGCCCTGATCGGCGCATTTCGCCGCGCGGCTCGCGATCTTCCATGGAAGCTGCTGCCCTCGCTGACACCGATCCAGCCGCTGGTGATCGGTGGCGCAGCGGCGGCGGTCGCCGTGTCCGAGGCGCTCTTCGAGCGCGGCGTGCTGGTGCCCGCGATACGCCCGCCGACCGTCCCGGCCAACACTGCGCGGCTCCGCGTGTCCTTGTCGGCGGCGCACCGGATGGACGATGTCGCGTTGCTCTGCCGGGCGCTGCACGAGGTCGCGGCGACGGTGGCGCTGTGAGCGCGCGCGTCCGTAGCGCTCCATGTCGAATCGGCGGGCATCGGTGCGCCGCTGGTGCTCCTGCACGGCTTCGCGCTGCATGGTGGCCTGTTCGCGCCGATCCTGCCCGCGCTTGCGGCCCGCGCACGGGTCCATGTCGTCGACCTCCCGGGTCATGGTCACTCGCCGGCGATCGTGCCGTTTTCGCTCGACGCCTTCGCCGCTGCGGTCGATGCGGCGATTCCCGACTCCGGCGAGCCGGTGACGGTGCTCGGCTGGTCGCTGGGCGGGCAGGTGGCGCTGCAATGGGCGCTCGACCGGCCGTCGCGCATCGCGGGCCTCATTCTCGTCGCGACCACACCGTCGTTCGTGACGCGGCCCGGCTGGCCGCAGGCGATGGCGCCCGAGACCCTCGCGCGCTTCGGCGACGAGCTTCGCGTCGCCTGGCGCCTGACATTGCAGCGCTTCCTCACCCTGCAGGTGCAGGGGGGCGACGAAGGGAAGGCCGTGCTCGCGTCGCTGCGCGCGGGATTATTCGCGCGCGGCGAACCCGCGCCCGAGGTGCTCGCCGAAACGCTGGCGATGCTCGCGAGCTCCGATCTGCGGCCGGTGCTGCCGCGAGTCGCTGCCCCGGCGCTGGTGCTCGGAGGAGAGCGCGACATGCTGGTGCCGATCGGTGCCACGCTCGCGCTCGCCGCGGCGTTGCCTAATGCGAGTCATCGGCCGATCGCCGGCGCCGCTCACGCGCCTTTCCTTTCCCACCCGCGCGCTTTCGCCGATGCCTGCGCGTCGTTCTTCGACGGTCGAGTCCGCAACCACTGCATGACTGCGCCTTCTTTCCCGGCACCCGACCCGCGCGATGTCGATCCGCAGGCGGTAAGACGTGGTTTTTCGCGTGCCGCGGGCACCTATGACCGCGCGGCTGCGCTGCAGCGCGAGGTCGCTTCGCGCATGGCGCAGCGTCTCGATTACGTCAAGCTCGCGCCTGGCGTGATCCTCGATGCCGGTTGCGGTACCGGCGACGCACTGGGCGAGCTCACGCTGCGTTATCCCGGCGCGCGCGTGCTGGGTCTCGACGTTGCGTTGCCGATGCTGGAGGCGGCGAAGAGCCGCGAGGCCACGGGCCGCTCGCTGCTGCGCAGGCTGCTGCGGCCGCTCGCGGCGGGTCATGCCGCGCGCGCACCGCAATTCATCTGCGCCGACATTGCCAAGCTGCCGCTTGCCGGCGTGTCGATCGACCTCGCCTGGAGCAACCTGGCGCTGCAGTGGGTGAACGACCTGCCGCGCGTATTCAGCGAATTCCGCCGCGTGCTGAAGGTCGGGGGACTGTTGTCCTTCACGACGCTCGGTCCCGACACGCTGCGCGAGGTCCGCGCGGCATTCGCCGGCGTCGACGGTGCGACCCACGTCAGCAGGTTCATCGACATGCACGACATCGGCGACATGCTGGTTCACGCGGGCTTCGCCGGCCCGGTGATGGACATGGAGGCGATCACGCTGACCTACGCAACGCCGCAGGCGCTGCTCGCCGAGCTGAAAGCCATCGGTGCGGCCAACCGCACGCGCGGACGCCCGCGCGGGCTCACCGGGCGCGCCCGCTGGTCGCGCTTCATCGGCCGCCTCGAGGCGCTCTCGCGCGAAGGCCGGATCCCGGCGACCTTCGAGGTGGTCTACGGGCACGCCTGGAAAGGCGAGCCGCGGCGCACGGCGGAGGGCCTGCCGATCGTCAAGCTGCAGCGGCCGGGGCAAGGCTGATGAGTGGCATCTTCGTGACGGGAACCGATACCGGCATCGGCAAGACTTGGGTGGCGACGGCACTATTGCGCGCGATTGCCGAGGCGGGGCTGCGAGGCGTTGGCATGAAGCCGGTTGCCGCAGGCATCGATCCCGGCGCACAGGTCAACGCCGATGTCGACGCGCTTGCCGGCGCGGGCAATGTAGACGCGCCGCTTGCCTTGCGCAATCCGTATGCATTTGCCGACGCGGTGGCGCCGCAGCTCGCCGCGCGCGCGGCCGGTGTGGTGATTCGCCTCGACGTCATCGCGGGCGCGTACGCGCAACTCGCGCAGCGCGCCGACGTGGTCGTGGTCGAGGGCGCGGGCGGCGCGCTCGTACCGCTGGACGCGCGCCACGACATGCTGGACATCGCTGCGGCGCTCGACTTGCCGGTGCTCCTGGTGGTCGGCATGCGCCTGGGTTGCGTCAATCACGCGCTGCTGTCCTCGCTGGCGATTCGCGCGCGCGGACTCTCCTCGCCGGCTGGGTCGCCAATCGGTTGCCACCGGAAATGCTGCTCGCCGAGGCGAACATCGGTACGCTTACCGAGCTTCTCGGCATCGCGCCGGTCGCAACTTTGCCTGGGTCGGCGCACGGTAAGTTTCCTCGGGACTGCGATACACGCGCTGGGATTCGCGTGAACCATGCTAAGATTTCTCAAATTTGCGCGGGGCCGCATCGGCTGCGCGCTCGAGTCTTCCAGCATCGGGACCCATGCACCGGAACTGCGCCGGGTAGGGCGCATTCCGGCAAGACGTGAGCGGGGACGGCATGGCAGGAAAACGGAAGGGACGCGTGCGTCGCGGGCTTGCGGCGGCGCTGGTTGCGGGGCTGTCGGCGCTGCCTGGGGTCGCGCTTGCCGACTGGGACTGGAACTTCCAGCCGGCCGCGTCCTCGATCGCGAACCAGATCACCGAGCTGCACGAGCTGATCTTCTGGATCTGCGTCGTGATCTTCATCGGCGTGTTCGGAACGATGTTCTACACGCTGATCAAGCATCGCAAGTCCGTCGGGCACCAGGCCGAGCAGTTTCACGAAAACACCACGGTCGAGATCGTCTGGACCGTCATTCCCTTCCTGATTCTGATGTTCATGGCGTGGCCGGCGACCAAGGTCGTGCTGGCGATGCACGACACCTCGGCGGCAGGGATGACGATCAAGGTCACCGGCTACCAGTGGAAGTGGGGCTACGACTACCTCGAGGACGGCTTCGGCTTCTATTCGACGCTGGCAACGCCATTCGAGGAAATCCAGAACCAGGCGCCGAAGGACAAGAACTACCTGCTCGAAGTCGACAATCCGCTGGTCGTCCCGGTGGACACCAAGGTCCGCGTGCTGGTCACTGCCGCGGACGTGATTCATTCATGGTGGGTGCCGGCCTTCGGCGTCAAGCAGGACGCAATTCCGGGCTTCGTGCGCGACGTCTGGTTCAGGGCCGACAAGGTCGGAATTTTCCGCGGCCAGTGCACCGAGCTCTGCGGCAAGGAGCATGGCTTCATGCCGGTGGTGGTCGAGGTCAAGTCGAAGGCCGACTACGCCCTGTGGCTCGCCGCCCAGAAGAAAAGCTCACCGCCGCTGCCGAGAATCCCGACAAGGTCTGGAACCTGAACGAGCTTGTCGCGCGAGGCAAGCAGGTCTTCGACGGCAACTGCGCCGCATGTCACCAGCCGACGGGGACCGGCAACACCGCGATCGGCGCGCCGGCGCTGGTCGGCGACCATGTCGTGCTGGGGCCTCGCCAGCACCAGATCGACGTGGTGCTGAATGGCCAGACCAACGGTGTCGTGGCGACCGGCGGAGCCGGAGGCAAGATGCCTTCGTGGAAGCAGCTCTCCGACGTCGACATCGCGTCGGCGATCACCTACACGCGCAACTCCTGGGGCAACAAGGCGAACGAGAACGTCGTCGAGCCCTCGGAGGTCAAGGCCGAGCGGAAGTGAGCGTGGCGGCCAGCGGCAGGGCAACAGGGCAATTCAGGAGCGGAACATGAGCAGCATCACGCAGCCGATCGGCGGTATCGACCACGGGCATGGCGGGCACGGCTATCGCCCGGGAGGCATCCTGCGCTGGGTGACGACGACCAACCACAAGGACATCGGCACGATGTACCTGTGGTTCTCGTTCACGATGTTCATGGTCGGCGGGATCATGGCGCTGACGATCCGCAGCGAGCTGTTCGAGCCGGGAATGCAAATCCTCACGCCCGACCGCTTCAACCAGTTCGTGACGCTGCACGGCCTCATCATGATCTTCGGCGCCCTGATGCCCGGCGCCGTCGGCTTCGCCAACTGGATGATCCCGATGCAGATCGGGGCGCCCGACATGGCGTTCGCGCGGATGAACAACTGGAGCTTCTGGCTGCTGCCGCCGGCGGCGCTGATGCTGATCCTGTCGCTGTTCGTTCCGGGCGGCGCCGCAGAGACCGGATGGACGCTTTATCCGCCGCTCTCCGTCGAGCAGCCCATGGGCATGGATCTGACGATCTTCGCCATCCACATCATGGGCGCATCGTCGATCATGGGCTCGATCAACATCATCACGACGATCCTGAACCTGCGGGCGCCGGGGATGACGCTGATGAAGATGCCGCTGTTCTGCTGGTCGTGGCTGATCACCGCCTACCTGCTGATCGCGGTGATGCCGGTTCTTGCCGGCGCGGTGACGATGCTGCTGACCGACCGGCACTTCGGTACCTCGTTCTTCGACGCGGCGGGCGGCGGCGACCCGATCCTGTTCCAGCACGTGTTCTGGTTCTTCGGCCATCCCGAGGTTTACATCATCATCCTCCCGGCCTTCGGGATCATCTCCGAGATCATCCCCACCTTCTCGCGCAAGCCGTTGTTCGGCTACGCGTCGATGGTCTACGCGCTCGCGGCGATCGCCATCCTGTCGTTCCTGGTGTGGGCGCACCACATGTTCGTGACCGGCATTCCCGCCGCCGGCATCCTGTTCTACATGTACGCGACGATGCTGATCGCCGTACCCACCGGGGTGAAGGTGTTCAACTGGCTCGCCACGATGTGGAAGGGGTCGATCACCCTCGAGGCGCCGATGCTGTTCGCGCTGGGCTTCCTGTTCCTGTTCACGACCGGCGGCTTTACCGGGTTGATTCTCGCCATCGAGCCGGTCGATGTTCAGCTCCACGGCACCTACTACGTCGTCGCCCACTTCCATTACGTGATGGTTGCCGGGACGCTGTTCGCATTCTTCGGCGGCATCTATTACTGGCTGCCGAAGTGGACCGGTCACCTCTACAACGAGACGCTCGCCAAGTGGCATTTCTGGGGATCGTTCATCTTCTTCAACGTTGCGTTCTTCCCGATGCATTTCCTCGGGATGGCCGGAATGCCGCGCCGGGTTCCCGATTACGCCCAGCAGTTCACCGACTGGAACCAGGTCGCGACCATCGGTGCGTTCGGCTTCGGGCTGTCGCAACTCCTGTTCCTGTATGCAGTGGTGAGCACGATTCGTGGCACCCGGCCTGCACCGGCCAAGCCGTGGGAGGGCGGGACGACGCTCGAATGGACACTGCCTTCGCCCGCCCCTTACCACTCGTTCGAAACGCCACCCGTTGTCAACTGAGCTTCGCGATCGGGAGGCGCAACTTCGGGCCGCCAACCGGCGGACCGGGCTCGGGCTATTGGCGATCTCGGTGGTGTTCTTCGTCGGATTCTTCGCGACGCGGCTCATTCGCAATCCCGACGTGGCGCTCGCGGTCATCGGCGTCGCGCTCGTGCTCTACCTCGTGGTCGCGATCGGGCGGCACCTGCGCGGATGAGCGATCCCGGCGCACCGGTTCGGCGAGCTGCGGGCCCGGACGCTGCGCCGGGCGCAGGGCACAATCGGCGTCTGCTCGCGAAGCTCGCGGTCATCGTGGTAGCGATGTTCGGCTTCGGCTACGCATCTGGTGCCGCTATACAACCAGATCTGCCGGGCAACCGGGCTGCGCGACATCGGCAAAGCCGACGCAGCGGTCAATACGCAGGTCGACGCGTCGCGATCAGTGCGGATCGAATTCGACACCAACCTGCGCGAGCTGCCGTGGAAATTCCGCGCACTCCAGGAATCGGTCGAGGTCCACCCCGGGGCGGTGACGCAGGTGCTGTTCGAGGCCTTCAACGACTCGAGCCACGCGGTCACGGGCCAGGCGATTCCGAGCTACGGGCCGCAGTTCGCCGGGCAATATTTCCACAAGCTCGACTGCTTCTGCTTCAAGCGCCAGAAGCTGGAGGCGGGTGAGCGGCGGAAGATGCCCGTCGTGTTCGTCGTCGACCCCAAGCTGCCGAAGCAGATTTCGACGATCACCCTTTCGTACACATTCTTCGAGGTCGAGGGCAATGGCAATGGCTGATGCAGTGCCGGCGGCCACCGGACCCCTGGCCGCAGGCCGCAACCTGGAGCAATCGATGAGCGCAGCCACCCAAGGCGCCAAGCCCTATTACTACGTCCCGCAGCCTTCCCACTGGCCGATCCTGGGCGCCGTCGCACTGCTCTCGATGGGTACCGGCGCGGCGTTCTGGTTCAACGGCTACTCGCCCGGCCCCTGGGTCGTGCTCTTCGGCTTCTGCGTGCTGCTGGTCATGTTCTTCGGCTGGTTCGGGACGGTGATCGGAGAGTCGGAACACCACCTCTTCAACCGGAAGGTGGACACCTCGTTCCGCTGGGGGATGAGCTTCTTCATCTTCAGCGAGGTCATGTTCTTCGGCGCGTTCTTCGGCGCGCTGTTCTACGTGCGCAACATCTCGGTGCCCGATCTGGGCAGCGCGCTGACCGGAGGCGTGCTGTGGCCGAACTATGCGGCGCAGTGGCCGACGGTGGGCCCGTACCTCAAGTCGCAGTTCTCGCCGATGAACGCGATGGGCATTCCGCTGCTCAACACGATCATCCTGGTGTCCTCAGGTGGCACGCTTGACCATCGCCCACCACGCACTGAAAGCCGGGCACCGAAACGCGCTCAAGTTCTGGCTCTTCATCACGATCGTGCTGGGTTTCAGCTTCCTCGGCCTGCAGGCCTACGAGTACACCCACGCCTACACCGAGCTCAACCTCAAGCTGTCGAGCGGGGTCTACGGCTCGACGTTCTTCATGCTCACCGGCTTCCACGGCTTCCACGTGACGATCGGCGCGATCATGCTGAGCGTGATGCTGGTCCGCGCGTTCCGCGGCCACTTCAACGCCGAGCACCATTTCGCCTTCGAAGCCGCCTCATGGTACTGGCACTTCGTCGACGTGGTCTGGCTGCTGCTGTTCGTGCTGGTGTACTGGCTATAGCCCGCCGGGGGAGATCCATCCCATCCGGTAGGAGATCACCAGGAAGGCGATCAGCCCCATCGATAGCAGCACGCGGATCGCGAGCGTCGTCACCACGCGATTGCCATGGCCGCGGTCGCGATAGAGGAATACCAGCGCGGTGAACAGCGTGGTCACGATCGCGACCAGTACAGCGATGACGACGTATCTCATGGCGCGTGCTCTGCGCCGGGCAGTGTAGCACCCGCGAGATGCCGTCCCGGAAGCCTGCCACGGTCGCAGACGATGCGGTGAAGACGCCACGCCCCGCGCGCGACCGGCGCGCGTGGATACCGACCGTCGCGGCCGTTGCGGCCGTCGTCGTCTTCGTGCTGGCCGGCAACTGGCAGCACCGGCGCATGCGCGAGGCACAGGCGATGAGTGCGCAGATCGAGGCGGCGTCTGCCGCCGCCCCGGTCGCTATGCCCGCAGGCATCGACGACTGGAACCGCTGGCGCTTCCGCGAGGTCGTCGTCACCGGTCGCTTCGACGCCGCGCACCAGGTCGTGATCGACAACGAGCTCCGCAACGAGCGTGCGGGCTACGACATCGTGACACCGCTGGTGCTTCAGGATCGCCGCGTCGTGCTCGTCGATCGCGGTTGGGTCGGCATGGGCCCGTCGCGGGCGGTGCTTCCCGACCCCACGCCGCCGGCGGGGTTAGTGTCGCTGCGCGGTCGCGTCGACATTCCGCCCACGCATTACTTCGAGCTTGGCGGCCGCACAGCTGCCTCGGGCCCGCTCTGGGAGCACCTCGACCCGCAACGCATCGCCGCC
>CAVPBR010000024.1:0-52150 GCA_963701885.1 uncultured beta proteobacterium
TTATCAGAACCGCCCTGAACGCCAGTTCCGGAGAAGCATACGCATCGCGAACGATGCCATACGGGGCATTCACTGCCGCATCGTCACTTGGTTTTCGGGCGTTCCGGCGCGCCGGCCAGAGGTTCGCGCGAAGCGCCTGCCGCTTCCATCCGGCTCACGTACCGACCCCATAGCTCGACATAATTCGCGCCAAGCTCATAGAGATAATCCCAGGAATAGATACCGGTGTCGTGCCCGTCGGAGAACGTCAGCCTTACCGCATACGAGCCCACCGGTTCGATGCCCTTGATCGCGATGTCCTTCTTGCCGACCTGCAGGACCTCCTGCCCGGGCCCGTGTCCGCGTACCTCGGCCGACGGTGAATACACCCGCAAAAACTCGTACGGCAGTTCAAACCGCGTGCCATCATTGAAGGCGATTTCGAGCTGGCGGGAAAGCTGATGCAGCTTGATTTCCGTGGGGACGGGGGTCGTTTTATCGAGTTGCACGTTAACGCACACCCTCACTTGCTGCCGGGCTTCACATAGCCGGCCGCCACATCGGCGCCGGCGCCAAAAAAATAGGCTTCCATTTGTCCGGCAAGATATTTGCGCGCCGCGGCATCGGCCAGGCTCAGACGATTCTCGTTCACCAGCATCTTCTGATGCTCGAGCCACGCCTTCCACGCTTCCTTGGAGACGTGTTCAAAAATCCGCCTGCCGAGTTCCCCGGGATACGGCGGGAAATCGAGCCCCTCGGCTTCGCGGCCGAGCTTTACGCAGTTCACTGTTCTTGCCATGTTTCGTTATGCACCTAAAGTGGCTGCGTTGCAAACCCTCACCCGGACCGACGCTTGTCGACGACGCGCTTCGCCTTGCCGAGCGAGCGCTCGATGCCCCCGCTTTGCAGCACCCGAACCGTTGAACTGACGCCGATCAGGTCCTTCACCCGCTGCGCAAGGCGTGCACCTGCTGCGTCGGCGTCCGCGCTGCCTGCCGCGGGCGTGCGCTCGACCAGAATCGTCATCTCGTCGAGACTCTTCGGACGGGTGAGCTCGATCTGGTAATGCGGCGCGAGCAGCGGATCGCGCAGGATCAGTTCCTCGACCTGGGTCGGGAAGACGTTGACGCCGCGGATGATCATCATGTCGTCCGACCGGCCGGTGATCTTCTCGATCCTGCGCATCGCGCGTGCGGTGCCCGGCAGCAAGCGGGTCAGGTCGCGGGTGCGATAGCGGATGATCGGCATCGCCTCCTTGGTGAGGGACGTGAACACGAGCTCGCCGCGCTCCCCATCCGGCAGCACCTTGCCGGTCTCCGGGTCGATGATCTCGGGGTAGAAATGGTCCTC
Organism: uncultured beta proteobacterium; assembly: GCA_963701885.1. GTDB lineage: Bacteria > Pseudomonadota > Gammaproteobacteria > Burkholderiales > Casimicrobiaceae > VBCG01. Next base: position 1,330 of record CAVPBR010000024.1, read on the forward strand.
CCAGACGGTGAGCCCGTCCTTGGTCTCGATGCATTCCTGCGCAACGCCCGGGCCGATCACCTCGGACAGTCCGTAGATGTCGATCGCGTCCATGCCCAGCATCGCTTCGATCTTCTCGCGCATCTTCGGCGTCCACGGCTCGGCACCGAAGATGCCGATCTCGAGCGAGGTCGCGTGCGGGTTGAGTCCCTGGCGCTGCATTTCCTCGGCAATCGCGAGCATGTACGACGGGGTCACCATGATGACTACCGGGCGGAAATCGCGGATCAGTTGCACTTGCCGCTCGGTCTGTCCACCCGACATCGGAATCACCGTGCAGCCGAGCTTCTCGGCACCGTAGTGCGCACCCAACCCGCCAGTGAAGAGCCCGTAACCGTACGCGACATGGACGATGTCGCCCGCCCGGCCGCCTGCGGCGCGGATCGAGCGCGCCATCACCGTCGCCCAGGTGTCGACGTCGTTGCGGGTGTAGCCAACAACCGTCGCCTTCCCCGTCGTGCCTGACGACGCGTGGATGCGCGCGACGCGTTCGCGCGGGACCGCGAACATCCCGAAAGGATAGTGCTCGCGCAGATCGGCCTTGGCAGTGAACGGGAAGCGTGACAGGTCTGCGAGCGTGCTGCAGTCGCCGGGGTGAATGCCAGCCCGGTCGAAGGCCCCGCGATAGTGGGCAACGTTATCGTAGGCGTGACGCAGCGACCATTGCAGTCTCGCGAGCTGCAGCGCCGCGAGCTCGTCTCGACTCGCGGTCTCGATCGGCTCGAGCTCGCCGGGACGGGGTGATTTTGCGGTCATCGCATTCCTCCTCTCCTCAACCTCCTCGGCGGCTCACGCCGGCCCAGTCTCTTCAACGACGTGTCCGTCGATGCGGTAGCTCTTGCCACGAAACAGCGCAATGGTACGGTCATGCTGGTCGCGCACCTCGATGTCGTAGATCCCGGTGCGGCCAGTCTTGCTGCGTTCGATCGCTGTTGCCTGGAGCACGTCGCCCGCGTGGGCCGGGGCGACATAGTCGATCGAGCAGCCCTGCGCCACGGAGTTGCGGTTGTAGCTGTTGCAGGCGAATGCGAACGTGCTGTCCGCGAGCAAGAAGATGTAGCCGCCGTGACAGATCGCGTGCCCGTTGAGCATTTCAGGCCGCACGGCCATCGTCATTTCTGCACGGCCCGGGCCGATGCTCTGGATTCGCATCCCCAGCGCACGTGACGCGGCGTCGTTCGCGAACATGGCCTCGCCGACACGCTGGGCGAGTGCCTGCGCGGCCGCGGCCGTGCTCATCGCATGGTCCCCGGTCGCGCGCAGCGGCGCGCGATCAACGGCGCGATTCGATAGTGGTCCTCGCCGTAATGAGCAGCGAGATTGCGCAGGACGGTCTGCACGCGCGCGATGCCGAGCACCTCGGCCCAGGCGAGCGGACCGCGAGGGTAGTTGACGCCCTTGCACATCGCGGTGTCGACGTCACCTGCCGATGCCACTCCCATCGTTACCGCATCCGCAGCTTCATTGGCGAGCATGGCCACGGTGCGAAGAACTGCGAGTCCCGCGACGTCATCGAGCCGTGATACCGCGATGCCTGCCGCCTGCAGCGCGCCGACGGCTGCGGCGAGCGCCGCTTCGTCACAGCCATCGGCAGCGGCAAGCGCGAGCCGCGTGCAGCGCGCGTAATCCAGCGCGAGGTCGATCAGCACGAGGTTCGGTTTGCCCGTGGCCGCGGCCCGCTCGGTTGCCGTGCGCCCGTCGGAGAGCGCGAGCCACGCGTCTTGCGTTTGCAGCACCCCGTCGGGAAATGCCGGATCAGCGCCGCTGCGCTCAATGGCGATGCCGGCCGCGGCGAGGCGCTCGACCAGCGGCGACGCGACACCCACGTCGCCGCGGACCACGACACGGACGGGAGGAGCCGCCGGCGCTTCGCTGCGGGCGGCTGGGCGCTCGACGCCGGGGGTGTAATCGAAGAAGCCCCGCCCGCTTTTGCGGCCGAGGTAACCCGCCGTCACGCGCTCCTGCTGCAACAGCGACGGCGCATAGCGCGGATCGTGGAAATGCGCTTCCCATACACTCCTGGTAACAGCAAAATTCACGTCGTTGCCGATCAGGTCCATCAATTCGAACGGGCCCATGCGAAATCCACCGCTCTCGCGCAGCAGCGCATCGAGCGTCGCCGCGTCCGCGGCATGCTCGGCAAGCAGCCGCAGCGCCTCTCCGTAGTACGGACGCGCACAGCGGTTGACGATGAAGCCCGGCGTCGACGTCACGTGCACCGGCGTCTTGCCCCAGGCGAGCGCGGTTGCGTGAACCGTTGCGGCCGCTGCAGGATCGGTTGCGAGCCCGCTCACGACCTCGACCAACTGCATCAGCGGGACCGGGTTGAAGAAATGCATGCCGACGATGCGCCCGGGCGCCTTCATCCCCGCGGCAAGGGAGGTGATCGACAGCGACGACGTATTGGACGCGAGGATCGCGGCCGGTGCGACGATGAGCTCGAGCTCGCGCAGCAACGCGCGCTTCGCCTCGAGATCTTCGACGATCGCCTCGACGACGAGGCTGGCGCCGACGCAATCGGGCAGCGCATGGATCGGGGTGATGCGCGCGGCGGCGGCCGACGCCTCGCCGGCATCGACCCTGCCCTTGGCCGCGAGACCTGCGAGCGCCTGCCCGATCGCATCGCGCGCGCGCTCCGCCGCGCCGATCCGTGTATCGAACAGCCGCACGCGGTGACCGGCTTGCGCGGCGACCTGCGCAATGCCGCTCCCCATTGCGCCGGCGCCGATCACGGCGACGAGCGCATCGCGCGGTAGCGCTGCGCTCACCTCAGCGGCCCGCGAATCGCGGCAGTCGCTTCTCGAGGAATGCGGCCACGCCCTCGCGATAGTCGGGACCGAAGCCCAACTCGCGCTGGAGATCGCGTTCGAGACCGAGCTGCTGATCGAGCGTGTTGCCAGGCGATGCGCGCAGCGCGCGCTTGATCGCCGCGAGACCCCTCGTCGACGCCGCGGCGAGTTGCGCGAGCAGCGCTTCGACGCTCGGGCCGAACTGGTCGTCGTCGACACACTTCCAGATCAAGCCCCAGGCAGCGGCCTGCTCGGCCGGAATCCGCTCGCCCAGCATCGCGAGACCCATTGCGCGCGCGTTGCCGACGAGCCGCGGCAGGAACCAGGTGCCTCCGGAATCGGGGATGAGCCCGATCCTGCAGAAGGCCTGGATGAAACTCGCAGATTTGCAGGCAACGACAAGATCGCAGGCCAGCGCGATGTTCGCGCCTGCGCCCGCCGCAACGCCGTTGACCGCGCAGACGACCGGGAGCGGCAGCGCAGCAAGCGCCAGGACCAGCGGACGGTAGTGACTGTCGATCGACTCGCCCAAGTCAACCGGTGTGGCGCCAGGTGCGACCGCGCGGTCCGACAGGTCCTGCCCAGCGCAGAAGCCGCGGCCCGCGCCCGTGACGAGCAGCACGCGCACGCTCGAGTCTTCCGCCACGCGCGCGAGCGCATCGCGAAGCTCCCCGTGCATCTGGGCGGTGAAGCTGTTGAGACGATCGGGGCGATCGAGCGTGACGCGGGCGATCCCGTCCCCCGTCTCGTATCGAATCTGCTCGTAGCCCATGCGCTTCCTGCTCAGTTCGTATCTCGCCGCCGCCAACAGCGCCCGCCCGCGGGCGGGCCGGTGTGCTCAGACATGCGCACGATGCTGGACGACGCGGAAGCGATTGGCGACATAGGCGGCATCGGTCAGTGCGGCGTTGGCGGCGGGGTTCGCACCGGTACCGTGAAAATCCGAGAACGCGGCCGACTGGTTGACGAACACGCCGCCGGTCAGGTTGATCGACAACGCGACGCCTACATCCTCGGCGACCTCGATCGCGTGCGCGATCACGTCGTCGCGCGTCGAATACACGGCCATCGTCAGCGCGCCATGACTGGCCACTGCGTCGCGGGCGATCGCCAGGCTGTCGCTCGTGCTGTCAGTGGCGATGACGAAGGCGATCGGCCCAAACCACTCGTTCAGGAATGTCGCACGGTCCGCCTTGGACAGCTTGACGATCAGCGGAGTTCGCAGCGTCGCCTCGGGATACGCGGCAGAGGTGATCGTGCGCGTGTCGAGCGCGACCGTTCCCAGCGCGCGAGCGGCCTCGAGCCGGCGCAGAACGCTCGCGCTGTGCACGGCACCCAGCAACTCGGCCGCCCGCTCCGGGTCGCCAAGCAGCCGCTCGACCGCGTCTGCGAGGCCCCGGATGACGTCATCGAAGCCGAGATGCCCGTCGGCAGTGTCGATGCCGCCGTTGGGCACGTAGAGGTTCTGTGGCGCGGTGCACATCTGCCCGCTGTAGAGGGCGAGCGAGAAGGCGAGATTGCGCACCATGCCCTTGAAGTCGGCGGTGGAGTCGACGATGACCTGGTTGACCCCGGCCTTCTCCGTATAGACCAGCGCCTGCCGGGCGTGCTCCTCCAGCCAGCGGCCGTTCGCGGTGCTGCCGGTGAAATCGATGATCTTGATCTCGGGACGCAGCGCGAGCGTCTGCGCTGTCGCATCGCCGGCTTCGTGCGCCACCAGCGCCACGACGTTGGGATCGAAACCGGCGTCCACCAGGACTTCGCGTGCGATGCGCACGGTGATCGCAAGCGGCAGGATCGCATCCGGATGCGGCTTGACGATCACCGCATTGCCGGTGGCGAGGCTCGCGAACAGGCCCGGGTAGCCGTTCCAGGTGGGGAAAGTGCTGCAGCCGATCAGCAACGCGACGCCACGCGGGACGATGCGAAAACGCTTTTCCATGCGGAGCGGTTCGTTGCGGCCCTGGGGTTTCTCCCATAGCGCGCGCTCGGGAACCCTGCGCATCTCGTCCCAGGCATACGCAACCGCCTCGAGACCGCGGTCCTGCGCGTGGGGTCCCCCCGCCTGGAACGCCATCACGAAAGCTTGCCCGGTCGTGTGCATGACCGCGTTGGCGAGCTCGAAGCTCGCCTTGTTGATCCGCGACAGGATCTCCAGGCTCACGCCGACCCAGGCCTGCGGCCCGGCATTGCGCCAGGTTCGCTGCGCAGTCTCGACTGCGGCCAGCAGCCGGTCGAGATCACCCTTCGGGTACCGGATTCCGAGACGAATGCCCCAGGGCGAGCGTTCGTTGCCGGTATCGCCGACGGTCCCCGGCTGCGTCAGCGGGAAGCGCTTGTCGAGCAGCGCGTTGAACGCAGCGCGTCCCTTTTCGGCAGCGTCTTCGCCATAGTTCTTCGGGCTCGGCGACTCTGGGAACGGCGACCAGTACCCACGCTGTGCGATGGCTTCGAGCGCGCGGTCGAGGGTTTCACGGTGACGCTCGAAGAATGGATGTGGCACCCCCATACACCTCGCTGCTTTCGACCGCTGAACTCTAGCACGTGCCGGTCTGATCGAAGTCGACCGTGACGCGGTCGGTCACCGGATAGCTCTGGCAGGCGAGGATGAATCCGCGCGCGACCTCGTAATCCTCGAGCGCGTAATTGACGTCCATGTCGACCTCACCCTCGACGAGCCGGCAGCGGCAGGTCGAGCACACCCCCCCCTTGCACGAGAACGGCAGCTCAATGCCGTTGCGCAGTCCCGCATCAATGATGTTCTCGCGTCCCTTTTCGAGCAGAAAGCTCCGCCGCGAGCCGTCGATGACGACGTTCACTTCGCATTCGGCCCGGCTCGCCCGCGGCACGGGTCGCGGCACGTGCGTGTGCTTCGGAATGCTCGCCGCGAAGCGCTCGATCCGGATCCTCGATTCCGGGAAGCTCCGCGTGGCGAGCGCCGCCTTCACCCCGTCCATCATCCCCTCCGGTCCGCATACGAAAACGCATTCGACGTCGTCGAGCGGCGCAAAGGTCGAGAATAATGCGTCGGCTTTGGCACGATCGATGCGCCCGTGCAGCAGCTCGATGTCCTGCGGCTCGCGCGACAGCACATGGATCAACTGGAAGCGTTCCATGTGGCCGTCCTTGAGGGCCGCGAGCTCCTCGCGAAACATCACCGACGACGATGCGCGGTTGCCGTAGATCAGCGTGAAGCGCATTGCGGGCTCCGCCGCCAGCGCCGTCCCGATGATCGACAGCAGCGGCGTGATGCCGCTTCCCGCGGCGAGGGCCAGGTGATGGCGAGGAAGAACCGCTTCGGCGACGGCGCCGAAGCGTCCCAGCGGCGGGACGACGTCGATGCTCATGCCCGCGCGCAGCGCGTCGTTGGCCCAGGTCGAAAACACGCCTCCCGGCGCGCGCTTGATCGCGATCCGCAGCGGTTCGCCGACGGGTGCACAGATCGAATACGAGCGCCGCAGGTCTTCGCCCTCGATGCTCGCGCGTAGCGTCAGGTGCTGGCCGGCTTCGAATCGAAAGGTGTCGCGCAGCCGGTTCGGAACGGCAAAAGTGACTGCGATCGCGTCACGCGTTTCGCGCTCGACACTCGCAATCGGCAGTGCATGGAATTTGCTCACCGCGAAGCATTCGCCGCAGGAGGCTGCACTCGTCGACATCCTTGTCTCGTGCGCTCAGTGCGGCTTGAAATAGTCGAATGGCTCGAGACAATCCGTGCAGCGATACTGCGCCTTGCATGCGGTCGAGCCGAACCGCGAAACTTCGAGGGTTCGCGTCGAGCCACAGCGCGGGCACGCCACTCGCACACCCCCGGCGCCGCGGTCGGGCTGCGCCCGGATGCCGATCGCTGCAGCGGATGCCTGCGACGCGGGCGGAACGATGCCCGCTTCGCGCAACCTGCGCCGCGCCTCCGGCGCGATCGCATCGCTGCTCCATGGCGGCGCGAGCCGAGTGACGACAAGTACGCCGCCGTGTCCGGCAGCGCGCAGCGCAGAAATGATGTCAGCTTCGATCACACGAGTGGCCGGGCATCCCGAGTACGTTGGCGTGATCATCACCTCCCAGCCGTCGGCCCCGCGCTCGACCGCGCGGACGATGCCCAGTTCGACCACGGAGATGAAAGGCATCTCGGGATCGACCACGCTCCCGAGGGTCCGCCAGATCGCTGCCGCGATGTCGGATTCGCCTGCCGCCGAATTCGCTTGCGGGCTCGCTGCGCGGCGTTCTGCGGGGTTCGCGCTCATCGGGTCGGTCACCTCACCATCGCGCACCGGGGTGCGAGCGCGGCACGATCTGCATTTCGGCGAGCATGTGTCCCAGGTGCTCAGTGTGAATACCCTGCTTGCCGCCACGCCCGGCGTTGCCTTGCATCCAGGTCCCGGCGGGAACGCTAAGCGTTGCCTCGTCGAGCACGCGGGCCACCGCTTCGCGCCAAGGCAGGAGCAACGTCGCGACGTCGGCCGCGATTCCAGCCGCTACCAGGGCCCGCTCGATCGCATCGGCAGCGAACATCTCACCGGTGCAGGCCCACAGCACGTCGATCGCGTCCTGCATCCGGCGATGCGAGAGCTCCGTACCGTCGCCGAGTCGAACCACCCAGTCGGCCGAGCGCTCGACGTGGTAACGGACCTCGGTCAGCGCCTTGGCCGCGATCGCCGCGATGCGCTCATCGGTCGAACGCGCAAGTGCGCCCAGCAGCAGGACGTGCCATTGGTCGAACAGATACTGGCGCGCCATGGTGTCGGCGTAATTGCCGTTGGGCTGCTCGACCAGCAGCAGGTTGCGGAAATCGCCTCCGTCGCGCAGGAACGCGAACTCGTCTTCGCTGCGGCCGCGCGCAGCGTAGCGCGCCTCGACCTGTCCTGCGTAGCCCAGCCACAGGCGGCCCTGTCCGAGAAGATCGAGCCCGACATTGGCGAGCGCGATGTCTTCCTCGAGGACCGGACCGTTGCCCACCCACTCGCCCAGCCGCTGCGCCAGCACGATGCCGTTGTCGGCAAGGCGCAGCGCGTACTCGAAAAGCTGGCGGTCGTCGGTCATCGAGGCGAACGTGCCGGCGCCTTTCAGATGTGCTTCACTTCGTCGGGCATCGGAAAAAATGTCGGATGCCGGTAGACCTTGTCATTCGCGGGCTCGAATAGCGCGTCCCGGTCGGCGGGCGATGTCGCATGGATGTCGATCGAACGCGCAACCCAGATCGAAACGCCTTCGTTGCGCCGCGTGTAGACATCGCGGGCATTGCGCACCGCCATTTCGGCGTCAGTTGCGTGCAGGCTGCCGACATGCTTGTGGGCGAGCCCGTGTTGCGAGCGGATGAACACTTCCCACAACGGCCATTCAGTGCTCACGCCGCCTCCTGCCCGCGCCGTGCGCGCTTCGCCGCATGGGCAAGCGCGGCATCCCGCACCCACCTCCCGTCCTCCCACGCCTTGATCCGCGTTTGCATCCGGTCGCGGTTGCAAGGCCCGTTGCCCTTAATGACGTCGTGGAACTCCTGCCAGTCGATGTCGCCGAAAGCGTAATGACCGCGTTCGGCATTCCATTCGAGTCGCTCGTCCGGAACTCTCAGCCTCAGGTAATCCGCCTGCGGCACCGTCTGGTCGACGAAGCGCTGGCGCAATTCGTCGTTGGACAGGAGCTTGATCTTCCAGCGCGCCGATTGGGCGCTGTGCACGCTTGCTGCATCCGGCGGCCCGAACATCATCAGCGACGGCCACCACCAGCGATTCAGGGCGTCCTGGGCCATCGTTTTCTGCGCGTCGGTGCCGCGACACAATGCAAGCATGATGTCGTAGCCCTGCCGCTGGTGAAACGACTCCTCCTTGCAGACGCGGACCATCGCGCGCGCATACGGTCCGTAGCTGCAGCGGCACAGCGGGATCTGGTTCATGATCGCCGCGCCGTCGACGAGCCAGCCGATGGTTCCGATATCGGCCCAGGTCAGCGTCGGATAGTTGAAGATCGACGAGTATTTGACTCTGCCGGCGTGCAGGTCGGCGACCATCGCATCGCGCGACACGCCGAGGGTCTCGGCCGCGCAGTAAAGGTAGAGTCCGTGCCCGCCCTCGTCCTGCACCTTGGCCATCAGCGTCGCCTTCCGGGACAACGATGGCGCGCGCGTGATCCAGTTGCCCTCGGGAAGCATGCCGACGATTTCCGAATGGGCATGCTGCTGGATCTGCCGGATGAGCGTCTTGCGATACGCGTCGGGCATCCAATCCCTGGGCTCGATCTTGACGTCGGCGTCGACCCGCGCCTGGAACGCACGCTCCTCCGGCGTCAGCTCGGCGTCATCGCGGACCCTGGCGACGCCGGTGTCGACCATCTGCGCGTACATGCAACCTCCTCGTCGTCCTCGTCTTCGTCGTCGTCTTCGTCGTCCTCGTCGTCGTCGACCCAGTCGTCGTCCGGCGGATCGCCGATCGGAGGTGCCGGCTCGTCCACGCCCGGCACAGCATACACGGGTACGTCGTGCGTGATCTTCATTGCGGGCCCCTTCCCGGTTCAGTGCAGCTTGACATGCGGTTCGGTGCGGCGAGTGATCATCCGCGCAACAGTGTCGAGTGCCATTTTCCAGAAGCCGTGCAGTGCGAATTCGTGCAGCTTGTAAAGTGACAGGTACATCATCCGCGCGAACCAGCCTTCGAGCCACAGGCTGCCCCCGCTGAGGCTACCCATCAGGTTGCCCACGGTCGAGAATTCTCCCAGCGATACCAGCGAGCCGAAATCACGGTAACGCCACGGCTGCAGCGGCCGGCCTTCGAGCCGGCGGCGAAACTGGACGACAAGGTGCGACGCCTGCTGGTGAGCGGCCTGTGCGCGCGGCGGAACGAGGGTCCCCTCGCGGCCGAGCCACGGCGCCGCGGTGCAATCGCCGAGCGCGAAGACGTCGTCGTCACGCGTCGTCTGCAGCGTCGGCCGAACCACGAGCTGGTTGCTGCGGTTGGTCTCGAGGCCCGCGAGGTTCTTCAGGAAATCGGGGGCTTTCACGCCTGCGGCCCACACAACCAGCTCGGAGGGCACCACTTCGCCTTCGGCCAGGCGAATGCCGTCGGAAAGGACTTCAGCGACGCGCGCCCCGGTCCGCACTCCCACCCCCATCCGGTCGAGGAGCTGGCGCGCGGCAATCGACAGGCGCTGCGGCAGCGCGGGCAGGATCCGCTCGGCGGCTTCGAATACGGCGATGCGGATGTCCTTGTCGGGATCAATCCGGTCGAGTCCATAGGAGACCAGCGTACGCGTCGTGTTGCGCAATTCGGCGGCGAGCTCGACCCCGGTCGCTCCCGCGCCGATGATTGCGACGCGAAGCTGCTCGGGACGCAGTTGCCCCGTCTGCGCGTGCGCGCGCAGGCAGGCGTTGACGAGCCGCCGATGGAAGCGTTGCGCAGCGGCAGGATCGTCGAGCGCGATCGCGTGCGCCTGCGCTCCCGGCGTTCCGAAGTCGTCGGTCCGGCTGCCGACGGCAATGACCAGAGTGTCGTATCCGACCCGCCGCGCCAGGGTGACCCGGTCGCCATCCTCGTCGATGAACGGTGCAACCTCGACCTCGTGTGCCTGCCGGTCGAGTCCCGTCATCTCGCCGATCAGGTAGCGGAACGAATGCCAGTGCGAGTGCGCCAGGTAGTCGGTCTCGAAGACGTCGAGGTCCATGCTCCCTGCAGCGATCTCGTGCAGGTGCGGCTTCCAGAAGTGCGTGCGCGCCCGCTCGATCAGCGTGATCTCCGCCCTGCCACGACGTCCCAGCGTGTCGCCGAGGCGGGTCGCGAGCTCGAGGCCGCCTGCGCCTCCGCCGACGATCACGATCCGGTGCAAGGCGAGCGTGGTGGTCATGCGCTACTGCGGTGGGTCGGCGCCGTTTCTGTCCGGCGCTAGCGCTTCTTCGGCGGCGGCAGGTCGGTGCACACCCCCTCGAAGACTTCGGCGGCCATGCCGATGGACTCGCTCAGGGTTGGATGCGGGTGGATCGTCCTGCCGATGTCGGCCGCGTCGCAGCCCATCTCGATCGCCAGTCCGACCTCGCCGATCAGGTCGCCGGCGTGCGCACCGACGATACCCCCGCCGATGATCCGGTGCGTGCCGGCATCGAACAGGAGCTTGGTGAAGCCCTCGTCGCGGCCGTTCGCGATTGCGCGCCCCGACGCGGTCCACGGGAACAGCGCCTTGCCGTAGCCGATGCCGCTGGCCCGGCACTCGTCCTCGGTAACTCCGGCCCACGCGACCTCCGGATCGGTATAAGCGACCGAAGGAATCTGCCGCGCGTCGAAGTACGATTTCATCCCCGACGCTGCCTCCGCGGCGACGTGTCCCTCGTGCACCGCCTTGTGCGCGAGCATCGGTTCACCGACGATGTCGCCGATCGCAAAGATGTGCGCGACATTGCTGCGCATCTGACCGTCGACAGTGATGAAGCCGCGCTCGGTCACCGCGACGCCTGCCTTGTCAGCGTCAATCGCACGCCCGTTGGGTCGGCGCCCAACCGCGACCAGCACCCGATCGTAGACCTGCGGCCCGGCGGGAGCCTTCGCGCCTTCGAAAGCGACATGGATCCCCTCGGGCGCAGCGCGTGCCGAGACCGTCTTCGTTCCGAGCATCATGCGATCGAAGCGCCCGGCGTTTTTCTTCTCCCATACGCGGACCAGATCGCGATCGGCGCCCATCATCACGCCGTCGAGCATCTCGACCACGTCGATGCGTGCGCCCAGTGTCGAATAGACGTTCGCCATCTCGAGGCCGATAATGCCGCCGCCCACGACCAGCATCCGCTTCGGGATCGCGTCCAGCTCGAGCGCCCCGGTCGAATCGACGATGCGCGGGTCCTCGGGCATGAAGGGAAGCTTCATCGCTTCGCTCCCGGCAGCGATGATCGCTTTCTCGAAACGCAGCAGCTTGCTGGCGCCGGTCGTACCCTTTCCCGTTCCCGCAGTAAGCTCGACCCTGAGGTGGTGCGCGTCGACGAAGCAGCCGATACCGCGCACGACCTCGACCTTGCGCAGCTTCGCCATCGCGCCCAAGCCACCGGTAAGCCTCGAGACAACGCCGTTCTTGAATGCCCGGAGCCGCGCGAGGTCGATTGCCGGCGCGCCGAACGTGATGCCGTGGGCGCCCATCTCTTTCACTTCGTCGATCACGCCTGCGATGTGCAGCAGCGCCTTCGACGGAATGCAGCCGACGTTGAGGCACACGCCGCCGAGCGTCGTATACCGTTCGACGAGAACGGTCTTCATCCCGAGATCGGCTGCACGGAACGCCGCCGAGTATCCCCCCGGGCCCGAGCCCAGCACCAGCATCTCGCAGTCGATGTCGGCCGCGCCAGCCTGCGTCGCGGCAGCGGGCGACGCAGCAGTGGCTGGCGGCGAAGCAACTGGGGGCTGCGCGGATCGGACGGGTGCAACCGACCCGGCTGCAGACCTCGCGTGTGGCGCCGGCGCGGGAGCCGAACCTGTGCTCTCCAGCGTCAACAGCGTGCTGCCTTCCGAAACCTTGTCGCCGACCTTGATTGCGATCGAAGTCACGACCCCTGCAGCAGGTGCCGGGACGTCCATCGTCGCCTTGTCGGACTCGAGCGTGACGAGCGCGTCTTCTGGCTGCACCGCGTCGCCCGGCTTGACCAGAATCTCGATCACCGGCACGTCCTTGAAGTCCCCGATGTCCGGTACCTTGACGTCAGTTGCGGCCATGCGCGATCCCTTCCTGTCGTACGGTTCAAGCCTCGTCGGCGCTCGCGATAGGATTCAGCCGTTCGCGCTTCACCTCGTCCTCGAACAGGCGGGCCGACGGGTTCACGAGATCGCTGCGGCTGATGATGCCCAGCAGCGTCGGCGGATGGCCATCGGCGACGACCGGCAGCCGTTCGACGCCATGCACGGCCATGCGCGTCGCGATGGAGCGGCAGGTCTCGTGCGGGTGCGCGACGATCGGCGGCTGGGCGACGAGGTCGCCGAGTGTCGGCGACGGCCGCGGATCGGCTTCGATGCCGGCAAGCAATTCGTCGCGGTCGATCATGCCGAGCAGCGCGCCTTCCGCGTCGACGATCGGATAGCCGCGGAATTTCTGCCGCGGTCCGAAGTAGGCATCAAGGGCTTCCGACGCTAGCATCGAGCCGGGGATCGTGGTGACATTACGGGTCATCACTTCCTCGACGTGAACGCGCTCGAGGGGATCGACCGAGTATTCGCGATAGACGTGGTAGCCGCGCCGGGCCACCTTCTCGGTCAGGATCGAGCGACGCATCACCAGCACCGTGAACGCGTAGGCAACCATCGACGTCAGCATCAGCGGCAGCAGCGCCGCCGGGTCGCGGCTCAGCTCGAACGCGAACACCGTCGCAGTGAGCGGTGAGCGCATCACTCCGGCGAGCACGCCTGCCATGCACACCAGGGGCCAGAGGACGGGACTCGCACCGGGAAGAACGCCCGCGAGCACCGTTCCGAGGCCGGCACCCACGATCAGCAGCGGCGCGAGCACGCCGCCGGAGGTTCCCGATCCGAGCGCGATCGACCAGATGATGCATTTGACGATCACCAACCCGAGCGCCGTCGCAAGCAGCAAATGACCTGCGAGCAGGTCGCCGATCACGTCGTAACCCACGCCGAGTGCACGTGGCTGGAAATAACCGCCGATGCCGACGACCAATCCGCCGATCGCGGGCCACCACATCCAGTGCAGCGGCAGCCGGTGAAACGCGTCCTCGCAGACATAGACCGCCATCGTCAGCAGTGCGCCCAGCCCACCACAAAGCAGGCCGGCGACGACGCAAGACACGAAGCCCAGCGCGTTCATGTCACCATGCGCAGGCATCGGGAACAGCGGTCCGCTGCCGAGGAATAACGGGCGTATCGTCGTTGCGATCGCAACGGCCAGCGCGACCGGGATCAGGCTGCGCGGCCGCCACTCGAACAAAAGTAACTCGACCGCGATCAGCACGGCCGCGACCGGCGTGTTGAAGACGGCGGCCATTCCGGCGGCGGCACCGGCCACGAGCAGCGTCTTGCGCTCGGATGCGGTCAGGTGGAAGTTCTGCGCGATCAGCGAGCCCAGCGCGCCGCCGGTCATGATGATCGGACCTTCGGCGCCGAAAGGTCCACCGCTGCCGATGACGATCCCCGACGACAACGGCTTCAGAATCGCCACCTTGAGATCCATGCGGCTCTTGCCGAACAGGATCGCCTCGAGCGCTTCCGGAATGCCGTGGCCGCGGATCTTGTCCGAGCCGAAGCGCGCGATGAAGCCGACGATGAGTCCTCCGATCACGGGAACCACGACAATCAGCCAGCCGAGATGAGCGTCTGCGGGCGACGCCGGCGCGAAGGACAGGCGCTGGAAGAAGAACAGGTTGGTGAACAGCGCAATCAGGCGCAGCAGCAGGTACGCGACGAAGGCGCAGGCCGCGCCGACGCCGGCAGCAATCATTGAAATCGTCAAGACCCGCCGGTTGGCGGCGAAGTCTCCACGGTGGTTTTCCATCCTCGATCCTTCGGGGGAAATCCGAAGCGGTGGCTCGCTGGCTTCGGCCGGCGATGATTTTACGCGAATCCCTCTTGCAACCCGCGTGTATGCGCTGCGCTCGCAATTGCAGGCTGCAACGCAGTATATTTGCGCATATCCGCGCCCTGGCGCGTGCCCAACGCGAAGGAGTCACCCATGATCTTCAATCCGCTGACGCTTGCCACGACGCTCGTGGCCGGACTCGCACTGTCCGACGCGGTCGCCGCATCGTTCACGCTGACCAGCCCGGATTTCGCACCCGGCGGCACGATTGCCAAGGAGCAGGCTTACGACAGCTTCGGCTGTACCGGCGGGAACATCTCGCCTGCGCTCACCTGGTCGGGCGCGCCTGCGGGAACAAAGAGCTTTGCGCTTCTGGTGCATGACCCCGACGCTCCGACCGGCGGCGCAGGCTGGTGGCATTGGGTCGTCGTCGGCATTCCCGCCGCGAGCACGGGGCTGCCCAAGGGTGCGGGGAAGACGGACGGCAGCCGGATGCCTCCTGGCGCGGTGAGCATTGCCAACGATTTCGGTACCCTCGGCTACGGCGGTCCCTGCCCTCCCGTCGGGGACAAGCCCCACCATTACCACTTCACGCTCTACGCACTCAAGGTTCCCAAGCTCGACCTGCCCGCAGGCGCCAATGCGTCGATCACCGGATTCATGGTCAACGCGAATGCCATCGCCAGGACAACGTTGACGGGACTTTACGGACGCACGCAATAGCACCGACATGAGCTCCATCGATTCGCGCCAGGCCGGTCGCGCAGGCGTCAAGGCCCCCGGCCGCGCAGGTGCGTTGCACACCGCGCTCGCCCGCGTCGGCGCGGGCACCGGTATCCCGTTCAAGGTCGTGTTCGCGGACGGCTCCGAATTTCGCAACTGCGATGCCGCGCCCGAGTTCACGCTACTCTTCCGATCGTCGCGCGCCGAGCGCCGCGTCGCGGCTTTCGGCCACGTCGGTCTTCTCGAGGCGTACTTCAGCGGTGATCTCGACGTCGAAGGCGATCTCGCGCTCCCGTTCCGCGCGGCCTTCGACGCCGGCTTCGACCAGCAGACGAGCCCGCTGGTCGGATTGCGTAATCGCTGGCACGAGGCCCGCTATTCCAACCGCTCGATCGCACAGGCCAAGGCCAATGCGCGCTTCCATTACGGACTCGGCCAGCCTTTCTACCGTCTCTGGCTCGATCGCGTCGGCATGCTCTACACCTGCGCCTACTGGAGCGAGGGGACGAAAACGCTCGAGGAAGCGCAGACCAACAAGATGGACCACGTCTGCCGCAAGGTGCGCCTCGCCGCAGGCGAAACCTTCGTCGACGTCGGCTGTGGCTGGGGCGGCCTCCTGTTCCATGCCTGGGAGCGCTATGGCGCGCTCGGCACCGGCATCAACACGACGACCGAGCAGGTCAACGAGCTTCGCGCCGATCTCGCGCAGCGCGGGCTCGCCGACCGGATCGCGGTCGTCGAATGCGATTTCCGCGAGATCCCCGGGCATTACGACAAGCTGCTGTCGATCGGCACGCTCGAGCATGCCGGGCGCGACCAGATGGCCGACGTCGTGCGCGCGCATGCCGCTGCGCTCAAGCCCGGCGGACTCGGCGTCATTCATTTCATCGGTCACGTCGGTATGCGCAACACCGAGTTCTATATCCGCAAGTACATCTTCCCCGGCGGCTGGATTCCGAGCCTCGCCGAGGCGATCACCGCGATGGAGGCCTGCGGGCTCGAGGTGCTCGACGTCGAGAACCTGCGGCGGCATTACGCTTTGACGCTCGACTGCTGGGCCGAGCGCTTCGATGCGAACCTGGAGACGATCGCTGCGCTCGACCCGGTACGCTTCGACGAGCGTTTTCGCCGCATCTGGCGGACCTACCTGCGCTCCTGTGCCGAGATGTTCCGTTCGCCGAACGGCCGCACGAACCTGTTCCAGGTCACCGTCAGCCGCGGCAACGTCGCCACCGACCATCCGATGAGCCGCGGGTACCTCTACCAACCTGGCGGATGAGCGGGCACGCCGAGAAGATGGCTCGCCTCGTCGACGCGCTGGCCGCGGCGCGCGGGGGCGGGGTGAGCGTAAGAAAGAGCACCTCGAATCTGTTCCGCGACCGCGACGCATCGCAGACGCCACGCATCGACCTCGCGCATTTCAATCGCGTCATCCGCGTCGACCCGGTTGCTGGCACCGTCGAGGCCGAGGGCATGACGACCTACGAAGACCTCGCCGACGCGACGCTTGCCCATGGGTTGATCCCCGCCGTCGTTCCGCAACTGAAGTCGATCACGCTGGGCGGCGCCGTTGCCGGTGTCGGCATCGAGGCGACGTCTTTCCGGTACGGCCTCGTGCACGACACGATCACTGCGCTCGAAGTGCTGACCGGCACCGGCGAGATCGTGACCTGCACGCCCGACAATGAGCACCGCGACCTCTTCCTGGGTTTCGCCAATTCCTACGGCACGCTGGGCCATGCGTTGAGCCTCACCGCGCGAACGCTGCCGGCGCAGCCATACGTCGCGCTCACCCACGTCCACCACCGCGATCCCGCCGCGTATTTCGCCCAGATCGAGCGCGTGTGCGGCGGCGAGGGTAGTGTCGATTTCCTGGACGGCGTCGTGTTCGCGCCCGACGCGCTGTACCTGACGCTCGGCCGCTTCGCCGACAGCGCGTGCGAGACGAGCGACTACGGGTTTGGGCGGATCTACTACCGTTCGATCCGCGAGCGGGAAACCGACGTCCTGACGGCGCGCGATTTCCTGTGGCGCTGGGACACCGACTGGTTCTGGTGCTCGAAGAGCGTCGGCGCGCAGCATCCGCTGGTGCGGCGCCTGCTGGGACGCGAGCGTCTCAACTCGATCACCTACCAGAAGATCATGCGCTGGAATTCGCGCCATGGGCTGACTCGCGCGTGGAACCGCATTCGCGGCGTCCACGCAGAGTCGGTAATCCAGGACGTCGACATCCCGCTCGGCCATGCCGCCGAGTTTCTCGCTTTCCTCCACGCCGAGGTCGGCATCCTGCCGATCTGGGTTTGCCCGATCCGCGCCCCGGACCCGGCGACGCCCGCGACGCTCTACCCGCTCGCCCAGGGCGCCCCTTCGGTCAACTTCGGCTTCTGGGATGTCGTCGCGACGCGCGAGCGCCGGGCCGCCGGCTTCGTCAACCGCAAGATCGAGCGCAAAGTCATCGCGCTCGGCGGCGTCAAGTCGCTGTACTCGGATTCCTATTTCACCGAGGATGAGTTCTGGTCCATCTACGCGCGCGACGCCTATGCGGCGCTGAAGCGCAGGTACGATCCATCGGGCGCATTGGGAGACCTCTACGCGAAATGCGTCCTTCGCGGCTGATGCTCAGCCGGCGGGCGGGGTCAGCGTCGTCGCGAGCGCCTGATCGACATTGTCGATCCACACGAATTCGAGCGTTGCGCGGGCATCCGCGGGAATCTCCTCCAGGTCGCGGCGATTGCGCGCGGGCAACATGACGGTGCGGATGCCTGCACGAAGCGCTGCCAGCACCTTTTCCTTGACCCCGCCAATCGGCAGCACCACGCCGCGCAGGCTGATCTCACCCGTCATCGCGACGTCGGAACGCACTGGCCGGCCGGTGAGCAGCGACGCGAGCGCAACGAACATCGCGACGCCGGCGCTGGGGCCGTCCTTGGGCGTGGCGCCGGCGGGCACGTGGATGTGAATGTCGGAGTCTTCGATCACTCCGGACGCGATCCCCAGGTGCTGCGCCTGAGCCTTCACCAGCGACAGCGCCGCCTGCGCGCTTTCCTTCATCACTTCGCCGAGTTGTCCCGTCAGGATCAGCTTGCCCGACCCGGGCATCCGCGCCGCCTCGATGAACAGGATGTCCCCGCCGACCGGCGTCCAGGCAAGACCGGTCGCAACACCGGGGACCGCGGTGCGCATCGCAATCTCGGCCTCGAACCGGCGCGGGCCGAGGATTGCCGCGAGCTCGTCCGGGACGATCGCGACCTGCGTTGCGCTGCCCTCGGCCACGCGCACGGCGACGCTCTGGAACACCCGGCCGATCTCGCGCTCGAGGTTGCGCACGCCAGCCTCGCGGGTGTAATCGTCGATGATCACGGCGAGCGCCGCGTCGGCGATCTCGCACTGCGCCACGGTCAGCCCCGCCGCGGCGAGCCTGCGCGGAACGAGGTAGCGGCGCGCGATCTCGAGCTTCTCCTGCGCCGTGTAGCCGGGCAACTCGATGACCTCCATCCGGTCACGCAGCGCGCCAGGAACCGTGTCGAGCAGGTTCGCGGTGCAGATGAACATCACTTTCGAGAGGTCGAAAGGCACGGCGAGATAGTTGTCGCGAAACGTTCCGTTCTGCTCGGGATCGAGGACCTCGAGCAGCGCCGACGCAGGATCGCCGTGAAAGCCGCCTGCGCCGAGCTTGTCGACTTCGTCCAGCATCATCACGCAGCTGCGCGTCGCCACCTTGCGCAGGCTCTGGATGATGTTGCCCGGCAGCGCCCCGACGTAGGTGCGCCGGTGGCCGCGGATCTCGGCCTCGTCGTGCACGCCGCCGAGGCTTACCCGCGCAAACTTGCGCCCGGTTGCCTTCGCGATGCTCTGGCCGAGCGAGGTTTTACCCACGCCCGGTGGCCCGACCAGGCAGAGGATCGGGCTCCGCCCTGCCGGGTTGAGCTTGTGGACCGCGAGGTACTCGAGGATGCGGCGTTTGACCTTGTCGAGGCCGAAATGATCTTCGTCGAGGACGCGGCGTGCCTGCGCGATGTCGATGGCCGGCTCGGAATCGCTCGCCCAGGGCAGCTCGGTCAGCCATTCGAGATAGGTGCGTACCGTCGAGTATTCGCCCGCGGCCTCGGGCATCCGCTCGAGCCGCTTCAGCTCCTTACGCGCGGCCTTCTCGACCTCGTCGGGCATCCGCGCGTCGGTAACGGCACGATCGAGCTCGGCAAGATCGGCCGCGCCCTCGTCGCCCTCGCCCAGCTCCTTCTGGATCGTGCGCATCTGCTCGCGCAGCAGATGCTTGCGGCTCACGTCGGAGATCGACTCGCGCGTGCGCTCGTCGATGTCGCGCGAGACCTTCAGCACCTCGATCCGGTGGGCCAGGAGCTGCAGCAGCTTGTCGAGGCGAGCCTTGAGGTCGAAAGTCTCGAGCAGCGCCTGCTTTTCCTCGGTGCCCACGTCGATCACCCCGGCGATGAAATCGGCGAGCGGGCCCGGTCCATCGACGCCCTGCAGGGCCGCCACCATTTCCTCCGGAACCTGCGGCAGGAGCTGCAGAATCTCGATCGCGCGCTGCTTCAGCGTTCGCGCACGGCCCTCGATCTCGGTGTCGACGGCTTCCGAATCGCTGACGTACTGGACGCGTGCGGCCGGATACGGATAGCCGTCGAGGAACTGCAGCACGCGGAAACGGCGCAGGCCGCGCGCAATCGCATGATGCAGGCCGTCTGGCGTTGTGACATAGCGCAGCACGCTGGCACTCGTGCCCACCCAGTGCAGATCGTCGGGACCCGGCTCCTCGACCTCCGGCTTGCTTTGCAGCAGCACGCCTAGCGGCCGTTCGAGGCGCACGGCTTCCTGTGCGGCGGCGCGCGAGCGGTCACGACCGACGGTCAGCGGAAACACCGCCCCCGGAAACATCACGACATTACGAACCGGCAGGATGATCAGCGCGTCGTCGGGCAGTGGGCGCGCCTGTCCTTCGGCGACGGGCCGTTGCCCGGCGAGCGCAGCCTCGGCGCTCGGGCGCCCGTCGGCGGACAGCGGATCGGTGGTATCGACGGTTTCGTTCATCGTGTTCCTGTCTTGCGCATGTGCAGCACGAGGCATCCGAGCGCGAGTTCCGGGGGGCAGGCCTCGAGCCCGACGCCGGGGAACGGAATGCGGCGCTCAAAGGTCCCGTACGGCAGCTCGAGCCGCCGCACGACATGCCGCGATCCGGCCAGCGGTACTGGGCGCGAGCCACGCACGGTCAGCATCCCGGGCTCGAGGATCACCTGGACCTGCTCGGCAGCGACGCCCGGCATCGCGACTACCACAACGATCTCGCGCTCGTCCTCGAAGACATCGGCGGGCGGTTCCCACGCCGCCTGCGTCGTTCCCGATGCAACGAGCCGGAAGAACTGGCGGTGCAGGCGATCGGCACGCTCGAGCATGTCGAAGGCCTGCGACAGCATCCAATCGGAAGGGTCAGCTCCGCGCGACATGGCGCCGTATCCATTGAAGTAGCTGCGGCTCACCGAGCGCCCCGGACTGGCGCGCGATCTCCCGGCCATCGCGAAAGGCGATCAGGGTCGGAATGCTACGAATTGCGAAGCGTGACGCAATCGCGGGCTCGGCATCGGTGTCGAGCTTTGCGAGATGAACGCCTGGACCGATTCGGGTCGCAGCCTCCTCATACGCGGGAGCCATCGCGCGGCAAGGGCCGCACCAGGGCGCCCAGAAATCGACGACCAGCGGGACTCCGGCGCTCGCCTCGACGTGCCGGTCGATATTCGACTGCGTCAGGACGAGTGGGTGCCCCGGAAACAGCAGCGCCTTACAGTTGCCGCAGACCGGGCCTTCGTCGACGCGCGTGGCAGCGACGCGATTGGCCGTCCCGCAGTGCGGGCAGACGACGCGCAGGCGGTCGTTGAGTGTCGAATCGGGGGTGCTCATGGATGACCGGCGAGCAATCGGTGCACGCGAGGCGCGCCTCAGAACTCATAGTGGGGTAGTACCGGGTGCGATTCAAGCCGGACCTCCTCCTATGCCCGACGCCGATGCACGCCAAGCCGCTGCGCGTGCTCGTCGCCGGCGCATGGCAGGGCACTGCGCGCAACTTCGGTGGCGCCAGGCGCGTCGGCGTGCGGGTCCCGGCGCGACGGCGCTCGAGGACAGCAGCGCTCGAACGTCATGACCGGGCTCGCTGGCCGCGCCACCCGCTTCACGCCGACTGCGCCACAGGCGTCGCGCGCAGCGCCCTGCCACACGCCGGCGGGCTGAACGCAGCGAGGGGACGACGCGGCGCAGATGCTCTGCGGCGATGCACCGCACCAGTTTCGCGGGGGAGGCGGTGGGGGCGCACGCGGCGCCCGTGGTAGCGCCTGCCGTCGCGGGTGGCGCGACGAGCGAGCCCGACAGGAACATCAGAGGCAGAGTGTCCTCGAGCGACGCCGCGCCGGGCACCCGCCGGCAGGCGGTTGCGGACTCCCGGGCGCCGTGTGCGCCCCCACCGCCTCCCCCGCGAAACCGACAGGCAATCGCGGACGACCGGGGCGCCGCGTCCGCCGACCCTGTACGCAGGTCGCCGACGAACCGCGCGATCAGGCAGCGCGTTCGAGCACGTCGCCCGCGGCGCTTTCGCCCTCCCAGGTCTCGAGCCGCACCGGGAAGCCCCACAGCCGGCGCAGGTGCGCGACGACTTCGTCCGCCGCGGCCGACAACGGCCTGCCGCGCCGGCGTTGATGGCGCAACGTGAGCGAGCGATCTCCGTCGCGCTCGAAGCGCACCACCTGCACGTCGGGCACCCAGGCCTCCTGCGCGTATTGTTGCGACAGCAGCTTGCGTACGCGGCGGTAACCGTGCTCATCGTGAATGCTGTCGACGACCAGCGCGTCCTCGCCGGCGTAATCGGCGATCGCGAACAAGTGGAAGTCGCGGATCAGCCGCGGCGACAGGTACTGGGCCAGGAACGACTCGTCCTTGAAGTTGCGCATCGCAAAGTCGAGGGTGGTCCGCCAGTTGCTGCCGGCGATATCGGGAAACCATGTGCGATCTTCAGCGTCGGGCGAGGTGCAGATCCGTTTCAGGTCACTGAATACCGCGAAACCGAGCGCGTACGGGTTGATACCGCCATAGCCCTTGGTGTCGAACGCGGGTTGCGCAATGACGTTGGTGTGGCTCTTCAGGACCTCGAGCATGAAAGCGTCGTCGACCAGTCCCTGCTCGTGGAGGCGATTGACGATCGTGTAATGCCAGAACGTCGCCCAGCCTTCGTTCATTACCTTGGTCTGCGCCTGCGGGTGAAAATACTGCGCGAGCTTGCGGACGATCCGCACCAGCTCGCGCTGCCACGGCTCGAGCTTCGGCGAGTGCTTCTCGACGAAATACAGGATGTTCTCCTGCGGCTCCACCGGGAACGCGCCCCGCGGAAGGTTTGCCGGACCGCCGGGAGACTCCGGCAGCGTCCGCCACAGGTCGTTGAACTGCCGTTCGCGGTGCGCCTCGCGCGCGGCAAGCCGCGCGGTTTCGGTCTTGAGCGTGGGCGCCGCGGGCCGCCGGTAGCGGTCGACGCCATGGGCCATCAGCGCATGGCAGGCGTCGAGCACCTCCTCGACCGCCCCGGCGCCATGCCGCTCCTCGCACTCCATCACGAACCGCCGGGCGAACACCAGGTAATCCAGGATTCCGTCGGCCGCGGTCCACTGCCGGAACAAATGATTGCCCTTGAAGAACGAGTTGTGGCCATAGCAGGCGTGCGCAATCACCAGCGCCTGCGTCGCGATCGTGTTCTCCTCCATCAGGTACGCGATGCACGGGTCCGCGTTGATCACCACCTCGTAGGCGAGCCCCTGCACGCCGTGGCGATACGCCTGCTCGTTGCGGATGAACTCCTTGCCGTACGACCAGTGCGGATAGCCGACCGGCAGCCCCGCGGACGCGTAGGCGTCGAGCATCTGCTCGGAAGTGATCACCTCGATCTGGTTGGCGTAGGTATCGAGCCCGAATTCCGCCGCCACCTGCGCGATCGCACTGTCGTAACGCTCGAGCAACTCGAAATCCCAGTCGGCACCGTGTGAGATCGCCTTCATTGGGTTTCCTTGCGGAACAGTTCGCGGAACACCGGATAGATCTGGTCGCGTGCGCTCGCGCGGCGCATCGCGAAATTGTCCGTAGTCTCCGCGACGCGCGCGTACTCGCTCCACAGCGACGAGACGTGCTCGCCGGACTCGGTACCTGCGAGCTCGAGGTAGGTGTAGTAGCGGCACGCCGGGAGGAGCCGCTCGCGCAGGAAGCGCGCGCTGCGGGCGGGGTCCGCGCCGAAGGCATCGCCGTCGGAAGCCTGCGCGACATAGACATTCCATTCGTGCGCATAGCGCGCCACGCGAACCGTCTCGGCGAGGTCGAGCGCGGAGTAGACCACGGTGCCGCCGGAGCGCCGGTCGTGGAAGAACGTGTCTTCGTCGACTTCCTCGGCATCCTCGGTGTGGCGGATGAAGACCAGGTCGACCTCGCCGTACTTGCGCGTCAGGAACAGGTAGAGCAGCGTGAAGAAGCGCTTGGCAAGGTCCTTCTTGTCCTCGTCCATCGACGCCGAGACGTCCATCAGGCAGAGCATCACGGCGCGTGCCACGGGCTCGGAGCGCCACGCGCGGCTCCGGTAGCGAAGATCCGGCTCGTCGATGAATGGCAGTCCCTGGCGGCGGCGCTCGACGTGTTCGAGCTCGGCGTAGATTTCGGCGGCCACCCCCGCGTTGCCGGTGGCCGCAGCGAGCCCGAAACTTGTCTCGAGCGCCTCCGCTTCGCGCTTGAGGCTTCCCTGCAGCGCGATGCGCCGGGCGAGCGACTGGGTGAGCGTCCGGATGATTGCGAGGTTCGCCGGGACACCCGACTTCGCGAATCCCGCACGGATGCTGCGCCGTTTTTCGCTGCGACCGAATTGCGTTCTGGCCAGACGAGGCAGTTCGAGATCGTCGAAGAAAATCTGCATGAACTCTTCGCGCGAGAGCGAGAACACGAACGCGTCTTCGGCTTCGCCGTCGCCGGCGGCATCGCTGCCGCTCCCATCGCCGCCGGCACCCCCAGGCCGAGGGATTCGGTCGCCGGCGACGTACTCACGGTTGCCCGGCAGCACGAGTTCGCGGTCCCCCCCGTGGCCGAACCCGAACGCAGGCTCGGCAACATCCTTCTTCGGAACGCGGACCTCGCCACCCTGCTCCATGTCGGCCAGGCGACGGTCGCCGACCATCTTCTTGACTGCCTGCCGGATGTGCGCCTTGTAGCGGCGCAGGAAGCGCTCTCGGTTGACGGCGCTTCGTCCGCGTCCGCTGGCGCGACGGTCGATCAGGTGGATCATTCAGCCTTCCTTGTCGTGCCCCCGGTTGCCCGTCATGACGACTTGTGCACGCGCAGGTACCACTCGGCGAGCAGGCGCACCTGCTTCTCGGTGTAACCCTTGGCGACCATGCGCGCGACAAAACTCTGATGCTTCTCGCGCTCGTCGGCCGAAGCCTTGGCGTTGAACGAGATCACCGGCAGCAGGTCCTCGGTGTTCGAGAACATCTTCTTCTCGATCACCTCGCGCAGCTTCTCGTAGCTGTTCCACGCTGGGTTGCGGCCGTTGTTGTTGGCCCGCGCGCGCAACACGAAATTGACAATTTCGTTGCGGAAATCCTTGGGATTCGCGATGCCCGCAGGCTTCTCGATCTTCTCGAGCTCGGTATTAAGCGCGCCGCGGTCGAAGCTCTCACCGGTCTCGGGATCGCGGTAGTCCTCTTCCTGGATCCAGCAATCGGCATAGGTCACATAGCGGTCGAAGATGTTCTGGCCGTATTCCGAATACGACTCCAGGTAGGCGGTCTGGATCTCCTTGCCGATGAACTCGGCGTAGCGCGGCGCCAGATAGCCCTTGATGTGCTCGACGTAGTGCCGGCGCGATTCATCGGGCAGGTCCTCGCGCGCGAGGCGCTGTTCGAGGACGTACATCAGATGCACCGGGTTGGCGGCGATCTCGCCCTGGTCGTAGTTGAATACGGCGGACAGGACCTTGTAGGCGAAGCGCGTCGACATGCCCGTCATGCCCTCGTCCGGCCCGGCGTAATCGCGGTATTCCTGGATCGTCTTCGCCTTCGGGTCGACGTCCTTCAGCGTTTCGCCGTCGTAGACGCGCATCTTGGAATAGGCGCTCGAATTCTCCGGCTCCTTCAGGCGCGTGAGCACCGAGAACTGCGCCATCATCTCGAGCGTTCCCGGCGCGCAGCGCGCGCCGGCCAGCGACGAGTTGGCGAGCAGCTTGTCGTAGATCTTCACTTCCTCGGACACGCGCACGCAATACGGCACCTTGACGATGAAGATGCGGTCGAGGAAGGCCTCGTTGTTCTTGTTGTTGCGGAAGCTGTGCCACTCCGACTCGTTCGAGTGGGCGACGATGAGGCCGCTAAATGGAATCGCCGAGAAACCTTCGGTGCCCTTGAAGTTGCCTTCCTGGGTCGCCGTCAGCAGCGGATGCAGCATCTTGATCGGCGCCTTGAACATCTCGACGAACTCGAGCATGCCCTGGTTGGCGAGGCACAGCCCGCCCGAATAGCTGTAGGCGTCCGGATCGTTCTGCGACAGGCTCTCGAGCTTGCGGATGTCGACTTTTCCGACCAGCGACGAGATATCCTGGTTGTTCTCGTCCCCCGGCTCGGTCTTGGTGATCGCAATCTGACGCAGCACCGAGGGATTCACGCGCACGACACGGAACTTCGACAGGTCGCCGCCAAATTCCTGCAGCCGCTTGACTGCCCACGGCGACATGACGCCCGAGAGGTAGCGGCGCGCGATGCCGTAATCGCTCTCGAGCGCCGAGGCAAAGCGATCCGGAGGGAAGAGGCCAAGCGGCGATTCGTTGACCGGCGAACCCTTGAGCGCGTAGATCGGCCGCGATTCCATCACCGCCTTCAGGCGCTCGGCGATCGACGATTTGCCACCACCGACCGGCCCTAGCAGGTAGAGGATCTGCTTGCGTTCCTCCAGGCCCTGGGCCGCATGCCTGAAGAAGGCGACGATCTGCTCGATAGCCTCGTCCATCCCATAGAACTCGCGGAAGGCGGGGTAGCGGCGGATGACGCGGTTGCCGAAGATTCGCGCGAGCTGCGGATCGTTGCGGGTATCGACGAGCTCAGGCTCGCCGATCGCCGCCACCATCCGCTCGGCCGCGGTGGTGTAGGCGCCCGGGTCGCGCTTGCACAGCGCGAGATAGTCCTCGAGGCCCATTTCCTCGTCACGCGTGGCCGAGTAGTTCGAGCGAAACTGTTCCAGCAATGAGGTCATCGTCATGTCCCAATCAGGTGGCGGCGCGAGAGCCAACCGGCGCGGTCGATTGCGACCGATCCCGGCAAACCTTTTTGGTCTTGTGGAATATCACCTTGCGGCCTGCCGATCCACCGGCCACAGAAGAGGCGTGACACGGTCGGTAACACCCGGCTCGAAGATGCGACCGCGTTCAAAGGCTACTGTTCGCAAGAGGTCTCAATCCTTGAGAACGCTCGACGGATGATCCGCATAAGTCGTGCCAGTCCCCGGGCCCGCGATGCACGCCCCGTGCCAGCGCGGCGCTGACGCTGCGCGAACCGCGCCGGAGGTGGCGCGCATCGCGCGTCTCCTGCTTGCGCGCGGTGCCGGCGCGAACGCACGCTGGCGGTGCCTGTCGTAGCCGGGCGACGCGGACTGACCGCCTGCGGCATTGCGGTGCGCGCGCCCGCGCGGGCAGGCGCAGGAAGTGGCGCGCGGCGCATGCTAAGCTCGCCGGTGTCGATCCCCTCAAGCGGAGCGGACTGTGCCCGGTTTACTTCCCGATGTCGATCCCGATGGCTTGCTTGAGTACTCGGTGGTCTATACCGATCGCGCGCTCAATCACATGTCGCGCCGGTTCCAGAAGGTCATGCGCGACGTGTCGCAAACGCTGAAGCGCGTGTACCGCGCCCCGTGCGCGATTGTCGTTCCCGGCAGCGGCACTTTCGGCATGGAAGCCGTCGCGCGGCAGTTCGCCACCGGGCGCAGATGTCTGGTATTGCGCAACGGCTGGTTCAGCTACCGCTGGAGCCAGATCTTCGACGCAGGATCGATCCCGTCGGGGGCGACGGTGCTGAAAGCGCGCCCGGCCGGCCCCGGCAGCAAGGCGCCGTGGTCACCCGCGCCGATCGACCTCGTCACCGAGACGATTGCGCGCGAGCGCCCAGCGCTGGTCTTCGCTCCGCATGTGGAAACCTCGTCGGGAATCATCCTGCCCGATGCGTACCTGCGCAAAGTCGCCGACGCAGTTCATGCTGCCGGAGGCATGTTCGTTCTCGACTGCATCGCGTCGGGCGCGATCTGGATCGACATGGCCGCCTGCGGCGTCGACGTCCTGATCAGCGCACCGCAAAAAGGCTGGAGCAGCCCCGCAGGCTGCGCGCTGGTGATGCTGAGCGCTGGCGCCAGGACCGCGATCGACGCGACCCACAGTTCGAGCTTCGCCTGCGACCTGCGGAGGTGGCTCGCGATCATGGAAGCCTACGAGGCCGGCGGGCATGCGTATCACGCCACGATGCCGACCGATGCGCTCGCGACGCTCGCCCAGGCAATGAAGGACACCGAGCGTTTCGGCATCGAGAAAGCGCGTGCCGCGCAGCAGGCGCTGGGCAGCCGGGTGCGCGCGATGCTTGCCGCCAAGGGTTTCCCGAGCGTCGCCGCCGAAGGCTATGGCGCGCCGGGAGTCGTCGTCTGCTATACCGACGACCCCGACATGCAGTCGGGCAAGCGGTTCCTGGACATGGGGCTGCAGGCCGCCGCGGGCGTGCCGCTGCAATGCGACGAAGGGGCCGACTTCCGGACTTTCCGAATCGGGCTTTTCGGGCTCGACAAGCTCCAGAACGTCGATCGCAGCGTCCGCTTCCTCGACGAAGCGCTCACCCCGGTCCCGGTACAGTAGCTTCTCGCCGAACTGCGATCGCTGAACGCAGCGCGAACCAGACCTGCAGCGCGATCAACAGCGCGCACACCACGACGAACGCGAGGCTGATCGGACGCTCGACGAATACGCCGAGGTCGCCGCGCGAAAGCAGCAAGGCCCGGCGGAAGTTTTCCTCGACCAGCGGCCCCAGGACGTATCCGAGGAGGATCGGCGCGACCGGGAAGTCCAGCGCCCTGAAGATCGCGCCGGCAATGCCGAACAGCAGCACTTCGTTAACCTCGAACAGGCTGTTGTTGGTGCTGTAGACGCCGACGGCGATGAAGAACAGCGCGCAGGGAAACATCAGCCGGTAAGGCACGCGCAGCACCTTTACCCAGACGCCGATCAGCGGAACATTCAGGACAACCAGCAGCACGTTGCCGACCCAGAAGCTCGCGATCAACCCCCAGAAGAGGTCGGCGTGCTCGGTGATCAACTGCGGCCCGGGTGCGATCCCCTGGATCATCAGCGCGCCCAGCAACAGCGCCATCACCGCGTCGCCCGGGATTCCGAGGCTCATCGTCGGGATGAAGTCGACCTGGGTCTTGGAGTGCGACGCCGCCTCGGGGCTCGCCACGCCCTCGAGTCGCCCCATGGCCAAAGCGTTCCGGAGTCCTGGAGATCCTGCGTTCGAAACGCGTAAGCGATGAAGGTCGTGATCGTCGGCCCGGTACCGGGCATCGCGCCGAACAGCGTCCCGATCAGCGTGCCGCGCAGCATGGGCGCGAATGCCTGCTTCAGCTCCTGCCGGCTGGGGCGCATGTCGCGTAGCCGCACGCGCGTTTCGTTGCCGATGAACTTCATCCGGTTGACGCTGCGCAGGAAATCGGCGACGCCGAACATCCCCAGCGCCAACGCTACTAGCTCGACCCGGTCGGAGAGCTCGGGGAAGCCGAAGGAAAAACGGATCACCCCGCTGTTGACGTCGGTGCCTACGGTACCGATCAGCAGGCCGATCACGGTCATCGCAATGCCCTTGAGCGGCGAACCCCTCGCCATCGTGCCGCCGGCGAGCAAGCCGAGCAGCATGATCGAGCAGATCTCGGTCGGACCGAACTTCAGCGCCGCGCTGACCAGCAGCGGCGACGCGAACACCATCACGGTGATTCCGAACGACGCGGCGAAGAACGACGCGATCATCGTGATCCCGAGCGCCGTGCCGCCCTTGCCCTGCCGCGTCATGGGATAGCCGTCGAGGCAGGTCACCGCATGCGGCGGGTGCGACGGCAGGTTGAGCAGGATCGCGCCGATCGCGCCGCCGTACATCGAGCCGTAGAAGATGCCGGCGAGCATCAGGAATGCCGGCACTGGATGCATCGTATAGGTCAGCGGCAGCAGCATCGAGATCGCGGACAACGCGCCCATGCCCGGCAACACGCCGATCAGGTTTCCCACCAGCACGCCGAAGAACGACCACATCAGGTTGTGGGGTTCGAGCGCGACGGTGAACCCGTACCAGAGGTCGACGAGCGCCTGATGCACGCGTCAGTTCCCCCAGTGGAAAAGCGGGAATTGCAGTTGCAGCGCCCACCAGAACACGACAATCGCGATCGCCACGCTGGCGAGTGCCAGCGCGGCAGCAGCCCCAACGCCGTTCTGCCGATCGCCCAGTGCCGAGATGAACACCACCGCGAACGTTGCGGGCACCAGGCCGCCATACTTCCCGAGGGTGACGAAAGCGACGAGCGCAGCAACGATGCAGAGCCAGCCGCGCCACTCGGGCGCGAGGACCTCGGGCTCGCCGTCGTAGCGCGCGAGCCTCGCACTTACCGCGATGGCGACGCCGACGAGCGCGAGGATCGCTCCGAGCGCGGTCGGGAAATAGCCCGGGCCCATGCGGCTCAGTGCGCCCATCTCGTAGTGCGAGCCCCGGAACGCCGCAGCGAGCCCGATCGCGGCCATCAGCATCCCGCCGAGGTAGTCCCGGCTACGCTTGCTTTTCGCCACCCGGGTCCAACATCAGCTCGTTCACGCGCCTGACAAAGCTCGCCGGATCGTCGAGCGTCCCGCCTTCGGCCAGCAGCGCCTGGTCGAACAGGACACTCACCCAGTCGTCGAATCTGCGCTCGTCGCCGCTGATGCGCGCGACGACCGGGTGCCCGGGATTGATCTCGAGGATCGGCTTCCACGCCGGTCCGGGCTGGCCTGCGGCCTTCAGCATCCGGGCGAGATTGCGCGCTCATGTCGTGCTCGTCGGAAACAAGGCATGCCGGTGACGTCGTGAGGCGCGCGCTGATGCGCACGTCTTTGACGCGCTCGCCCAGGCTCTGCTTGATCCGGTCGACCAGCGGCGCGTACTGCGCGCAATCCCTGGGTGCCTCGGCCGAGTCTACCCGCGTCGTCGAGGCTGTCCAGATCAAGTCCGCCCCGGGCGACGGAAGCGAGCGGCTTGCCGCCGAACTCGGTCAGATGCCCGACGACCCATTCGTCGACGCGGTCGGACAGCAGCAGGACCTCGACGCCCTTGCTGCGGAAGATCTCGAGCTGCGGGCTGTTCCGCGCGGCGTTGAAGGTGTCGGCAGTGACGTAGTAGATGCGCTTCTGGCCGCTCTTCATCCTGCCGGCATAGTCGGCGAGCGACACGCTCTCGTCAGCAGTGTCGGCGTGGGTCGACGCGAACCGCAGCAGACTCGCGATCCGCTCGCGATTCGCGGAATCCTCGCCCACGCCTTCCTTCAGCACCCGTCCGAATCCGGCCCAGAATTTCGCGTACTTCTCCTTGTCGTCTGCGGCAACCTGCACGAGGAGGTCGAGGACCTTTCGCGTGCAGCCGCCGCGGATCGCCTCGATGTCGCGCGATTGCTGCAGGATTTCCCGCGAAACATTGAGCGGCAGATCACTGGCATCGACGACGCCACGGACGAAGCGCAGCCATGACGGCAGCAACTGCTCGGCGTCGTCCATGATGAAGACGCGGCGCACGTAGAGCTTGACCCCGTGGCGGGCGTCGCGATCCCAGAGGTCGAAGGGCGCGCGCGCCGGCAGATAGAGCAGCGCGGTGTAATCCTGCCGCCCCTCAACCCGGGCGTGGGTCCAGGCGAGCGGGTCCTCGAAATCGTGGCTCACGTGCCGGTAGAACTCCTGGTACTGCTCGTCGCTCACCTCGCTACGCGGGCGCGCCCACAGCGCAGCGGCCTGGTTGACACGCTCCTCGTCGGCGAGCTTCACGGCCTTGCCGTCCTTCCATTCCTCCTTCCGCATCAGGATCGGCCAGACGATGTGGTCGGAATACCTGCGCAGGATCGCGCGCAGCCGCGCTCCGGAGAGCAGATCGTCGCCGTCGTCACGAAGCTGCAGCGTGATCGTGGTCCCGCGCGGAAGCTCGCCCGCCATCTCGACGTCGAATTCGCCGCCACCGTCGGAGGTCCAGCGCACGCCCCGGCCGCGCGCCTCCCCTGCGCGCCGGGTCAGAACCGTGACGCGGTCGGCAACGATGAACGACGAGTAGAACCCGACACCGAACTGGCCGATCAACTGCGCGTCCTTCTGCTGGTCTCCCGACAGGCGCGAGAAGAATTCGCGCGTTCCCGATTTCGCAATCGTGCCGAGGTTCGCGATCACCTCCTCACGGCTCATGCCCACGCCGTTGTCCGCGATCGTCAGCGTCCGCGCCGCAGGGTCGTAATCGACGCGGATCGCGAGCTCCGGGTCGCCCTCGAGGAGCGCCGGGTTCCGCCAGCGCCTCGAAGCGCAGCTTGTCGCACGCGTCCGAGGCGTTGGAGACGAGCTCGCGCAGGAAGATCTCGCGGTTCGAATACAGCGAATGGATCATCAGGTCGAGCAGTTGCCTGACCTCGGCCTGGAAGCCCAGGGTCTCGCGCTGGGCTGCGGGTGCTGCGGGTGCTGCGGGATCGGACATGGCGAGTGGCGGACGTTGCGGGATCGCGTGAATTCTACGGCAGTTGCCTGGCACGACGCGCGATGCGAAACTGCGAGGTGCCGCGGACGATAGCGCGCTGGCGCGCGCAGTCTGGCCGGCGTGGCGCAGCAGCACCTGGCGGCAGGTTCGGAGACCGGTCGATGATCAACGACACCGTGGTCGAGTTGTCGCGCTGGCAGTTCGCCACGACGGCGCTCTACCACTTCCTGTTCGTTCCGCTGACCCTCGGGCTGTCCTTCCTGCTGGCGGCGATGGAGACGGTCTACGTCACCACCGGGCGCGACATCTACCGCCGGATGACCCAGTTCTGGGGCCGGTTGTTCCTGATCAACTTCGCGCTCGGCGTCGCGACCGGGCTCACGATGGAGTTCCAGTTCGGGACCAACTGGTCGTACTACTCGAGCTTCGTCGGCGACACCTTCGGCGCCGCCGCTGGCGCTCGAAGGGATGATGGCTTTCTTCATGGAGGCCACGTTCGTCGGGCTGATGGTCTTTGGCTGGGAGCGGCTCACCCGCGCCCAGCATCTGATCGTCACCTACCTTGTCGCGCTGGGATCCAACTTGTCGGCGGTGTGGATCCTGATCGCGAACGGCTTCATGCAGGATCCCGCAGGGAGCGCATTTCAATCCGCTGACCATGCGGATGGAGCTTACGAGCTTTGCCGACCTGATGTTCAACTCCGACGCGCAGTCGAAGTTCGTGCACACCAGCATCGCAGGCTATGTGACTGCTGCGATGTTCGTCGGCGGCATCAGCGCGTGGTACATGCTGAAGCGGCGCCACCTGGAGCTTGCGCGGCGCTCGTTCCGGATGGCCGCCCTGTTCGGCGTGCTGGCGAGTGCAGGGGTCATCACGCTGGGAGACGCGCTCGGCTTCGTCGGCGGCCACGCGCAGCCGACGAAGCTCGCCGCGATGGAGGCGCTGTGGCAAAGCGAGCCAGCGCCGATGGCGTTCAACGTCGTTGCGCTGCCGTCGCAGCAGGAGCAGCGGAACCTCTGGCAGTTGCAGATCCCGGCCGCGCTGTCACTGCTCGTCACGCACTCGCTCTCCGGTACCGTCCCCGGGGTCGACGAGCTCGTCGGAGCATGCTGCGCAGCGCGTACGCAACGGCATCCCGGCGGTCGAGGCCCTGAAGCGGCTTGCGCAGGACCCGCATGACTGCGGGCGCGATGGCGCAATTCAAGGCCCACGAAGCCGACCTCGGCTTCGGCTTCCTGGTGCAACGCTATGCGCCGGGTCAGGATGCGGGCAAGGCAACGCCGGATGCGATCGAACAGGCGGCCCGGGATACGATTCCCGAGGTGGCGCCGATCTTCTGGTCGTTCCGCATCATGGTGGGTCTCGGACTGCTGATGCTCGCTGTACTTCATCCTTGCCGTCATCTACACGCTGCGCAACCAGGTCGAGCGGCGGCCAGCATTCCTGCGCCTTGCGCTGTGGTCGATTCCGGTGCCCTTCATCGCCTGCGAGATGGGCTGGCTGGTCGCCGAGGTCGGGCGCCAGCCCTGGACCGTCTACCAGGTTCTGCCGACCTGGATGTCCGCGTCGCAGCACAGCGTCGGCTACCTCGCGTTTTCCCTCGCCGGCTTCGTCATCCTGTACTCGATCTTCATCGTGATCGAGATGACCCTGATGGTCAGAGCCGTTCGCGCGGGTCCCGCGAGTTGACGATGGAAACCTACCTCGCGCTCGAGCTCATCTGGTGGCTGCTGCTCGGCGTGCTGCTGGCCGGCATCGCGATCATGGTCGGCATGGACATGGGCGTCGGAACCATTCTGCGTTACGTGGGGCGCAGCGACGTCGAGCGCCGCGTCGCGCTCAATATCATCGGCCCGCACTGGGACGGTAACCAGGTGTGGTTCGTCCTGGGTGGCGGCGCGATCTTCGCCGCCTGGCCGCGCATCTACGCCACTGCGTTCTCGGCGCTGTATGTCGTGATGCTGGTCCTGCTCTGGAGCATGATGGTCCGGCCGCTGGGATTCGAGTACCGCGGCAAGCTGCAATCGCTGCGCTGGCGCAATGGCTGGGATTGGGTGCTGTTCGTCAGTGGCTTCGTGCCGATGCTGGTGTTCGGTGCGGCGATGGGCAACGTTCTCCAGGGCATCGCGTTCCATTTCGAGTGGAATCTCGCATCCCGTTTCGACGGCAGCTTCCTCGCGCTCGTCAATCCCGTTCGCGATCCTGTGCGCGCTGCTGTCGGTGGCGATGTCGATCTACATGGGCGCGACCATGCTGATGATCGGCGGCGAAGGCGCACTGCGCAAGCGCGCGGCGACGATGGCGCTCGCCGGTGGCATCGTTGCGCTCGCGCTGTTCACCGTCGGCGGGTTCTGGGTGAGCGCGATGCCGGGCTACCACCTCGTCCATGCGCCCGACCCGGGACTGGTCCAGACCCCGCTCGCGCAGACGGTCGAGCGCGCGCAACGGCGCGTGGCTCACCAATTTCCGTGCTCATCCGATCCTCTGGCTCGTTCCGGCGCTGACTTACGTGGGGCTCCTCCCGGGGCTTCTTGCGCTGCGCCGCGGCTGGTCGCACATCGCCTGGTGGCTCGGCGTCCTCGGCTGGATTGGCATCCTCGGCACCGTCGGCGCGGCGATGTTCCCGTTCATGCTGCCGTCGAGCGCCGAGCCCTCGCACAGCCTGACGGTATGGAACGCGGGGTCGAGCGCGCGCACGCTCACATGGATGCTCGGCTTCACCGCGGTATTCATTCCGCTGATCCTCTGGTACACGAGCTGGGCATACTGGGTCATGCGCGGCAAGGTGAGCGCCGGACAAATCGAAGCCGACAAGCACGCTTACTAGAGTCGTTCAGACGATGCCCACCAGCGCGAACAGGCCCTGAGGACGGGAACGACCGATGGGGACGCTCGTCCATTTCGTCATCTACCTGTTCATTGCCGTCTGCGTGATCATCCTGGCGGTCATTCTCGGTGCCTACGGCACGTGGTACTTCGCGTGGCTGATCGGTACCGTGATGATCGTGCTGATCGCCGCCGCGGGTGCGGTGCTCCTCGATACGCAGGAAGACGAGCGCACGCGTGTCGGCAGCGCACGCAATGGACATCAGCCCGGCGAAGGCGCCTCGTCGAGCGCGTCGCAGTAGCGCGCGTAGCGCCGGCTGCGCTGCAGCAGTTCAGCGTGCGTGCCTGACTCCACGACGCGGCCGCGCTCGATGACCAGCACCCGGTCGACGCGCTCGCACAGGCCCAGCGGCTGGTGGGTGATGACGAGCACCGTGCGGCCAGCCATCAGTCGGTCCAGCGCTTCGAGCACCGCGTTCCTCGTCTGCGGATCGAGGCCCTCGGTCGGCTCGTCGAGCAGAAGCACCGGTGCGTCCTTGAGGAGCGCGCGGGCAATGGCCATGCGACGCGCCTGCCCGCCCGACAGCCCGATTCCGGCTTCGCCCGCAAGGGTTTGGTAACCGGCCGGTGAATTTCGCGATGAAATCGTGGATCTGCGCGCCGCCTGCCGCGCGCTGAAGCTGTTCGTCGTCCGCGTCGGGATCGGCAACGCGCAGGTTCGCGGCGAGCGTCGTATCGAACAGCCAGGTATCCTGCGACACCACGGCGATCCGGCGCCGCAGGTCTTCAGAGTGGTAGCGATGCAGGTCGTGCCCACCGAAGCGCACCTCACCTTCCTGGTATGGGTTGAAGCGCACCAGCAACCTGACGATGCTGCTCTTGCCTGCGCCGCTCGGACCGACCAGCGCCACTCGCTGTCCCGGCGGGAACATCGAGGTCGATCCCGTCGAGCACCCACGGGCCGTCGGCACCATAGCGCATCCGCACCCCCCGCAGCGTGATGCCGCAGTCGTGCGGGGTGGGTGACATGCCCGCGGGCTCGGTGATCGCTGGCGTTGCGTCGGTCAACTCGAACACGCGACGCGCCGCGGCGAAGGTCTCGCCTGCGCGCTGCAGCGCGCCAGGAAGGGGCGCAATGGCGTCAAAGCCTGCGAGCACGAACAGCGTCAGCATCAGCAGGGCTTCCGGCGCCAGGCTGCCGCGCGACAGCATGGCAGCGCCGATCAGCGCAGTACCCCACAGCGCGAGGCTCGCGCAGCCATCGACCGCCGCCGCCGCGAGACCGGAATGGCGCGCGAGGCGCAACTGCTCCTGGTTCAGCTTGCGCGTAAGGGCGTCGATTGCAAACGCCCGCGCGCTCGCCGCGCCGCAAACTTCGAGCTCGGCCATGCCCTGCAGAGCTTCGATCACCGACCGGCGCAGCGCGGCCCGTGCTTCGACCCGCAGGATTCCCGGAAGCCTCGCCGAAACGCAGCGCAAGTGCCGGTACGACGACACCGGCGACCAGCATCAGCCCGACAACCAGAATCGCCGCCTGCGGCAAAAAGCGGTCGGTGACGATTGCCACGACCGCAATGCCGGCAATGGCGACGACCGCTGGAACCACGAGGCGCAGATAGGCGTTCTGCAGCGTATCGACGTCGGCCTGGATGCGCTCGAGCAGGTCGCTCCCACGATGCTCCTCGAGCCGCGCCGGCGCGAGCGGTTCGATGCGCTCGAAAAACCACGTCCGCAGCCCGGCGAGCAGACGGAAGGTGGCTTCGTGCGTCGTGAGCCGCTCGAGATACCGGCCGCCGGCGCGCAAGATCGCGAACAGGCGGATCAGCGCGGCAGGCAGGACATAGTTGACGAGCGTGCCCGCGGCGCCCGCCAACGCCATGGCGGCGATGAACCACCCTGCCACCGCCATCAGCCCGATGCTCGCCAGATCGGTCACGATCGCGCACAGTGCACCCAGCGCAAGCCAGCCGCGATACGGACGCGCAAGCGCGAGCAGGCGCAGCAGCAGCCTGGTGTCGCCGCGCATCTCAGGCGAGGCCGCGCATGGGTGCAGGCAGCGGCGTGCTGCTGGCGGTGCCGTGCGCCGGCGCGCGGAAGAGCCCCGACCAGTGCGGCATAGGCGCCGCCCAGGCGCAGCAGCGCATCGTGCGTTCCCGATTCGCATACCCGCCCGCGATCGAGCACGACGATGCGCTCGGCCGCGCGAACGGTGCGCAACCGGTGCGCGACGACCAACACGGTGCGGCCCGAAGCGAGCCGGGCGAGCGCGGCGACAATCAGCGCCTCAGTCTCGGGATCGAGACTCGCGGTGGGCTCATCCATCAGGACCAGCGGCGCATCCTTCAGGAACGCGCGGGCGAGTGCGATGCGCTGCGCCTCGCCGCCCGATAGCGTCTGGCCGCGCTCTCCGACCGGCGTGTCGTAGCCGCGTGACAGGCGCGCGACAAACGCGTCGGCGTGCGCAGCGCGGGCCGCAGCAAGCACCGCTTCCCGCGATGCGCCGGGATTGCCGAGCCGGATGTTGTCGAGGATGCTGCCCTCGAAGAGTTGAGGACGCTGCGGAAGCCAGGCAACCTGCGCGAGCCAGTGCGCGCGGTCGATCCCGTCGAGCTCATGACCGCCGACGATGATCCGCCCGCGCTGCGGGTGAATGAAACCGAGCAGCGCGTTCAGCACGGTGCTCTTGCCGGCGCCGCTGCGTCCGACCAGCGCAGTGACGCGGCCCGCCTCGACGCCGAAAGTCGCCCCGTCGAGCGCGACGCGACCGGGCGCATAGGCGTAGTGCACATCGTCGAGCTCGATGGCGATCGGACGCTCGAAGCAGGGCCGTGCCGTGCCCGCGCGCAACGGGGCCGCGGCGTCGAGCAGGCCGACGATCCGCTCGGCCGCGGCGATCGCGTCCATTCGCGCGTGGTAATGCGTCCCCAGCATGCGCAGCGGCAGGTAGTAGCCCGGCGCGAGCAGCAGGACGAACAGGCCGGTCGAGAGTTCCACGCTGCCGTGAAGCAGTCTGAAGCCAAGCAGGACGGCCACCATCGCGATGCCCAGCGCCGAGAAGAATTCGAGCACGACCGAGGACAGGAACGCCACGCGCAGGACGGCCATCGTGCTCCTGCGGTAGTCGTCGGCAATCTTCGCGACGACCGCCGCCTCGCGTCGCGAGGCGTTGAAGAGCTTGAGCGTCGTCAGTCCCTGCAGAGCGTCGAGAAAATGTGCAGCCATACGGGCGAGATCGCGCCACTGGCGTTGGTTGCGACGCTCGGCACCGGTGCCGACGAGGATCATGAAGACGATGATCAGCGGCGCAGTCGCGGCGAGGACCAGGCCCGAGACCCAGTCGCGGGCGGCGACGAACGCCAGGATCGCGGCCGGCACCACCAGCGCGAGCGCGCGCTGCGGTAAATAGCGCGCACAGTAGGCGTCGAGTGCGTCTACGCCATCGATGACCGCGGTCGCGATCTCGCCGCTGTGACGGGTCGACAGCCACGCCGGTCCCAGTGCCTGCAGATGGCGGAACACCCGTCCGCGCAGATCCTGTTTCACCGCCACCGCACCGCGCAGCCCGACAACCTCGGTGAGCGCAGTGATCGCGAAGCGGGCGGGTATGATCGCCGCAAGCGGCCATAGCGGCGGAAGAATGCGCGACAGTGCAGCGCGGTGCATGACCGCCGCGTCCAGCGCACGAGACAGGAGCCACGCCTGCGCGATGGCGAGCAGCGCCGCCAGGGTGCCGAGCGCGATCGACGAGACAACCGCGCGCCGCGCGAGCCTGCACTCGGCCCCAAGCCAGCTTTCGAGATCCCTGCCGTCGTTGCGCGCCATGACGCCGCGATCGTACCGCGCTCGGTACCGACTGCCGGCGCAGCACCGTCGCGGGCAATCGCCGTGCGCTGCGCGGGCAGCCCCCCCTGCGTTTGAGCGCAACTAATCCCGCTTGAGGTCGGGGAAGTCTTCTTCGAAATATTCCTGGGGTTCGCGCAGGCCCTGCTGCCTGCGCGCGGCTTCGGTCTTCCTCAGCTCGACGCGCCTGATCTTGCCCGACAGGGTCTTGGGCAATTCGGTGACAAACTCGAGGCGCCGTACGCGCTTGTAGGGCGCGAGCTGACGCCGGGCAAAGCCGAGGATGTCCTCGGCCAGCGCGCGGCCCGGCGCGCTTGCCGCGGTCACGGTGACAAACGCCTTGGGCACCGCGAGGCGCAGCGGATCCGGGCTCGGGACGACCGCGACTTCGGTCACCGCCGCATGCTCGAGGAGCGCGCTTTCGAGCTCGAACGGGCTGATCCGATAGTCCGACGCCTTGAACACGTCGTCGGCGCGACCGACGAACGTGACATAGCCGTCGGCGTCGCGCGTGGCGGTGTCGCCGGTATGGTAGTGGCCGTCACGCGTCGCTTGGGCGCTCGCCTCGGCGCCGTCTTCATAGCCCTGCATCAGGCCGACCGGCCGCTCGGTGAGATCGAGGCAGATTTCGCCTTCGTTCGCTTCGACCCCGTCGGCATCGAGCAGGCTCACGCGAAAGCCTGGCAGCGGCCGTCCCATCGACCCGGGCTTCAGCGGCTGGCCGGGGGAATTGCCGAGGATTGCAGTCGTCTCTGTCTGGCCGTAGCCGTCGCGCAGCGTGATCTCCCACGCCCTGCGCACGGTGTCGATGATCTCCGGATTGAGCGGCTCGCCCGCCCCCACCAGCTCGCGCAGCTTGAGCCGCCCGCGCCAGGCGGCGAGGTCCTCCTGGATCAGCAGTCGCCACACGGTCGGCGGTGCGCACAGCGTCGTGACGCCGTGACGCTCGACGGCAGCGAGGAGTCCCTTGGCGTTGAATCGCGCACTGTTGTAGATGAACACGCAGGCTCCCGCGTTCCAGGGCGCGAACACGCAGCTCCACGAGTGCTTGGCCCATCCGGGCGACGAGATGTTGAGATGCACGTCGCCCGGCAGCAGGCCGATCCAGTACATCGTCGACAAATGCCCGACCGGATAGCTCTGGTGCGAATGGAGCACCAGCTTGGGCTTCGACGTCGTCCCTGAAGTGAAATAGAGGAGCAGCGGATCGCTCGCCTTCGTCGGTGCGTCGGGAGCGAATTCAACAGGGAACGCCGCTGCGGCATCGTGGTTCGTCCATCCCGGCTGCGGCGCGCCGCTGCAGATCCGCGTGTAGCTCCCGGCGACACCGGCGAATTTCTGCGCGTAAGCGCTGGCGGCCACGACATGCCGCACCCGACCGCGCTCGATGCGATCGCGCAGGTCGTCCGGTGTCAGCAGCGCGGTCGCGGGGATCACGACTGCGCCGAGCTTCATCGCCGCGAGCATCGTTTCCCACAGCGCGATCTCGTTGCCCAGCATCAACAGGATGCGATCGCCGCGACGCACGCCCAGGCTTCGCAGGTGATTGGCGACCTGCGACGAGCGCTCCGACATCTGCCGGAACGACCGTCGGTGCTCACTGCTGTCGTCGCCGACGATCCACAGCGCCGGCGCATCGTTGCCGCGCGACATCGGTTCGAAATGATCGAGCGCCCAGTTGAAAGTGTCGAGCACGGGCCAGCGAAAATCGCGCATTGCGCTCGCGTAGTCGCTGCGCCTTGCGAGCAGGAAGTCGCGTGCGGCAGTGAAGCGGTCATGGGAAGTGGTCATGGCATTGCCCTCGGCTACGATCCTGCGATTACACACCAACCCGGCGGGCCGCGAAAGCCGCAGCCCGCTGTCCGCGGATGACACAGTGCACGCTCCGCAGGTCCGGGACACAGACTTCGCACGTCCAGGGCACGCGACTCGACAGGACGCGACGAATCGGCTACCGTTGAAACGTCACCCTCTTCCAGAAGCCGTCTGCTCCCCACGGGAATCTGCGCATGTCCTCTCCACGATCATCAGCCCCTGCGGTAGTGGCTGTTCGTCCCCAGCGCGAGGTCGCCACGCGGCAGCAGCTTCCGTATTTCATCGGCATCTCGGCCGAGACCGCCGGCAGCCGTGGGCTGTCGATGCACATCGTGGTGATTCCTCCTGGCGGCTCGGCCGCGCCGCACCGGCATCGCAGCTACGAAACGGCGCTTTACGTGCTGGAAGGCAACGTCGAAACGCGCTACGGGCCGGGGTTGCGCGAACGCGTCGTGAGTTCGGCCGGCGAATTCCTGTTCATTCCCCCCGGCGTTGCGCACCAGGCCGTCAACCTGAGCGATCGCGAACCCGCGCGCGCGATCGTGGCGCGAAACGACCCGGCCGAGCAGGAGAACGTCGTCCCTTACGATCCCGCCGAGGATCGTTGAACCGGCAAGGCAGCAGCGAATCTGCGCTCGACTTCGGTGTCGGCCGACGCGTAATCGTCGAGCGTGAGCCAACCGCCGAGCAGCGCGTCGAGTGACGCCGGGCTGAAGCGATTGAGCCCCTTGTTCGGGTAGTGCGTGAATTCGCCGAAGTATGCCTGCCCTGCGATGTCGTAGAAATCCACGCGCAGGAAGTCCATGCCCTGGGATAGCCGCTGCGCAGCGTCGATCATCGTCGCGAGCGATTCGGGCCGCGAAACCGGCGGCCCCTGGGCCGCGCGGATCGTCCCTTCGATCGGGCGCCACCGTTCGTCGTAGAGGGCCTGGGTGTGGCTGGCGTAGCGATCACGGTCGACCTGGATCAGCCGCACCCGACCGCCAAAGACGAAGAGCTTGTAGTCGGGCGGCAGCTCGCCCTCCCCATCCTGCAGGAATTCCTCCGCAAAGACCGTGCGCCGGATCCCGCGGTACGCCCACTCACGTCCGACGATGGTGAAGTCCGAGGCGAGCCACCGGCGGCAGGTCCGCAGCAGGTCCTCGCGGCGCACGGTCTGCTTGTCGCGCACGATCTGGAGCCATCCGCTGCCGTGGTTCGGCTTCAGCACGAACGCATCCGGGAGTGAGGCCAGCGGCAGGTCCTGCGCGCGCTCGGAGCGCCAGTAGAGCGCGGGCAACGTCAGCGCCGGTGCTGCGCGCTGCACGTAGTCGCGCGCGCACAGCTTGTCTGCGAGCAGCGCGAGGAATGGGCGCCGGTCGCAAAGGATCTTGACCAGGATCTTCTCGTTGAAGCCGGTCGGATGATCGAGGTCGGGTTCGCGCCCGAATTCCCTCTGATACATGCCCGCGACATACTTGCGATCGGCCACGAATCGCGCGGCGAAGCGCCTCCGGAGCTCGACTCGCGCGTCGCGCCAGCGCCGGGAGAATTGTGCGAGCCGCATCGATCGAATCCGTGGCGATGGAGGCCACCTGAGGGGCAAGCGCCACCATAGCATTCCTGTCCGCCGCCGCGACGCTTGGACACGATCGCTGCAGGCTACAGACGATTCGCGGTAGCATTGGGCACAAGGGGATCCATCGATGTCCGACTATGCACAACGCACGCTCGCGCGGCGGCTTGCCGGGGTATTGCGCGCCCCCGAGCCATGGGTCTTTGCACGCGAGTTGCTCCATCAGCCCTCCGCCGTCGGGGCTATCTGGCCAAGCTCGCGCCGGCTCGCAGCGAGCATGGCCGCGCGCGTGCCGCGCCACCGCGACGGACTGGTCGTCGAGCTGGGTGCAGGCACCGGTGCGGTGACGCTGAGCGCTGCTGAAACGCGGAATCGCGCCGCGGCGGCTCGTGGTCATCGACCAATCGGCACCTTTCGTCCGGCACCTGCGCGCGCGCTTTCCGTCGATCCGGGTGCTGCAGGGCGACGCGGCGAGGCTCGCCGAGTTGCTGCCGACGGGCCAGCCGATCGATGCGATCGTTTCGAGCCTGCCGTTGCGCTCGCTGCCCGCCAGGGACGCGGCCGCGATTGTTGCCCAGTGGGCCCGCCTGCTGCCCGCGGGAGCCACCGTAGTCCAGTTCACGTACGCGCTCGGCGCCAAAGTGCGCAACCCGTTGCCGGGCTTCTTCGAGCGCACCAGCGACATCGTATGGGCCAACCTGCCGCCGGCGCGGGTGCTCGCGCTGGAATGCAGTGGCGGCGATCCGCGGGCCGGTTCCACGCCCGCAGATTGAGCGGGCGCCCGGGGCACACAACGGAACGATCTTCGCCCTTTCGGTCCAAAGAAGACTAGACTCGTTGTTTCTGCCACTTTTGTGCCGTTGTCGAGGTGTCCATGGTTGACGAGCATGCCGGCGAGCGTGGCGCCCATCGCGGCGCGGCGCCGGCCGGCCGATCCCATCATCCGGAGCACGGATCGGGTGCCAGGAAAGACCATTTTCTGCAGTTGGCGTTCTTCGAGGCGACCCACGCGGGCGGCGATTCGCCGCGAGGTGACGCCGCTGCCACGCCCGTCCGGAAGCTACGCGCCGCTTCGCAACACGCGCGGAAGGGTTGGCGACCGCTACCGGCTGCCGGTGCCTGGCGCGCCCGAGCCGTTGCGTCTGGATTCACCTGCGCTGGAAGTCATGACCGACCTCCGCCGCGTCAGCGCGGTGACCACCGACGGCAACACGTCGATCGCCAACGCGAACCAGACGATGATCGCGCGCGGGGTGCGAGCGCTGTTCGTCGTCGATGACACGCGACGCATCCTCGGCATCCTTACCTCGTCGGATCTCCTCGGTGAGCGACCCATCCAGCTCGCCCAGGCGCGCGGCATTCATTACGACGAAGTGGCCGCGCGCGACATCATGACTCCCGCCGAGCGCCTCGAGGTCGTCGACCTTCGCGACGTCCAGCATGCCCGGGTCGGAAACATCATCGCGACCCTGCGGCTCGCGAGCCGGCAGCACGCACTGGTCGTCGAAGATGTCGAAGGCGGCGGCGCGACAGGCGATCGCACCGTCTGTGGCATTTTTTCGCTGACCCAGATCGGCAGGCGGCTGGGCATTCCGCCGCAGCCAGGCTCACGACATCGCCCGCACTTTCGCCGAGATCGAAGCGCTGATCGCGTCGGGCTGACCTGCCTGCGCAGCCGGTTCCCCACTGACGCAGTCCCGGGGATAGCGCTCGCGTGGCACTCGAAATCATCATCGTCGCGCTTGCCGCGGTCGACGGCCGTGCTGTTCCTGCTCGTCCTGTTCGAGCCGAGCCTCGGCTACCACCTGCAGGCGCCAACTCCTGCGCCCGCATCCGACGCGTTTTGCAGAATGCTGGCCGCCAATACCGCGATCCGAGCTGCGCGGCGCCGCTGCGGTCGACGTCCTCACCGACGGCGCTGCATTCTACGAAGCCGAACTCGCGGCGATCGGCGCGGCGCAGAAAAGCATTCACATCGAGGCCTTCATCTTCCATCGGAGCGCCGTCGGCGATCGCTTCCTCGCTGCGCTCGCCGAACGTGCCGGGGCCGGCGTCGCCGTGCGCATCATCGTCGATGCGATCGGGAGCTTTCCGACTCCCGACCGGTATTTCGCGCCGTTGCGCGCTGCGGGTGGTTGCGATCGCGTGGTATCAGCCGATCCGCTGGTACACGCTCAAGCGCTTCAACAACCGGACCCACCGCGAGATCATCGTCGTCGACAGCGCGATCGGATTCGTCGGAGGCGCCGGCATTGCGTCACACTGGCTCGGCCGCAAGCATGGCAAGCGACCCTGGCGCGATACCATGCTCCGCGTGACAGGCCCGCTGGTCGCCGGACTGCAGACCGCATTCGCCGAAAACTGGCTCGAAGCGACCGGTGAAATCCTCGGGGAGGCGGCAGTCGTTCATGCCAACGCCGCTGATAGAGCGACCGGGCTGGTCGTCATCGGGACACCCTCGCCCGCGCGCTCATCGCCGGTGCGCGTATTGTTCCAGCTTCTGCTCGCGGGCGCGCGTGAATCGATCGACATCAACTCGCCTTATTTCCTGCCGGATCCGAGCGCTCGCCGCGAATTGATCGCTGCGGTCGGCCGCGGCGTGCGCGTTCGCGTCATCACGCCGGGCCGCAGCAACAACCATCCGATTGCGCGGTTGGCAAGCCGCAGGCGCTACGGCGAGCTGCTCGATGCAGGGGTGGAAATCCACGAATATCAGCCCGGGATGATCCACGCCAAGATTCT
Organism: uncultured beta proteobacterium; assembly: GCA_963701885.1. Lineage (GTDB taxonomy): Bacteria > Pseudomonadota > Gammaproteobacteria > Burkholderiales > Casimicrobiaceae > VBCG01. The sequence continues at coordinate 45,931 of CAVPBR010000024.1, forward strand.
GATCGTCGACGGACTGTGGTCGGCCGTCGGATCGACCAACTTCGACAGCCGCTCGTTCGATCTCAACGACGAAATCAACCTGGTCGTTGCGGACCGCAGCGTTGCTGCGCGGCTCACCGCCGACTTCGAGCACGACCGCGCGCAGAGCCTGCGCATCACCCGCAGCGAATGGCAACGGCGCCCGCTGCACGAAAGAGACGCTGGCGGTGCTGGGAATGCTGCTCGAGCGCCAGGAGTAACTCAGCCCCAGATCGGCCACAGCGCAGCGGCGCCGCTGCCGACGAGCGCGATGGCGAGCAGGCAGACGATCCACAGCGCCGGATATTCCCAGCCGCCACCCTCGTTGGTGAACCAGAATCCCTTCTTGCCGTGCACCAGCACGATCGTGCCGAGCATCTGCGGAATCAGCAGCAACGCAACCACGCGCGTGCCGACACCCAGGATCAGCGCGGCGCCGCCCAGCATCTCGATGACGATCGAAAAAGGACCGAGGAATCGCGGAACTCCAAGCGACTGGAAATAGTCGGCGGTTCCTTTCGGCGTGAACACCTTGTACTTGAGCCAGGCATGCGCGAGAAACAGGATCCCGACCGCAACGCGAAGCAGCAGTCCCGCCAGATCGATCGACGACATGTGCATCCTCCCGAGTGCCGCCCCGCGCGCCGCCGCTCCGGCTACCCGGAAAGATGATCCTTCATCTTCATCATCGCCACCGTCGCCGCCACGCCGCCCAGCGTGTTGACCAGGCCCTTGTGCTGCGCATAGAACTGGCCCAGCACGTTCGGCAGGTCTGGATGCACGTCGTTCGCGTGATTGACCACGTCCTGCACCTGCTGCGGCGTCAATTGCGAGGCTTGGTCAGGGGTGACCTGCGTCTGCCCGGGGCTCATGAGGTTGCCGAGTACGCCTCCCGCCAGACCGCCGGCAACGCCAGGTCCCAGTGCCGAGAGGATCTGGTTGAGCATGCCGGCCTGCTGGGTGCCGTTCGATTGCGAGAAGAGCTGTCCGACCATGTTGCCGATCGCCGGCGTCTGGCTCGATCCGAACGCTGCAGCGAGCCCTTTGCCAGCGCATCGGCCGGCGCAGTCTGCGCGAGCTGGTTGAACTCCGACGCGGCGTTGCCGCCGCCGATGGCTTGCTTGAGCGAATCCAGAAGTCCCATGGGTTCTCCTTTCCTGCGGAAGCTACTGCTTTCTCGTGACGAGGTGGTAGATGACGAGCAGCACTACTGCGCCAATGATCGACGCGATGAATCCTGCCGGGTGGCGCTCCGGGTAGAAACCCGCGATCCGCCCAAGGTACGTCGCGAATGACGCTGCCGCGCCGGAATTGACAGCGGCCAGCGGATGATGCACCTTGCGCTCCCGAGCGTCCATATGCCTGCCGCTTGCCGCTCCCAAAGGCGTCAGCGCAGGGCCGTGGACACGCCCGGGACCGCGACGCTAAACTGTCGGAGTACGATGCAGGGCGGAACCGCTTTCGCGCGTCCGCAGGTCTGATCTATCGTGCCGCAGGTCGAACGATAACCACCCCGAAACGGAGGAAAGCATGGATCATTTTTCTCGGCGCGACGCGCTGAAGGCGGCGCTCGCGCTTGGCGCCGCACCGCTGGTAGCCTATCCGGAAGTGTCGTGGGGTGCAGACGAGACCCCGATCAAGATCGGCATGCACGACCCGCTGACCGGAACCTACGCAGCCGAGGGCGAGAGCGAGGTTCGCGGCGCGAAGATGGCTTTGGCGGAAGTCAATGCCAAAGGCGGAATCCTCGGGCGCCCGGTCGAGCTCGTCGTCGAGGACGACAACGCGAACGCCGGCCTTGCTGCCCAGAAGGCGCACAAGCTGATCGAGAAGGACGGTTGCTCGATGATCATGGGCGCGGTGTCGTCGGCAACGGCGCTGTCGGTGAACCAGGTGGCGCACCAGAAAGGCGTGCCCTACATGGTGACCGGCGGCCACACCGATCCGGTGACGGGCAGCGAATGCCACTGGACGACGTTTCGCATCTGCACCACGACCTACATGCTGGCCGCGGGGCTGGTCAATACCCTGGTGAAGAAGTTCGGCAAGAAGTGGTACTTCATCACCCCGGACTACGCGTTCGGCCACACCTTCCAGGCCGCGTACGCCAAGATCCTGCAAAGCATGGGCGGCACGGTGCTCGGGAACTCACTGTCCCCACTCGGCACGACCGATTTCTCGTCCTACCTGATCAAGGCGCAGTCGACCCATCCCGAGGTGCTGATCCTGCTGGTCGACGGACAGGACCTCGTCAACTGCATGAAGCAGGCGGTGCAGTTCGGCCTGCAGAAGAAGCTGCCGATCGGCGGCGGGCTATCGGAGCTCGAAGTGCTGAAGGCGCTACCGCCCGAGGCTCGGCTCGGCTGGTGGACGCTCGAGTGGTACTGGAACCAGCCCAACGTCCCGCACGTCAAGCAGTGGGTCGAGCGCTATCGCAAAGCCTATCCCGACGGCAGCTATCCCAGCGCGCGCACCTGGTTCGGCTACGCCGGTCTGCACGCGCTGGCGATGGGCGCAGCGAACGCGAAGAGCATCGAACCGACCAAGCTCGCCCGCGCGCTCGAGGGCATGGAGCTGCCGCCCGAAATCAAGCTGCAACCGCACAAGGTCTACTTCCGCAAGGAAGACCACCAGTTGATGTCGGGCGAGTTCCCGGGCGAAATCATTGCCACGGGCAAGTATCCCGATCTGTTCAAGGTTGCCGAAGTCGTGCCGGGCGACAAGACCGCACTGCCGGTCACCGAGACCGGCTGCAAGCTCGACTACCCGGCCTGACCCAGTCGTTGCCATTGCCGGCCCCCCGCGGGTAGGATGCTGCCCGCGGGCGGCCGGCTTGCGCCGTTCATCATCCGCTCGAACGGATCGTCCCCGGGGAAGCTGCGCGCATGGAATTGCTCCTTTTCAATGCCTTCAATGGCCTGATTCAGGGGATCTTCTACGCATTGATGGCGCTCGGCCTCGCGCTGATCCTGAGCCTCAACTCGGTGATCAACATGGCGCACGGTGGCTTCCTGGTCATCGGCGCCTATCTCGCCTTCACCCTCGCCCCGTACCTCGGTTTCTGGGGCGCGCTCGTTGCCGGTCCGCTGTGTGCCGGGGTGATCGGTCTGGCGGTCGAGCGGGTCCTGATCCGTCCGCTGTACAAGCGTCCCGATCCGCTCTACACGCTGCTGCTCACTTTCGGCCTTGCGCTGATCATCGAGGACATGACACGCACGATCTGGGGAGCGCAGGGCCTGCCGTTCCAGATTCCCGAAATCCTGAATTCCCCGGTGAGCTCGCATTACTTTTTCGTCACCGGATACCGGCTGCTGGTCATGGCGATCACCGCGCTGGTCGTGCTCGGGCTGTACCTGATGCTGCGTTTTTCGCGGCTGGGCATCCGGATTCGCGCCGGCACGCATGACCTCGAAACCGTGTCGGCGCTCGGCGTCAACATCTACCGTTTGCGCGCGCTGAACTTCGGCCTGGGTTGCATGCTGGCGGGCCTCGCCGGCGTGCTCGCGGCGGGCGTGCTGGGGCTCACCCCGCCGATGGGAAGCAGCCTCATCATGCCGAGCTTCGTCGCGATCATCGTCGGTGGGGTCGGAAGCCTCGTCGGCAGCATCCTGGGCGGACTCCTGATCGGCGTTGCGGCAGGGATCACCACCACCTTCTACCCTGCCGCGAGCGAGGCGGTGATCTACCTGATCATGCTGATCGTGCTGGTGATCCGGCCACGCGGCCTGCTCGGGACAGGAAGGACTGTTCGAATGAGCCCCGGCGCCATGCGCTGCTCGCGCTGCTCGCGCTGCTGCTCGTCACGTTGCCGCTGTGGCTGCCGCACGTCGGCGGCTACACGGCGCTCGGCACCAAGATCCTGGTCTACGGCATCGCCGCGCTCGCCCTCAACCTGCTACTCGGATTCGCCGGCGGGCTTTCCTTCGGTCATGCGGCGTATTTCGGTCTCGGCGCCTATGGTGCCGGCATGACATTGAAGTACCTCGCGCCGTCGACACCGCTCGCGGTACTCGTCGGCACAGTGGTCGGCGGACTCGTGGCCACGGTGCTGGGACCACTGGTGATGCGCAGGCGCGGCATCTACTTCGCGATGATCACGATCGCGATCGGCCAGCTTCTCTATTTCATCGCGGTGCGCTGGAACAACGTGACCGGCGGCGAGGACGGCCTTGCCGGCTTCGAGCGCCAGCCGCTGCACCTGGGAAGCTGGGTCTACGACTTGCGCAACGAAACCAAGTATTACTATTTCGTGCTGGTGTGCTTCGCGGTGGCCGCGTTCGTGATGCGCAGGCTGCTCGCTTCACCGCTCGGGCATACCTGGGTTGCAATCCGCGAGAATCGGCGCCGCACGCAGTTCCTCGGCGTTCGCCCCGACCTCTACATCTGGGCGGCCTTCGCGATCTCGGGGGCCTTCACTGCGCTGGCGGGCACGCTCAATGCGATGCTGTTCAATTTCACGTCGCCGCAGGACCTGCACTGGATCCTGTCCGGCAACTTCGTGATCATGATCGTGCTCGGCGGCATGCGCAATTTCTGGGGGCCGCTGCTCGGTGTCACGATCTTCGTCGTGGCGCAGGATTACCTGTCGAGCCTCACCGACAACTGGATGACGCTGATCGGGCTCCTGTTCGTGCTGATCGTGCTGCTGTTTCCCAAGGGCATCCTCGGCATGCTCGCGCGCCGCGACCGGGGAAGCGCATGAGCCTGCTGCGCCTCGAGCGCATCAGCCGCCATTTCGGCCAGTTGAAAGCGGTGCAGGACGTCTCGTTCGAAATGAACGAGGGCGAGCTTCGCGCGGTGATCGGACCCAACGGCGCAGGCAAGACGACTTTTTTCAACCTGATCACCGGTTTCGTCCCCCCGACCGCAGGACAGATCCATTTCGACGGCGAGGACATCCGCAACCGGCCGGCCGAATATCGCGTGCGCAAGGGGATCGTCCGCACGTTCCAGATCACCGAGGCCTTCCCCGACCTGACGGTGTTCGAGAATCTGCGCTTCGGCGTCGAGACCGCGGCAGGTCTCAACGGTCGGCCATGGCTGTCGAAGTCGAAGCGCAGCGAGGTCAACCAGCGCACGCAGGAGTTGCTCGCGATCGTCGGACTCGAAGCGAAAGCGGATCGCGTCGTGGGGGAACTCGCCCACGGCGACCAGCGGGTGGTCGAGATCGCAGTCGCGCTCAGCATGAAGCCGCGGCTGCTGCTGCTCGACGAGCCTACTGCGGGAATGGGCGACACCGAGACCGAGCACATGGTCGAGCTGGTACGCCGGCTGCACGCCGATCACCGGCAGTCGATCCTGTTCATCGAGCACGACATGAGCATCGTCTTCGGCATCGCCCAGCACATCACCGTGCTCGACCAGGGCTGCCTGCTCGCGCAGGGCACGCCGGCGGAAATCTCCGTGAACGCAAAAGTGCGGGCCGCCTACCTCGGCGAAGAGGCCGCGGGGCGACTGGCGAGCCAAAGGCGCGAGCCGCGACATGAGGAGCGCGGCGTGAGCATCATCCTCGAGGCGCGCGAGGTTCACGCGTATTACGGGAAGAGCCACATCCTGCACGGCATCTCGCTCGAGCTGAATCAGGGCGAGATCGTCACCGTGCTCGGGCGCAACGGCGCGGGCAAGACCACCACCCTGCGCAGCCTGATGGGACTGACGCCGCCGCGCAGCGGCACCGTCACCACGCTCGGCCGCGATGTCACGCGCTGGCCGGCCTACGCCATCGCGCGGCTTGGCGTCGGCTACGTGCCCGAAGGCAGGAAGATCTTCGGCAACCTGACCGTGCAGGAGAACCTGGCCGTGCCCGCGGCGCGGCCGGGTCCCTGGGGCCTCGACCGGGTGTTCGCGCTGTTCCCGCGCCTGGGCGAGCGGCGCAATCAACTCGGACGGCAGCTCTCCGGCGGCGAGCAGGAGATGCTCGCGATTGCACGGCCGCTGCTGCTCAATCCGAGGATCATGCTGCTGGACGAGCCGTCACAGGGCCTTGCGCCGTTGATCGTCCAGGAAGTGATGAACGTCGTGCGCAGGATGCGCGAAGAGGGCCTGTCGGTAGTGCTGGTCGAGCAGAACGTTCCGCTGTCGCTCGGCGTGGCCGACCGGGCCTACATTCTCGACGACGGCAAGGTCGTCTACTCGGGAACGGCGGCGGAGCTTGCCGCCGAGCCCGAACTGGTGCAGAAGCTCGCCGGCGCGACGGCGCAAC
>CAVPBR010000025.1:0-17249 GCA_963701885.1 uncultured beta proteobacterium
TACGCGGTGTTGAGCAGCACCTGGGTGACCTTGGGCGCGATCGCGTGGCATACCGCACCGAAAACGCCGAGCCGCGTCGCGATGCGCACCGGCTTGCGCACGATCGCATCGACGACGAGCCCCGCCGCCTCGTCGGGCGACAGCGTCGGAACGCTCTCGTACATTCGGGTCGGAGCGATCATCGGCGTGCGCACCAGCGGCATGTTGATGGTGGTGAAATCGACGTGCTGGTCGATCAGCTCCGACGCGACGCAGGCCGAGAACGAGTCGAGCGCTGATTTCGACGCAACGTAGGCGGAGAAGCGCGGCGCATTGGATAGGACACCGATGGACGAGATGTTGATGATATGGCCGTGCTTGTTCTCGATCATCTTCGGCAGGAAGCCCATGATGAGGCGGATCGCACCGAAATAATTGAGCTGCATGGTCCGCTCGAAATCGTGGAAGCGGTCGAACGAATTGACGATTCCGCGGCGGATCGAGCGGCCCGCATTGTTGATCAGGTAATCGCAGCCGCCCTGCTCCTTCAGCACGCGCTGCACCAGCGCGTCGCAGGACGCGAGCTCGGCGATGTCGGCCGTGTACAGCACCGCCGATCCGCCCGCGGCGTCGATTTCCTTCTTGGTTTCGAGGAGCTTCTCCTCGCCGCGTGCGACCAGCACCACCTTCGCGCCGGCCTCGGCGAGCTTCAGCGCCGTCGCGCGGCCGATGCCCGACGACGCACCGGTCACGACGACGACCTTGCCCTTCACGCGCCCGGCCAGACTGTGGTCGACGAACAGGTCCGGGTCGAGGTGGCGCTCCCAGTAATCCCACAGCACCGGGGCGTAGCTCTCGAGGTCGGGAACGCCGATCCCGGATCCCTTCAATGCTTTCGCCGCCTCGCGATTGTCGTAGCGGGTGGGCCAGTTGATGAATCCGAACACGTCGCGCGGAATGCCGAGATCGTTCAGCACGACTTTCATCGCACGCTTGACTGGAGCGAGTGAGCCGACGCCGTAGAGGATCGGGGGCGGGATGAATCCGAACAGCCGCGCGTTGATGCGCATCGTCATCTGCGGTGCGTGACCCGCGCGCGCGAAGATGTTGAGCACCTCGCCGATCCGGTAAGGATTCGGATCGGTCAGGTGAAAGCACTTGCCGTCGAGGCCCTTCCGGTGCGCGATGTGGTCCAGCGCGTCCGCGACGTAATCCACCGGGACGATGTTGATCCTCCCGCCCTCGAGACCCAGCATCGGCATCCACTCGGGCAGCAGCCTGCGGGCCTTCTGCAGCGCCTTGAAGAAGTAGTACGGACCGTCGATCTTGTCGATCTCGCCGGTGTGCGAGTCGCCGACAACGAATCCGGGACGGTAGATGCGGAACAATCCCTTGCATTCGCGCCGCACGATCCCTTCGGCATCGTGCTTGGTGCGGAAATACGGGTGGTCGAGATCCTCGGCCTCCTCGAACATGTCCTCGCGGAATACGCCGTCGTAGAGGCCGGCTGCGGCGATCGAGCTGACGTGGTGGAAACAGCCTGCACCGATCGCGGCGGCGAAGGCGACGGCGTGCCGCGTGCCCTCGACGTTAGCGGCCTGTTGCGCTGCGGCGCTCGCCTTGAGGTCGTAGATCGCGGCCAGGTGGAACATGTGCCTGACCTTGCCCTTCAGCTTGCGCAGGTCCGCGGCGCCGACGCCGAGGTCCGGTTGGGCGAGATCGCCGACGATGGCGATGACCGTCTTCTCGTCCGCGCCCCAGGCCTCGCGCAGCTCTGCGAGCCGGGCGAGCGAGCTCTTCCTTACCAGCACGTAGACTGGCGCGCCGCGCCGGAGCAGGTTGACGATCAGGTAGCGCCCGATGAATCCGGTTGCACCGGTCACGAAGTAAGCCATCGATGTCTCCCTTCCGCGGGTCGTCGATTGTACCGGGGGATCGCCACGCGCCGCGGAGACTCCGGCCGCCTTTAGAGTGCGGGCTCTACTTTGGCTCCCTAGAATCGTCAATCGGCACGTTGCGCGCCGGCACTCGGGTTCCGATGCCGTGCGCGATACGCGCCACCCGTCACAGTCAACCGGGGAACGAAATGCTGAAGAAGGCGAAAGCGGAGGCGGAAGCGGAAGCGAAAGGATCGGCAATGCATGGGCCGGACGTCAAGGATTTGTCGAAGGCCGTGCTCGAATCGTCGCGGCAGATCTGGCTTGCCGGACTCGGGGCTTTCGCGCGCGCCCGAGCCGAGGGCGGAAAGGTGTTCGAGGCGTTGGTGAAGCAGGGCGAGGCAATGGAAACCAAGACCCGCCATGCCGCAGCGGACACCGCGGCCGCTGCGCGCAATGCAGCGCAGGCGAAGGCAAAGGAGATGCAGAAAATAGCCGGGGGAACCTGGGACAAGCTCGAGCAGGTCTTCGAGGACCGCGTCGCGCGCGCGCTGGCGAAGCTTGGCGTCCACACGCAAAAGGACATCGACCGGCTCGCGGCCCGCGTCGATGCGCTTTCCGATGCCGTCAACGACCTGATCAAGGCGAGCGGCGGCGTGGGTACCCAAAAACCGCAAAAACGGGGACGCACCACGTTTTCGCCCTGATACCGCAATGGCCAGCGCGGCGCTCCAAAAACGTGGTGCGTCCCGGGTTTTTGGCTATTCGCGGTTCAGCTTGTCGACCAGCTTGATGTAGTTCGTCATCGCGTCGTCGGCGCTCATCCCCTTGAGCTTGGTCCACGCGTCGTGCTTGGCGGCGCCGACGAAATCGAAACCTCCCGGCCGCTCGCCGCGGGCGTCACCCTCGGTGGCCTGCTTGTAATACGAATACAGCTTGAGAAGCGTCGCATTGTCGGGGCGCTTCCTGGTCTTCTTCGCCGCGGCGGCGGCGGCTTCGAAGCGCGTCTTCAAATCGTGTGATTTCGATGCCACGGCCATGCCTGACCTCCCAGGATCTCATTTGACCGGATTGCCTTTCATGCTACTTTAGCGCGGCAAGCGAGACGCGCGCAACGCGCGTCCGGAACACGAGGTCGCGCTGCCGCCGCGCTCATTAATGAAGCGTCAACGGATCTCCGCCGTCGACACCGCGTGGCTGCGGATGGATCGCCCGAGCAATCTGATGATGATCTGCGGGGTGCTGATCTTCCGCGAGAAGATCAGCCTCGCGCGGCTGCGAAGTGTCATCGACGAGCGCTTCCTCGTCTTCGCGCGATTCCGCCAGCGGCCGGTCGAGACACCGGCAATGTCATTCTGGGAAGCCGCCCCTCGATTCGATCTCGAGCATCACGTCGCGCATACCGCGCTGCCGGGTCGCGCCGGCAGGCGTGAACTGCAGGTGCTGGTCTCGCGGCTGATGTCGATACCGCTCGACCCCGCCCGCCCGAGGTGGCAATTTCACCTGGTCGACAACTATAAGAATGGAAGCGCAGTCATCGTTCGCATCCACCATTGCTACGCCGATGGCATTGCACTGGTGCGGGTGTTGCTGTCGATGACCGACGCCGCCGCAGACGGTCCGCCGGCGATGCCCTTCGAGGCGCGCGCGCGACGGCGCGCCGCAACCGACGATATGCTCGGCCAGTTGATGGCGCCATTTTCCGGCGCGCTGGCGGCGGCGCGGAGGATCGGCGCGATGCTGGTCGCGACAGGCACTGGGATCTGGCACGATCCCGCGAAGGCAGTTGAACTTGCCGACAAGGGATCGGCGCTGACCGCCGAAATCGCGAAGCTCGCGCTGATGCCGCGGGATTCGCCGACGCGCTTCAAGGGCCGGCCGGGAATCGCGAAGCGCGTCGCGTGGGCCGATCGGCTCCCACTTTCTGACGTAAAGACGATCGGCAGGGCGCTGGGCAGCTCGGTCAACGACGTGTTGCTGTCCTGCGTCGCAGGTGCGCTGCGCAATTATCTCGAGGCACAGGGCGATACCGTTGAGAACGTCGTCCTGCGTGCGCTGGTTCCCGTGAACCTGCGCCCGCTCGAGTGCGCCTGGCGGCTTGGCAACCAGTTTGGGCTGGTGTTCCTCGATTTGCCGATCGGCATCGAAAATCCGGTCGAGCGGTTGTACGCGCTGCGGGCGAACATGGCTGCGCTCAAGTCGAGCTATCAGCCAGTGCTCGCACTCGGCCTGCTCGCCGCGATGGGAGGCGGGCCGAAGATCCTGCAGGAGAGCCTGCTGTCGATCCTTGCCCGCAATGCGACCGCAGTGATGACCAACGTCCCGGGGCCGCAGCAGCCGCTCTACCTCGCCGGCGGACGGATCGATCACCTGATGTTCTGGGTGCCCCAGTCGGGCGACATCGGCGTCGGGGTGTCGATCATCTCCTACGACGGATGGGTCCAGTTCGGCGTCGTCACCGACCGCGGCCTGTGTCCCGATCCCGAGCGCGTAGTCGAGCGCTTTCCGGCGCAGTTCGAGCAACTGGTCCTCGCCACGCTGCTCGCCCCCTGGCCACGCGACGATGAGCTTGATCCCGCCGTCGCCGCGCGCGCCTCAGGCGTCGGCTGAAGACCGGCAATCAGGTCTTGAGCCGGTAGCCCGTCCTGAAAATCCACGCGACGATCGCCATGAACAGCGCGAGAAAGACGACGGTCATCGCGAGGCTCACCGGAACGCTGACGTCGGCAATGCCGTAGAAGCTCCAGCGGAAACCGCTGACCAGGTACACGACCGGGTTGAACAGCGTCACCTTCTGCCAGAGCGGAGGCAGCATGTCGATCGAATAGAAGCTGCCGCCGAGAAAAGTAAGCGGCGTGACGATCAGCAGCGGAACGAGCTGCAGCTTCTCGAAGCCATCGGCCCAGATGCCGATGATGAAGCCGAGCAGGCTGAACGTCACCGCGGTCAGCACCAGGAACAGCACCATCCACAGCGGATGGGCGATCGAGAGCGGCACGAAGAGCCCGGCCGTCGCCAGGATGATCAGGCCAAGCACGATCGACTTGGTCGCTGCAGCGCCGACGTAGCTCACGACGATCTCCAGGTACGACACGGGCGCTGACAGCAGCTCGTAGATCGTCCCGGTGAACCGCGGGAAGTAGATGCCGAACGACGCATTGGACACGCTTTGCGTCAGCAGCGAGAGCATGATCAGGCCAGGCACGATGAACGAACCGTAGCTGATCCCGCCGATCTGCTGGATGCGCGAGCCGATCGCCGCGCCGAAGACGACGAAATAGAGCGCGGTCGAGATCACCGGCGAGACGATGCTTTGCAGCAGCGTGCGGCCGGTGCGCGACATCTCGAAGCGGTAGATTGCGCGTACCGCATGGAGGTTCATTTCGCGCTCCCTCACCAGGCTCACGAAGATATCCTCGAGCGAGCTTTGCATTGTCTGCAGGTCCTTGAAGCGGATACCGGCGCGATCCAGGTCCTCGAGCAGCGCCGCGATGCCGCTCTGACCTCCGCCGGCATCGTAGGTGTAGGTGAGCTCGTTGCCGCCGCTCGCGAGCTCGAGCGGATAACGCGCGAGCGCGTCCGGGACGCGCTGCAGTGGATCATGCAGTTGCAGCGTCAACTGCTTGCGTCCGAGCTTGCGCATCAGCTCGGCCTTGTCCTCGACCAGGATCAGCTCGCCCTTGCTGATCACGCCGACACGGTCGGCCATTTCCTCGGCTTCGTCGATGTAGTGCGTCGTCAGGATGATGGTCACGCCGCTGTCCCGCAACTCGCGCACCAGATTCCACATGTCGCGGCGCAGCTCGACGTCGACGCCCGCCGTCGGCTCGTCGAGGAACAGCACCTGCGGCTCGTGGGACAGCGCCTTCGCGATCAGCAGGCGCCGTTTCATGCCGCCCGACAGCGTCATGATCCGGCTGTCCTTGCGGCTCCACAGCGTGAGGTCGCGCAATACCTTCTCGATGTGCGCGGGATTGGGCGGTTTGCCGAACAGTCCGCGGCTGTACGTGAGCCCAGCCCATGGCGTCTCGAAGGCGTCGGTGGTCAGCTCCTGTGGGACCAGCCCGACCATCGACCGCGCAGCGCGGTAATCGGTGATGATGTCGTGGCCGTCGATGCGCACGCTGCCCGCGCTCGGCTTGACGATCCCGCAGATGATGCTGATCAGCGTCGTCTTGCCGGCGCCGTTCGGACCGAGGAGCGCGAAGATCTCGCCGCGGCGGATCTCGAGGTCGATGCCTTTCAGCGCCTGGAAGCCGGAGGCGTAGGTCTTGGAGAGGCTCGTGACGGTGATCACCGGCGGCTCGCGTTCATTCGAGCTCGCTGCGTGCATGCTCGAGGTCGAGGCGCTCCATCGCATCGCGCGGTGTCGCCCGCGCCGCAGCTTCGTAGAGCTTGGTGGCTTCAGCGAGGCGGCTCTTGCCGAAGAGCAGGATCAGGCCGTTGGCGTATTCGATGTGCACGATTGGCGATTCGGGAAAGAGCTTCAGCGCGCGCTCGAACGACGCGAGAGCCGTATCCTTCTTCGCGCCGTAGGTGAGCCCCGCGACGATTGCGCCGACCTTGTCGATGACCTCGGCCTGGTAGGCACCGAAGGCAATCGCGGCCTCGGCGTGTTTGGGCTCGAGCTCGAGCGCCGCAGTGAGCGCGTCACGGATCTTGCCACCGAAGCCCTGGGCGAGTGCCTTGGCGACCGATATTCCCTGTCCGTAGCGCCCCAGCGCGAACGCATAGAGGTAATTCGCATTGGCGTCCTTCGGCGCTTCGCGGCGCCGTGCCTCGGCCCATCCCGCGGCTTCCTCGAACAGGGCGACACGCGCTTTCGGGTCGCGCTCGAGGTAGTGCGCATGGACGCACTGCGCCTTGACCGCTGCGTTTACCCCGGGTCCGCCCGAACCGTGACCGGCAGCGACCGCCTCCTGGAATGCGCCGGCGTGGTAATGCCGCCACGCATCGGCCACAGCCGCATCGGTGGGCCAGGCCTCGCGATCACCCTGGTGCAGCCGTGGCCACGCCTTTTTCAGCGCTGCGCCTTGGTAGTCGAACTTCGGATCCGCCCACGGAAACTTGGTCCATTTCTTCGCCATGTCGTGCTCCCAATCGCGCAGTCGCAGGATTGCAGGATCGCGGGGTTGCAGGGTTGCGGGGATTCAGAGGTAACCGGCCGACAGCCGCTCGACCAGCGTGCGCTCCCCGCCATGCAGGAACGGTGCAACCATCGCCAGCACCTGACACACAGCATGCTCGAAGTGCATGCTGGCGGCCTCGTCGCCCGCCTCGCGCGCATGCCCCAACGCCGGATTCGACACGCGCTGGAATGACATCCAGTAGGTTGCGACCATGATGACATTGGTTGCGAGCGCCTCGATCTCGGCATCGGTTGCGCGCAAGGTGCAGGCTTCACGCATCCCGCGGCACAGCGCAGCGACGGCTTCGCGTACCGCTCGGGTCATCGAAGCGAAGCGCGGCGCGATGGTGGGATTACGCGAGGTGATGTCATCGACGTCACGGTAGAGGAAGCGATGATCCCACATGCGCTCGAACAGCAGGTGCAGCAGCAGCCACAGGTCCTCGATACCCGGCGCACGCGCCTGCGGGATTGCGAGCAACGGTGCAATCGAAGCGTCGAATGCGAAATACAGCTCGCCGACAATTTCGTCCTTGTTGCGGAAATGATAATAGAGGTTACCCGGGCTGATGTTCATCTCGTCGGCGATGTCCGCTGTCGTGACGCGTGGTGCGCCATGGCGATTGAACAGTGCAAGGCTCGTCTCGAGGATGCGGTCACGGGTACGACGCGGGGGCTTGCGGGCCATCGTGGATCGGGCCGCGGACGCGGCGGGCGTGCGCGGTTGGGTGCAGATCGGCGTCAGTGCGCGAGTGCCGGGCGCAGGGACTCGACCTCGCGTTCGAGCTGGGTGAGCGCGTGTTCGAGATCGCGCCGGATCGAACGCAGGCCCCGCCGCCGCAGAGGCGCGGTGTGCAGTGGCCGCGGGTCGCAGACCGCGTCGGTTACACGCCGCCGATCGTCGGCGAGACGCGCGGTGTTCAGGCGCACGCCGTGGCGCGCCAGCAGCGGTGAGAGCTCGTGTGCGCGGGCGCGCCGCGACGCGCGCGTCGAATCGAAGGCCAGCGCGCAGAGCCTGCGGCGGCGCGCATAGCTGAAGATCTTGGCGTGGAACATCTCGACGTCCTCGCGCGCGGGCTCGAACTGCACGACATCCGCATTGGGATACCGCGTAGTGTACTTGTCCATCCCGACCTTCATCCGCGAGTGGATGATCTCCCGGAACGTCTGCGACAGTACCCGTGGCAACCCGCCACGATGGACCTTTGCCACCGACAGACGCCCGCGCCGGTGGGCGGAATCGACGTCGAATGGCACCAGCGGGCTTACACACAGCAGCAGGTCGACCCCTGCGTCGAGTGCCAGCGACGCATGCAGCGTCTTGTTGAGCGCGCCGTCGACGAAAAGCGCGCCGTCGATCTCGACCGGCGGGAACAATCCAGGAAATGCGGCCGAAGCCTCGATCGCGTTGAAATCGACACCCTCGAGCGAGTCGGCGAGCGCCAACAGCGTACCGACTTCGTACGTGCCGCCCAGCGGGCCCCAGGCGGCGAGGGCGAGGCCGATGCGCGCGGCGTTACCATGGTGCGATCGTGCCGTGCGGCTGCCGGCGCGCGGGCGGGTTGCGGTCATCGTGGTCCCGATGCTGTCCGTGCGCAAAGCGCCCAGGCCGGAGGCTCCGGCCCGGGCGTTCGCGCCGCCGCAATGGTAGCGGAATTACCTCGTGCCGATGCGTCGCTTGACTGATCGAGCGGCGTAGAGCAATCACACTAAACGCGCGCGCCGCATGCATGGTTCTGCGCCGCTGGCGGCGGTCAACCGTGAATGCGTTGCGCGAGGCCCGATGCAAGCCTTGCGACGATGGCGTAGATCGAAAGCTGCGGGTTGGTTCCGATCGACGTCGGAAACAGCGAACCGTCGAACACATGAAGATTGGCGAGCTGATGATGGCGTCCGGTGGGATCGGCCACCGCGCGGCGCGCGGCGGGGCCGAGCGGCGCCCCACCCATCACGTGCGCGGACACGATCGTCGTCGTGCGCGGGCCCAGTGCGAAGCCGCCGATCGCGGCGTTCGCTGCCGCAACGCCGGTGTAGCTTCCACCGCCGTCCTGCACCGGCATTACTTCGGTCGCGCCGGCCGCGAACTGGAGCTCGGCCATGGCCGAAAACGCCCGGCGCACACCGTCGAAGAGATATGGCGTCAGTGGATAGTCGAGGATCGGTGTTCCGTCGCCCGCAAGCCTGACGCGCCCGCCATCAGCATCCGGATGAAAGCCGTCGCGCAGGAGCGCGATGAGCACCTGCAACTGTGGCAGGCGCTGCATCCAGGTTGCGTGCTGCCGCCCGTACCCAGGCAGCGTGATCGCTGCGAGCACCGGATGCACCGGCGCCGCCTCGAGCTTGAATCCGATCGGGCCCGCGGGAGCGGCCGTCTGCTCGTAGTGGTCGGAGAACACCGACTGCGGCGCTCCGCGGAAGCCGTCGACGGTCCGCGGCATCAGCGCCGCCGACACGACGGTCGGATGCAGGAACGTGCGCAGACCGAGGATGCCGTAGGGATCCGGAACGCCACTGCGCAGCAGGAGCGCCGGAGTGTTGATCGCCCCCGCGGCGCTCACGTACTCGCGGGCATGCACGCGGATCTGCCGCGACGTCGGCGTCGTACCGCTCGCGTCCATCGCCCGGCAGTGAAGTGCGTCGACCCGTTCGCCGTGCACCGTGAAGCGATCGGCGCGCGCGCGGGTCAGCAGCGTTGCGCCGCGGGCCAGCGCGTGGGGAATGGTCGTGACCAGCATTGACTGCTTGGCGTTGGTCGGGCAGCCAAGTCCGCAATAGCCCAGGTTCCGGCAGCCGCGGACGTTGCGGCGCATGCTGCCCCAGTGCAGGCCGAGCTTCTCGGCCCCGGTCGCGAGGACCGCATTGTTTACGTTCGGCGCGATCGTCCACGGCGCGATTCCCAGACGATCCTCGACGCGCTCGAACCACGGGGCGAGGTCGCTGGGACCGAATCCGGCGATGCCGAACTCCGACGCCCAGTA
Source organism: uncultured beta proteobacterium (assembly GCA_963701885.1). Classification (GTDB taxonomy): domain Bacteria; phylum Pseudomonadota; class Gammaproteobacteria; order Burkholderiales; family Casimicrobiaceae; genus VBCG01. The sequence goes on from CAVPBR010000025.1 coordinate 9,963, forward strand.
CGCGAGCGTCGCTTCCGGTGTGCGAAACGCGCTCGTCCAGTTGACGGTCGTGCCGCCGCCGACGCAGCGCCCTTGCAGAATGCCAATGGCCTTGTCGGAAGTCCTGCGCGCGGCCGATTCCTGGTAGAGGTCGCGGTAAGCTTCGTCCTCCCGCATGCGGAAATCGGAGGACGAGCGCAGCGGCCCTTCCTCGATCATGACAACGGACAGTCCCGCGTCGCACAGGATCTCCGCGGCCATGCCGCCGCCCGCGCCGGTGCCGACAATCGCGACATCGGCCTCGAGCGTCAGGTCGCGCTCGAGCGTCGTGGCATCGATCACCCGCCAGCCATTCGCGAGGCCTTCGCGGATCGGGTCGGCAAGCGGGAGGGACGCGGGCGTGGCCGCGGGTACTGCCCCGAGTGCCTGGAGGGTCGTCACGTCAGCGGCGGCGGGCCCGGGTAGCCAATCGCCGGCCACGAGCGCGGATCGGCATACCAGGCCGCGAAGGTGAGCTGGTGCAGCGCATCGTAGGCTGCGCGCTTCTGGGGCCAGCGACTGCCACGCAGATTGGTGAGAAACGTGTCGGCGGTTGCGAGCGTCACGTCGGCCCACGGCACGCGCACCCCGGCGAGTCCGATGCGCAGCGGAGCGAAAGCGAGCAGCGCGAACAGCGAGCCGAGTTCTTCGCGCGCGATCGGAGTGAGTCCGGTGATCGCGTAGCCGATGCCCTCGAGCGTCTCGTCGATCGCCTTAGTGCGCATTGCCACGTCCTGCGGCAGCGCCCCGACGAGGAGCGCGGGGAGCAGCGCACGCATCACGTCGACGCCGTCGGGCGTCAATCCCCCGAGACCTTGCCGCGGTCGATTCGACGGCAGCAAGCGCACGGCAGCGAAGGCGACGGCACCGAGCGCCCCGGCGAAGACGATGCGGCGGCGGGTTCGGTTCACGACGCGGAGTGATGCGCGATTGGCATGGCGGAGGAATTTGGCGAGCCGGTGCACCGCGCGACGCGCGCGCATGGCGAGATGCGTGCTCCCACCGCGCCACTTTGGCGGCGACGATAGCGGGAGGCGGCTAGAGCAATCAATCTAATGCGCAAATCGACCCTCACAAGCGCCGGGGTCCGCGCTTGCGGACATCGTCCTATACTCGCGGGCCATGTCGTGCCCGGCGCCCGCTTCCGGTCGATGAGCGACACTGCAACCCGTGACGCAATTCAGCGGTTGCAGGTGGCGCTCGCGCGAGTCGCGCGGCACCACGGCAAGCGCGGCCAGAACTCCGTGCTTGCGCGCTCGCTCGACCTGGTCGCCATCTGGCAGGCACGGCGCCTGCGGCGCAGCTACGCCGACCTCGAAGCTCAGCCGCGCTATGCGGGCGCGATCCGATTCTTCGAGACCGATCTTTATGGCGCTACCGATTTCACCCAGCGCGACGCCGATCTTGCGCGCATCGCGCCGCTGCTCGAACGGCTGCTTCCGGCGGGCGTGATCGCGACCGTCGCGACTGCGGTCGAGTTGAACGCGTTGTCACAGGACCTCGATCGCGGGCTCGCCAATGCGCTCGGTTCGCAGGATTCCGCTCTAACGGTCCCCAGCTACTGCGCGGCATACCGGCGCGCCGGATGCTACGACCAGCGTGTGCAGCAGATCCGGCTGATCGGCGACGTCGGGGTGGCACTCGATCGCTACGTCGGCATGCGGGTGCTGCGCACTGCACTTGCCTTGATGCGCAAGCCGGCGCGTGCGGCGGGACTGGCTGCGCTGCAGAACTTTCTGGAGCGCGGCTTCGATGCGTTCGGCAAGATGCACGGTGCGATCGAGTTTCTCGCAACGATCGAAAGCCGGGAAAGCGCAATCCACGATGCAATCGTCGCAGGGTCCGATGCGCCGTTTCCCGACCCGCTGGCCTGATTTCGCAGCGCGCGGCGCGCACTGTACCAGCGCTGCGGGCCGCGTGCGCGCGGGCGAAGACCGGCGGCCGGACGATTGCGACGGGGCGAGTTCAGGCGCTGCGCTTGCCCGACAGGGTGTCGAGCTGGGCATGGATCTCACGCTCGATCGTGGGCTTCAACGCCGAGAGGAGCAGGCCGAGCTTCACGTCGAGCCGGATCTCTTTCGGTCTCACCTGCATCCGCCCCGCAAGCCCGGGGCGCTGAAAGACGACGTCGTCGCCCTCCCAGGTGTAGCTGAGGCCGAAGCGCTCCTGCAGGTCGCGCGCGAGCCGGTCCGCGACGTCCTTCGCCTTGCGGTGGGTGAGCAGGTGCTGCTTCGTGATCGAGATCGACGCCATCGCCAGCCCCTTCGCCAAGAGTATATAACTGCGTGCGGCCCGCTCGCGAAGATCCCACGCGACTGCGCATCCCGTCCGGTGCAATAATCTCAAGCGGAGTTTCTTTGGTCCCCAGGCGGAGCCCAGGATGTCCAAGCCCGTGAAGCGCTTGGTGCTCAGTTACCACTCTCACAACATTACCGGAAATGGCTACGCGACGAACGACCACGTTGCGCTGGAGGCGGACCTTGCGACGCTGCTCTCCTTCAACGTTCGGATCGTGTCGGTGGATTGGGTAACGCGAGCCCATAAGGCCCGTCATTGGCTGGGCACCGGCGGCGTAGAGGTTGCGATGACATTTGACGACGGCCCGCGATTTGACTACGCCGATTTTGTGCACCGGCACTGGGGTCCCCAGAAGAGCTTCCGACGAATCCTCAATGAATCGGCCGGCACGGCTGGAGACAACGCCAGGCGTGCCTGCGCGACCAGCTTTGTGATTGCCTCGCCCGAAGCACGTGCGGCAATGGAGCGCTCTCCCGACTGCGGGTTTACGGATCTTACCGGTTGGCTTGGCGATGACTGGTGGGGTGCTTCCGCCGACGGTTGCCCGCTTGCAATCGGCAATCACAGTTGGGACCACGTTCACCCAGCCGTGGCGCGGATTGCACAGCGCGACCAGCTTCGAGGCGATTTCTCGAAAATCGCGAACTACGAGGAAGCGGATTTGGAGGTGCGCCGGGCAAGTCTGTACATACTCTCGAAGCTATCCGACTCCCGGTCCCTGCCGTTTGCGTACCCCTATGGGCAAGTGAGCGAGTATCTACGCGACGAGTATTTCCCGAAATACGAAACGATCCACCGCTGCTCCGGCGCATTTTCGACGGCGGGCAGGACCATCGATCCCGACGACTCAGTTTGGGCTCTTCCGCGCCTCGTATGCGGATGGCACTGGCGCAGCACGGAGGAGCTGGTTGGGTTGCTGAAAGAATAGTCATCTCGGGAACGGGATGCTCAAAAGGCACCCACGGCGTGCGCGAGATCCACGAGTTCTGCGCGCTCGGCGGGACGCGACGCAGAGTGCCACTGTGCATACAAGAACCGGTGGGGCGTGTGAATGAACCCGAGAGCCACGATGTCGCGAACAGAGACCCGATGGTCGCTGTATGCGAACACCGCACGCTTTTGCCCGAGGAGATCGATAGACCGCCGAAGCAACTGCCGTGACCACGTCCCCTCGCCTTGGAACGACGCTCGCTCTTGCAGACGGTAGCGTCTATATAGGCGCGCATCGATGCAAAGTCCCCCGCACAGGTAGACGCCCTTCTCGGCGCGCGTGAAATGAACATACCCGACGACTTGTCCGTCTGTCGCGCAGAGCTCGAAATGTCGCGGAAAGTTCGGAATCGCCAGGGTGAAGCTGCGCGCGAACAGCGTCGTCGCGGCGGGGCTCGCGAGGTGCGTCTCCTTGGTTTCGAAACTCATATGAAACGGGATTTCGCCTTCAGCGCAGCTCTTGCATCCGGCGTCAATGCGGTGCAGCAATGGTTAATACGCATAATCCGGCTTGGCAATCCGGTCATTGTTTGACCGGGCACCAGCGTTCGCGTTTGAACCGCTCCTTCGACCAAGTTCATACTTGTCGTCCAGCACGCGATTCCTCTGGAAGACTTATGTCTGAACGCCGTCATGTGCGTCACCCGCATTTAGCCTGCGTTCTGTCTGCGTTTCTGCTGAGCATCACGGTTCCCAGAACCGCAGACGCTTACCAGTATCCCAATGTAGGACAGTCCTCGATCGACTCCGGAGGCTGAAATGCCTTCGTCATTACGCGCGTACCTTACCCTGTGGGTACCACACAGTACGTGGAATTCGACCTAATCACCGAAAACATCTTTGTCGTCAATCCAACGGCACACATCTTTGTGGTCGTCTATGCGCAACTCGCGTGGGGCCAACCGAACGGCAATACATCGCTGAACGGGCGCGGTATAACGATTGGCGCGGTAACCCTGCACAACGCACCGTTCAATCAAGGAGCAGCCTTGCAGTGTACCGGGATCGCATTCGAAGATTTTTCGTATGCGAGCTACAATAATCCTGCAACACCCAATGCGCCGGGGTTCTGCTTTCCTTTCACTTTTCAGCCGTACACGACGTATCGACTCGATGTGCAGGCGAACGCGAACTGGGTGGGGGCAATTCTCTATAACTCAGCGGGCCAGATGATTCTGACGCAGGCCTATTACTTGCCGAAGTACACTTGGGGTTACACGCGTCCGGACGGCGATGTCATTATTTCGTCCACTGCGCTGGGGAATCCGGCATACACGCCGAACTCGTTCTTTACGATCAGCAGCGTAGTTGACGGATACTTCTGACGCCTGCGTCTAACTGCGCAAGCCAGGACCGTGCGCAGTGCGGACTTGGTTGCGCGCCCTTGGGTGGTATTGAGCAGTCGAGGTGAGGGGCATCGACACGATAAGAGAACAAACGTAGGATTGAAACGAGTGTTTCTTCCGCTCGCAACAGTGCCCGCTCGAGCCACGGCAATCCCCCTCAAGCCCTCGCGCGATCCCGCGGCGACTAAGCTGCGCATTCTCGACGCGGCCGAAGCGTTATTCATGGAGCGCGGCTTCGAGGCGACCAGCCTGCGCGCGATCACCGCAGCGGCCGGGGTGAACCTCGCCGCGGTGAACTACCACTTCGGCAGCAAGGAAGAGCTGTTCCAGGCAGTGCTGACGCGCCGGCTCGACCCGATGAACCAGTTGCGGCTCGAGTTGCTGACCCGGCTCGAATCCCAAGCGCGAACCTCGCCGATCTCCTGCAAACGAATTTTGATCGCGCTGCCGATCCCGGCATTGAAGCTCGCGCGCGATCCGGAGCGCGCAGGCAAGGATTTTCTGCGCCCACTGGGCGGCGCCTGGCGCCGGCGGCAGCGATCGGTGACTGGCCGGGATTGAACGGGAGCCATCGATGATCGCACTGTTCATTGTTATCGCCATTGTCGCTGTCGTCGCACTCGCCTATGCGCAGGCACGAGGCGTCGCATGGATCGCCGCGGTGGCCGCATGGCTGGTCGCGGCATGGCTCACCGGCACACTGTCGGCCCCATGGGCGATCGGCTGGGCGATCGTCGTCGCAGTCGTCGCACTTCCATTCGCGCTGCCCCCGCTGCGCCGCGGGCTCGTCAGTGCGCCGCTGCTCGCGGCGTTCCGCAAGGTACTGCCCCCGATGTCGCAGACCGAGCGCGAGGCGCTTGAAGCCGGCACGGTGAGTTGGGACGGCGAACTGTTCTCGGGCAAGCCCGCCTGGCGTCGGCTGCTCGCGCTCGAGCGCACCCACCTGACCCCCGACGAGCAGCACTTTCTCGACCACGAGGCCGAGACGCTGTGTGCGATGGTGTCGGACTGGGAGACGACGAACGTCCACAAAGATTTTCCGCCGCAGGTCTGGCAATACATCAAGGACCACGGCTTCCTGGGGATGATCATCCCGAAGGCCTACGGCGGCCTGGGGTTCTCGGCCTACGCGCACTCGCAGGTCATCACCAAGCTGTCGACGCGTAGCGGCACCATCGCGGTCACCGTGCTCGTGCCCAATTCGCTCGGGCCGGGTGAACTACTTCTGCACTACGGCACCGAGGAGCAGAAGCGCCGCTACCTGCCGCGCCTCGCGCGTGGCCTCGAGCTCCCCTGCTTCGCGCTCACCAATCCGCAGGCGGGCTCGGACGCCGCGGCTATTCCCGACTGGGGCGTCGTGTGCTGGGGCGAGCACGAAGGCCGGCGAACACTGGGGCTACGCGCCACCTGGGACAAGCGCTACATCACGCTCGGGCCGGTCGCGACGCTGCTGGGGCTCGCGTTTCGCGCCTTCGATCCGGATCACCTCGTCGGCGACCGCGAGGATCTCGGCATCACCTGCGCGCTGATTCCGACCTCGCACCCGGGGGTCAATATCGGCCGGCGCCACATGCCGTTGAACGCGGTATTCCAGAACGGCCCGAACTGGGGCCGCGACGTCTTCATCCCGATGGACTGGGTGATCGGCGGGCAGCCGATGCTGGGCAAGGGCTGGCGGATGCTGATGGAATGCCTCGCCGCCGGCCGCGGCATTTCGCTGCCGTCGTCGAACACCGGCATGGCGAAGCTCGCCGTGCGCACGACCGGCGCCTATGCGCGGGTGCGCACGCAATTCAGGACGGCGATCGGCCGCTTCGAGGGCATCGAGGAAGCGCTGACCCGCATGGGCGGCAACCTCTACCTGATGGACGCGGTGCGGATGCTGACCGCGACAATCGTCGACCAGGGCGAGAAGCCCGCGGTGCTGTCGGGCATCGCCAAGCTGCACATCACCGGGCGCAACCGGGAAGTGATCAATGACGCGATGGACATCGTCGGCGGCAAAGGCATTTGCATGGGGCCGTCGAATTTTCTCGGCGCTGCGTACATGCAGATGCCGGTGTCGATCACCGTCGAGGGCGCGAACATCCTGACGCGCAGCCTGATCGTGTTCGGGCAGGGCGCGATCCGCTGTCACCCGTACGTACTGCACGAAATGGCGGCAACGCGCGCGCTGGACAGCCGCAAGGCGGTGCGACTGTTCGACGCCGCGCTGTTCGGCCACCTGCGCTTCGGCCTGCGCAACGTCGCGCGCACCTTCGTCATGGGGCTGACCGGCTCGAATTTCGTCCGCGTCCCGCCAGACGTTGCGCCCGAAACCCGGCGCTACTACCAGCAACTGACGCGCTTCTCGGCAGCACTTGCCTTCCTCGCCGACATCTCGATGGGGACGCTGGGCGGTGCGCTCAAGCGCAAGGAGAAGCTTTCCGCGCGACTGGGTGATGTGCTGTCGCTGCTGTATCTGTGCTCGGCGACGCTGTGGCGCTACGAGCAGGAGGGCCGCAAGCCCGAGGATGCGCCGCTGATGCACTGGGCGATCTGGGATGCGATGTTCAAGGCACAGAACGCGATCGAGGGCGTGATCTCGAATTTCCCCAATCCGGCGCTCGCTGCGGTGATGTGGCGCGCGATCTTT